>NZ_CAJQUC010000020.1:0-114643 GCF_907163155.1 Candidatus Accumulibacter sp. ACC012
GCCGACGGCGAGCGCAGCTTCGTCGTTCGCCACGCAAGGGCGAGATGTGCAACTGCGGACCCTCGCCTATCCAACCATCCGACCTGCACGCCGTGCTCCGAAGCGTTATCATGGCCCGAAGATACCTTGGCTACGGACTCCGAATGTCCGCCTCTACCAATTAGCTGTCAACCCTTCTGTCCCCAGGTCTTGCCTATCATCGCGGCCGCGAACCCGGCTCGTTGTTTTTGCTGAGATGGTGACCAGAGGCGGATCGCTGTAGCGCGTGCGCGACAAGATTATCGCATTCCCTTGAAGGCGGTTTCGCTCGCGACGGCGACCGCCATACGAGCTCGGCCGCGTCGTCCGAGACAGCGCCGCGCACCGCCTACGAAACGTGCGCTGGCCACCCGAAGTGTTCGCCGTCCCTGCTTTCCGAGTACATCGCGCTCGGTACTGGCGGCTGTTCTTCTATGCCCGTGCTCCTCTCGACCAGATCACGCCGCGCAGGTGCGACGCCGCCGCGGCGAGTATTTTTGGTGCGTGACAACCGCGTTTCGTCGTCATTTTCTTCCCGAAGATCACCGCAGCGCGCCGAGATTCCGCCCGCCCCGCCCGCGTGGAACTCACGGCTAACTTCAAGGGCAGTGAAAAGGGAGACGCCGGTGAAACCTTCGAAGCGTCGCATGAGAAGCATAAACCAACGCTCGCAACGGCCGAGCGTCGGCGACGTGCCAGTGGCGCTGCTCGCGAAAAAGAAACCGCGGCCAGACAGTCCACGGGCCTATGAGCTTCCGCTGGGTGGTGAAGACTACATCGCTCGCAATCCGGGATATGGCCGTGGCACACACTGTGGCGAGGCCATAGCTCACCGCGGCTTTGCCAACTAACCGCCAGCAGCTCGCCGACGATTCCCTCGCCTGAAAATCGCGCGACCTGACTCAGTTTGAACCACCCGTGAGCAGCTACCGGTAAGCGTCCAGGGCTGGTCGCCCTGTTGTCTCAAAGAGGCCGATCTTCCCGGCGCGAATTCGACGAACTGAAACACCAGACGAGCTGACTGCGCTGCAGGCCCCACTCGACAACCACCGCAAGACACTCTCCAGTGACGCTCTGGGCCTCGCACTTCAACACACTCCCCGCCCGGTGACCCTCTCTAACCATTCGCAACTCGCGAACGCTCGCCCATCTCGGCGACGACGCTCGGCAGCTTGTCGCCTATCACCTGCGAGCTATGTCACGGGCGCGTGGCGAAATAGCCTCGTTGGTCGCGATTTCGTGAAGCGGCGATCAGCGCCGAGCTCAAGCAACTCTTCCCGATTACGTCTCGCGATCGCGTACGCGCCCGCGTATGATCGCGATATCGTCGCCGTTACGCCGCAACGCCTCGCATCGACACCCTCCGACAAGAGACACGCCTTCCTGCGCGCGCTTGTCTATCTGAAGCTGAGTTTCGACGACGACGACACACCTGCCCTGTACGTCAAACAGTATTTTTTGGCGGCATAGCGTGGACTTTCGACCGCCTTATGGATCGCCTGCTCCAGAAAGACGGCCTCATCTACAGCGCGTCTTCGTCCTTGCGATGGTAGGCGCAAAATCTGTCGGCTGGTCTTTGCCGTCTATGGCAGCACCGCAGAACCTGTATCGCGCCAGCGCTCGCCTTCCTCGAGGAGCGACGCGCGCGCTGCCGCGAACGGCTTCACGGCTGAAGAGTTTGCCGAGGCCAATACGGGAATCTCGAAGCACGCGCCGTCTCTCGCTCACAGGACAGCGCCGTTGCCCGCGCGCTGGAAGATCTCCCTTCTCTAACCGCTCTGTCAGACTGGCTGTACTTCCGAGACTTCGCGCGCTAGTCATGGCGCTGACGCCCGGAACAGGAGTCAACAGCCGCTTTCCGCAAATACATCGACCCCGACAGCTGACGGCCTGGTCTCGCCGGGAACGCCAGCACGGGACACGCGAACTGACGAGTGGCGGTAACTGCCTGCGCATCCTGGCGAACTGCAGAGTGGCTATTCGTCACGGCAGCCCTGTCGGCGATACGCGCTGGCAGGGATTGGCCATTTACGCGCCGTCCCTGCCCCCGGTCGCTGACATACTCTTCAGTCCTGCCGCGAATCTCGCGCAAGAGCATCACATCTCTCGGGCAGGCGCGGCAAGTCTGAGCCGGCGGCTTCGCTCCGCTTCAGACGATTCACTTCTTGATCATCATGAAGATGAAAGGCAAGAATGATGAAGTTGACCAGGATTGTCAGGAAACTGCCATAGCGAAACGGGAACCTGCGCCGTCCTGAGCGCATCCGCTGTCTTCGCCGTCCCTTCGGAGCACCGTTGCACATCACCAGAACAGTCCCGCGAAAATCAAACTTTCCCGCCCATGATGAGGCGACCAACGGCATGATCAAATCGGCGACGACGGATCACAATCTTGCCAAAGGCACCGCCGATGATCACGCCAACGGCAAGATCCCTCACGTTGCCTTCATGGCGAACTCTTTGAACTCCTGCATCATGCTCCTCATTTCTCCTTGGTGTTTTACCCGAAGGACACCGGCTCCGCGGCACGGGAATTCATCGTGGCGCCGGTCATAGCCGCGCAGTTTTTTCACCGGCGGCGCCAGGTTGCTTCTGCTTGGCGAAACAGAAGCGTACGACGCGTTTTCGTCACAGCCCTCGGGTTGAAATACCGACACCGGGAATAACCGCCACAACCGACCTCCCGGTCATCCAGCGAGCAAACTCCTGGTCCGGCAGGTCGGCAATGTCGCGTACCGCGCCATTGGGAGTAGGTGCCGCGGGTCAGTGGAGCGTTTCGAAGCTGAGCGCCAGCTGCGCGAAGAACTCCCGCTTCCCGTCTATAACGCCGCCATACCGGGGGGGAGATGTTCGCGAGCGTCGCGCATGTACTCGGCAATCCCAGCTGGCACGGCGTATTGACGTAACCCACGTTGAAACTGATGAACCTTGCGAAACTCGCGCATCATTCGCGAGGGCCCCGCACTATCCACCGTCCAGCCCAGTGATGTATAGGTCTTTCCGAAGGACGAACAACGAATGCGCCGTGCGGCCAGTGTCGGGTCAATGCGCAGCTACGCTTTGATGCATGCGACCGTCGAAACGATGTGTTCGATAACTTCCGTCGGCGATACGACGATAGAGTGTCGCGGGTCCTTTCGCCAGTGCGCAATCGTCGGGCGTTCGAACATGCTGCCGCTCCGCGGGTTGTGCGGGCTGAATTGAGGTGATCCTCCGCGCGCGGACTGAGCAGGGAGCGCATGGCAGCTGCTTCCAATCGTGCCGTTAGGCCGGCTAGCGCAGCGCCGCGTTAACGGCTTTGGCCCCAGCCCACGTTTCGATTGCCGCACGTAGCTGTCATCGACCGCTCGAACCCGACACACGTCGGCGCTGCGCACGAAGGCGCAATCGCCGTGAACGATGGCTCGTGGCACCGGCGTTTACCGTGATTCGTCTTCGACGTCGTAGTCCGCTGCCATAGAGCGCGGCCACCTTGTCGCGATGGCCACGCGCATTCGCCCACCCGGCCTCGCCGGGTACTGGTTACGACCGGCAGGCATGGCCCGTGAAGTTGCTTCAAAGAGTGCCGCTCGGCCTGAAAATCAGGAAAGCCCCGCCCTGCGACAGATTTGATTTGCCCGCAGTCCGCGGCGAGCTTCGACATAACCTGAAGATGGTGGTCCCGCCCAGGGGAAGCTTGGAGTCATTCGACTGGAGTATTGGGCGCTGCGAGCCGCGACAAGCGCGGTGGAGGAGTGAGGCCATCGCCTAGTTAGGGGCGCCCCGACCGCGTTCAAACAAGGTCTGCGGCGAATCCCTCGAATCGGCAACTTCAGCCACGCAGCGATAAGATCAGGGGCGTTGCCCGCCCGCCCGTCTGTGTCTCGTCAAGACGAGCTGCTAATCATTCACCCCATTGTTCATTCTCTCTCCGATCGTCATGGTCGTTCCCGCCACCATACCACAGCAAACCGTCTTGTGGCAGCCTCGCCAGCGCGCTCTCGTTTTCCCTTGCTGAGCACCGAAACGCGGACCGCGCAGCCGAACCCCAGCCACAGTGCAGCACTGCCACGCTGGCGTCCGAATTGAGCGAGCCTCACCGTCTCTCCGGCATCTCCTCGGTTGCCTACATGGCGGTGTCAGTTCAGGTCGCGCCACTCGAAGCTGTGCGCGGCTCCGTGCGTGCTTGCTGCGGCCCCTATACTGTGCCGAAGGCTCGATCCGGCGGGGCGCTCACGTCCTTGCATTCGCCCTCCTGTGGGCCGCAGCTCTCCTTCGTAGCCGAACTGCGCGCCCAGGCTGAACGCTCGCCAAGGCGGGCCTCATCGATCGCGCTCGACGGCTTGCGCTACGACCGCGTTGCGTTTTTCAGAGGCCAGGACACGGTCGTCGCACGGGGGGGGCGGTGATGAGCGGCTGGCGTCTTTCTACGCCAGTGGCTCGCTCCGACGGCTGATTCGCTTCGTCCACTGCCAGACTATCCGGGCACTCCATGATCTCGGTCTCCTACCCCCATGCCAATGCTGCAGCAGCGAGCAAACACCGTTCATCAAATGCGCTGCGCGTAGCTCGACGCGCCGGCGAAACTTCTCCAGCACCTTCCTTGGCCCCTTGCATCGCCATGCGCGACCGCCAAAGGCTACCGCTACGCTTCGATGCAAAACCGCCCCAACCAAACAGAGCCCGTTTGTAGAAGGCAAAGTCCGCGTATTCGCCGCGGAATACCGGCCGACGAGGCTTACCTTTATGATGCCGCAGGCCTGCCTCGGTAGCGCCTGCCGGGTAACATGTCTTCTTTCATGGTTGTCGTCAGACGGCCTGGCGCAGATCGGCCGACGCTTCGTCGATGGCGCCGGCTATCACCGCTGGGCATAACAGCAATCGGATCGTCGTCCTCTACCCGGCAGTAACAAGCGCGCTATGCGCCTGACCATAGGCTCCTGGCGGTGCTTGAACAATCCCTTTGGCCTGCTGACTGGGGGGCTAATGCGGGCACGACCCTACTCACGCAGGGCGGCGTGCAGATCAAAGGGTGCGCGCTATGCACGATCGCCTGGCCCCCCCCTCCCGGCCGCAGAACAGACGCTGCGGCAGGACGCCTGCCCTAGCCGGCCAGCGCGCAATTCGCTCAAGTCCGAGGGAGAATTCCGCAAGCCACTCTGGACCGGGATAGATCTTTTCCGGATGACCGTAGCAGCGGTTTGTTGGCCTCGAAAATGACCATGTATTTGTTTCTGAGGATCGGTCGTCTAGTGCAGCTTTGCAATTCTCGACAGGGTTGTTCGCCTGACGACGTATAGAATCGAGCGCTCTCCGGCGCGCTCTGGTACTCACACAGCATGTCAGATTGACCCGGTAACGCCATTCACTGCCCACAGCAGATCAGGACGCTATCTCCTGCTGCTCTTATCGCCGCGACCCCCTCGTGAAAACTCTATGCATCGCACCTGCTGCGCCCCATCGAAAGTCACGGTCCGCCCGGCGACCGTCAGCCCGGCTGTTGATGTAAGCTCGATCGCATCACGGCGGCACGGTCGTTCATAACGTCCAGCTTTCTTTCGCGCCGCATTGTCACCGGCGCATTGCTCACCGCGTCCAACGCAGCTGTCGCGCTCACGAGCTGAAAAGGCTTCTCGCCTCGCCTTGACAATCGATATGGCCCATCGTTTTTTTTTTCCTCCGTTAGGTTGGCCCGTCTGCGCCGGACAGTGCCTTGACGGCTGTTTGAACTATGGTCTGTAACCGCCTCGAGTCTAGGGCAGTTCTCCCGGACTTGGCAAGCGAGGGCTTGCCAGCGTTGAGCCCCAACGCAACACCGTCCCGGCAGCGCGGGCCGTTCTCATAATGGGTGCCGGGCCTGCGCGCTCAGCCGTAACGGCCCTTCGATGTAGTCGGAAGTCTCCTTGTGGATCGGGGTCACGAACATCTCCTCGGTCAGCGTGTGCTCGACGACCTTGCCCATCAGCATGAACGATCATTCCTCGCTGGCGCGGCGCGCCTGCGCCATGTTGTGGGTGGACGATGAGAATCGGTGTATTGGCCACGCAGCTCCCAGAGCAGTTCCTCGACCGCTTTCGGTACCCTTGGGGTCGAGCGCCGAGCACGGCTCGTCCATCAGCAGCAACTTCGGCTTCACCGGCAACAAACGCGCGATGCAGAGCTTTTGCTGCTCTTCGAGCGACAACTCGGTAGCCTTGCGCTTGAGCCGATCCTTGACCTTGTCCCACAACAGCACGGTGCGCAGCGGACCTCCTCGACGATTTCGTCGGGAGGTGCCCTGGTGTACGTCACCACCACCCTTGGCGTGCAGACGGTGACTGAAGAGGATATTGTCGCGAATCGAAACGGGTAGCGGATTGGGGCGCTGAAAGACCATCACCACCTGTTTGCGCACCTGTATCAACTCGACGCCGGGGTCGTAGATGTTCTGGCCCATGACATCGACTGCTACCTTCGATGCGCACGTAGCGAGGCGCTCATTGATGCGGTTAACGCTGCGCAGATAGGTGCTCTTGCCGCATCCCGAAGGCCGATCATCGAGGTGATCATGCCCTGGCGGATGCGCAGGTCGACATCGTACAGGGCCTGGAAAGTCCCGTACCAGAGGTTCAGTTTTTTGGTATCAATGGCGTATTCTGGAGCTGGCTGCTGCAAGCAGCGGCTTGAACGGCGGTCATCTCGTTGTGTCCTTCGTTGGCATTCAGTCAATACAGTGGCAAGCAGCGTGGCGCGGTATTGGGCTCAGCCGAAGCGTCCCTCTACGTAATCACGCGTCCGCTGGTCCTTCACCTCGCCGGTGAACAAATCCTCGGTGACCCCGATCTCGACGCACTCGCTGTTCAGGAAGAACGCGGTGCGGTCGGCCAAACGCCGCGCCTGCTGCACCAGGTTGGTAACCAGGATGATGGTCACTTCCTTGCGCAGCTCCTTGAGCACATCTTCGATGCGCATCGTGGTGACCGGGTCGACGGCGATCGAGAACCTCGTCGAGCATCAACAGGTCTGGCTCCTGCGACAAGGCCTGGCAATCGTCAGCCGCTGCTGTTGGCCGCCGGAGAAGCAGGCTGCCAAGCGCACTCAGACGATCCTTGACTTCGTCCCATAGAGGGCCGCACGGGTCATGCAGCGTTGCAACGATTACGGTCCAGCTCGGCTCTTTCCCTTGATCCCGCGCAGGCGCGGCGACAGGGCAACGTTGTCATAGACGGTCATCGGCAGACCGGACCGGCAAGGGAAAGACGACGCCAATCCGGCTACGTAGCGCATAGACGTTCTTCAGGTGGCGGGTATCCAGACCGTTGAACTGGATCTCGCCGGCCACGCGCATCCCTGTAGTGAACATGTCCATGCGGTTGACCGCCTTGAGGAAGGAGGTCTTGCCGGCGTTGGCGGGCCAATGATGCCGAAAATTTCGTGCTCGCGTATCTCCAGGTTGACGTCCTTCAGGGCCACCGCCTTGCCGTAACTGATAGTCAGATCCTTGACCGCCAACTTGATCCGCGGCTCACCGGAAGCGGCGTTGGTTTGGCCAGCAGCCACCGGGGCCCGTTCGAGAGCGCTTTGCGCGCCTTGACTTACCATTTCTTCTTCCCCCTGAGCCACATGCGAAACGCGATCGACGCGCTGTTCATCAACAACACCAGTCCGATGAGTACCAGAGCGATACCGAACGGAACCTCTTCGGCGATCCCCGGAACCTGGGTCGCGGCAACAAACAGGTGCAACGACAAGGCCATGGTCTGGTCGAAAACGCTTTGCGGCAGGAATGGCGTGAAGAACACCGCCCCGGTAAACATGATCGGCGCGGTCTCGCCAGCGGTACGCGAAACCTCGAGGATCACGCCGGTCAGAATGCCGGTGATCGAGTTCGGCAGCACCACCTTGCGAATGGTCTGCCAGCGCGTCGCACCCATGTTCCAGCAAGCCTCGCGAAACGCCGGCGGTACCGACTGCAGCGATTCTCGGGTAGCAACGATGACCACCGGCATGGTCATCACCGCCAGGGTCAGACTGGCCGCCAGGATACTCGTCCCGAACTTGAAAAAGATGACGAAGGCGCCGAGCCCGAACAGGGCATGCACGATCGACGGCACGCCGGCCAGGTTGATGATCGCCAGATTGATCACCCGCGTGAACCAGTTGTCGCCGGCGTACTCGCTGAGGTAGATCGCCGCGAAGATGCCGATCGGGACCGACAGCAGAAGCGCCACCATCACCAGCCAGACGGTGCCCAGCAGCGCCGGCAGGACGCCGCCGGTACGCATGCCGTCGGTTGGCGCGGTGAACAGAAACTCCCAGGAGATCGCCCCGCCACCCTTGTGAATCAGGGTTCCGAGAATGATCAGTACCGGCGCAATCAACATCAGGGTCATCAAGCCGAAGAGCATTCTATAGAGGCTCTGAACCCTGGCATTGCGGTGGTTCAGGCTGCTCGCCTGGAACATGGCTGCATTGGCAGTTGTCATTTTCTATCCCTTGCGAATGCCGCGCACGATCAGATCGGCGGTCAGGTTGACGGTGAAGGTAACCAGGAAAAGCAGAATGCCGATGGTGAACAGCGCCTGATAATGCTCGCCGCCGACCACCGTTTCACCCAACTCAGCGGCGATGGTGGCGGTCAGCGCGCGCACCGAGTCGAAGACGCTGTCGGGAATATTGACCGCGTGTCCGGTAGCCATCAGCACGGCCATCGTTTCTCCGAAGCCCCGTCCGACCCCGAGCAGCACGCCACCGAGCAGGCCGTTCTTGGCCGCCGGCAGCACCACCTTGTAGGTCACCTGCCAGCGCGTCGCGCCCATCGCCTCGGCGGCTTCACGGTAGCGATCGGGAACCGCCTTGAGCGCATCTTCGGCGATCGAGGTCATGATCGGCGCAGCCATCAAACCAAGGATGATGCCGGCGTTGAGCACGCAGAGACCCACCGGCACGTCGAACCACTTGATGATCAAGGGGTTCATGATCACCAGGCCGATGAAGCCCCAGACCACCGACGGAATGGCCGCCAGCAACTCGACCAGCACTTTCAAGGTTTCACGGGTCTTGCCACTGGCAAACTCGGCAATGTAGATGGCCGCGCCGAGCGAAAACGGCACGGCGACCAGCATCGCCAGACCGGTGACACTGGCGGTACCGGCCATCAGCGCCAGGATCCCGTACTCGGGGGCGTCGGCGTCGCTCGGGAACCAGTACGGCGTGAGAAAGAACTCCCGGACGTTCATGTGGTGGAGGATGAAGCCGATGCCTTCCTTGAAGACGAAGATGAAGATTCCCAGGACGAAGACGATCGCCGAGATACCGCAGAGGAAGACGATGGCCTGGACGGCCTTGTCTACATACCAGTCGAGATCGCGACGATCGAACGTGCCAGCCCCGCCGGCGGCCATTGCGGCGCCGGGTACAGTGTTGCTGTTGGCCATCTCAGTCGGCCTCCTCGCCCCGCAGGGTGGTCATCAAATTGCTCACCTGCACGGCGATCTCGCGACTCAGCGCTGCGTAGCGCTCGCGTCGCTGATCCTCGGGAAGTTCCGCCGCAACCACGCCGCCGACATCCCACTCCAGCGCCGCGGTGTGGAAGGGCACGTTGTCCACGTATGACTTGACTGGCCCCTGCAGGCTGACGATGACGTGGAAATCGGCGAGATCCTGAAGGCTCAGATTCATCGCCTTTGGTCGGTGGCGAGCCAGGTCGACCCCCGACTCCTGGAGCAAGCCGACCACCTCCGGCAGCATCGCGCCAGCCTGACGGCCCAGGCTGCGGAACTCACCACCTCCGGAAGCAATCTTGCCAGCAACGGTCTCGGCGATCGGTCCGAGCAGGGTGTTGTCCTCGTCAAGGAAGAGGATCCGGAAAGCCTTGGCCGCCTTGGTCTGGCCGGTGACCGCAAACACCGTTTCCTCGCAGATGTTCTTGGCCTGATCCGACACCCGTTCGAGCGAATTGAAAACGCCCAGGTAGGCAAAGAGATCCTCGATGCTGAAGTTCTCGCCCGCATTGACCAGGTCGGCAAAAACCACATCAAAAGTGCGCTCGACCTGATCGGCCATGATCATCGTCGCCCTGGCCTTCTCGGCATTGCCGTCGATGAAGCCGCACATCGCCTGCTTGAACATCTGCCGCGACTCGCCGGCGAGCAATTCGACCTCGCGCTTGATCAACGCGTCGGGGCGCTTGGCGAGATGCACCGATTCGCGGGCGATGGTCACCGCGTAGTCGCCGACGCGCTCCAGCGCGACGTTGGCGTGAATCATCGCCGTCATCAGGCGCAAATGCCCGGCGCTCGGCAGGTGCACGCCGATGAACGCGTGGCACATCTTGTCCAGCTTGCGATTTTCCGCGTTGATCCGCTGATCTCCCAGGACTGTCGCATAGGCGAGCTTGTCATCACCGCTCAGCAGGGCACGTACCGCAGCAGCGAGGGCAGCGTCGACGCGCTTGGCCAGCAGGGTCGCTTGTTGTTTGATCAGGGACAGGTCTCTCTCGAGACGTTCTTCGTAATGGCTCATTGCTTGCGGCTCCCCACAGCGCTAACGGAACACAGATTTCAGAGCGGGCGCGAAGGACTCCCCGTCCCCGCGCCCGCGATGGCGTATGACTTACTTGCAGCTGACTTTCTTGATTGGCGCGTAGCCTTCCTTGGCAACGATGCATTGGCCAACGTCGCTCTTGATCCAGTCCATGTATTTCTTGGTGTCGGCTTTCGGCTGACCATCGGTGTACATGAACAGCGGACGGGCGATCGGATAGGTGCCGTCGAAAGCGGTATCCTCGGTCGGCATGACGCAGGGCTTGCCTTTCTCGGGCGCGATGCACAATGCCTTCAGGTGATCGGTAGCGTAGGCGAGGCCGCTGTAACCGATCGCGCAAGGCGTCTTCTCGACCAGGTCGGCGACATCCTTGGAGCCGTGCATGTCCAGTGTCCCCTGGCGGAACTTGCCCTTCTCACCGAGAACGGCCTCCTGGAAGTAGGCGTAGGTGCCCGAGTTGTTCTGCCGGCTGACGACGACGATCTCGTCCTTGCAGCCTGGAATGGTGATCCCCAGATCGCTCCACTTGGTCGCCCCACCGTCACGTCCGTAGATCTTGGCCAGTTCCGGGATGCTCAAGGTATTGAGCGGAAAGTTCTTGTGTACGAAGATAGCCAGGGCATCGTAGCCGACCACGTGCTCGACCGGATCGTGACCTTTGGCCTTGGCCTCGGCTATTTCCTTGTCTTTCATCTTGCGGCTGGAGTTGGCGATGTCCACGGTGCCGTTGATCATTGCTGCGATGCCGGTACCCGACCCGCCGCCGGAAACCGCGACGGCCACATCCGGATTGATCTTGCCGTATTGCTCGGCCCACGACTGGGCCACGTTGACCAGGGTGTCCGAGCCCTTGTTCTGGATCTCGGTTCGTGCAGAAACGGCACCTGACGCCAGGGCAGCGGCGACGGCAAGACTGACGCTCAAAAACATCGATTTCGAAGTCATTTGGGACTCTCCAAGGGTGGGAAATTTTTTGAAGTCTTTAGATGCAGATCAAAGACTTCAGAGGTGACGCGAAGCATTTGCGCGACGAAGATTATCAGAAAAATTCGATCTGACAAGCCCCCTAGAGGCAGCAAATAATAATAAAAATTGGCCAGCCTGCTGCAAGCAGCAGCGGCGAAAGATTAATGCTCAGCGCATTTTATGCTGCGGACAAAATATCTTCATATGCAGTTATAAACATCTATCGCATTGTTTTTACACAATATTTTTCGTAACTACACAAATGTTATGATCATTTACAAAATACAATAAATGAGGAGAAGCTCATCCCACATCTGATTAACTACTTTAATTGACAAAATGCTGTAAACGGCAGGCCGCGGCCAGAACGCTTTCCGCACGGGAAGCAGTGCCGCGGCCACGAAACGGACTCTATTTAATCGTCACTACGGATATCTAAAGCTTCTTGTTCATGGGCTTACAGGCCGTTCCCAGAGATCTGCCCGATGCCCGCGATTTCTCGCAGATTCTCCAAGGCTCATGACATTGGAACGTTCTGCGGCAGTCACGGGAGGCCTGCATCGTTGAGCCCACGTTTCGACTTTTCCGGAAACGCAAATCATGCGAAAAACATTGAACACAGCGCACTTAAAGGCGACACAAGGCGGCGATTGGTAGGGGTCGGAAGGAAAGGCGCAGCGCCGCCAACAAGCGCGTCAAGAACGGCAGCCGCCGTTGCAGGCAGGCAAGGAAAAGGCGAGCGCAGAGGGAGTCGATCGCCTTGGGCCGACCATCAGGCCTCCTCCCGCAGGCGCGACAAACGCCGTCGAGGACGCCGTCGCCGCGCCTACTTGCTGAGCAGACGCATCCCGCGCTCCAGCCCGTCGAGCGTCAGCGGGAACATGCGCCCGCCCATCAGGTTGTGGATCAGCGAAGTCGATTGCCGGTACTGCCAGGCGTGTTCCGACTCCGGGTTGAGCCAGATGGCGTGCGGCCAGGTGTCGGTCAGGCGGCGCAGCCAGGTGGCACCCGGCTCGGCGTTGTTGTACTCGACGCTGCCCCAGGGCTGCAGAATCTCGTAGGGACTCATCGCCGCGTCGCCAACAAAAATCAGCTTGTAGTCGTTGCCGTACCTGTGCAGCACGTCGTGGGTGTCGATGCGCTCGCTGTGACGGCGGCGGTTGTCCTTCCACAGGTATTCGTAGACGCAGTTGTGGAAGTAGTAGTACTCGAGATGCTTGAACTCGCTGTGACAGGCCGAGAAGAGTTCCTCGCAGACGCGGATGTGATCGTCCATCGAGCCGCCGATATCGAGAAACAGCAGCACCTTGACCGCGTTGTGACGCTCGGGCCGCAGGCGCAGGTCGAGCCAGCCGGCGTTGCGCGCGGTACCGGCGATGGTGCCTTCCAGATCCAGTTCCTCGGGCGCGCCCTGGCGAGCAAAACGGCGCAGGCGACGCAAAGCAATCTTGATGTTGCGCGTGCCAATCTCGACGCTGTCGTCGAGGTTGCGATACTCGCGCTTTTCCCAGACCTTGACTGCCGAGCGGTTCTCGCTCTTGCCGCCAACACGGATGCCCTCGGGATGTGTGCCACCGTGCCCGAAGGGCGAAGTGCCACCTGTGCCGATCCACTTGCTGCCGCCGGAGTGGCGTTCCTTCTGCTCGGCGAGACGCTTCTTGAAAGTCTCCATCAGCTTGTCCCAGCCGAGTTTCTCGAGTTTGGCGCGTTCGGCGTCGCTGAGGTGTTTCTTCACCGCCTGCCGCAACCACTCTTCGGGAATCAGTGCCTCCATCCCGGGCAGCGCTTCGACGCCCTTGAAGTACTCACCGAAGGCGCGATCGAACTTGTCGAAGTGCGTCTCGTCCTTGACCAGAATCGCGCGCGAGAGGACGTAGAAGTCATCGAGGCTGTGCTCGATGACGTGCTGCTGCAGCGCTTCGAGCAAGGCCAGGAACTCCTTGATCGACACCGGCAGGCGATTCTCCTTGAGGTGAAGAAAGAAATCGATCAGCATCGTCGCTAGCGCCTATTGCATTCGCGCATCGCCACTTAGCGGTTCTGGCGGGCCATGAAAATCAGTCGTTCGAAGAGATGCACGTCCTGCTCGTTCTTGAGCAGTGCCCCGTGCAGCGGCGGGATGGCGCTCTTGTTGTCCTTGCTGTGCAAGGCTTCCGGCGGGATGTCCTCGGCGAGCAGCAACTTCAGCCAGTCGAGCAGTTCCGAGGTCGAAGGCTTCTTCTTCAGGCCGGGGATTTCACGCAGTTCGAAGAACACTTCCAGCGCTTCACGCAGCAAGGCGGGCTTCAGGCCCGGGAAATGGACGTCGACAATGCGCTTCATGGTCTCCCTGTCGGGGAACTTGATGTAGTGGAAGAAGCAGCGGCGCAGGAAAGCGTCGGGAAGTTCCTTTTCATTGTTCGAGGTGATGAACACCGCCGGCCGGTGGCGGGCACGAACGTTCTGACGCGTCTCGTAGACAAAGAACTCCATGCGGTCGAGTTCGCGCAGCAGATCGTTGGGGAACTCGATGTCGGCCTTGTCGATTTCGTCGATCAGCACCACCGACGGCGTTTCACATTCGAAGGCCTGCCACAACACGCCTTTGAGAATGTAACTGCCGATATCGGCGACCTTGGCCTCGCCGAGCTGCGAGTCGCGCAGGCGCGAAACGGCGTCGTATTCGTAAAGGCCCTGCTGCGCCTTGGTCGTCGATTTGATGTGCCACTGGAAGAGTGGCCGCCCGAGCGCGGCGGCGACCTCTTCGGCGAGCATTGTCTTTCCGGTACCCGGCTCCCCCTTGATCAGCAGCGGCCGCTGCAGGGTAACGGCGGCATTGACCGCCAGCGTCAGGTCACCGGTGGTGACGTATTTGTCGGAGCCGGAAAAGCGCATGGGAGATGTTCCTCGCGAAGCAACTGGCCGATTCTACCCGCAAAGCGTTGAGCGGGGTTTGCTGCCGCGCTTTGCGGGCCCGCCGTGGCAGGCCTCAGGCGCCCGCGGCACGCCGCACACAATCCAGGTAGGCGATGCCATCGATGGCGCTGCCGTCACGTTGCGAACGCCACAGCGCCTCACCGAGACACTCGAGGATGGCATGTTCGGCGGCATGGACTTCGAGGCGTCCGCGCAGCACCTGGTAGGCGGCACGGATGCCCGGCGGCTGGTCGATGCTGATCTGCTCGGCGACGGCCAGGTGCAGGGAGAGGTGCAGGAAGGGATTCATCTGCCCGCTTTCCGGTGTGAAATCCTGCGCCACCGCCAGCTCCGGGTTTTCGAGCAGCGCGTGATATTCGGGGTGTTCGACGATCAGATCGGCGGCAGTCACTTCTGCACCTTCAAGGACGGCGCGCTCGCGATGCTTGCGCCAGGCGCCACAGAAGAACTGCCGTACCTGCTCACGACTGGGATTGAACATTGGGCCTCCGGGGTGGGTGACTGATCAGGGCAGTGACCACGGCGTTGTGCAGCGAACGGTTGCCACCCGCGACGCAGGCTGCGATCTGCCCGGTTCCGTAAACACCGAGCAGCGGCAGACCGGGAAAGCTTTGCCGCAGGCAGTCGAGCTCGCGGTCGTCGCCCCCATGAAAATAGGGGCCGCGACCGAAACAGGAGAAAACCAGGCCGGCAAGGGGTTTCGCAACCACAGCGGCCAGTTGCCCGACACTGCGGCGCATATCGTCTACGGCCGACTGCGGCCGGCGAATCGCCCACGCCAGCCGCTGCCCCGGCTTGCTTCCTTCGGCCAGGCTCACCGAGCGATCAGCCGCGTTGGCGGAGAGAATGGCGGTCGAATGCCAGGCACCCGCCGCGAAAGCGTCCTCACTGGCGAGCGTGCTGCCAAGGCTGGCGACCGCGCCAGCGCTGCCCGCACCGTCCTCGTCAAAGAGCACGGCCGACAGGGCGCCAAGTGGCAGCGGTGACTGCTCGCGCAGGTCTGCGGGCAAGGCGGCGAGGAGGCTGTCGAGCGCAGTTTCGCCACCCAGTTGCAGCAAGTCATAGGCGCGGCTGCGCTCGATCGGCCGTGCCTCGGCGAGCAGGCTCCAGCCGCTCGATACAGCGACGTCGACCTGTGCGCCGCACAGGTGCACGCTGCAGCTCGGCGCCAGACGGCTGTGCTGCCAGGCGGTCGGAGCGCTGCCGCCGCCGCTACCCGCGAAGCTGCCGCCGAAACGCTTGTTCGTCGCGTCGCCCCACGGGTAGGGGAAGCTGCCGCCGGCATAGCTCAGGACGGCCTGCCGATCCGCGTGGCCAAGGGCAAGGCCGCCTTGGCCATGATGCAGCGAAAGATCGCCCGCAAAGACCATCACCGCCGCCGCGGGTCGGTCGAGTACCCAGCCGTACTCACTGAAGACCCCCGCCGCGATGCCCCCGGCCACCTCGGTGCACTGGGCTGCCCGGGCCACTGCGCTGACCGTCTGCTGCGCGTGCCGGGCAAAGTCCGGCGTCAGAAACAACAGCACACCCGTGGCGTGGCAGGCACCGGTCCTGGCCAGCGCCTGCGCCAAGGCTTCTTCCGCCAGAGCGGGCCGCGGATCGTTGCCGGCGACCAGCGCGCTGGCAACGCTCATCGCAGCTGCGCTCCGAAGGGGTCGGTCTTCGCGGGCCAGGCGCAGAGATCGGCGATGTCGCAACGCCAGCATTCGGGTTTGCGCGCCTTGCACACGTAGCGTCCGTGCAGGATCAGCCAGTGATGTGCCGATTGCAGGAATTCCTCGGGAACTCGCTTGAGCAACTGTCGTTCAACCGCCAGCGGCGTTTTGCCAGGCGCCAGCCCGCTGCGGTTGGCGACCCGGAAAATATGCGTATCGACGGCAATCGTCGCTTCGCCGAAAGCCGTATTGAGGACCACGTTGGCCGTCTTGCGACCAACTCCCGGCAGAGCTTCGAGCGCCGCCCGCGCGGACGGCACTTCGCCGCCGTGTAGCTCGATCAGCTGCCGACAGGTGGCAGTGACGTTTCTGGCCTTGCCCGGATAGAGACCAATGCGATTGATGTACGCGGCCAGGCCCGCCTCGCCGAGCGCCAGCATCGCCTGCGGCGTCGGCGCGTCGGCGAAAAGCTTGCGCGTCGCCAGGTTGACGCTCTTGTCGGTGGCCTGCGCCGACAGGATGACGGCAATCAGTAACTGGAAAGTCGTGCCGTACTCAAGCTCGGTAGTCGGCTCGGGATTGGCCGCGCGTAGGCGCGCGAAGAGTTGTTGCCGCTGCTGGATATTCATCCGCGCACGATTCGCTGGCGCTCAGGCGCCGTCGGCAAGAGGCAGCGGCGACGCCTGGTCCGATCCGGAATCGGGCTTGCGCGCCGCGGCGCGCGCTTCGACCCAGTTCTTCCAGGCGATCAGGAAGCCGAGAAGAATGAAAGCACCTGGCGGCAGAATGGCGAGCAGGAATCCGGGATAGTCGGCCGGCAGTAGTTGCAGCCCCTGCGCGCCGGGGAAAACCATGTCGATCCCCGAAAACAGCGTGCCGCCGCCGATCAGTTCGCGCAGGCCGCCGAGCAGGGCCAGGGTCCATAGCAGGCCGACGCCCATGAAGATGCCGTCGAGCAGCGATTGCAGAGGCGGATTCTTGTTGGCAAAAGCTTCGACCCGCGCCAGGACGATGCAGTTGGTGACGATCAGCGGGATGAAGATACCGAGAACCAGATACAGCTCGTGGAAATAGGCGTTGAAGAGCAGGTCGACGACGGTCACCAGCGCGGCCACGACCAGGATGAAGACAGGAATGCGAATCTCGTGCGGGATCAGATTGCGCAGTGCAGCAACGGCGACATTGGCCACGGCCATGACCATGATCGTCGCCAGCGAGAGCATCACCCCATTGACCAGGGTCGTGGTCACCGCCAGCAGCGGGCATAGTCCGAGCAGCTGTATCAGGCTGGCGTTCTGGTGCCAGACGCCGTTGTCCACGATCTGGCGGAATTGTTCGCGATCGATCACTTGCTTCCTCCTGGGCTGGCTGAGGGGGGTACAGGCACTTCAGGGTTGGCAAAGAGCTGCTGGCGGTTTTCGGCGACGTACTGCATTGCCTTGTGCACTGCCTTGATCACCGCGCGCGGCGTGACGGTCGCGCCGGCGAGCGAGTCGAAACGACCGTGATCTTTCCTGACCGCCCATTCGCGCTCGGAAACGGTCGCCAAAGAGAGATCGTTGAACTGGGTGATCCACGGCCGCTCCTTGTTCTTGTCCTTGCGCGGGTCGATGTAGTCGCCGAGGCCGGGCGTCTCCTTGTGCTGCGTGACGCGCACGCCAAGCAGCCTGCCGTCGGCGGCCACCGCCAGCAGCAGGCGAATCTTTCCGGAATAGCCATCCGCAGCGACGGCTTCGAAGATCAGCGCGCTGGCGCTGCCGCTCTTGCGCCCCAGATACGCCGTCGACGGCTCGTCGAGGCCGAGCCCGGCGCTTGCCGGCAGCTGCCGCTGGTCGTTGAGCAGGTCGTTGTCGTAGAACTCGCGCGGCAGAACTTCGCCGATCAGTTTCATTTTCTCGGCCGCTGCCGCGGCTCCGATGGCCGGCTCGGTCGCCTGGTAAGCGGCTGCCAGCAGGCCGGTAAAGACGACGACGAAAATGAACAGGACGATGGCCGTGCGCACGGCCATCGATGCGGCGCTGAGCGTCTTGAGTGGCGGCGTCATGGCTCGTTCTTCAGACCGAAGACCGGCGGCTGCGAATACATGTCGATCAGCGGCACACAAAGATTCATCAGCAATACGGCAAAAGCGACGCCATCCGGAAAACCGCCGAAGACGCGGATGATGTACGCCAGCAGGCCGGCGAGCAGACCGAAGATGAGCTTGCCTTTCGGCGTCGTGCAACCGGAAACCGGGTCAGTGACGATGAAGAAAGCGCCGAGCAACGCGCCACCGGAGAAGAGATGGAAGACCGGACTGGCGAACTGCTGCGGGTTCCACGCCCAGAGCGCAGCCGCCAGCAAGCTCAAGCCGAGGATAAAACCGAAGGGCGCGTGCCAGCTGATCAGCTTGCGCTGCCATAACCACAGGCCGCCGAGCAGATAGCCGGTGGCCACCCACTCCCAGCCACGACCGGCGAAATTGCCGAAAACCTCCTGCGTCGCCAGCAGCATCGGCACATCAATGCTGCCATCGGAGAGCTTCAGCGCCGTCTTGAGCGCATCGAGCGGCGTCGCGCCGCTCATCACGTCGATGCGTGGCGCCAGGCCGGCAATGATCTGCAACTGCTCGAGAAAACCAAGCTTCAGGCCGAGCGCCGGCCATTGCGACATCAGCGCCGGAAAGGAGACGATGCAGGCGGCAAAGGCGACCATCGCCGGGTTGAACGGATTCTGGCCCAGGCCGCCATAGAGATGCTTGGCGACGACGATGGCCAACAGCGTAGCGACGACGATCAACCACCACGGCGCCAGCGGCGGGAAGCTCAAGGCAATCAGCCAGGCGCTGACGATGGCGCTGCCATCGCTCAGGAACAGGGCCAGGGGCTTGCGCCGCAGGCCAAGCATCAAAGCCTCGCCGGCGAGTGCCGTCAGCGTCGCGATCACCAGTTGCACGACGATGCCCGGGCCGATCAGCCAGACGTAGGCGGCAACACCGGGTAACAGGGCCAGCAACACCTGCACCATGACGCGGCGCACGCTGATGCGCTCCTGCAACAGATAGGGGGGCGTACTGAAATCCATCATTCGGCCATCGGCCCTTGTTTTTCGACCTGTTTTGGCGTTTCGACGGATGCCCTCGCCGCGCCCGCCTCTGCCGCCCCTTCTCGCTCTTCTGCCTGCAACGCGGCCCGCCTCGCATCGACGGCAGCCAGCTGGCGCTTCTGCTCGAAAGTCAGTTGATCGGTGTTTCTCGGTTGCACCGCCGCGCGCTGGGCGCGCGCACGCTCCATCGCCGCGACGATGGTTGCTTTCTTGATCGCTTCGGCATCAAGCTCGGGAGCTTCGGGAGGCGCAGGGCTGGCGAGCGCGGTCGAGGCCACTGCTGCAGGCGCGTCGGCCGGTTTCAGCTGCGGACTGGCGACACTAAAAGCCGAGTCAGCGACCGCAGGCTCGACCGCCGCTACCGCGCGCGCCTGCTTCTCGGCTGCGCGCGCGGCAGCGCCTTTGGCCAGCCGTGCCGCTTTCTCCGCCTGTTCGCGCTCCTCGCGCGCGTTGCGCAGTTCGAAGCGCGCCTTGGCGGCGTCGGCGCCTTTCTTTTCCCGCTCGCGCGACCAGATCTCGCTCTTGGCGAAACGAAAATACTGCACCAGGGGGATATGCGAAGGGCAGACATAGCTGCAGCAGCCGCACTCGATACAGTCGAAGAGGTGGTATTCCTGCGTCTTGCCGAAGTTGCGCGCCCGCGAGAACCAGTACAACTCGAAAGGTTGCAGCTCATGCGGACAGACTTCGGCACAGGCGCCGCAACGAATGCACGGCATCTCCGGCGGGCTCGGCGCGAACAGCGTCGGCGACGCGGCGATGATGCAGTTGCTCGCCTTGACCACCGGCGCGTCCAGGCTCGGCAAGGCGAAGCCCATCATCGGCCCGCCCATCAGGTAGCGATCAGTGTCGGCTTTCGGCCCGCCGAGCGCGACCAGATCGCGCAGCGGCGTGCCGAGTCGCACTTCCCAATTGCGCGGTCGCTCGAGATTGCCGGCCAGGGTGACGATGCGCGAGATCACCGGCTCACCGAAGGCCAGTGCGCGATACGCCGAGTACACCGTGCCAACGTTGAAGCACTGCACGCCGAGTTCGGTCGAGCGCTTGCTGGCCGGGACTTCCTTGCCGGTCAGAACGCGAATCAACTGCTTGGCGCCGCCAGCCGGATAGCGGGTCGGGACGGCGACGACCTGATAGTCTTCGCCAACGTCCTGCACCGCTTGCTGCATGGCGGCGACGGCTTCCGGTTTGTTGTCTTCGATACCGATCAGCACCCGCCGCGCCGCCAGGAGGTCGCGAAAGATGGCAATGCCGCGGACGACTTCCTCGGCGCGCTCGCGCATCAGGACGTCATCGCAGCTCATGTAGGGCTCGCACTCGGCGCCGTTGATGACCAGTTCTTCCACGGCCACGCCTGCGGCCGCCGTGAGCTTGGCGTGACTCGGAAAAACCGCCCCACCGAGGCCGACGACGCCGGCGTCGCGAAGCGCCTCGCGGATCCGCTCGGGCGGCAGGCTGCGATGATCGAGCGGCGAGCGCTCCACCCACTCGTCGCGACCATCGGGTTCGATGACCACGCTCAGCGTCGGCAAACCGGAGGGATGCGCGGCCACATGCTCTTCGATGGCGAGCACGCGGCCAGAAGTCGACGCGTGCGCGGCCGCCGACAGCCAGGCGTCGGCACCGCCTATCGCCTGCCCCTTGCGTACCCGCTCACCGACTTCGACCAGCGGGTTGGCCACACCCCCGATGCTCTGATGCAGCGGCACGTAGAGGCGCGACGGTAGCGGCGCCACGGCGATCGGCTCCTGCACCGAAGGCGTCTTGTGGGTCTGCGGTTTGACGCCTCCCTTGAAGCTGAACAGTCGCTGCAGCATTGCCGTCGCTTTACCGTGAAAGTCGCGTACGCGACTCACGAATCGGCCTTCTCCGCGCTGCGGGAGAAGGGTCGGGAAAGAGGGGGGCGGTCATGACTTTCATGACCGTCAGGCCGCACGCTTGACGGGCTTTATTTCGATCACCGGGTATTTCCATTTCCAGTTCTCGAGGTTTTCGGTGATCGGCCGCATTTCGATGCACTCGACCGGGCACGGTTTGACGCACAGCTCGCAACCGGTGCAGAGGGACTCGATGACCGTGTGCATCTGCTTGGCGGCGCCAACGATGGCGTCGACCGGGCAGGCCTGGATGCACAGGGTGCAGCCGATGCAGGTCTCTTCGATGATGATCGCCAGCTGTTTCGGCTTTTCCTCGGCGTCCAGTGGTTTGACTTCGCGGCCGAGCAGGTCGGCGAGTTTGCGCACCCCATCCATACCGCCCGGCGGACAGAGGTTGATGTCGGCTTCGCCCGCCGAAATGGCCGTCGCGTAGGGTTTGCAACCCGGGTAGCCACACTGCCCGCACTGCGTCTGCGGCAGGATGGCGTCGATCTTGTCAACCACCGGGTCGCCCTCGACCTTGAACTTGATCGACGCATAGCCGAGCGCCGCGCCGAGGACGATGGCCCCGAGCGCCATGATTACCAGGGCAGTGATCATTGCCTGTCCACTCTCACTGGTAGCGGTCCAGCCCGGCAAAACCCATGAACGCCAGGCTCATCAGCCCGGCCGTGACCATGGCAATCGCCGTGCCCCGAAAGTAGACCGGAACGTCGGCGCCTTCGACGCGTTCGCGGATGCCGGCAAAGAGCACCAGCACCAGCGAAAAACCAACGGCGCTGCCGGAACCGAAAAGCAGCGATTCGACGAAGTCATTCTTGTTGGCAATGTTCAGCAAGGGCACTCCGAGAACCGCACAATTGGTGGTGATCAACGGCAGATAAATGCCGAGCACCTGATGCAGCAGTGGACTGGTTTTCTGGATCACCATTTCGGTGAGCTGCACAACGGCGGCGATGGTAACGATGAACGACAGGGTGCGCAGGTATTCGAGGCCGAAAGGCATCAACAGGTAATGGTCGATGATGTAGCTGGCACCGGTGGCCACGGTGAGCACGAAAGTCGTCGCCGCACCCATGCCGAAAGCCGTCTCCAGTTTCTTGGAAACGCCCATGAACGGGCAAAGGCCGAGGATTTTCACCAGCACGACGTTATTGACGAGGACCGCGCCGATGATGATGAACAGGTAGTGGGTCATGATGTGCGTAGGCGGTGGGCCGCGCAATCCGGGGCGCAGCGATTATCGCGTGTCGAAAGCGTGCGTACAACCACCTTGTCAGTAGCGCCTTCCCGGCTCAGGCCGTGCGCGGCGAGTGCAGCGTGCGCTGCTTGGCGATTGCGGCGGCGGCCTCGGCGACCAGTTCCGGGCCGCGGTAGATAAAGCCGGTGTAGAACTGAACCAGACTGGCGCCGGCGGCGATCTTGGCTGCGGCATCGTCCCCGTTCATGATCCCGCCGACGCCGACGATCGGCACTTCGCCGCCCAGGGCTGCCGCCAGCTTGCCAATCACGGCCGTCGACAGGGCCAGCACCGGTGCGCCGGAAAGGCCGCCCGCCTGCTCGGCATTCGGCATTCCCTCGACGCCGGCTCGCGACAGCGTGGTGTTGGTGGCGATGACGCCGTCCATACGGTGCTGGCGCAGCAGCGCCGCGATCGCCTGGATCTGCGCGTCTTCGAGGTCCGGGGCGACCTTCAGCGCCAGCGGCACGTAGCGGCCGTGGCGGTCGGCAAGCCTGGCCTGCGCGGCTTTCAGGCTGCCGAGCAAGGCGTCCAGCGCGTCGTCGCGCTGCAGTTCGCGCAGGTTCTTGGTATTCGGACTGGAAATATTCACCGCCACGTAACTCGCGGCGGTATAGACGCGCTCGAGGCAAAGCAGATAGTCGTCGGCTGCTTTCTCGATGGGCGTATCGAAATTCTTGCCAATATTGATGCCAAGAACGCCGCCCTCGCGCGCAAACCTGGCGCCAGCGATGTTGCTCAGCAGTTTCTCGACGCCGTCATTGTTGAAGCCCATGCGGTTGATGATGGCCTGCTTTTCCGGGATGCGGAAGAGGCGAGGTTTGGGATTTCCCGGCTGCGCACGCGGCGTCACCGTACCGATCTCGATAAAACCGAAGCCCTGCGCAGCCAGTGCGTCGACGTGCTCGCCGTTCTTGTCGAGACCGGCAGCCAGGCCGACCGGGTTCGGGAACTCCAGCCCCATCACCGTCACCGGGTCGGGAGCGACCGGGCGCGCCAGCAAGCACGCGATCCCAGTGGCCTTGGCGAAGTCGATACCGGCCATTCCGACGCCATGAGCAGTCTCGGCGTCGAGGGCGAAGAAAAATTTGCGTAGCAGCGGATAGATCATCGCCGCATTTTACCGCATGGCAGCATCCGGCGCGTGCAGCGGCGAGCGGGAATCAAGCGCTATCCATCATCCCGCAGCCAGCGTCATTGCCAGGAGGCGCGGCGGGTCGTCCGGGGCAGTCGCCGGAAGCGCGAATAGGGCTTGGTCGGGCTCGAGTTTGTCGATAAACTCGCTTTCCAGCAGCCCTCTCGGGTCGCTTGACTACGGCAGCGGCATGCTCCTGACCAAGGCCGTGGTGCCGGCATCGACAAAGCGCGGCCCAGCGCTTGTCGGCGGCAAGCGGGGGACAAAAAACCAAATGGAGTCCCATCATGACCGTTAGCCTCTACCGCCTGGCAACAGCATTCATCCTGCTCTTCGTCTTGCATTCGAGCGCCATCGAAGCGCGCGATCTGCGCCTGGCGACGACCACCAGCACCGACAATTCGGGTCTCCTGCGCGCCATCCTGCCGCAGTTCGAAAGGCAACGGGGGATCAAGGTGCATGTCATCTCGGTAGGTACCGGCAAAGCCCTCAAGCTGGCGGAAAACGGCGATGTCGACGTCGTTCTGGTCCATGACCGCGAGGCCGAAGAGGCCTTCGTCGCCGCCGGCCACGGCAGCGAACGGCGTGACGTGATGTACAACGACTTTGTCCTCGTCGGCCCGAACAGCGATCCGGCCGGGGTGCGCGGTGGCGACGACGTACTGGCGGCGCTGCGGCAAATCGCCGCCACGCAGGCGCGCTTCGTCTCGCGCGGCGACGATTCCGGAACCGAGCGCATGGAGCACAGCTACTGGCGAGCACTCGACATCACCGCCCGGGGAAGGCCATGGCACCTATCGGCGGGTCTCGGCATGGGCGAGGTGCTGACCATGGCTGGCGAAATGCAGGCTTACACCCTTTCCGATCGCGCCACCTTTGCCAGCTATCAGGCAAAGACCGGACTGGAGATCCTGGTGCAAGGTGATCCGCGCATGTTCAATCCCTACGGAATCATGGCCGTCAGCCGCAGCAAGTACCCGGACATCAACTTCAGCGACGCGCTGGCGCTGATCGACTGGTTGACCAGCGCCGCCGGGCGGGCGGCAATCGGCGCCTTCAAGCCAAAAGGAGAACAGTTGTTCTTCGTGGCGCCGGCCAGCAAGCAGTAGCGGCCCACTCTTTGGGCCTCCTCGACGCCACTCGCGCGGCACTGCGGCTACTGCTCTCCGGAGATGCTGGGCTGTGGACCATCGTCGGCGTCTCGCTATCGGTGACCCTGCGCGCCATGCTGATCGCCATGCCGGTCGGGGTTGGTTGCGGCTATCTCCTGGCCACCCTGCGCTTCCCGGGGCGGCGTGCGCTGATCGTGGTCATCCAGGGACTACTGGCCTCACCGACGGTGGTCGTCGGTCTGCTGCTCTACCTGCTGCTTTCACGCCAGGGCGTCTTCGGGCAACTGAATTTGTTGTTTACGCAGACGGCAATGGTCATCGGCCAGGTGCTCATCGCCCTGCCCGTACTCATCGCCTTCTCACTGGCGGCGATCCAGGGCGCTGACCCGCGCGCACGCGAAACTGCCGTGGCGCTCGGGGCGTCGGCGACACGCGTTGGCTGGACGATGCTCGTCGAGGTACGTTTCGCGCTGCTGGCAGCGGTGTGCAATGCCTTCGGTCGCATCGTCTCGGAAATCGGCTGCTCCTTGATGGTCGGCGGCAACATCGCGGGGGTGACCCGCAACATTCCGACGGCGATTGCCCTGGAAACCAGCAAGGGAGATTTTGCGCAGGGAATTGCCCTCGGCATTGTGCTGCTGGTGGTCGCCCTCGGCGTCAATTCGGCTTTCGCCTTCTTTCAAGGGGAATCGCGCCGATGAACCTGCTGGCAGTGACTGCGCTGAGCAAATCCTTCCGCGAACGACGCTTGCTGGCGATCGACGCACTGAGCCTGAGCGCCGGCGAGCGTTACGTTCTGACCGGCGAAAACGGCAGCGGCAAGTCGACCTTGCTGCGCATTCTGGCCGGCATCGATGCACCGGACAGCGGTGTCGGCCACTTCGGCAAACGCCATTTCGACTGGTCGCCCTATCCGAACTGGCTGCGCCAGGAAGTGATCTACGTCCATCAGCAGCCGTATCTTTTCCATACCAGCGTGGTCGAGAATATCGCCTACGGTCTTCGCGCCAGGGGTGTCGAAGCGGGCGAGCGCGAACGCCGGGTTGCCGCGGCAATTGCCTGGGCGCGCCTCGGCCACCTCCTGCGGACACCGCCGCAGAAGCTGTCGGGCGGCGAAAGGCAGCGCGTGGCGCTGGCACGGGCCTGGGTGTTGGCACCGAAAGTGCTATTGCTCGACGAACCCACCGCCAACCTCGACGCCGAATCACGCCAGCAGACGATCGATCTGGTGCAGGCCTTCTGCGGGCCAGAGACCACGGCGGTCATTGCCTGCCATGATCGCGACATGATTGCCCTGGCCGACCGGCGTCGGCTGCACCTGGTCGACGGGCTAATTCAACAGAACAGCACGCCTGCGCTGTGAGCGGCCCGCGTGCACGGCGGACCGGCGGCGCCGAATCCTGCCCCGCGGACCCGCGCTACGCCGAACCAATCACCCGGCGCGGCTGCACATTGCCCTGGCCATCGACTTCGCCGAGACCGAGGAGCCGACCCTGCCCATAGACGCGGCACTTTCCGGGCGCCGCAGCGCTGCCCACCGGATTGCCGTGCGTGAAACGCAGCGCGGCCTCGTCGTCGAGACTGACCGCTGGCAGACTCTGCAGTAAAGCGTCGGGAGGCAACAGCCAGCGTTCACGCCCCTCTTCAGTGAGTGCCGCCAACTCATCAAGGGTCACGGCGTCGGCAACGGCGAGTGCGCCGACGGCGACGCGACGCAGAGCGGTGAGATGCGCGCCGCAGTCGAGCACCCGACCGAGATCCTCGGCCAGGCTGCGGATATAGGTGCCTTTGCTGCAGGCGACAAACAACCGGCAACGCTCGCCACTGTAATCCAGCAAGCGTAGCTCGTGAATCGTCACCGCGCGTGCCTCGCGTTCGACTTCAATGCCCTGGCGCGCCAGCTCGTAAAGCGGTTTTCCGTCGCGCTTCAAGGCCGAGTACATCGGTGGGATCTGGCGAATCGGCCCGCGCAAGCCGGCCAGAGCAGGCTCGAGTTCGTTGCGCTGAAAAGCGACCGGGCGACGCTCGACGACACTGCCATCGGCGTCACCGGTATCAGTCGTGACGCCGAACAGGAGATCCGCCTGGTAGGTCTTGTCGGCGGCGAGCAGATCGACCGCGAACTTGGTAGCGTCGCCGAAACAAAGCGGCAGCAGGCCGCTGGCCATTGGGTCGAGAGTGCCAGTGTGACCACCCTTGGCCGCTGAGAACAGGCGCCGGGCAGCTTGCAGCGCCGTGTTGGAAGTCATCCCCGTCGGCTTGTCGAGGAGCAAAACGCCGTCAACGCGTCGCCAGCTCTTGCGGATACTCAAACCTGTTCTGGAGGATCGGTTTGATCCGAGATCGCCGCTGCCTCGCTGATCAGCTTGGACATTTTCTCGCCACGCTCCAGGGACTCGTCGAAAATGAAGTGCAGCTGCGGAGTGCTGTGAATGCTGATCCGTTTGCCGAGTTCGCTACGCAGAAAACCCGATGCCTTCTGCAGACCGAGCATCACCGAATCGAGATGTTCGCTACCGGCCAGGCTGCTGAAGTAGACCTTGGCATGCGCGTAATCGGCGCTGATATGCACCTCGGTCAAACTGATCATGCCCACGCGCGGGTCCCGCAGCTCGGTTCGGATGACTTCGGCGAGCTCGCGGCGGATCTGCTCGCAGATCCGGTCCCGGCGCAAAAAACCTTTGTTGGCAGGCATTTAATTGGCCAGTCGCGCAAGCGACTCACGAAACTCCCTTCTCCCCTTGCGGGAGAAGGGCCAGGAGAAGAGGGCGGCGGTCATGGCTAGAGTGTCCGTGCAACTTCGGTAACGTCGTAGGCTTCGAGCTGGTCGCCCTCTTCATAGGCATTGTAGTTCTTCAGCGACAGACCGCATTCGAAACCGCCACGCACTTCTTTGGCGTCATCCTTGAAGCGCTTCAGGCCATCCAGTTCGCCGTCCCAAACGACAATATGGTTGCGCAACAGGCGGACGCGCGAGTTGCGTTTGACGACCCCCTCGAGGACGTAGCAGCCGGCAATGGTGCCAATTCGGGTGGCATGGAAAACCTGTCTGATCTCGACCAGGCCGGTGATGTGTTCGCGCTTCTCGGGCGCCAGCATGCCGGAAAGCGCGTTCTTCACCTCGTCTACCGCATCGTAGATGATGTTGTAGTAGCGAATATCGACACCCGAATGCTCGGCTCCCTTGCGCGCACCGGCGTCGGCACGAGTATTGAAACCAATAATCACCGCATTCGATGCTTGCGCCAGATGGACATCGGACTCGCTGATGGCACCGACAGCTGCGTGGATGACGTTGACCTTGACTTCCGCGGTCGACAACTTTTGCAGCGACTGCACCAGCGCTTCCTGAGATCCCTGCACGTCGGCCTTGATGATCAACGGCAACACCTTGGCTTCGGCGGTGGTCATCGTATCGAGGATACTCTCGAGGTTGGCCGCCTGCTTGGTCGCCAATTTGACGTCGCGGTACTTGCCCTGACGGAAGAGCGCGATTTCGCGCACCTTGCGTTCGTCGGCCAGCACCACGGCCTCTTGCCCGGCCGTCGGGACATCGGAGAGACCCAGGATTTCGACCGGGATCGACGGTCCGGCCTCCTTGATCACCTTGCCGTTTTCGTCAAGCATGGCGCGCACCCGACCGAAGACCTGGCCGGCCAGCACGACGTCGCCCTGACGCAGCGTTCCGGACAAGACCAGCATCGTTGCCACCGGTCCGCGACCCTTGTCGATCCGCGCTTCGATGATCAAACCTTTGGCCGGCGAATCCTTCGGCGCCATGAGTTCGAGCATGTCGGCCTGCAGCAGGACGTTTTCGAGCAGCTCGTCGATACCCTGCCCGGTCTTCGCCGAAACCGGGATAAACGGCACGTCGCCGCCATACTCTTCGGGTACGACCTGTTCGGCAACCAGTTCCTGCTTCACGCGTTCAGGTTCTGCGCCGGGCTTGTCGATCTTGTTCACGGCGACCACCAGCGGTACGCCGGCGGCCTTGGCATGGTGAATCGCCTCGCGCGTCTGCGGCATGACGCCATCGTCAGCAGCAACGACCAGGATAACCAGGTCGGTGGCCTTGGCGCCGCGGGCACGCATCGCCGTAAACGCTTCGTGACCCGGCGTATCGAGAAAAGTCACCATCCCGCGCGCTGTTTCAACGTGATAGGCACCAATGTGCTGGGTGATGCCACCCGCTTCACCGCTGGCAACACGAGTACGGCGAATGTAGTCGAGTAGCGAAGTCTTGCCGTGGTCGACGTGGCCCATGACGGTCACCACCGGCGCACGCGGTTCGAGCGGTGCATCCTTGTGGTCGACGCCTTCGTCATCAAGGAGGAAGGCATCCGGATCGTCGAGCTTGGCGGCAAACGCCTTGTGGCCCATTTCCTCGACGATGATCATCGCCGTTTCCTGATCGAGCACCTGATTGATGGTCACCATCGAGCCCATCTTCATCAGCGCCTTGATCACCTCGGTGGCCTTGACGGCCATTTTGTGGGCAAGGTCGGCCACCGAGATGGTCTCCGGGACAGAAACGTCGTGCATCACCGGCTCGAGGGGTGCCTGGAAGGAATGTTCTTCATCGGCAGTGCTACCGCGACCGCCGCGCTTGCCATGCTTGTTGTCCCGCCAGCCGGCAGCACCGGTTGCGCCGCGCGTGCGCAGCCCCGCCCGCTTGTTGGCACCTTCGTTCTTCCACTGCCCCTTCTTGTCGGGAGCGGCCTTCTTCTCCGGTATTTTCTTGTCGGTGCTGGCAGGCTTGCCAACCGGCTTGTGCAAGGTCTTGTCTTCCGCCGGCCGTTCGCTGGCGGTTTGTGCGGCGACCTGCTTGGCAACCCCGGCGGCCTTGGCCGCGACGGCCTTGGCTTCGGCATCCTGCTTGGCCCGCGCCAGGTCGACAACGCGTTGCTGCTTGTTCTTGAACTCGGCTTCCTGCAGCGCACGCAACTCGGCGTTACGCCGCTCTTCCTCGGCGCGCAGTTTCTGCTGCTCCTCGCCGATGATCGATGCCCGCGTCACCACTTTTCTGCCGCCGGCTTCGACCTTGGCTTTCTTGGCAGGTGGCTTGGCATTTTCCGCGACCACTGGCTCGGCCTTCGCTTCGAGCGCCGCTTCGACCACCGCTTCGGGCTTCGCTTCGACCGCCGCATCGACCACTGCTTCGGCCTTCACTTCAAGCGCCGCTTCGACCGGCGTCTCGATGAGCAGTTCGGCGGGCACTTCGCGCACTGGCTCGGCCGTTTCCTCGACAGCCGGCTCGGCGACCAGCTCGACAGCGGCAACAAGCTCCGGCGTGGCGTTGTCCGCGACCACCGGCTCAAACACCGACGCCAGGACTGCCTCGGCCATTTCCTCACCCGCGCCAGCAGCTACGGCAGCCACTGGCGGCGGCACTGCGGCAGCGGCTCCTCGCGCCTCGGTCGGCTCGCGCTTGACGAGCACGCGCTTCTTGCGCACTTCGACCTGGACCGTGTGCGATTTTCCGTGCGAATCCTGCGAGCGGATCTCGCTGGTTTCTCTGCGCGTCAAGGTAATCTTGGTCTTGGCCTCACCACCATGCGACCGCCGCAGGTACTCCAGAAGCCTGGACTTGTCCTGCTCCGAAAGCAGATCATCCGCCTCGCTCTTGGTAACGCCGGCGCGATTCAGCTGCTCGAGCAGGGCACCCGCCTGCATCTTCAGTTGGGTAGCAAATTGGGCAACACTCGTTTGCGCCATATGAATTCCTTTTTCCCGCTTACTCGAACCAGTGCGCACGCGCCGTGGTGATCAGTTGTTTAGCCCGCTGGGTATCCATGCCGGTCAATTCGGTCAGTTCATCGACCGCCAGATCGGCGAGATCGTCGCGCGTCTTGATACCGCTTCCCGCCAGCTTTCCGGCCAGGGACTTGTCCATCCCTTCAAGGCTCAGCATATCCTCGGCGACATCCTCGATCTTCTCTTCGGTAGCAATCGCTTCGGTAAGTAGAACATTTCGCGCACGCTCGCGCAGCTCCTGAACCGTCGCCTCGTCGAAGGACTCGATTTCCAGCATTTCGTGGACCGGCACATAGGCAACTTCCTCGAGCGTCGAGAATCCTTCCTCGATCAGGATATTGGCCACTTCCTCGTCGACATCGAGCTTTTCCATGAACAAGACGCGAATCGCTGCGGCCTCGGCCTCGACCATCGTTTGCGCCTCGTCTTCGGTCATCAGATTGATCGTCCAGCCGGTCATTTCCGAAGCGAGACGAACGTTCTGGCCGCCACGACCAATGGCAATCGCCAGGTTCTGCTCGTCGACCACCACGTCCATGCAATGCTTTTCCTCATCGACGACGATCGAACTGACTTCCGCCGGCGCCAGCGCACCGACGACAAACTGTGCCGGATCTGGCGACCAAAGGACAATATCGACGCGCTCGCCGGCCAGTTCATTGGTCACCGCGGTGACCCGCATGCCACGCATACCGACGCAGGTGCCGATTGGATCGATACGCTGATCATTGGATTTCACCGCGATCTTGGCGCGCATGCCGGGGTCACGGGCAGCCGCCTTGATCTCCAGCAAGCCGTCATCGACTTCGGGAACTTCCAGCGCGAACAGCTTGATGATGAACTCCGGCGCCGTTCGCGAGAGAATCAACTGCGGCCCGCGGGCAGCACGATCAATACGCAGCAGATAGGCCTTGACGCGATCGCCGACACGCAGGTTCTCGCGTGGAATCATCTGGTCACGCGGCAGCAAGGCTTCGATCTTGCCGGTTTCGATGATCGCGTTGCCACGCTCCATGCGCTTGATGGCACCGATCACCAGATGTTCCTTGCGCGCCAGGAAATCATTGAGAATCTGTTCGCGCTCGGCGTCGCGGATCTTCTGCAGGATCACCTGCTTGGCAGCTTGCGCGCCGATACGACCGAAATCGATCGGCTCCAGCGCCTCTTCCAGGAAGTCACCGACCTCGACCTCGGGATCCTGCACCTGCGCTTCGGACAAGGGGAGCTGTTCCTCCTCGTCAAGAAAGTCAGGATCGGCAACGACCTCCCAGCGGCGGAAGGTCTCGAAATCGCCGGTTTCGCGGTCGACCACCACGCGAACATTCGCGTCGTCGTGGATGCGCTTCTTGGTAGCCGACGCCAGCGCCATTTCCAGCGCGCCGAAGACGATGTCTCTGGTGACGTTCTTTTCACGTGCCAGGACATCTACCAGCAGCAAGATTTCGCGGCTCATTTGCTCATTACCTCCTAAACCAGCCTATCAGTCGATTTTGCCAAGTCGAAGTTGGGCACCAAACGCGCCTTGTCAACATTGACCAGGTCGAACAGCACCTCGCCCGAATCGATCTGCAAGCGCACCTTGCCTTCGTGCACACCCTGCAGGACACCTTTGAAGTTGCGTTGGCCGTTCGCCGGCAAGCGCAGCTTGAGAGTGATCTCGGACCCCGCGAAACGCTCGAAATCAGCCTCTTTCTTCAACGGCCTGTCGATCCCCGGCGAGGAGACCTCGAGACAATCGTAATCAAAGTTCTCGACCATCAATACCCGCGACAACTGATTGCTGACCAGCGCACAGTCTTCGACATCGACGCCGCGCGGCTTGTCCGGCTTGTCGATGAAGACGCGCAGCACGCGGCCACGCGGACTGCGCTCGACATCGACCAACTCGTAGCCGAGGCCGGACACCGTTTTTTCAAGAACTTCGTGCACATCCATGGCTGCAAATAAAAAATGGGCGAAACGCCCATCCCCGAAAAGTTGTGCCCACAAGGGGCGACCGGAAAACCGCTGGATTATAGCGAAAATAGTCGCCGACGTAAATCGGCCTGCGCGCTGACAGAGCTCTCGCGCTGCGCGCTCATCGCTCGCGGCTGCGCCGCGGGGGGCGATCGCCTTCCGGGTTCTCCATGTCGAATCCCGCCAGCAAGCGCTTCACCTCGTCTTCGGCAAGCTCCAGGACCTGCCCGCGCTTCAAGTTCGGCGGCAGCGCAACAGGACCGTAGCGAACGCGCATCAGGCGACTGACGAAGGCGCCGACGGCTTCGAACATGCGCCGCACCTCACGGTTGCGGCCTTCGAAGAGCGAGACGCGATACCAGCGGTTGGCGCCTTCGCCGCCGGCCTCCTGAAAACTGGCAAACTGTGCCGGCCCGTCGTCGAGTTCGACACCCTCGAGCAAACGCTGGCGTGACTCGTCGGTGATTTCGCCGAGAATGCGCACCGCGTACTCGCGCACCAACTGATAGCGCGGATGCATCAGGCGGTTGGCGAGTTCTCCCGAGGTGGTCAGCAACAGCAGACCACTGGTGTTGAAGTCCAGCCGGCCAACCGCCACCCAGCGTCCGGCCGAGAGGCGTGGCATCGAGGTGAACACCGTCGGGCGATGATTGGGATCGTTGCGCGAAACGATTTCGCCTTCGGGCTTGTGATAGAGGATCACCCGCGGCAGACGATTGGAAAAGCGCAGACTTACGAGTCTGCCGTTGACCTTGACCCGGTCGCCGGGGCTGACCGTCTGCCCGACGTGCGCTGGCTGGCCATTGACGTTGACCCGCCCGGCGACGATCAGCTCTTCCATCTCCCGCCGCGAACCGATGCCGCTTTGCGCCAACGCCTTGTGCAGGCGCTCAGGCTTGCTGGGAACGTCCTGGTGCCGGCCACGTTTTGACGGATCAACGGTCGGGCTCGGCGCAGCCCGGCGACGAGCGCCCTCCTCCGTGGCCGCAGGCTCGGGGGAAGGAGCATCGATCGGACGTCGCCGGGGGGCGCCGGCTGCCGCCGGGCGCGGGGAACGAGAAGGGGCGGCAGGCAATCTGCGCTTGCTATTGGCCATCAGCGAGGTCCAGGGTTGAATTGATTTGTTGCAGAGGCGGCAACTCGGCCAGACTGCGCAAGCCGAGGTCGTCGAGAAATTTACGGGTCGTCGCCAGTAATCCTGGCCGCCCCGGGGTGTCGCGATGACCGACGACGTCGACCCAGCCACGCTCCTCGAGCAGCCGGATGACCTGCGTGGCGACGGTGACACCGCGGATATCCTCGATGTCGCCGCGCGTCACCGGCTGACGATAGGCAATGATGGCCAGCGTTTCGAGGACTGCACGCGAGTAACGCGGTGGCTTTTCCGGGTTCAGCCGCTCGAGATAGGGCATGAACTCGGCGCGCGTACGAAAGCGCCAGCCACTTGCCACCTGCAGCAACTCCAGGGGGCGCATGCTCCATTCCTGGCGCAACTCGTCGAGCAAGGCGCGCAGAAGGTCGGCGCCAATCCGCTCGTCGAATACCTTGCCTAGTTCAAAAATCGACAAGGGCGTACGGGTGCTCAAAAGCACCGCCTCGAGCACCCGCTTGAGATCGGCGTGAGTGCCCGGCAGCGCTTCAGCGCGCAGCGGCTTATCGAGATTCGTGGCGCTCATCGCTCAACCTCAGGTAAATCGGCGCGAAGGCTTCGACCTGCGTCATTTCGAGCAGGTGCTCGCGCGCCAGTTCGAGCAGCGCCAGAAAGTGCACCACCAGCACCGGGGCCCCCTGTTGCGGGTCGAAGAGATCAACGAACTCGACGAAGCCGCCGGCATCGCGCAGATGACGCAGGATCATCGTCATGTGCTCGCGCACCGACAATTCCTCGCGCTGCACCCGGTGATGCGAGTGCAGCCTGGCCTGGCGGAGAATGCCCCGCCAGGCATTCTGCAAATCCAGCACGCTGACCTCGGGCAGGCGCCGCAACAAGGTCTTCTCGACCCACACCTCGACCCACTCGAAATCGCGCTCGGCCTGTGGCAGTTCATTGAGCCCATGCCCTGCCAATTTCATCTGCTCGTACTCAATCAGGCGGCGCACCAGTTCTGCGCGCGGATCGTCGGCCTCATCATCGGCATCGATCTTTGGGCGTGGCAACAACATGCGCGATTTGATCTCGATCAGCATGGCCGCCATCACCAGATAATCGGCAGCCAGTTCGAGATTGTGCGTGCGCATCGCTTCGACGTAGAGCAGATACTGTGCAGTCAGCGGCGCCATCGGAATGTCGAGGACATTCACGTTGGCCTTGCGAATCAGGTACAGCAGCAGGTCGAGCGGCCCCTCGAAGGCGTCGAGCATCACCGCCATGGCATCTGGCGGGATATACAGGTCGAGCGGCAACTGCGTCAGCGGCTGGCCGTAGATGCGGGCCAGCGGACTCACCACTTCAGGAGGCGGCGGCTGTTCTGCTGCGCCCATGGTCGCGCTATCGCTCATTTCCGTGCGCCTCGAAACCGTGCTCAGCTGTAGTTCAAGCCCATCGCGTCGCGCACGTCGCGCATCGTCTCGCGAGCGAGCTGGCGCGCCTTGTGGTTACCTTCGGCGATGATCTCCTGCACCAGGCGCGGGTCGTCCAGGTACGGTTGCGCGCGCTCGCGCATCGGTGCCTGCTCGGCGAGAATGCCATCGATCACCGGCTGCTTGCAGTCCAGACAGCCAATACCGGCGCTGCGACAACCCTGCTGCACCCAGGCCTGGCAGGCCTCGTCCGAATACACCTGATGCAATTGCCAGACCGGACACTTGTCCGGATCACCCGGGTCGTCGCGACGCACGCGCGCCGGGTCGGTCGGCATGCGCCGGACCTTGTGTGTCACCGACGCCGCATCCTCGCGCAGAGTGATCGTGTTGCCATAAGATTTCGACATTTTCTGGCCGTCGAGGCCGGGCATCCGTGACGCGGCGGTAAGCAACGCGCCGGGCTCGACGAGAATCATTTTGCCGGTGCCTTCGAGATAGCCACAGAGCCGCTCACGGTCGGCGTGCTCGAGGCCGGGAACTTCGTCGAGCAGCGCGTGAGCACGCTCGATGGCCGTCTTGTCACCGTTCTGCTGAAAATAGGTGCGTAGCTGCGTATAGGAGCGGGCGCGCTTCGACCCCAGCTTCTTGACCGCCTCCCTGGCCTTGTCCTCGAAGCCCGCTTCGCGTCCGTAGAGGTGATTGAAGCGCCGCGCCACCTCCCGCGAGAACTCGATGTGCGGCACCTGATCCTCGCCCACCGGCACCTTGTCGGCACGATAGATCAGGATGTCCGCCGACTGCAGCAGCGGATAGCCGAGAAAACCGTAGGTCGACAGGTCCTTGCTCTCCAGCTTTTCCTGCTGGTCCTTGTAGGTCGGCACCCGTTCCAGCCAGCCGAGCGGCGTCATCATCGACAGCAAGAGATGCAATTCGGCGTGTTCGGGAACCTGCGACTGGATGAACAGCGTCGCTCGTTGCGGATCGACACCGGCCGCCAGCCAGTCGATGACCATGTCCCAGGACGCGGCGACGATGCCTTGTGGATCGTCGTACTGGGTGGTCAGCGCGTGCCAGTCGGCGACGAAGAACAGGCAGGGATGCTGGTGCTGCAGCGCGACCCAGTTCTTGAGCACGCCGTGGTAGTGGCCAAGATGCAGGCTGCCGGTCGGGCGCATACCGGAGAGGACTCGTTCTGCGTACATGTTCGCTCTCTGGACGTTCAGCCGGAAAATTGAAAAACGAAGTAAATCATGCCCATCACCGCACTCATCACCGGCATCAGGAGCTTGCTCAGGATGCCGGTAAACAACAATAGCAGCAGGATCGGAAAGCCGAAGGGCTCGAGCTTCGCGAAGCGCCAGGCGGCTTTTGGCGGCAGCAGACTGACCGCGATACGGCCACCGTCGAGCGGTGGCAATGGAAAGAGGTTGAGCACCATCAAGGCCAGATTGACCAGGATGCCGATTTCGGCCATTCGCGCCATCGCTACGCTGAAGAAATGGATCGGCAGCGTCACGGTCAGCTTCATCAGCATCGCCCAGAACAATAGCATAGCCAGATTGGCGGCCGGCCCGGCGGCGGCGACCCACAGCATGTCCTGCTTGGGGTGGCGCAAGCGGCCGAAATTAACCGGCACCGGCTTGGCCCAGCCAAACAGGATGCCGCCCGCGCCCGAAGACCACGACAGCGCCAAAATGATGATTGGCACCAGGATCGTTCCGACGGGGTCGATGTGCTTCAGCGGATTGGCGGTGATGCGGCCCTCTTGCCAGGCCGTCGGATCGCCGAAGTAGCGCGCCGCGTAGCCGTGCGCCGCCTCGTGCAGGGTGATCGCCAGGATCACCGGCAAGGCGGCGATGGCGACAGTCTGGATGATTTCTTGCATGTAGTCGCCTTCCTCAATCGAGGCCGAGAGGCGCCAAGGGCCCCAGTCCGGCGCGGACCAGCGTCGGCAGCGCAGCGGTCAGATCGACAACGGTCGTCGGCTCGATGCCGCAATTGCCGCTGTCAAGGATGAATTCGAGCTGGCTTTCGAGCCGTTCCTGGATTTCCCAGCCTTCGGTCAGCGGTCCCTCGTCGCCGGCAATAATCAGCGTCGAAGTCAGCAGCGGCTCGCCAAGCGCTTCAAGCAATGCCAGGGTGACGGCATGCGCCGGCACGCGCAGGCCGATGGTCTTCCGTTTCGGGTGCAGGACACGCCGTGGCAACTCGCGCGTTCCTTCGAGAATGAAGGTGTAGCTGCCCGGCGTCGTCGCCTTGAGCAAGCGATAGGTGGCATTGTCGACGCGTGCGAACTGACCAATCTGCGACAGGTCGCGGCACATCAGCGTCAGCAGATGGCGCTCATCGACACCACGGATACTGCGAATTCGCTCGACCGCCGCCTTGTCGCCGAGTTGGCAACCGAGGGCGTAGCTGGAGTCGGTCGGCAAGGCGATGACGCCGCCCTGGCGAACGATCTCCGCCGCCCGCTTCAGGTGTCGCTGTTGCGGGTTATCGGGATGTATCGAAACGTACTGCGCCATCGCTCTCTCCCCGGCTCAGAACGCTTTCCAGATGGGTTTCAACCCATCCGGCAAGGCGGCCAGTTGCCCCAGATCAAAATAGCTCTCGCCCGGCCCATGGAAATCGGAGCCCCGCGAGGCCAGAAAGCCATACTCCCTGGCGTAACGCCCGAAAGTATCGACGTGCTCCTGGGTGTGGCTGCCGGATACCACCTCGATCGCCTCGCCGCCAAGATCCTTGTATTCGGCCAGAAAGCGACGCATTTCGGCGCGCGTAAGCTTGTAGCGCCCGGGATGCGCCACCGCCACCAGCCCCCCGGCGGCATGGACCCAGGCCAGAGAATCGGCGAGAGTCGCCCAGCGGTGATCGACATAACCCGGTCGACCGGGAACCAGGTAGGACTCGAAGACGCTGCGCAGATCCTTGGCCACTCCGGTCTCGACCAGGAAGCGGCCGAAATGCGCACGACTGATCAGGCTGGGATTGGCCGCGTAGCGCATCGCACCGTCGAAAGCGCCCGCAATGCCGACTTTCTCGAGTTCGGACGACATCTGCTGTGCGCGATCCACGCGCCCTGCGCGAATACTTTCCAGACCGGCGTTGAGCGCCTGATGGCTACTATCGAAGGCGTAGCCAAGAATATGAATCTGCAGCGCCTGCCACTCGATCGAAATCTCGACGCCGTTAACGAAACCCATTCCCGCCGCTGCTGCTGCCGACCGCGCCGCCAGCAAACCGTCGAGCGAATCATGGTCGCTCAGCGCCAGCAGGTCGACGCCGTTGGCGGCCGCCCGCGCGGCGACATCAGCTGGCGCCAGAAGGCCGTCGGAGCAAGTGGAATGGCAATGAAGATCGCAGTTGAACACGGCAGAAGATAGGCCCAGGCAGCGCAAAATCGTAAACCACGCATGATAGCACAGCCGCCGGATGGCTCCCCGCGCCGGGCTCGCCTTGTCCATCCAGGAATACTCTGCTGAGCGGCCTCGCGCCGCTTTCACGCCGCAAGCCCACACAAAAAAGTGGCCACTTGCCCTTGCCTTGCCTTGCCAAAACCAGGCTGGCGTTGGCCAGTCAACAGGAGCCTTCTCGGCTCAGCCTTTTCCGTCCAGCCGTCGACGACGCATAGCGGCCAGGAGAGATGCCAGGTCGAACCCGCCCGGGATGGGTTCGCCGAAGAGAAAGTCGCGGACGTCGTCGACCACGTGCATGTCAACTTCCTGTTGTTTGTCGGAGGCCAGCCCTTTGCGAAAGAATTCGAGTTCGCCCGCGCCACTCAGGTTTTCCATCTGGAAGAAGGCATCTCGCAAGAGCACGTGGCCACCGGGTGCTGCCGTTCCGTCGCTCCGTCGTTCTGCACACGCATCAATTGCGGCGAGAGCATGGTATGACCGACCCGGAACAATGCCGTCGAAAACTCACTGAGGATCGCCGCACTGCTGTTCGCATCGTAGGTGCCGGTGATGCTCGGTGCGGCATCGCCCAGGAGCGCCGGCAGGAACTCGTTGAACGTGATGACCTGGATTTCGGCGCCAACCAGTTTACGGGCTCGTTGATAAATCGCCTCATCATCCCAACTGGGGTTGACGATGGCGATTTGTTCCGCCAGGCGGTTATGCTCGCGCATCATCAAGGTGTGCACGGCAGTGAGTCCGATCTCGTCGTTGGCGCGCAGGTCGCCGGCGACATAGAACTTTGTCGGATCAACGGACCCACCGGTGCCATTGTCCAGGCCGAAGGTATTGAGCGGTAGAAGATTTCCCGAACTGGTCTTGAGTTTTCCGTCGCCGCCGAGCGTTCGCAGCGCCAGCGCGCGCGCTTCGTCCGAACCATAAATCATCGACGCGTCGAGATACGACGTAATTTCGTTGATCTGCTCGCGAGGGCTGCTGATGCCGGTCGATGAATCGTAATTCGAGCGCAGAAAAGGCTTGATCTGCGTTCCCGTGGTAGCGGATCGAACATCGGCTCGCCGGCCGGGATGATGATGTTGAACGGCTCCGGCGGAGAAGCCGCGTTGCTCAAATCGAGATCGTGGTCGACGAACTGCCCCCATTGAAAAACCCAGTCGCTCATCTGGTGGGTATTGGGCAGCATCGTCAATTGGGCGACGACCAAGTTGCTGATCAGCCTCGGATTGGGAAGGCCGGAGCCACTGCTGCCGCGCGGAGCCGAGAGACCATCGTCATAGGCCGCGGCAGCCGCCCGCACCAGCGTGGTCCCGGCAGCTCCCCAGCTCGGGTTGGCCAGGTTGTTGCCTGAGCCGTCGTAGCTACGACCTTCCGCCTGAGCCGCCAGGGGGCCAAGGCGATTTCTGTCAAAAAACATACCATCTTGCTTGTCTTTTCGCCCGCCTTCTGTGTTGCGACAACAGTTACATAGTTCGACTATGCGCCTGTTGTCGCGCCTTGAAGCCGACCGAAAATCCGGCGCAATCTGGTACGTTCCTTTCCGGCAATCGCCTAAGCGCAGCTTCGGAGGTTACTGTTAGCTTTGATGTGTTTGCCCCCCGCGAGACGAAGACAGCAAACCGGGCTCCGGATTTCAGTAGGTCGGGAGCCGGTTCTCGAGATCCGGGGGCGACGCAAGGACAGGAAACGGATCTAGCGAACCACCAGTACCGAACAGTTCGCGTGACGCACTACCTTGGCCGCGGTCGAGCCGAGAAAGTAATCCTGGAAGCCGGGTCGATGTGACGCGATGATGATCAAATCGACATTTCTCTCCTTGGCCACCTTGAGAATGGTATCGTAGGAATGGCCGACTCTTACATCAACATCCATGTGCATGCCGCTGGCTTTGGCTATCGCTTTCAGTTCCGTTGTCGTCAATTCGACTGATTTCTCGAACTGACCTGCCGGCAGGTCGATTGCTGCCCAGTTCGGAATGTCTTCCACCACATTCAGCAAAATGACCTTCGAGCCCTGCGCGCAGTGGCTCGCGGCAAGATCGACGTTGGCCTTACCTTCGACGACGTGCGCCATGTCGATGGGTACCAGAATAGTCTTGTACATGTTGATATTCCTCTTTTTTTCGGTCTGAATGAACCTGCGAATGGACGCGCATGCCAGCTTCACCGGCAAGTATTACCGACGCAAGGCGCCGCGGTCAATCACTGCACGGATTGAGGACATGAAAGCGTCAGAAACCGCCAGAAAAACTTCCCTACCATCCCCAACACACGCCATCCAGCAAGGGGAGCGCCGTGAGCGTCGAGGGCGCTGTCAAGGGCGGAGCCCGGCGAAGCAAAGCTTTTACGGCATCCGAAACGCTCATACCCGCAAGGTCCTTGGGCTGATTGCGGCCGTTCACTGTTACGGCTAGCTCCCCCGCCCGTCCGGCGGAGAGGACTTCCCCACCCGCCCTCGGGGGCCAAACCTCGCAACTGGGCATTTCGTCATACGGGCTTGTAGACCTGCTACCAAGGCGGTTGTTGCTGCAGGATTCGAGGCATGGAGCGGTCTGCGACACACTTCCGGAGGGTTTGCAGCGATCTCCTGGATCGCGTGGGTTCAACCGCCGCGTCGCCGCACCGGCGGCAGACTTGGGCTCTATGTCGTTTCGTGTGGAACGGGCGCTGGTTTTGGCGGTTTGAGGGGGCGGCGATGTCAAGGGCGGACGCAGTCCGGGCGCAGCCGAACCCTTTACATCGCTGCCCGCTCGCTTACGCTTCCTCCGGGCCGAGGAAGGCAGTCTGCCGCCCTCGGCATGGAGGACAATAGCGGCCTTTCCTCTCGCGGCCTCTTCCTCATGATTGAAACGCTGTTCACCCAGGCTCTGGGCCTCGTTGCTCCTTGGCAGGTAGCTGAAGTCATCTTCAAGCCAGAGTCGGGACGGATCGATTTCCAGGTCCGATTTGGCGCGGCCAATCATGCTTGCCCGGCTTGCGGTGCGGCAGCGCAGCCGCTGCATGACCGCTTGGCGCGTTCCTGGCGCCATATGGATTTCTTTCAGTACGAAGCCCACCTGCATGCCGAGGTGCCGCGAGTGGCCTGTGCCGGTTGCGGCAAGGTCACGCAGATCGCCGTGCCTTGGGCGCGAGAAGGCAGTCGCTTCACCCTGCTGTTCGAGGCTTTGACGCTGATGCTGGCGCCGACCATGTCGGTCCTGGCGGCCGGCCGACTGCTGCGTGTGCGCAGTCGCAGACTGTGGCGCGTGATCAATCATCATGTGGGCCAAGCGCGTGCGCAGGAAAGTCATGCCGAGGTTCGCGTGATTGGCGTCGATGAGACCGCCAGTAAGCGCGGCCAGACGTACATCTCTGTTTTTTATGATCTTGATGCACAGCGCTTGCTGTTTGCGACGCCGGGACGGGACAAGGCCACGCTCGGGAAGTTCGCCAGCGACCTTACCGAGCATGGTGGTCAGCCGACCGCGATCACCCATGTCAGCATGGACATGAGCGGCTCGTTCCAGGCCGGCGCCGCCGAGCACTTTCCAGCAGCCGAGGTCTGCTTTGACCGCTTTCACGTCGTTGCTCTGAGCAGCACGGCGCTGGACGAGGTGCGACGAGCAGAGGTCAAGAGCGAACCCGAACTGAAGGGCACCCGCTGGGGCCTGCACAAGAAGCCCGCCGACTGGACCGTCAAACAAACCGAGACCATGCACTGGTTGCAGCGCTCGAACCTCAAGACCGCACGGGCCTGGCGGATCAAGCAGGCGCTGCGCTCCATCTACGCCACCGCCACGACACCTGACGAGGCCACGCCCCTGCTCAAGCGCTGGCTCAGCTGGGCCAGCCGCTGCCGACTCGAACCATTCAAGCGCCTCGGCAGGACGATCAGCAAGCATCTTCCTGGCGTACTCAACGGTTTTAACGCCGGCAAACACAACGGCCGCGTCGAAGCGATGAATCGATCGCTCCAGGAGGCGCGCGCACGGGCGCGCGGCTATCGCCGCGTCGAAAACTTCATCGCCATGGCCTACCTTATCGCTGGGAAGCTCACTCATTTGCCCGCCTCGCCCTTCGCCCCGTTCTTGCCCGTTCCACAGGAAACGACCTAAACCCCAGACTTGGCGATTCGAGCCAAGCAATCGCGAGGCAAGCACTGGACGCACGTCGATCTTGCCTTAATGCCTTCCGGCTGCGGAACGTCCACCCAGCAAGGAATGATGAGTAGCGCCACGGCCTTGCTCCGCTTTTCGTGTTTTAAATTCCTCATTCGGATCGCTCATTCATATATGCCATTGAAAAATTGCGCCCGGGCACGAAGGAAAAAGAGCTCCGCCAAAAATCTCCCCATGGAGGAATGGCCATCCGGACCGCAGGCTCTAAAACTGATAGACATCATAACGAATCAGCCGGCCTTCCAAAAAATATCGCGGCTTCTCAAATAGCGGCTCAGCTTTGCGAGGCCTCTTAATAACCAGCCTTGCGACTTTCACTTCGGCAGCCCGTTTTACAACATCGACGGAATCCAGATCTAGGCCCACAAGCTCTCGAAAAATCTGCATTTCCTTTTTCGGAAGGGCATCTTTTTTTGTTTCTGGAAACATAGGATCAAAATAGAAACTTTGTTTCTTGAGATCCGCTTGGGATAACCGGGAAAGCACATTCAGACTGTTCTCATTAATAAACCGAATCGTTTTCACTTCTGGTCTCGTCGATAGTTTTTGTGCCTCCACAAGCATATACCACAAGACCGCGCACCGCTCATGGGCCTGAACCTGAAAACCCAACTGTGACAAGAGCACCGAGTCGCGGGCCAATCCACAACTAAGGTCCACGACTCTAGTGATACCTTTCTCTATTCCCAGCGCCCGGGCGAGGAGGTTTTTTCTTCCAATTTCTCTTTTTCGATAATTAATATGATCAAGATCGAAGTCAATCTCGAATGCCAACCCGCTTTTGTTATCAAGTCGCAATCTTTCTCCAACAATCAAATACAAACTTGTTCCAAGGCTGGAAGCAGATTCCAACAGCTGACCTGGCCCTTTCCCAGAAAGACAAACAAAACCTAGAGCTTTACTGAAAAGCTCGGCTTTTGATTGCCAAATCGGCGACGCAGCTATGATTAGCGGAGAGTTCATTGAAAAAGCACTTTTCACGAGATTGAAGAAAATTTTTTCGCTGATCCACAACGCGACTGCCAGAACAAAAACCAATTAAGGCGATTGCCGGAAAAGAACGTACCAGATTGCGCCGGATTTTCGGTCGGCTTCAAGGCGCGACAACAGGCGCATAGTCGAACTATGTAACTGTTGTCGTAACACAGAAGACGGGCGAAAAGACAAGCACGATGGTAGGTTCTTTGACAGAAATCGCCTAAGCTTCGCCCCTGACCGCTATTGTTCCTGGCGCCGCAAGAATCCAACGCTGCCAACCAGAGTATATGAGCCTTTGGCAAGCGCCGGCAATCCGGCATTTGGGCCCGGGAGTCCGTGAAAAGTCATACGACCACAAGCACGAGTTCTCGCACGACGGACGTTGAGCGCTCGTCTTGCTCGAGCCTGGACCTTTGCGCATTGGTAGCTACCAGCAGGCAAATGCGCTGGTTAAAAATTCGTGCTCCGGCAGCGGTTGGGGCTGCGGTTCGTCCTCGCGCAGGATGGCGCCCTGACCCTGGCTCTCCCAGAGCGGGCGCGCACGGGGTCTCGATTGGAGCATCGACATTGGTGAAGCGCGCCGGTGCGTCGGCCACAAGCTCGCGCTGCAATACCAGATCGATCCCAATGGGCCCTTGCCTCGCCTGACAAGATTGGCCACGAAGCGCAAAGAATTCGCGACGGCTATGGTTCCGGGAATACCGGCCCCGTCGTCAACCGTCAACCGCGGGCACGGCATTTCAAAACTTTCCCGCCTGTATGTGTAGCAGCGCTCGTCGAAACGGTGCACCGCTGCAGCAGAATTTGAGAGCAAGAGCGTGCCCTTTTACACGCCCCCTTTTTACTTATACACAGAAAATGAACCGTCCTAACAGAGCCGACACAAATCCTTTCCAGATCAGCAGCTTATTCCTATCCAGTTGATTCACAACAGTAAATTATGTGCCTTGTTTCACGGCAAAGTAGGCCGCCACCTTGCCTTTGCGGTGTTTGAAGGGTTTTTTGGCAACTACTTCACAGACTTATCCACAGAAAATGTGCACAACTGCGAATAAATCCATGAGCCTGTCCGTCCTGTGTCCGCTGATTAGCCGCGAGCGGCTGGAGCGGGGAGAACTGCAACAGATTCTGCGCAAACTGGCGAGTCGCGAATACACCATTCCCGGCACTCGTCGGCGGCATCTGAGCGCGAAGACGATTCAGGCCTGGTACTACGCCTGGCCCCTCCACAAGCTCGATGGGCTGACCCCAAAGGTACGCGCCGACCGCGGGCAATCGAAGGTCTCCGCCGCCACCCAGGCCGCCATTCTCGCCGCCAAGCGCGACAACCCGCGGCGCTCGCTGTGCAAGATTCGCCAAATGATCGAGGCGGCCGGCACACTGTCGCCCGTGGCTTCCTCGCCCGCTCGACCATCCACCGTCTGCTTCAGCACGGCCTGTTGCCGGTAGCACTCGGCGCGGTAATGAAACGCAAGGTCCAGGTGAGGCATCCCGATTCCTCGCTCCGGGAAGGCATCCGCTTTCGCGTCCAGCACGGCAGCCCGATCCCCGTGGTGGTGGAGAGCGGGAAGCTGCTCGGCCTGTTCTCGGTCCAGAGTGTTACCGCAAGACTCTTCGAGGTCGCTGGCGAACAGGGCCGATCGGTTGGCCCGACAAGCTTCAGCGGTGCGGTTGGTGGTGGGATGTGGTGGGGGCGTGGTCATCAAGACACGCGTCGCGGCGCAGGGGACTGACGGCCTGAGCCGCCTGCCGTTCTGCGACGGTCAGATCGACGTCTCTCGCCGTGACGAGCGAGTCGGCGCTCGCGTCCGCGGCGACATCCATGCGCGCGATGTCGGCCTGGCGCTGCTGCCGCTTGGCCTACCAGCATTCCCAACGGCATTGATGCCCGCGCCGTCGAACTGAGCCCCTGCGATACGCCCGCGCACCTTCTCCTCCGCCTCGATGTTGCCGGAGAACTGCTGCTCGCCCAGATCACCAGGCGCTCGGCCGCCACGCTGACAGTCTGCCCCGTCCTGGCACTTCAGGCGCAGATCAGGGCCGTCGCGCTGCTTGCCTGAAATTTTCCCAACGAGCCCTCAGGGGGGGCTGGAAGCGATGTGCCTTCGCGGTGCAGAAAATACCGTTTCCGGACCCGCAATGCACCTCCCGGGAGCGCACCTGGCAGTGCCGTATCTACTGAAGAAAATTTATCGTATAAAAGCAGTGCAGTAGGAGTTGTGAAAATCCGTACCAAGCCATGCAACACGAGCATGATTCTTGCTGCAGGTCTGACAACCGTCTTCTGGAAGTCAGCCTGATGAACAATGTATACCGCCTCGAACCTGCCTCGACCTGTGAGCAACTGCCGACCGAGGGAACGCGAAGAGTCATCGCCGACGAAGAACGTGTGCTCTACGACGGCTACTGGATCAAGACCTATCCGGTACCGGTCGATTCGCTGCAAGGAAAGAAATCGCTGATCGAAGCACTCGCCCGGCGACTGTTCAATCACACCGAGCATGGACTCAACATTCCAGGCTGCCGACTAGGCGAAGCGCGGCAGAGTTACGCGACGGAAACCGAGCCGGCGCGGCGGCGGGTCAAGGCCGGGATGCTCGCCGGCGCCCTCTTCAACCGCGCCACCGACATCTTCAGGCGACTGGTCGAGTTGCAGGCAGATGGCATCGACATTCTCTGTGACAATGCCCTGATGCGCGAATGCGGCCATTGCCTGCTCGAAGCCATGGAACTCGGCCGCTACGTCCTGCACCGCAGCGGCGAGGAAGGAATCGACGAATTGTGGGGCGAACCCTTCCGTGCCTTCTCGATACCTGCCGAGGACTTCTACGAGAGCCGCTACGTCAAGATCGGCCAGAGCATGCGCGACATCGACCTGGTCGCCGCGGCGATGATCAGCACCTTCAGCCGCATTCCCACGTTCGAGGCGGTCGAAACACCGATTCGAGACTTCGCCAACGCGGCCAAGGTCAAAAGCGAAACACTACGCACCGACCCGGGCATCTTCGACGTCTGGTCGCACCTGGTCACCGCCGGTGAACGACTGGCAAACTTCACGCCGCAAGCGGCGGCGGAAGCGGGCGAAAAGCGCCCAGGCAGCCCGCTGCACAGCCTATCGGACGGCTTGCAACTGCTGCGCAACGGCCGCGACCTGGTGTTCTACATCGCGCGCGCACGCACGCCAATGCCCAAGAGCACGCACGAATACATTGAACGCTGCGAGGCCTACCTGAGCAGCGGTCGCGTGTCCTTCATGCCGGCGCCGCTGCCCGCTTGAGGCGCACCTGCATACCCACCACCCGGCTGCCGAAACAGGGGTTTGTGAGGTGCAGCGGAAAGGAGAACCGGGCTTAGGCTTGGGTCGCTCTCGCCCATCGGCGCCCTAGACGTTTGTCATTTCATGCTCTCGGGCGGGCGTCGGCCACGAACGGTGACTCGACCAGCAGCAAAGGCCCGCCCGATGCGGGCCTTTGCCTGACTTTCGTCAGCAGGCTCGGGGATGAGAGCCTTGCGATCTTACTTTCTGTAGAAAGTGTTTCATCGGCGAACGGTGGCCGGGTGGGCCTGGGTTCTGGCAGCGGGTGGCTGCAGGTGTTCGCGTTGGTCAGATGGCGCTATTAGAGCCCAACGACTCGTATCTGCAAAACATTGTCTTCCTTCAGGTCGCCGCTCAGGTTGACATGCGTATCTATATGGATACACTGACTTGATGAACACTTTTCTTCGTTCTGATGAGTTTGACGCGTGGCTGGCGTCGCTACAGGACAAGGTCGGTCGTGCCCGGATCATTCACCGCATCCGCGCAGCGGAACACGGAAACTTCGGTGACTGTAAGCCTGTCGGCGAAGGCGTTTCCGAAATGCGTGTCCATTTCGGGCCGGGCTATCGCGTGTACTTCACTCGTCGAGGCGATGTGGTCTATCTGCTTTTGTTTGGAGAAAATAAATCCTCCCAAAAGCGCGACATCAAGCGTGCGATTGAAATGGCGAGAGCCATTGAGAAGGAGGAATCGTGACCAAGTACGCCCATTTTGATGCTGCTGACTATCTCGACGATGAACAAACCATCGCCGAGTATCTGACTGCGGCGCTTGAAAACCCAGACCCCGATGTTTTTCTCACTGCAGTGAGGGATGTCGCACGAGCAAAGGGCATGACCCAACTGGCTAAAGATGCAGGCCTGGGCCGCGAGAGTCTTTACAAGGCCCTCACACCGGGCGCCAAGCCACGCTACGACACCATGCTCAAGCTTCTGCAGGCTCTCGGCGTCAAGCTTTCTGCCTCACCGGCTCACCCATGACTTCCGGCGGACGCCGAAGACTACGGATCCAGGGGACAGCCACAAGCTGCGCTTGTGGTTCCCTCGCTTTGCTCGGCCGCCCGTGACCTTCGACGTTGAACTTCTGCTTTCCTCGGCGTTGGTGCTTGCCTCCCCGTCGAAAGGGTGAGTAGCGTTTTTTAGTAAGCGGTCATCCGGCCTCGCCGACCCAGCACTTTTGCGCGAACCCGCTTGAACGGCGGCAATGCGCAATACAGGTGACGCTCAAGGCACTCCGGTGTGCGGTGTATCTGGCCGCGGCGGGTGAAAAAGAGGCGAAGCAATGTACAGCAGGAAAGTCACCGGTTCGCTCGCTATGAGCACACGGCCATGCTGGTCGACCACCTGCGCGGCAGCCGTATGCTCGCCCCGCTCTATGTCGTGCAGCACTTGCGCGAGCGATGCTGTCGGTTCTCCTTGGGCATGACCGTCAAGCAGCAACTGGATCCGGTCACCACGCCGGCTGTGGAGCGCCGGATCGACGGCCAGCACCACCTCGACATTGCCCTGGTTATCGTGAACGATTTCGCGCGGCGCCGGCTTGACGATCGACAGGCGCTTGTAGACGTGCGCAGCGGAATCGTCCACTGCGCCGGACTTCCTTGAGTTCTTGTTGGCGTAGGGCAACAAACCACCCAAACTCGACGCACGGAATCCGAACAAGCAGCCGTTTGAAGTGAAGCAATCGAGCAGACCTGGTGTTCCCAGGCCTGCTATCGGCCTTAGCCGAACTGGAAGAAAGCGATCTTGTTGCCATCCGCATCGCGGATATAGGCGCCGTAGAACACATCGGGAACACGCTGGCCGGGCTCGCCTTCGGAGCTGGCGCCCAGAGCGATTGCTTTGCGGTACAGCTCGTCGACTTTTTCCTTGGAGCCGGGATTGATGGCGACCATGTTACCGTTGCCGGGGCTGGGGTCGTTTTTATCGTAGGGGACGCAAATGCTGAGCATCGGGGCGTCCATACTGCTGCCGAGAAAGGCGATGCGACCCATGTCCATCAACACCTTGGCGCCCAGGTCAGCGAGCAGTTCGCTGTAAAACGCCTTGGCCTTGTCCATGTCTCTTACACCGATGGTTACGTATCCGATCACGTTTGTAACTCCTTGCTGGGGTGGGTTTTGCGAGCTGAGCACAGTAGCGGAAAATGCCCGGCGGTGAAAGCAGGAATCGCCGCCGGTCTGCCCGTCCCGTGTGCCGGGAGCGGCCCGCACAACAGGCACACGCATTCGGCAAGCACGGTGCCGCCGGCGGAGGCAGGCCTGGCCAATGCCAGTCATTCCTGGAAATGGCCGGGTCTGTCGTCAACAGCGCCATGGCAGGCGAACATGCAGCACTTTCCACGCTCCCCACGATTCCCACGATTCCTTTCCATGGCCGATTTATACTGCCTTCCCGCGCCGATGTTCCGGAGAGAAAGCCACCGCCTGACTCCCTGCGCGTTGCCCATGAGGACCCCTTCAAGCCGCGCGCTTCACCGCAACCAGCCACGCCCAGCCGCTACCGATGCCCGTCGATCACTACGAAAACTTCCCCGTCGCTTCGCTGCTGCTGCCCCGGCGCCTGCGTCGACCCATAGAGGCCATCTATCGTTTTGCGCGCGGCGCCGACGATATTGCCGACGAAGGCGACGCCAGTGACGCGGCACGTCTGCAAGGGCTCGCCGACTATGGCGAAGAAATCGGACGCATCGAACGCGGCGCAGCACCTCTCCGGCCAGCGTTCAACGAACTGGCCGAGATCATCGCCGAATGGCACCTGCCGACGCCTTTGTTTCGCGACCTGCTCGACGCTTTTGCGCAGGATGTGGTCACCAAGCGCTACCCCGATTACCCGCAGTTGCTCGACTACTGTCGGCGCTCGGCGAATCCCGTCGGCCGCCTGCTGGTGCATCTCGTCGGGCGCGCCAACGAAGAGAATCTGCACCGCTCGGACTGTATCTGCACGGCGCTGCAGTTGATCAATTTTTGGCAGGACGTGGCCATCGACTGGCAGAAGGGCCGCGTCTACCTGCCGCAGAGCGACCTCGAACGCTTCGGCGTCGGCGAAACGCAGATCGCCTCCGGACGCTGCAGCGCCGAATGGACAGCGCTGCTCGCCTTCGAGGTAGAACGCACACGCGACTTGATGAACGCCGGCGCAGCGCTGGTCCACCAGCTGCCGGGGCGCATGGGCTGGGAAATACGCTTGACGGTGCAGGGCGGCCTGCGCATCCTGGAAAGGATAGAGCAGACCGACGGCGACGTTTTCCAGCAGCGTCCACAGCTGGGTCCGAGCGATTACCTGTTCATCGCCAGCCGCGCGCTGTTCATGTAAGTGCTACAAGCCGGGCAAGTCATGTGAGAATTGCGACCCTGTGCACCTCCAGAGATTGCGAATGACCCCCGACGAATACTGCCAAGAGAAAGCCGCCCGCAGCGGTTCCAGCTTCTACTACAGTTTTCTCTTCCTGCCGCCGAGCCAGCGCCGCGCGATTACCGCGCTCTATGCCTTCTGCCGCGAAGTCGACGATGTCGTCGACGAGTGTCAGGACGTGCAGATCGCGGCCACCAAACTGGCCTGGTGGCGGCAGGAATTGAGCAGCGTCTACGGCGGTAAACCACAGCATCCGGCAACCCAGGCGCTGCAGGCAGCCTGCGCCGAATTCAACCTTCCGGAAGAGCAATTGCAGGAAATCATCGACGGCATGGAGATGGATCTGCAGCAATCGCGCTACCTCGACTTCAAGGTGCTGTCGCTCTATTGCTACCGTGTCGCCAGCGTCGTCGGGCTGCTGGCGGCCGAGATCTTCGGCTACCAGGACCGCAAGACGCAGAAATACGCGCACGATCTGGGCCTCGCTTTCCAGCTCACGAACATCATTCGCGACGTCGGCGAAGACGCGCGCATGGGACGCATCTACCTGCCGATCGACGAACTGCAGCGCTTCGACGTGACCGCCGCCGACATCCTCAACGCGCGCCACAGCGACAACTTCGAGCGCTTGATGGCTTTCCAGGTCGAACGTGCCGAGAGCTACTACGCGCAAGCCATCGACGCCCTGCCGGCCAGCGATCGCCGCACGCAACGCCCTGGCCTGGTGATGGCGGCGATTTACCGTACCCTGCTCGACGAGATCAAGCGCGATGGCTATCAAGTCCTCAGCCAGCGCACTTCACTGACCCCGATACGCAAGCTGTGGATCGCCTGGCGGACCTGGGCGCGGGGATGAGAGCGGCGATCGTCGGCGGTGGCTGGGCAGGTCTCGCCGCCGCCGTCGAACTGGCCCGGTCAGGGGCACAGGTGACACTCTTCGAGGCCGCCAGACAACTCGGTGGCCGGGCACGCAGCGTCGAGACGCACGGCCAGCGTCTGGACAACGGCCAGCATCTTCTGATCGGCGCCTATCGGGAAACGCTAGAGCTAATGAAGGACGTCGGCGCAGACCCCAGGCAACTGCTCAAGCGCCTGCCGCTCGAACTGAATTTCCCGGCTGGCAAGAACAACCACTTCCGGATGCGCCTGCCGCGGCTGCCAGCCCCCTGGCACCTCGCGGCAGGCCTGCTCGGCGCGCGCGGCGTCGGCTTCGCCGAGAAAATCGGCGCGGTACGCTTCATGCGTTTTCTGCAGGGCGTGCGCTACCGCCTGGACGCCGACTGCACGGTCAGCGCACTGCTCGATCGCCATCACCAGCACGGACTGCTGCGCAGGTATCTGTGGGAGGCGCTTTGCCTGGCCGCGCTGAACACCGCGCCGGAGCAGGCATCGGCGCAGATTTTCGTCAATACGCTGCGCGACACCCTCGGCGGAGGCCGCGCGGCCACCGACCTGCTGCTGCCGGCAACCGACCTCGAGCAGGTATTCCCGGCCGCTGCCGCCCGCTTCATCGTTGCGCACGGCGGGAAAATCCGCCTGGCGACGCGTATCGAAAGCATTGAGAGCATTGACGACAATTTCGAGCTCGCTGGCGAGCGCTTCGATTACGTAGTCGTCGCCGTCGGTCCGCAGCACGCGGCGCCCTTGCTCGCCGGCCAGCCGGCGACGGCCGAAAGCGCACGGCTGCTCGCCGGCTATCGCTTCGAGCCGATCGCCACCGTCTACTGCGGCTATCCACCGCAGCTGCGCCTGCCTTTCCCGATGCTCGGCCTGGCAGCGCAGAACGGTGGCCAGATCGGGCAGTGGGTTTTCGATCGCGGCATGCTATGCGGCACGCCAGGAGTGATCGCCTTCGTGCTCAGCGGCCATGGCGCCTGGGAGAAACTCGACAAGCCAACGCTGGTTGCGCAGCTCGACAGCGAACTCTCGGCAGCGCTGTGCACCCGCCTACCGGCGATCGAATGGCAACAGGTGATCCGCGAACAGCGCGCGACGTTCTCGTGCCGCCCGGGCCTGCATCGCCCAGCCGCACGCACCGCGCGCAACGGTTTGTGGCTGGCCGGCGACTATGTATGCGCCGACTACCCGGCGACGCTCGAAGCAGCGGTGCGCAGCGGCCTGGCCGCTGCGCGCGGCATACTGCTCGAAAGCCGCAGCTGAGCGCGCGCTCAGGCGGGCGCTTTCCAGCTCTCGAGGCGCGTCCGCGAGCAGTCAACGGTCGCCGCAGAGAAGAGCTCGGAGTGGCGGAGGACGACTTCCTCGAAAGCGTAGTCCTCGAGACCCAGTTCGAGCAGTGCCGGATAGCTGCCGACGTCAACGTCACGATTCACGGCGCGCTCGACGGCGCCGATGATGCCATGGCGCTTGATCAGCTGCCAGGTACGCAGATCGCGCGTGGCCTTGCCATTCCTGGCCGAGAGCACGCCTTCGTAGGCATAAACTGCCTCCAGGCACTGCCGTTCGGGCTCGCTGTTCGCTCCGTATTTCTCGGCACGCAATTCGAGCGCACGCTTGCGCGCCGCGACCGCCAGGTCGGGGCGCCCGCGTTCGAGAACGTTCTTCTCGAACATGGTGCACTCTTCCGGCGTCTTGAGGTTTGCTACTCGTTCGACCATCAGCGACATAAGATTCCTAAGCTATTGAACTACAGTGGTTACTACCAGCGCGGAAGGAAATGGGACATCTCCTCCCTCGGCGCCTCGTTTCTCGCCCAGCCTGCTACGACTTCTCCAGCGGCTCGGCACTGACTTCTTCCAGCTGTCCGGCTTCCATACGCAGGCGACGACGGCAACGCGCGGCGATCTCCTCGTCATGGGTGACCAGAATCAGGGTCGTCGCACTTTCAGCGTTGATCGCAAACATCAGGTCGATCACCTGATGTCCGGTCACCGCGTCAAGGTTGCCAGTCGGCTCATCGGCCAGCACCAGTCCTGGCCGCGGGGCAAAGGCGCGGGCCAGAGCCACGCGTTGCTGCTCCCCACCCGAGAGATGCTTCGGATAATGCTTCAGACGGTGCCCCAGCCCAACCCGCTGCAACCAGCGCTCAGCCTCGCTGCGAGCGTTCGGCGTAGCCGCCAGCTCCAGCGGCAACATGACATTTTCGATCGCCGTCAGCGATGGCAGCAACTGAAAAGTCTGAAAGACAAAACCCAACATCCGACCACGCAATACGGCGCGCGCATCCTCATCCAGCGTCCCCAGGTTCTCGCCCGCCAGGACCACCGAGCCCGCACTCGGCTGGTCGAGGCCAGCCATCAGACCAAGCAGGGTAGACTTGCCGGAACCCGAGGCGCCAACAATGGCCACTGTCTCGCCCGCCGCGACGGCGAACGAAATCTCGTGCAGAATGGTCAACGGCTGGCCGCCGCTATCCACCCGTTTGGCCAGATCGCGAACCTCTATCACCATTGCTGCGGCATCTCCTACCACGCTACCATGCTCCGTTTATTGATCTTGCGCTCCCTGCTACTCGCCGGATTGCTGCTACTTGCCCCCGCTGCACAGGCGGCGCGTACCATACTGATCTTTGGCGATTCGCTTTCGGCGGGCTACGGCATCCGCCAGGAGGCGTCCTGGCCAGCCTTGCTAAGCCGACGCTTGCAGGAGAAGAAGCTCGATTATAACGTCGTCAATGCCAGCATCTCTGGAGAAACATCCGCCGGAGGCCGTACGCGCATCGCCGCGGCACTGCGAAAACACTCCCCACAGATCGTCATCGTGGCCCTTGGCGCCAACGACGGCTTGCGTGGCCTGCCGCTGGCGCAGCTGCGCGAGAACCTCAGCGCCATCGTCACCAGCGCCAAGGATAGCAAGGCGCAGGTGCTCCTGGTCGGGCAGCGCATCCCGCCCAATTATGGTGCGTATGCGAGCCAATTCCACGCCAGCTTCGGTGCCGTGGCCGAAGCCCGCAAGGCCGCACTGGTGGACTTCCTGCTCGCTGGAGTGGCGACCACGCCACAACTGTTTCAGGCCGACAACCTGCATCCGACCGCTGCCGCCCAACCCCAGCTACTCGACAACGTCTGGCAAGGGCTGGCGCCGCTGCTAAAATAGCAGGCTGCCAACCAAGGAACTTGCCGAGCATGCAGGCAGCCGTATGAAACGCGATATCGCGACCCTCGAACAACTCAGCGAACTGTCTACCTTTGACCAGGTCATCGACGTTCGCTCGCCCGGCGAGTTTGCCGAGGACCACATCCCGGGCTCGATCAACTGTCCGGTACTCGACAACCAGCAACGTATCGAAGTCGGTACGCTCTACAAACAGGTGTCGCCCTTCGCGGCCAAAAAGCTTGGCGCCGCCTACGTGTCCACCAACATTGCCAAGCATCTGCAGGCACAGTTCTTTGACTGCGCGAAGAGCTGGCGCCCGCTGATCGTCTGCTGGCGTGGTGGCCAGCGCAGCGGCGCCATGACCTACGTTTTCCGGCGTGTCGGCTGGGACGCGCTACAGTTGGAAGGCGGCTACAAGGCCTATCGCCGCCTGGTCGTCGAAGACCTCGCCGAGCTGCCGCGAAAACTGCAGTTCAAGGTCCTCTGCGGCGCCACTGGCAGCGCCAAGAGCCGCATTCTGCAGGCCATTGGCCGGCGCGGCGAGCAAGTCCTCGATCTCGAGGAACTGGCCTGCCACAAGGGTTCGGTGCTGGGCGTCCTGCCCGACTCGGCGCAACCGTCACAGAAAATGTTCGAGTCGCAATTGCTGACCGCGCTGCGCGCACTGGACTCGAATCGCCCGATCTATGTCGAAGCCGAAAGCCGCAAGATCGGTTCGCTGCAAGTGCCGGCCGCACTGATCGAAACGATGCGCGGCGGCGAATGCTTCACTATCGAAGCGTCTTTCGCCGCGCGGGTCGATTTTCTCTTGCGCGACTACGATTATTTCCTGCTTGCCCCGGCACGACTGAACGCCTGCCTGCATCCCTTGCGCACCCTGCAGAGCGCGGAAACCCTCCTGCGCTGGCAGGACTACGTGCGCGACGCGCAGTGGCGAGAACTGGTCAGCGAACTGCTCGAACTGCACTACGACCCGCTCTACAGTCGCTCGCAAACGCGAAACTACGGCGGATTCGCAGCGCCCGCACGCTTCACCAGCGACGACCTGACCCCGGTCGGCGTCGAAGCCCTGGCACTGAAAATTTGCGGCGGATAGTTGCGGAGTCGAATAGTCGGATCAGCAGTGGGAGTCGCCGTCAGAGCCGAGCCGCAATCGCCCCTCGCGTGCCGCACAAGCGTTGCACCATTGCCGGCTTCGGCGCATCGACCTGACCTTCCTCGAAAGCCGCCACCTGCCAGCCGCGCTCGCGCACCCAGCCAAGCATCTCCTGCGAGCGCAGCAGAAAGTCCGGATTCGACGGTTTGCCGTAGCGCTCATTGCCGACCATGAAGGTTTCGTAGAGCAGGACCCCCGGTTCGGCGAGGCAGGCCAGGAGTTCTTCGATGCGCGGGCGATAGAGGTAATTGGTGACCACGATCCCCGCGAACAGGCGGCCATGGTATGGCCAACTGCCGCCTTCCAGGTCAGCCTGGCGCGGCGTCACCCGCGCGATGCCCTGCAGCGACGCAAGCGCCAGGGGACTGCGATCGACCGCCTCGACCTGGTAAGCAAGCCCCGCCAGCAAACGCGCATGGCGGCCAGTCCCACAGGCCAGATCAAGCACCTCGCCATGCTCGGGGATCAGGCGCGCAAAACGGCGTATCCAGGGCGATGAGTGGAATTGAGGAGATGGCGGCGATTCATCGGGAGAAGCTGCCATGTGCGGTCTTCCTTCCTTTATCATTAGCCAACCTTTTCGGAGAGCACAGCATGGCACAAGAAAAAGCGCCCGTGGTCGTTAGCGAAAACGGTCGGGGACCCTACCAACAGACAGTTCGCCTCGGCAGGCACACGCTGATTGCCGATGAACCTCTGGCCATGGGCGGCGAAGACGCGGGCCCTGAACCCATGGATTTCCTGCTCGCCGGCCTTGGCGCCTGCACCTCGATCACTCTGCGCATGTATGCCCAACACAAGAGTTGGCCGCTGACCGGGGTCAGCGTCGCGCTGATACACGACAAGCTCGACCTTGACAATGGCCGCGGCACGGTCGATCGCATTGCCCGCGTGATCACCCTGGAAGGCGAGCTGACAGCGGAGCAACGGCAGCGCCTGCTGGCCATCGCCAACAAGTGCCCAATGCACCGTACCCTGCAATCCGACACACGCATCGACAGTCGGCTCAGCGATCTTTGCGCGGCAGCAGCAAACGCCGCCTAGGCCGAATTCCTGGGCACTGGGAAGCAGCCGCAAACAACACGACTCGGGGGCGTAGCGGTGCTCCCCTGCATGCTCGAGGGGTGACAAATGTCGCAGCTGGGGGTCAGGGCGACCGCCATATTTCGAGACTCGACGGGCCATCTGTGGTAAATTGATGCGGTGCAACATCAACCTGTACCGCGCCTCACAAACACGAGGTGAAAGTCCCCAATGCTAGAACATCACTACCTCACTACGCTGTTTGAACCGAAATCTGTCGCGGTAATCGGCGCCTCCGACCGAGCGAACTCGGTCGGCAACGTGCTCTTCAAGAACATCCTCGATTCTGGCTACAAAGGTCGTCTGTATCCGATCAACACGAAGCACGACACGGTCCAGGGCGTGCCTGCGTACAGGTCCATCGAAGAGATCAGCGCCCGTGTCGAGCTCGCGGTCATCGTCACCCGACCGCAGACGGTGCCGAGAATCGTCGAGCAATGCGGCCGCAGCGGCGTCAAGAACGCCATCGTCATCTCGTCCGGCTTTGCCGAGGCAGGGCACTCGGGGGCTGCGCTCGAACGCAAGATGATGGAGATCGCCCGCAGCTACGGAGTCCGCCTGCTCGGCCCGAACTGCCTGGGGATCATTCGTCCGGACCTTGGCCTGAATGCCACTTTTGCCAGCGTGCACGCGCACGTCGGCAATCTGGCGCTGGTTGCGCAGTCGGGCGCCATCTGCTCGGCCGTTCTCGACTGGGCCTCCAGCAACCGCATCGGCTTTTCCAGCGTCATCTCGCTGGGGGGCACCGCCGACGTCGATTTCGGGGAGATCCTCGACTACCTGATCTATGACAACCGCAGCCATTACATCCTGCTCTACGTCGAAGGCATTCGCGACGCCCGCCGCTTCATGAGCGCGCTGCGCTCGGCGGCGCGCGTCAAGCCGATTGTCCTGCTCAAGGCCGGTCGCCACGCTGGCGGACTGGCAGCCGTCGAAACGCATTCCGGCATGGCCGCCGGCTCGGATATCGTTTTCGATGCCGCCGTGCGCCGTGCCGGCGTGGTGCGGGTGAAGAACATCGGGCAGCTGTTCTACGCCGCCAAGGCGCTGGCCTCGAAATTCCGTCCGCAAGGAAAGCGCCTGGCGATCATCACCAACGGTGGCGGACCCGGAGCCATGGCTGCCGACCGTGCCGGCGACCTCGATATCCCGCTTGCCGAGTTGTCACCAAGCACCATGCAGGTGCTCAACGCGAAAATGCCGGCGACCTGGTCGCAACGCAATCCGGTGGACATCGAAGGCGATGCGACCGCCAAGCGTTATCACGACGCGATTCTCGCCGTTGCCGAGGACAGCGAAGTCGACGGTGTTCTGGTGATGCTGTCACCGCAGGCAATGACTGACCCGATGGCAGTCGCCAAAGCCGTCATCGAAGTCGACCTGCTGACCGCCAAGCCGATTCTCACCTGCTGGATGGGCGAGGAGCAGGTCGGGGAATCACGCGCCATGCTCGAAGAAGCCGGTATCCCGTCTTTTCGCATGCCGGAAACCGCTGTCGAGCTCTACTACCATATCTCGACCTACTACTGGAACCAGAAGCTCCTCTTGCAGACCCCGGCGCCCTTGTCCAAGGACGCGCGCCCGGAAACCGAAGGTTCCAAGATGTTGATCGACGCGGTACTGCACGAACGCCGCAAGATTCTCTCGGAAATGGAATCGAAGGCGATCCTGCGCGCCTTCCGCATTCCGGTCGCGCAGACCATGGTCGCGCACACGCCAACCGAATCGCTGCTGCTGGCCGAACAGATCGGTTTCCCGATTGCCATGAAGATCGATTCGCCGGACATCGTCCACAAGAGCGAAATCGGCGGCGTGCGGCTGAACATCACCAATGCGCCGGCCGTTCGCAACGCCTATCACGACATCATCGAAACGATCAAGAAACGGCACCCGACGGCGCGCGTCAATGGCGTCTCGATCGAACCCTATCTGGCGCGCCCGCACGGTCGCGAGCTGATGATCGGCGTGTCGCGCGATCCGATTTTTGGTCCGATCATCACTTTCGGCGCCGGCGGCACCGAGGTCGAGGTTTTCAGCGACCGGGCAGTCGCCCTGCCACCGCTCAACCGCTTCCTGGCGCGTGACCTGATTGCGTCGACGCGGGTGTCGAAACTGCTCGACGAGTTCCGCAACATGCCGCCGGTCAACCTCGAAGCCCTGGAAGACGTCCTGCTGCACGTCTCGCAAATGATCTGCGAGCTGCCGTCATTGCAGGAACTCGACCTCAACCCGCTGATCGTCGACGAGAACGGCGCCATCGCCGCCGACGCGCGCATCGTGATCGACTACGCGGCGCCATCGGGCGACCGCTATTCGCATATGGCGATCCACCCCTACCCGGTGCATCTGATCCAGGACTGGGAATTGCCCGATGGCCGCATGGTCACCATCCGCCCGATCCGCCCGGAAGACGCCGAGCGCGAAAAGCAGTTCGTCATCTCGATGTCCGAGGAAAGCAAGTACTACCGTTTCATGGACACCATCCGCGAGTTGACGCAGACCATGCTGGTACGCTTCACGCAGATCGACTACGACCGCGAAATGGCCTTGATCGCGACAATCCTCGACGGTGAAGGCAAGGAAGTGCAGATCGCCGTCGCCCGCTACGTGACCAACCCGGACGGCGAATCGGTCGAGTTTGCCCTGGCCGTCGCCGATGACTGGCAAAAGCACGGCGTCGGCCGCAAGCTGATGAGCGCGCTAATCGCCTGCGCGCGCGCCAAAGGCTACCGGACGGTCGTCGGCGACGTGCTGTCGATGAACACCAAGATGTTCAGTCTGATGACCAAGCTCGGTTTCACGATTCACCCACACCCCGACGACCCGGCAGTCAAGCGCGTCATCAAGCCCCTTAACACTTAAAGGCCTGTCCGCTTCGCGGTTAGCGGGCCGGGTGCCGTCTTGGCCCCACCGTTCAAGTCGGAGCAGCGGCAAAAAGCGACCAGACCCTGTGCGGGCCTGGTCGCTTTTTGCCGCAAACTCCCTGAAGAAGCGGCCTACTGCTGTTCGAAATTGACGTCGTAGGGATAGGGGCGAGGCGGCTCGCTGGCTTCCCGGTAGGCTCGCTGCTCGTCGAGATCGGTCTTCTTGTCCCAGAAAATCGCCCGACCACGGCTTTGGTCTTCAAGCCACTCCGGGTGCTGGGCCAGCATCTCGCGCATAAACTTGGTGTGCTCGGATTCGTACAAGGCCATCTGGCCTACTCCCCATGAAAAAACAGCTTTAGGCGATTGCCGGAAAAGAACGTACCAGATTGCGCCGGATTTTCGGTCGGCTTCAAGGCGCGACACCAGGCGCATAGTCAAACTATGTAACTGTTGTCGTGACACAGAAGACGGGCGAAAAGACAAGCAAGATGGTAGGTTGTTTGACAGAAATCGCCTTAATCAGCGACATCGTCAAGTCAGGGATTATACGCTGGCTGCCGGTGGACTGTCAGCGACGCCCAGACGATCACGGCCCGCCGGGCGCCGCTGATCGAAGGGGCGAACCCAGAACAGCTCATGGCGACGAACGGCCTTGCGAAAGAACTCGTTCTCACCGCTGGCCGGCCATTGACGAGCGGCGAGCAGTTTCTGGATCGCGCGCCGCAAGCGTTTCTTGAACGGTAGCGATCCTTGCAGGTCGTGCTGCATGGCCAGTGCCATGGCCTTGTCGAGTTGCGTGGCGGCGCTCAGGCAGGGGCTCCACAGGGCATCGGGCGGTAGCGGCGACAGCACTGGCGGCAGGGCGACGCCCTGCCCCGCCGGACCCATTGGCCAGCGGTCGTTGTCGTGCAGGTGATTGGCGTAGAGGAGGCTGGTTGCGGGCTTCCAGGACGAGCGCTCGACCGCCAGCAGCAGCGCCTGCGCGCCGGCCACGTGGTCGGCGTGCGGATCCAGCTCGGGGTGCGGCATGACGACGACTTCGGGGCGGAAGTGCTCGAGCAGGGCAACCAGATCGGCCAGCAGATTTTTCCCGCACGGCAGGCCGTCGGCATCGGCCGGCAGAGGAAACGGATTATGCGCTCGCGCCGAGCGCACATCGGCTTCAGCCGACTCGCGTGAAGCCCACGCGCGCTCGGGTTCGGAAAGCATCGCCGGCAGTTGCAGGCAGTAGTAGCCCAACTGCACGCATCGGCTCTGCGGGACACCTCCCCAGAGGGGCACGGCCAGGCTGTCCCAGGTCCGCAAGCGCCCTTTCAGGCGTGCCGCGGCAGCCGCTTCCAGATCCAGGCAGCGATAGCGGTCGGCTTCGATCTCGCCCTGGGTCAGGGTGACGATGCTGAGCTCGGGGCCCTGGCCAGTCTGGGCGGCCCCGGCAGCACGGCTATAGAGGCCAAAAGCCGCCAGTTCGGCGTCGTCGGCGTGTGGCGCGATGAGCATCATTCGCCGTTGCGCGTAGTCGGGGTTGCCCAGCACGTAGAGGGTGGCGGTCGCCGGCAGGCGGCAGAAGCGGCCACAGATCGACAACTCGCCGCTGGCCAGTGCCGCTGCTTGCCCGGACAGGTTCAGATAGCGCCGCCCTCTGACGCCGCGCTCAAAATCCTGCCGGTCGTCGCCGAGGACAACCTGTGGGTCCAGACAGTGACCGAGCAGGGTACTGCGTAGGTGCAGCCCGAGAAGCAGCGTCTCGCCGGCCGCCAGCGGTACGCTCAACTGCACTCGCCCGTCACTCAGGGAGACGGTCTGCTGCGCCGTTTCGGCCGGGAAAGCATATTGGTAGTCGTCCTGCGGCGAATAGAACAGGTGGTCGGCAAACCAGGCTTCGTGCGCCACCCAGGCGCACAGCGACAAGAGCGGCAGCAGCCACCAGGCAAGGAAGAAACCAAGGGCGACGAGGAGTATCAGGGCTGCCAGCAGAAAGAGGCGCTTGCGCTGGCGATAGCGCTTCAACAGTTGCTGTTTTCTTGCAGTCATGGGCCTGCTGCTTCCTAAATTCGATAGGCCGGCACGCGGTGGCACCAGCGATCCTTGTACTCGCGATCAGCACGACCAAAGGAAAAGCGCAAAGGCTTGCCGAGCGCGCGCGCGTCTGCCCAGGCGCTCTGCGTATTGATGAAACTGAGCACGCTTCCGGGACTGAAGTCACGCGTTTCGGGATCGACACCGCCATTGATGTATTCGAGCGAAATCCACGCCGGAGCTTCGACGCGATAGAGAATCTGCACGGCAATGGGCTGCTCTTGGCGAAAAAGGATGGCCCCGGTCATGAATTCGCGCAGCAGCGCGAACACTTCAGCCAGATGCGCATGCCCCCTGGCCGCGAAACCCCAGCGGCGCCGGAAGAGATCGGCATACATGCTGGCCTGCTCGCGCGGCGAGAAGTCCAGCATCTGGCGCACCTGCCCGCCTGCCTCTTCGAGCAGGCGCAGCTCGCGCCGCTGGTTGTAGCGAAACTTCTTCGAGTAGTCCTCGGGAGCACGCGCCAGCGCCAAGCCTTCCGGCTGCGCCTTGAGTTCGCTGATCCGTCCGGCGTTGAGCTCGGATACGTAACGCATGCGCTGGCGTACCGGCACACAGGCCTGCGCGTCGATCGGCAAGATCACTTCGGCATTGCCCAGATCGAACAGCTCGCGCTGACCGCGTGTTTTCAGCACCTCCTTCGACAACGCGAGGTAGCGCCCCCAGCAGGGAATCGCCGCCAGCAACTCCTCGCCGGAGAAATAACCGAGGTAGCGCACCGGGATCCCCGCCAGCGCCGAGAGGCGCTCGACGACCAGCGGATGGGTGAACATGCTGCCGCCGCAGCGCTGCCAGGCGGCGGCATAAGCGGCGGCATCGATTGCTGTCCAGCCGCGCTCGCGCCAGACTCGCAGGCGATTCAACATGCGCCGGCGGAGTGTGTGCAGAAGCGGGTCATGACAGCCGGAGTCCTCGCGGTTCGCAGCGCCTGGAGGAATCTCCGGATGCTCGTGGTGGGGTGTCGTTGAACTGTGCAAACGAACCACAGCCAAGGCTGGAAGGATAAACCAATTACGACGCCGTATGCCCCGCGTTCGCGATAAGCGCAGGCTATGGCTGGCGCGATATACTTGTCGGCCTGGAGCGCACCCCAGCTCGGCGGCAAGGAGTGGCGCGTGATCAACATGGAGGACTACAACGATGTCGGCTGAACCGCGCCGCGTGCTGCAGCTTTGCCACAGCTATGGTGCGCCGTTCACGGATGTCACCTGCCAGTGGGCCAGGCTGTTCGTGGACCGGGGCTGGCGAATGACGACCGTCTACCTCACCGGCGAAGCCGACGCCGAGGTGGTGCGCAGATCAGGCGGCGACGAGGTCCTCTTTCTCGGCTTCGACTCACGGCAGGTGCGCGGCCTCAAGCTGGCTGCCCTCTGGAAACTGCGCCAGTTGCAGCACGCACAGGGTTTCTCGCTGGCCATCGCCCATCGCTTCAAGCCCATCTACGCCTGCTGCCTGGCGCTGGACATCCCGGTCATCGGCGTCCATCACGCCTATGGCGACTACCGGCGCCTGGGACGGCGCCTGTTTGCCGGTGCCTTCACCACCCGACTGGCCTTGCTGGGAGTCTCCGATGCGGTGCGCGACGACCTTCGCTCCTGCCTGCCGCGCTGGCCGGCAGAGCGCATAGGGACGCAGTACAACCACGTCGAACTGGCGGCACTACAGGCTCGGCAGCAGCCCCGGGACGAGGCGCGGCGGGCGCTCGACCTGCCACACCACGCCTACGTCTTCGGCAATGTCGGCCGCCTCCACCCGGACAAGGACCAGGCAACCCTGATCCGCGCCTTCGCCGGCCTGCAATCCGCCGACGCGCCGCTGCTGGCCATCGCCGGACACGGGCGCCTGGACGATTCGCTCAAGGCGCTGGCCGCCGAACTGGGCGTCGCCGACCGCGTGCGCTTTCTCGGCCAGGTGCCGGGCATGGACCGCTACTTCCGTGCCTTCGACAGCTTTGTCCTGAGCTCGGATCACGAGCCCTTCGGGATGGTGCTGCTGGAGGCCATGGCCGCCGAAATTCCGGTCGTCGCCACCGACTGTGGCGGCGCCCGCGAAGTAGTCGCTGCCGCCGAGTGGCGTTTTCCGCTCGGCGACACCGACACTCTGTGCACCCGCATGCATGCCGTCAGGGCCTTGCAAGAGGGCGCCCGGACGGACCTTGTCATGGCACAACTGGCACACCTCGAAGCCCATTTCTCGCTGGCCGCAGCGCGGCGCCAGTTCTGGGAGCAAGCCTGCATGCAGACCTGGAGCGAACACGATGCCAAGCTCTGAAATCCGGCGACAAAGCAGCTCGGTAGCCGGTTTTCCGGCGGACCGCAAACGCCGCAGTCAGTTAACTGCCTGCCGTAGCTCACGTTGCCGTGCGTAGTCCAGAAAGGCCTCGATCTGCTCGCTACAGAGCAAGCAGCTAAGGCTGCGTACTTCCTGCTCGGGCCAATCCCACCAAGCGGCCGCCAGCAGCGCCTGCCGCGTCGCCTCCGGAAAGCGCCAGCGAATCTGCCGCGCCGGGTTTCCCGCCACCACGGAATAGGGCGCCACGTCTTGGCTAACCACCGCACCAGCAGCGACCACCGCGCCATGCCCGATGGTGACGCCGGACAGGATGATGGAGTTGCTGCACAACCAAACGTCGCTGCCGATAAGCACATCGCCACGCGTTATCGCATATCCGCGAATCCCGGCGGCCTCGGGGATCATCGCCGGAAACGGGTAGAGACTGACCCAATCCGTACGATGATGGCCGCCCAGGAAGATTTCCACATTCTCGGCTATCGACGTGTAGCTGCCCAGCTTGAGCGTCGCGCCTTCTTGCCAGTCATGGACGACGGGGATACCGTAGGGTCCCCAGACCAATTTGATACTGCGGATAGAGCGCCCGGAACTTCGCTGGTCCACGATAGAACTTGGCTAAGCGGCGTATCGACTTGTTGGCGCGCCGCTTCAGGAATCTTGCCCAAAAGCCCATTTCGACTCAGCCCTTCGCCCATGGCAATAGGTAAAGCCTCACCAGGCCCCGCCAGGTTTTCTTCGACCAACGCTTGAAGGGAATCTGCGCCAACAGTTCACGGGCCAAGCCACGATCACGATTGGAGCACTTGAGAAACATCGAGTTGAGAAAACGGTAGCGGACCCAATCGTATTGCGGATGCTCGCCAAACACGGCATAGGTCTTGAGAATGCTATCGACCATGAAGCGGTGATTTTTGTACGAGTTGCTGGCGTGTTTACGATAACGCGCAAGCACTTCGCCAAGGCAATCGATGTAGTAGCCCGCATGGGTGATCTTCAACTCGATCAATAGATCTTCCAGCCGAATTTCAGGGTCGAAACCTCCGACTTTCAGCAAGGCCTCCTTGCGGAACATCAAAGTAGGCGCTGGCGGGTAGGGTTTGCGCTCCATGAACACGTCTTCGAAATCCAGCCGGCGAAAGGGCACGTTGCGACGCTGCCGCTTTTCCGGATACGCTCGTCCAGCGGCATCGATCAGTTCGATATTACCCGCACAGATCCCGACTTCCGGCTTGTCCCGCAGATAGGCGACCTGCTTGGCCAAGCGCTCGGCAAGCATGATGTCATCCGAACCGAAGGACACGATCAGACTGCCCTGGGCTTGCTTGATGGCCGTATTGAGGGTGTGCGTCAAACCCTGGTTCGTTTGCTCCATAAAGAAAAAACCATGCTCGGCCTGCAAACGCCGGATGCGCTCGACACTATCATCAGTGGAGCCATCATCGATAACCAGTAACTCCACATAGGGATAGGTCTGTTCCAGCACGCTGCGGATGCTCGCCTCGATATAGGGACCATGGTTATAGGAGGCGATGATGACGGTGACTAGTTCGTGATTTCTGTTCATGACGGTCGGTTAAGCTGGGCCAGCGACTCATCGACGAGTCGCAAGTACTGTTGACGGAAGCTTTCGATATCGTGGCTGGCGCATAAATAGGCGTAGGCTCGCTCGCCCCTTTCCTGAAGCTCTTGATCACTCAGCCGCAGATAATCAGCCAATGCACTGGTCAACGCATTGACGTCTCCTGGCGGCACGGCAAGACCGCCTGCGCCCTGGATCAACGGCAGCATGGCAGGCACACTGGAGGCAATCACCGGCAAGTGCCCGCTCATGCCTTCAAGCAAGGCCAGCCCCAGGCCTTCGGCGAGGGAAGGCATCGTCCAGATATCGAAGGCACGAATATATTGCAAGGCATCGGCGCGAAAGCCGAGCAGGTGAACTCGCCCCTGCAAGCCGAGCCTGTCAACCTCCGCCAGCAATCGCGGCTCTTCGCGCCCTCTTCCGATGATCGCGAGCGTCGCTCGCGGATAGATATCCTTCAACCGGGCGAAAGCCTGGAGTAGGTAAACATGCCCCTTGACGGGAACCAGACGGCCGCAGGTACCCAGCAGACGCACCTGTTGGTCGATCCCCAACAAGCGGCGCGCCTCATCGCGAGGAAGCTGCAGACCCTCTGCCTGCGCGATATCAATGGCATTGGTTATGGCCACAGTATTCTGCTGGGTAAAGCCGCATTTGCAGTCGAGCAAGTATTGCTTGACTGCCGGCGAGACGCCAACGAAGCGCCAGGCGCGGTCAATTAGAGACCTGGCCTGCAGGCGCCGGTAGTAGCGCCCGTACTCGCCAAAGCCATGGGAAATACCGATGCACAACGGCACTCGCAGCCAGCGGTTCAACTGCAAGAGCATGTTGACCGGCTTGAAGCGGTTGCAGATCACCACATCGAAGCTTTCTGCCCGGCAGAAACGATAGAGCTGCCACATGGCCTGCAAGCGCAAGCCCTTCAGTTGCGGGTCGGAAAACTCGAAATAGACCGAGCGATCTGCCCGACTCACTGGCTCGCCCTGCTGCGGCTTACCGCGAAGGAACGCGGCCACAATCTCGTAGCGTTCAGCCGGCAAGGCCTTGACAATCTGTTCGGCGAGGTCGGCGAAATCGTGCGCCTTGACGTTGTAGTCGGGCTGCAGCTGCAAGACCTTGATTCGCTTACTTATCATTATTTACGCTCGAAACCTTGGTCACTGATTGAGTAAGCGGAGATCCCAGAAAACCTCGTGGCTGCCTGCAGCCGATCGGCCGGAAGCTTTTCCGATTAGGATCTCTTTCAGACCATAAAGTGGCCATCCGGAAGCTCGCTAACCGCAGTTTGGGGCCTCTCGGACTCGCGTGCCATGGTGCCATGACCTCGTTCTTGAACGACCTCGGTGCGGCGATGATCGCCTCGTGCGCCATGGCGCGGGATCAAGCCGGTTCCATACGTTGGTTTCGTCGGCCCATGCTCCTCCAGGATGAGGAGGAACTACCGAACCATTGCCATGCCCGGTGGCCGGGCAGCGCCTCGTTTTACTATTCGCTAAGAATAGTACGATTCAATCACCGCGAACAGGTCCGCCCACCGTATGATCCTGTCACTCTCGGCAAGAAACCGCTTCCCCGTGGGCACCGCTGCCTGCCTTCAAACTGACGTTTGAGAGAACTGATCTACTTCCGCGGGCTCGCGCGAGCATGACAGCCCAACTATACCATAGGTATATGTCGGGCTGGGCCATCGTTTCTCTGGTGCAGAGCCGCATTCGTGAAAAGCCTTCGAGCAGGGTTGAAAGCAGCGCGAAACCCTGTCCGTGCCTGGAATTCACAGCTTCCACGCGGCCTGCCACAGGACAGCAGCCGACTCATTGAAAAATTCGACGCAATCGTTCTTAAGGATATAGAAAGATGCCACCCTTGGTGCTGACACGCTCACAACAAGCCTTTTCTTTCATCTGCAATTGGCTACTCCCCTTAGGTTACGTGACCTTGCTGGTAGGCTTGGTCGTGCTGCCTGATCGCAGCATCTACCACAAGTTCTTCTACGCACTGATTGTAGCTCCCGCCGCGATTGCGCTGCTCTTGCGACCAGCAACGCTAAGGGTGTTGTTGCGCGAACCCATCGTCATTCTTTTCCTGGCCTTCGCTACTTGGGCGCTGCTCAGCGTCACCTGGTCAGGCGCCGACACCTCAATCGGCAGCATGCTGAAAAAGCCTCTGTACGTTCTACTGCTATTTGCCGCTTGCTCTTTGCTAAGCCTTCAAGCCAGTAAGCGACTAGAACAGAGCACACTTGTCAGCGCCTTGCTGATGATTCCGCTGACGATGTACTCGCTGGGCACATTCGCCATTGCTTGGACCCCTGGCGAGAGACTGGTTGGTCCAGGCGCATTGGACAACCCTCTGCTTAGCTCACATATTTTCGGTTTCTTTTGCACCCTTTGGCTCGCTTTGGGCATCACCTTGCCGCGACGCCAGGCCTGCCTGGCGATCGCTCTGGCCATGATTTTCGGAGGCGCTCTGCTAGCAACAGGTTCGCGCTCTCCGCTCATCGCCACGGCATTGGTCTTCGCTTGGCTAGCCGTCGCCTGCTGGAACAAGCGTTCGATCATACTCGTAGCGGCGGGCCTATCAGCCTTGCTGGCTTTGCTCCTGCTGCATCCCGATGCACTCCTGAGTCGCGGCACTTCCTATCGCCTTGAAATCTGGCAGCAGGCCCTGGCAAAGATCAGCCAGCACCCTTGGCTGGGCTTCGGGGTCGGCGCCTCCCTGGCCATTGACATCAAGGATTTCGCAGTGCCGTTCAGTGAACCACATAGTTTCGCTCTTGGCATTCTGTACTACACGGGCATCATCGGCTTGTCTCTGTGGCTGGCCCTCAACGCGGTGGCTCTCAGTCTTTGCTGGCGCCAAAGACACCGTCTGGGCTTCCTGGTTGGCGGCGCGCTCCTGATCTATGGTGCTGGCGCTGGACTGGCGGAAGGTGGCTGGATCCTGTCCAGACCAAAAGAGCACTGGTTTTTGACGTGGATCCCGCTAGCGCTGATCGCAGCCTTCAACATCGCCGCTCGCCAAGCCGAAGAGACGCGGAGGTGACTGACGCGTGGTTGCAGAACGAACTCAGCGCCGTGTCGGCTGGTGCAATAGTCCTCAATAACCATCAGCGGCAATCAAGAGTTCTGCGCTTTGAGAGCACGCCCCGCCCACCGTCGACGCTCACGCCGCAGTAACGGCGGCGGCATCGAGTGACGGGTAGTCGATGTAGCCTTTCGCCCCTCCCTTGTAGATCGTCGTCGAGTTCCAGGGCGCCAGGGGCGCCCCGATGCGCAAACGCTGGACGAGATCCGGGTTGGCGATGAAGTGCCTGCCGAAGGCGATCAGATCGCCACTCCCGGCACGCAACGCCGCTTCTGCGCGTTCGTGATCGAAGCCTCCGCAAAGAATCATCGTGCCCGGAAAGCAGGCGCGAAGGTGCGGCAGAAGATCGCCCTGTCGATCGTGGATCCAGCTTCCTTCCTGGTCATAGACGTGCAGATGCCCGACCCGCAAGAGCTTCAGCCGCGTTGCGAGATAGCCATAGCTGACCAGGGGATCCGGATCGGGCTGCATCTCGTGCGCGGTACCCAGTGGCGAGATACGCACACCGACGCGTGCGCTGCCGATCGCCGCCGCGACGGCTTGCACCGTCTCCAGCAGGAAGCGCCAGCGATTGGACAGCGAGCCACCGTACTCGTCGGCACGGTCGTTCACGTAGGGGCAGCGGAACTGATCGAACAAATAGCCGTTCGCGGCGTGAATCTCGACGCCGTCGAAGCCCGCGGCGACGGCATTGTGGGCAGCGCGAACGAAGTCGGCGATGATCAGCCGCACCTCCTCGGTCGCCAATCCGCGCGGCGCCTCGCAGGGCACCATCACCGGCTCGGCGCCGCCGTTAAGGATCGGCACCCGGTCACTGTGCAGGCCGATTCCAGTCGGCCCAACCGGCGGGGAGCGGTCCGCGCGCAAGCTGCTATGGCCGACGCGCCCGACGTGCCAGAGTTGCAGATAGATGCGGCCACCGGCATGGTGCACCGCTTTGGTCACCTTGCGCCAACCGGCGACCTGCGCGCCGCTGTAAATTCCAGGCGTGCGGGCGCAACCACGAGCCTGCGGCGAAACCGGCGTCCCCTCGGCAATGATCAAGCCGGCGGAGGCGCGCTGGGAATAGTATCTGGCGGTCATCGCTGGCGGCGCGAGCTGCCAGTCGGTCGCACGGTTACGGTTCATTGGCGCCATGACGACGCGGTTCGCCAACAGCTGACCGCCGAGCGAATGACGAGAAAACAGTTTTCTAAACATCGTTTGCCTACCTCCGTTGATGGCTGGGCATATCGGCAACAAAGCAATTCTCGTGCCGTCAACCATCATTTCTACTACAAATTATTCAGGGTGATACGTCAGCAGTGCTGGTTCGCCACTGCGGCGAGTGCAGCATGGGGGCTACAGGTTTCGAATTTGTGGCAGCGGCAAGCGCTGCCCGGGAGACGCGCCAGCAGCCGGCGCACCACACACGCTGGACACGCAGAAAAATGCTGTGACTCCGGCACCGGGAGAGCGCGACCCACGCTCAAGAGCGCCCTGTGGCACGCGACCAGGGAGAAAGTTTCGTCAACTCCGAGAACTTCTGGCGCCGCTTCCGGCCGCGTGACGCTGGCTACGCAGGCAGCCGGCTAGCTCCCCTCGCACTTCGGATCGCGGCTGAGCAGTTTGTCGACCACCGATGCGGCCGGTTCATCGCGATAGAGGATGGCGTAAACCGCCTGCGTGATCGGCATCTCTATCGCCAGTTGGCTCGCCAGGCGAGCCACTTCGCGCGTCGTGCTGACGCCCTCGGCAACGTGACCGAGGTCGTGGAGTATCTGCGACAGCGTCTTGCCGGCGGCGAGTTCGAGGCCCACCCGCCGATTGCGCGACAAAGCGCCGGTACAGGTAAGGATCAGATCACCCATCCCGGCCAGCCCCATGAAAGTCTGCGCCTGTCCGCCGAGAGCCACGCCAAAGCGCGCTATTTCCGCGAGTCCACGCGTAATCAGGGCGGCGCGAGCATTGAGACCGAGGCCGAGACCATCACAGACGCCGGTGGCGATGGCCATGATGTTTTTCACCGCTCCGCCGATTTCAACACCGGGCAAATCGTCGTTGGCATAGATGCGAAAGCGGGAGCTATGCAAGGCCAAAGCCGTCTGCTGGCCGAAAACGATGTCGTTGGCCGCCAGGGTCACCGCCGTCGGCAGGCCGCGCACCACCTCGTCGGCAAAGCTCGGGCCCGACAAGGCTCCGCACAAGCGCTGCGGGCCGAGAACTTCGGCGACGATCTGGTGCGGAAGCAAGGCCGTTTCGGCTTCCAGGCCCTTGCACGCCCAGATCAGCGGGCTGGCCACAGCGGCATCACGCAAGCAACAAAGCGTTGCTCGTAGACCAGCGATCGGCGTCGCTATTAACAATAGGTCGGCATCGCCCACGGCCGCCTCAAAATCCTCCCCAATACCCAAGGCCTCGGGAAAGCGGTGGCCTGGAAGATAGCGCGTGTTTTCGCGCTTGTCGCGCAGGCTGCGCCGCACTTCCAACTCGCGCGCCCACAGCGTCACAGCATGCTGATCACTGAAAGCAGCAGCCAACGCGCTACCCCAGGCGCCAGCGCCCAGTACCGTCAACTTCATGTGTTCACAGACCCCAGATCTGATCGGCGCGGACGTAGCCTGACGCTCCGTCGCGATGGCGAACCTTGACCCAGCCGCCGGCTACGCCTTCGAGGTAATCGAGGGCGACATTCTTCTCGGCTTCGAAGACCATGGCCGCGGCTTCGTCGGCGCTTTGCCGGATTTGCGCACGTGGCGCGGTTACAACCACCGAATGTCGCATAGCGAGGTGCTTGCTCTCGATCCAGGCCATGCTGCCCTCTGAATCGCGTACCTTCGCCCAGCCTTCGAGGTGGACGACCAGTTCGACCGGTGTATCGCGCTGGATGACGAAGAGCTTTTTGCCTCGTGGCGAAGGAGCGTCGTAGAGTACCGCTGCCGTGGCGACGGTGCGAAACTCGACCGCCAAGGCCGGCGCTGCAAGGCCTACCGCGAGCAACACGGTCAGCGATCGCTTCATCGCCGAGACCTTCTCGCTTCTGGCGACCGCTTGCTCCTTACTGAATGGTCGCGTCGCCAGGCTCAGTAGCCTGCGGCGCATTTTTCGCCGCCTCCTCCTGCTGGCTCTGGAGGCGAGACATGTAAAGCGCCTCGAAATTGACCGGCTGCAGCATGACTGGCGCAAAACCGGCGCGGGTCACGGCGTCGGAAACGACTTCGCGAGAATAGGGGTAGAGAATATTGGGGCAGGCAATCGACAGCAAGGGCTCCATATTTTCGCTCGGCACGTTCTGAACACGGAAGATTCCCGCCTGGCCGACTTCGACGAGAAAGACAGTCTTCTCGCCGATCTTGGACGTCACTGTGGCCGTCAAAGTGACCTCAAAAAGCCCTTCGCCGATACCCTGCGCCTTGGTCTGCAACTGGATGTTGATCGTCGGCGTCTCGCGGTCGAGATAGATCTGAGGCGCATTCGGCACTTCGACCGAGAGATCCTTGACGTAGATCTTCTCAATGGCAAAGACGGGGTTCGGGGTTTCTTGTTCGGTCATGGTTCTTTTGCGCCTATGGTTGGGGATTGAAAACAATTGTGGGGAAGTTCACGCTCACTCGGTGAGCCGCTGTCAGGCAGCGTCACCCGCCAGCAGGGGTAACAACTTGCCCGCTCGATCGAAAGCAAGGAGATCGTCGAAACCGCCGACGTGCGTCTCACCGATGTAGATCTGCGGAACGGTACGCCTGGCGGTCCGCTCGAGCATCTCGCTACGGCGCTGGGGATCAAGATCGATGCGGATCTTGTCGATCGTGGCGACGCCTCTGGCGAGCAGCAGTTGCTCGGCACGAACGCAAAAGGGGCAAACGCCGGTGGAATACATCAACACCCGCTGCGCGCCGCTCACTTCCGCGAACCCTTTTTCAGCGGCAGGCCGGCTTCGGCCCACGCGGCAACGCCCCCCTCCAGGGAATGCAGCCTGGAGAAACCGAGCTTGGCCAGCTTGGCGCAGGCGGCAGATGAGCGGGCGCCAGATTGACAGATCAGAATCACCGGCGTGTCCTTGAACTGTGCCAGTTCCTCGATACGTTCATCGAGCGATCCGACAGGAATATTGCGCGCGTCGACCGGGTGCCCGGTAACGTACTCATTCGCTTCACGGATGTCCAGCAACTGCGCATTCTCGCGGTTGATCAACATCGTTGCCTGGGTTGTGGTCACCGATCGCGAGCCGCCCGGTCGATACACCGTAAGTACGAGTAGCAGCGTGCCGCTGACCACAGCGACAGCCACCAGAAGAAGGTTCTGCTGAATGAATTCCAATCGAAACTCCAGAAATTGACGCGAAAAATTGCGAAAAACCAGACCACATCCGGAACAAGGCCCTAGCCCACCCACGCCCCAGGACCGACGCGCAGCGCGCACGCACCCTTACGGCGCTTGCCTAATCGCCGCAGAACACCTCGCGCATCATGCCAATCAACTGCAGGGTGCGCGCGTCGCCAACGCGATAGTAAACGCGGTTGGCGTCCTTGCGCGCCAGCAGAACGCCCTTTTCGCGCAGAATGGCAAGATGCTGGGAAATGTTGCTTTGCGAAGTACCTACGGCGTCGACGATCTCTTGTACACAGGCATCCTGATCGCCGATCACACACAGGATCTTGAGGCGCAAGGGATGCGATATCGATTTGAGCGCACGTGCCGCCTGTTCGATATGCTCCTGCTTGTCGATGATGCTGGTCCGGATAGGCACGTTACGCCAGAGTCGCCGTTTATCATATAATCGCCGATTATAGAACAAAACCCCCCGCCAAGGTGGGCTCCGCACGCCTTGCACGTGAGCGTAGAATACCGTGCTTGCCGGCCTCTCGAAGTGCTGGTCCAGCGGTCTAGCGGCCCCACCCTCCCAGCCCTCTCCAGCCAATCCACGTTTCTGCCAGGCGTGCGCCGTTCATTGACCGAAACCACCGCCATTACTTTCGACGCCGCAACGCCGGACCACACTGCGGCCAAGGCCTGCCTTGCCGTGCTGCGGCCTGGGGTGCGTGCCAACACACCGCTTTCGGCAGCAGGAGCTCGAGCGGCCCGCGGCGAGTACGGGCGCCGGCTGGCCCTGGCCTTGCTCGCCAGCGCACTGCTGGCAGCAACTTCCGCCGCTGCCAGCGACAAGGATGGGGTGGATTCCGATGCGCCCTCAACAAGTGCCGTCGCCGAAAAACAGGGTGACCTGAAGTCCTTGCGCAGCCAGATCGAAGCCCTGCGCCGGGAGATGGTCGCGGCCGAAAGCTCACGCAAGGAATCGGCGGATCAGCTCAAGGACGTCGACCGAGCGATTTCATCGACCCAGCGCGATCTGCACCTGCTGAAGGAGCAGATCGGCACGCGGCAGAGTACCCTCAAGGACCTTGACGGACAGTCGAAAGCGCTCGAACAGGAGCTCAGCCTGCAGCAGCAACAGCTCGAAAAGCTGCTCTACCGGCAGTACCTGCGTGGCAACCCGGATGCGCTGCAACTGTTTCTCAATGGGGACGACCCCTATCAGCTGGCGCGCGATCTGTACTATCTGGAAGCGATTGGGCGAGCACGCAGCCAACTCCTGCTGGAGATCGAGTCCGGCCTGCAGCGTCAGAAAGCGCTCGCCACCGAAACCCGGGAACAGGCGGCACAACTGGCTGCCGCGCAAGATAAACAGGGCGACGAACACACCAAGCTGCTGGCGCAGCGGGCGCAACGCAAGACGACACTGGACGCCCTGTCGGCACAGATTGCGACGCAGCGGCACGAAATTGGCAAGCTTCAAGGTGACGAGCAGGGCCTGACAAAGCTCATCGATCGCTTGTCGAAAATCATCGCGGCCAGAGCGGCCGAAGCACGCCGGGAAGCGCAGCGCAAGGAAGAGCAACGCCGGCAAGCAGAGCGCCGCGACGCGGAAAGACGAGAAGCCGAGCGCGAGGCAGCCGAACGACGCGCACGAGCCCTGGCGCAACAGGAACTCGCGCGCCAGGAGGCGCAACGCACAGCCCGGCAACAGCAGCCGGCCCAGCCGGACGCTGGCACGGGCAAGGAACAAGCGTTGGCGAGCAAACCGCCGCGCCCCGAAACACCTCGAGAGTTGGCGCCGACGCCCCCTCCGCCCCCCCCTCCCGCGGCTGCCCGGGCAATTCCCCCGCCAGCGCGCCAGCAGGCGCCACGTGAAGCCTCGCCAACCGAAGCTTTCGTGGGCAACCTGGCACAAATGAAGGGCTCTCTGCCCCTGCCAACCAGGGGCTCGGTGACCAATAGCTTTGGTAGCGCACGCCAGGAAGGCAGTACCTGGAAGGGACTGTTCATCCGTGCGGCGACAGGCAGCGAAGTGCGCAGTATCGCCGCTGGCCGCGTCGTCTTTGCCGAATGGATGCGCGGTTTCGGCAATCTGCTGATCGTCGACCACGGCCGCGATTACCTGTCGGTCTACGCCAATAACGATTCCCTGCTGAAACAGGTCGGCGACGATGTCCGCGGCAGCGAGAGCATAGCCACGGTCGGCAACACCGGTGGCAACCCGGAATCCGGTTTATACTTTGAAATCCGCCATGACGGGAAGCCGCTTGACCCGCTGGCATGGGTCAAGCGCAAATGAGGCACGCACGGAGTGAAAGAATGAGTATGTGGAAACAGGCCGGGCTGCTTTGCGCCGGAGTTCTTGGTGGCGTTCTGATCACTCTCCAGTTTTCGGCGCTGGCCGAAAAGGAGACTCGCACGAGTCTGCCTGTGGAAGAGTTGCGCACCTTCGCGGAGGTCTTCAATGCCATCAAGAAGGGCTATGTCGAACCGGTCGGCGACAAGGCGCTGATCACGCACGCGATCAGCGGCATGCTCTCCAACCTGGACCCGCACTCGACCTACCTCGATGCCGACGCCTTCAAGGACTTGCAGGTCGGTACGCAAGGCGAGTTCGGCGGTATCGGTATCGAAGTCGGCATGGAAGACGGCCTGGTCAAGGTGGTGTCACCGATCGAGGACACTCCCGCAGATCGCGCCGGCGTGAAACCGGGAGACCTTATTTTCAAGATCGACGATACGCTGGTCAAAGGGCTGACCCTCACCGAAGCGGTCAAGCGCATGCGCGGCAAGCCGCAGTCGCAGATCAGACTGTCGATCCTGCGCAAAGGCGAGAGCAAACCGATAGAAGTCGCGCTGACCCGCGAAGTAATCAAGGTGCAGAGCGTCAAGTCGAAACGGCTCGACGACGGCTACGGCTATCTACGCGTCACCTCTTTCCAGGAAAATACCGGTGCGGCGGTGGTCAAGCACCTCCAGGACCTGGCCAAACCTGGACCCATGAAGGGGCTGGTTCTCGACCTGCGCAACGATCCGGGCGGCCTGTTGAATAGTGCCGTAGGCGTATCGGCGGCCTTCCTGCCGCCGGATTCCTTGATTACCTCGACCGATGGACGTGCCCCCGACGCCAAGCACGAGTTCCACGCCTCGCCGGCAGACTATCTGCGCGGCAGCCGCAACGATTACATCAAGCGGCTGCCTGCCGAAGCGCGCACAGTACCGATGGTGGTGCTGGTCAATGGTGGCTCGGCTTCGGCGTCCGAAATCGTCGCCGGCGCGCTGCAGGATTACAAACGTGCGATCGTCATGGGAACGACCAGCTTCGGCAAGGGCTCGGTGCAGACCGTTCTGCCCCTGCCCGGAAACACCGCCATCAAGCTGACGACGGCACGCTACTTCACGCCTTTGGGGCGTTCGATCCAGGCCAAAGGCATCAGCCCCGACATTGTCGTCGAGGAAACGGCCAATGGCGGCTCGCGGCAGCGCTTGCGCGAAGCCAACCTTGATCACCACCTCGAAAACAACACCCAGCCGGGGACCGAGGCCGCGAAGCCGGAAGTGCCCGCCAAACCGTCAGGCAAGGCGCCGCTACCCGCGCAGCCGAAGCCCGACGAAGCGAAGGACAGCGACCAGGACGAAGGCGACGAGACGGCCGAGCTGCCGAACCGCGAACTGGCTTCGAAAAAGGACTACCAGCTGACCCAGGCGCTGAATTTGCTCAAGGGTATGCAGATCATCCGCAGCAAACCCTGAACCTTTCTCTCGGGGGGAGGCGCACGTGAAACGACCGGCCGCGACGAGCTACAAGACAGCACCGATCCGCAAGGAACGCAATATCCTGTTTGCCAAGTTCCCCCCGGACCAGGTGCCCGAGGCCTCCGAATTCCTCGCCCAGATCGAGCAGCTGGAGGTCGAGCGACGTGAGCAGCAGCGCGCTGTTGGCGTCGCCTACGATCTTCACCAGCACTCCCTGGAAGAGCTCGAAGCCAGCCTTGAGGACAAGGGCTACCACCTCGACAATACCTTGATGAGCAAAATGATGCGGGCGCTGATCTACTACGTCGAGGAAACGCAGCTACATAACCTCGAAGCGCCTGAGCGACCGCGGAAACACTCGCAGTCGCAAGCCTACACGCACGCCTGGGAACGCCACCCACACGGGGATCATGACGATACGCCGCCCGAGTGGCGCGAGTACAAGTAATCGCCGCATTCAGAACGCTCAGAGCAGTCAGAACATGCGCCGCACTTGCAGGAAGAGGCCAGGGCCCGCCCGATGAACGACGAGCAGTTGCTTCGCTATAGCCGCCACATCCTGCTCGACGAGATCGGCATCGAAGGACAGCAACGCCTGGTCAACGCCAAGGCGCTGATTGTCGGTGCTGGCGGCCTGGGCTCTCCGGCCGCCCTCTATCTCGCCGCCGCCGGCCTGGGCCACATTACCCTCGCCGACGGCGACCAGGTTGACCTCACCAATCTGCAGCGCCAGATCCTGCATACTCAGGAGCGCATCGGCCAGCCCAAAGCCTGCTCAGGACGGGTCGCGCTGGCGCACATCAATCCCGAAGTGCAGGTCAAGGCGATCAACAGCCGTCTTGCTGGCGAAGCGCTGGCGGCGCGGGTCGCCGACGCCGACGTGGTGCTCGATTGCTGCGACAACTTCGCCACCCGCCACGCCGTCAATCGGGAGTGCGTCCGACAGCGCACGCCACTGGTTTCCGGCGCGGCGATCCGTTTCGCCGGCCAACTCGCGGTCTTCGACAGTCGCCACCCGGACACGCCCTGCTATAGCTGCCTGTTCCCGGAAGGCGACGACGTCGAGGAGGAGCGCTGCGCGGTGATGGGTGTCTTCGCACCGCTCACTGGCATCATTGGTGCCATGCAGGCGGCCGAAGCACTGAAACTGATCGCCGGCGCCGGCGACGTCATCCTTGGCCGTCTGTGGCTGCTCGACGGCTTGTCAATGGAATGGCGCAGCGTGAACTTCAGCAAGGATCCCCAGTGTTCGGTCTGTGCGTCCGACAGCGTCAGGCAAAGCGTGCCAGCAGGCGCAGGTCCGGGCCGACCAGGCGCAGGTCGCGAATGAGCAGTCTGCGCTTGCCGGCCAAAGACTCCAGCGCCGGCAGATCGAACATCCCGCGCGCCGCGTCGCCGACCAGACAGGGTGCCAGGTAGAGCAGAAGTTCATCGACCAAGCCGGCACCGAGTAGCGAGCCGCCGAGGCGGAACCCTGCTTCGGCGTGCACTTCGTTGATGCCGCGGCAGGCAAGTTCAGCGAGCAAGGCGAGCAGATCGACCCGCCCGTCCGGCCCAGGCAGGAGCAGCACCTCGGCGCCGACTTGCCGGAGAGCCGCGATCCGCGCGACATCGCCAATGGCCGCAGCAACCAGGACGGCACCGCCGCGTAGCAGTCTGGCGTCCAGCGGCAGTTCAAGCCGGCTATCGACGACCACTTTCAGCGGCTGGCGTAAATCGCTGCGCAGCCCTTCCAGCCCACGCACATTGAGCTGTGGGTCATCGTGACGGACCGTGCCAATGCCGGTAAGCATGGCGCAGGCGCGCGCGCGCCAGCGATGCCCGTCCTGACGGGCGTCCGCACCGGTCAGCCACTGGCTGGCGCCGTTGTGCAGTGCGGTCTTGCCGTCGAGACTGGCGGCGACCTTCATGCGCAACCAGGGTCGCGCACGGGTCATGCGAGCGACGAAACCAATGTTGAGTTCCCGAGCTTCGGCGGCCAGCAAGCCCTCCTCGGCAAGCACCCCGGCAGCGCGCAGGCCAGCCAACCCCTGCCCGGCGACGAGTGGATTGGGATCGGACATGGCGGCAACGACGCGGCGCACACCCGCCGCCAACAGCGCGTCGGTGCACGGCGGCGTGCGACCCTGATGACTGCAGGGCTCAAGCGTCACGTAGACGGTCGCCCCGCGCGCACGTTCAGCGGCAGCGCGCAGAGCATGCACTTCGGCGTGCTCCTCGCCGGCGCGCAAATGCCAGCCTTCGCCGACGACCTGGCCATTACTGACGATGACGCAACCGACACGCGGATTGGGGGTCGTGGACTGCAGACCCAACTCGGCCAGGCGCAGCGCCCGCGCCATCATTTCGTGATCGGCGGCGCTGAAACCCTGCGCCATCAGCGACCGAGTTTCTGTGGCGAGCGAGAGACTTCGCGAATCAGCTTGGAGAACTCGTCTACGTCCTCGAAATTACGATAGACCGAAGCGAAGCGAACGTAGGCCACCTTGTCGAGTTTCTTCAATTCGAGCATAACCATTTCGCCGACTTTCTCCGAAGCCAGTTCACGCTCACCGAGGGCCAGCAGTTTCCCCTCGATGCGCGCAATCGCCGCCTCGACCGCCTCGGTGCCGACCGGTCTCTTGCGCAAGGCCAGGCGGAGACTGGCGGCCAGCTTCTCGGCGTCGAAATTGACTCGCGAGCCGTTCTTCTTGATCACCTGCGGCATGCGCAACTCGGCACGCTCGTAAGTCGTGAACCGCTTGTCGCATTTCAGACAACGCCGGCGGCGGCGGACGAGGTCACCATCGTCATTGATACGGGTATCAGCGACGGTTGTTTCGTCAGCACCGCAGAACGGGCACTTCATCCGGCCGTCCCGCCATAGACCGGGAACTTCTTGCACAGCGCCGCACCGTCGGCGCGCACTCTGGCCAGCACCTTTTCGTCACCAGGCGCATCGAGCACGTCGGCGATCATGTGGCCAACCAGCTCGGATTCGATCTCGGTGAAACCACGCGTGGTCATCGCCGGCGAACCGATGCGAATACCGGAAGTCACGAAGGGCTTCTGCGGATCGTTCGGGATGGCGTTCTTGTTGACCGTGATGTGTGCCGCACCCAGGGCTGCCTCGGCTTCCTTGCCAGTGATGTTCTTGGCCCGCAGGTCAACCAGGAAGACGTGCGACTCGGTACGGCCCGAGACGATACGCATGCCACGCTCTTCCGACAGTACCCGCGACAGAACCCGGGCGTTGGCCAGCACCTGCTCCTGGTATTTGGCAAAGCTGGGCTTCAGCGCCTCTTTGAAAGCCACCGCCTTGGCAGCGATCACATGCATCAGCGGGCCCCCCTGCAAACCCGGGAAAACCGCCGAGTTGATCGCTTTTTCGTGCTCGGCCTTCATCAGAATGACGCCGCCGCGCGGGCCACGCAGGGTCTTGTGCGTGGTCGAAGTCACCACATCGGCGTGCGGAACCGGATTCGGATAGCAATCGGCGGCGATCAGACCGGCGTAATGCGCCATGTCGACCATGAAGATCGCACCAATTTCCCTGGCTACACGGGAAAAGCGCTCGAAATCGATGCGCAGCGAGTAGGCCGAGGCACCGGCGATCAGGATCCGCGGCTTGTGCTCGCGAGCCAGCGCTTCCATCTTCGCGTAATCGATGGCTTCATGCTTGTCGAGGCCGTAGGCCACGACGTTGAACCACTTGCCGGACATATTCAGCGGCATGCCGTGCGTCAGGTGACCACCTTCGGCCAGGCTCATGCCCATGATCGTATCGCCCGGCTTGGCGAAAGCCATCAGAACCGCCTGATTGGCCTGCGACCCGGAATTCGGCTGGACGTTGGCGGCTTCGGCAGAGAACAGCTTTTTCAGGCGCGCGATCGCCAGTTGCTCGGCGACATCGACGTGCTCGCAGCCGCCGTAGTAGCGCTTGCCCGGATAGCCTTCGGCGTATTTGTTGGTCAACTGCGAGCCCTGCGCGGCCATCACCGCGTGACTGACGTAGTTCTCCGAAGCGATCAGCTCGATATGCGCTTCCTGACGCCGATTCTCGTTTTCGATCGCCTGCCAGATTTCGGGATCCACTTTCGCCAGTGTGTCGTTAGCCGAAAACATCGTACGCCTCTCAAGCCTTGAAAAAGAAGGGGATTATAGCATGCGCCAGAGCTCTGACCGGGGCCGGAAATCAGCCGCGGCGGACGGGAACAACGCGTTGGCGGTAGTTGATAGACAGCGCGCCGAGCAAAGGATGCTCGCGCAGACGCTCGGCGAACTCACGCTCCGCCGTGCTCACCACGGCCGCGTCTACAAGTGCCTCGTACGGCAGAAATACCTCGGCTTCGACACGGCCATTGAGGTAGTGCAGGACCACACGCTGCGGTTTCGGCAGGTTCGCCAGCACCGGCGCCAGGAAACCCATCAACTCGCTGCGGTCGGGCATGCGCTGGCTCTTGCCGTCGTGGTCCTCGTCGTCTTCGACATCGACATGTACCAGCACGTCGGAGACCGTGGGGTGACTATCGAGCACCCGCTTGCGCGTCGCCTCGGCAATGCGATGCCCCTCCGAGACGCTGATCCTCGGATTGACGCAGACATGCGCATCGACTAGCGAGCGGTGCGCCATGCGCCGAGTGCGCAATTCATGCAGGCTGCCCACTCCCTGGGTGTCGATGATCACCTGGCGAATACTGGCGACCTCCTCGACCGACAGCCCGGTGTCGATCAGTTCCTGCAGCGCCTCCCAGGAAAACACCACCCCCATGCGCACGATCATGAAACCGACGATCACCGCGGCCACGGAATCGGCAAAGACGAAGCCCAGCAGATTGCCGCCAATCCCGACCGCCACCACCAGCGAGGAAGCGGCGTCCGAACGCGCGTGCCAGGCATTGGCGATCAGCATCGGCGAGCGCAGGCGTTGACCGACATGCCGCATGTAGCGAAACAGGCCTTCTTTGGCGACCAGCGCAAGAAGCGCCGTCCACAGCGCCAGCGGCGCCACTGGCGGCAGGCTGGCGAGGTCCTGCAACTTGACGCCGGCGCTCCAGATGATGGCGCCACCGGTGGCCGCGAGAATCGCCCCCAGGCCAAACGACGCCGCGGTCTCGATGCGCGCGTGACCGTAAGGGTGACTCTCGTCAGCCGGATCCTTGCTGTGATGGGCGGCGAAAAGCACCAGGAAGTCGCAAACGAGATCGGACAGCGAATGCATGCCATCGGCGACCAGCGCTTGCGAGTTGGCGACGATACCGGCGACGACCTGCGCCGCCGTCAGCAGCACGTTGACCACCACGCTGATCCACGTGCAGCGCTGGGTCAGCGCATACCGTCCCGGGTCATCGAAGGAAATTTCCGGGCTTGCCTTAGTGTTGCTCATGCTTTGGGTCACTCTGTAAGGAAGGGTTTGTCATATTTTATCGCCATCACCAGGAAAGGGATCGGTCGACAGTCCTGCAAGCTTCGCCCTTGCCCCGCGCGTCGAGGCAGCGACAGGACGCCGGGCGGTGAGCGGTGTCTAGCCGTCGCCCATTGATGGCTCCTTCGTGGCATGAACGACAGACTACCGACGCCTGCTTACGCCTGCCTTAGCGATTTTCGCCTTCTTTGCTGCCGCGCCACTACATCACGCGGCAGCAGCCGTGCCAGTGGGCGACCGCCGATTACTGGGTCAACGCGAGATACGCAAGCTCTGTCACACCGGTCGGCAGGTCGCCCTGATCAGCACGGAGCACAAATCCGGCATAGGGCTCTTGGCGGACACCCGGCGATCCGCCGTGGCCCGCCCTGTCGACTGCGAGCCTGCGGCCTGAGAGAACTGAGCCCGCTCAGCGCCCCAGCGAGTTCACCACTTGCGAAAAAGTGTGTGCGACTTCTTCTGTTGTCGACTCACCGCCCAGCTGACGCTCGATCTGATGCAGGAAGAAGGCACCGCAGAGGATATGGTTGTCGCTTTCGTCGTGCTCGACGACCAGACAGCTGGGTGTACCCAGTTGCTTGAGCGTGGCCACGACCTGGCCGACCTTTGCCCCTTCAAGATCCCGCAGATGCACGACCTCGGCGTCGTCGTGCTTGTTGATCATTACGTTGCCGACCACCAACTCGCCAGGGCGAATTCCCATCGCATGCGCTGTCGCCAGCGGCCGGTGTCCCTTGGTGCAGGCCTCGGTGACAATGCCCAGCAACTGCCGCTGCTCGTCGCCGACCAGCAAATAGTGCACGTCGCACAAGGTCATCAGCCGGTTGGCCTCGTCAAGTGCGGCGTCGCGCGCAATGGTGGCCGGCGCAAAGCGACGAAAATCGGTCATCACTGCAAGTGCCGGGGAATCAGCGCCAACCCGCGCCCCGACGACAGCCTTCGGCAGGTAACACGGAACACCTCTCCTGAGCCGGGTCCAGGATAGAGGCTTGAAATGACTATCTAACATGTCGTGACTCCCAGTGGGTGACGGTAGGAGAATTAAAGCACCTGCCTTTCCTTCATGGCAAGTGCAATTCGGCTGCCTCGGCCGCTCGCCGACGTTGAGCGCCACGGCCGACGCAGCAGGGGCCAGCGCCCTCGCTAACGTCAGACGCCCCCTCTCAATGCCGTAACGGAGCGACGCCAGACGAAGCCAGAATTGCGTCCAGCGAGTCTTGAAGGTAGTATCCATACCGCACGCCGTACGCTTGACTTAGTCCTGTCAGCCCGATTTTGCCGCGCTGCAATCCCGGTTGCTCCCGTCTGGCTCTCCATCGCTCGCCATTTCTGGCGATGGCAATGTACCGCTGCCTGGCAGGGGTCCTTACACTAACTTCGCAGCTTCCTTTACCGTTCCCAGAATGATTCCCGGCCTACTCAAAAAGATTTTCGGCAGCCGCAATGATCGGCTGATCAAGCAGTATTCGCGGGCTGTCCGCAAGATCAACGCGCTCGAGGAAGGTATCAGTGCGTTGTCCGATGAAGAGCTGCGCGGCAAGACGGTCGAATTCAAGGAACGCGTGGCCAAGGGCGAGACGCTGGACGCGCTCCTTCCGGAAGCCTTCGCGGTCGTGCGCGAAGCCGGCAAACGGGCCCTCGGCATGCGGCACTTCGACGTGCAACTGATCGGCGGCATGGTCCTGCACGACGGCAAGATTGCCGAAATGCGCACCGGCGAAGGCAAGACTCTGGTCGCCACGCTGGCTGCCTACCTGAATGCCCTGGCCGGCAAGGGCGTCCACATCGTGACGGTCAACGACTATCTGGCCAACCGCGACGCGGAATGGATGGGACGCCTGCATCGCTTTCTGGGTCTTTCGGTCGGCGTCAACCTGTCGCAGATGCAGCACGAAGACAAACAGGCCGCCTACGCTGCGGACATCACCTACGGCACCAATAACGAGTTCGGCTTCGACTACCTGCGCGACAACATGGTCTACACGACCGGCGAACGCGTACAACGCAAGCTCAGCTTCGCGATTGTCGACGAAGTCGACTCGATCCTGATCGATGAAGCGCGCACGCCGCTGATCATTTCGGGACAAGCCGAAGACCACACCGATCTTTACGTACGCATGAACGCGATCGCGCCGATGCTCGAGCGCTGCAAGGAAGAAAATGGTCCCGGCGACTACTGGGTCGACGAGAAAGGTCATCAGATCCTGATGACCGAGGCCGGTCACGAGCACGCCGAAGAGATGCTCGCTGCTGCCGGCCTGCTTCCCGACGGCGGCAGTCTCTACGACGCCAGCAATATCCTGATGATTCACCACCTCTACGCCGCCTTGCGCGCACACAACCTGTTCCTCAAGGATCAGCAGTACGTGGTGCAGAACGGCGAGGTGATCATCGTCGACGAGTTCACCGGTCGCCTGATGTCCGGCCGCCGCTGGTCCGAGGGCCTGCACCAGGCGGTCGAGGCCAAGGAAGGCGTGAAGATCCAGAACGAGAATCAGACGCTGGCGTCGATTACCTTCCAGAACTACTTCCGCATGTACAGCAAGCTGTCGGGGATGACCGGCACAGCCGACACCGAGGCCTATGAGTTTCAGCAGATCTATGGCCTGGAAACGGTGGTCATCCCGCCCAACAAGCCGATGCGGCGGACCGACAACAACGATCAAGTCTTCCGTACCGCGCAGGAGAAACATGCGGCCATCGTCGCCGATATCCGCAGCTGTCGCGAGCGCGGACAGCCGGTACTGGTCGGCACGACGTCGATCGAGAATTCCGAATTGCTCTCGGCGCTGCTCGACCACGAGAAACTGCCGCACCAGGTACTCAACGCCAAGCAACACGCGCGTGAGGCCGAGATCGTCATCCAAGCCGGCCGCCCGGGCATCATCACCATCGCCACCAACATGGCTGGTCGCGGCACCGACATCGTTCTCGGTGGCAGCATCGAAAAGCAGATCAGCGAGATCCGCGACGGCGAAAACCTCGCTGCCGACGAGCGCGATCAGCGCATCGCCGAAATCCGTGGCGAGTGGCAGGTGCTGCACGACCAGGTGGTGGCGTCCGGAGGATTGCACATCATCGGCTCGGAACGACACGAGTCGCGCCGCATCGACAACCAGCTGCGCGGCCGTTCCGGCCGCCAGGGCGACCCGGGCTCCTCACGCTTTTACCTGGCCCTTGACGATTCCTTGCTGCGCATCTTTGCCGGTGATCGCCTGAAAGCGATCATGGAGCGACTGAAGATGCCCGAAGGCGAGCCGATCGAGCATCCGCTGGTCTCACGCTCACTGGAATCGGCACAACGCAAGGTCGAAGCGCGCAACTTCGACATTCGCAAACAGCTGCTCGAGTACGACGACGTCTCCAACGATCAACGCAAGGTCATCTACGCGCAGCGCAACGACTTGCTCGAGAGCGAAGACATCTCGGAAACGGTCACCGCGATGCGTGCGGCGGTGTTGCAGGAGAATTTCCGGCGGCACGTACCGACCGACAGCGTCGATGAGCAATGGGACCTGCCCGGGCTGGAAAACACGCTCGCCGCCGACCTGCAGCTAGCGCTGCCGATTGTCGCCTGGTCAAGCGACGAGCCCAACTTACGCGACGAAGAAATGCTCGAGCGAATGCTCGACGCGGCGACGGCCAGCTATTCCGCCAAGGTCGATCTGGTCGGCGCCGAGATGTTTCACCAGTTCGAACGCAACGTCATGCTGCAGAGCCTGGACACACACTGGCGCGAGCACCTGGCAGCACTTGATCACCTGCGCCAGGGAATTCATCTGCGTGGCTACGCACAGAAAAACCCCAAACAAGAGTACAAGCGCGAAGCCTTCGAACTTTTTGAGAGCTTGCTCGACAGCGTACGCGCCGACGTGACACGAATCTTGATGACCGTTCAGATTCGCCCGCAGGATGTCGAGGAAAGCGCTCCGCATGCCGAAGTACAGAACGTCCAGTATCAGCACCTCGGCTACGACGAAGCGCAGGGGAGCGACGATCAAGGACCTCCGGCGGCAGCCATGAAACCGCTGCAGGCCGGGCCAAAAGTCGGCCGTAACGACCCCTGCCCCTGCGGCTCTGGCAAGAAGTACAAAGTCTGTCACGGCAAGTTGTCGTAAGCGCCGCTGCCACCACAAAACCCAATTGCATGGCGGCGAGAATAACCGCCCACGTGCGCCGCTGGCGCCCGCTGCCGAAGCCGTAGCCTGCGCTTACCGCCGCACACTGTCTCTGCCCTACCCCGTTCGCGAGGTTGCAATGCCCGTCAATTATCGTACCCCCGCCGCCGCAGATCTCTGGCCGGTTGCCGGCGTTCGTCTCGGCGTCGCCGCGGCGGCCATCCGCAAGCCTGATCGGCATGACCTGACCGTGCTGGCTCTCGACCCCGGCTGTCGCGTCGCCGGCGTATTTACCAGCAACCGCTTTTGCGCCGCACCGGTGCACGTCTGCCGCCGCCATCTGGAACTCGGCAGCGATGCGCGCGCGCTACTCATCAATACCGGCGTCGCCAACGCCGGCACCGGCGAGCAAGGCTTGCGGGCGGCAGCCGAAACCTGCGCGGCCCTCAGCCAGCTGCTGGCTATCGATGACCGCCAGGTGCTGCCTTTCTCGACCGGCGTGATCCTCGAACCGCTGCCCGTCGAGCGCCTGATTGCCGGCCTGCCAGCCTGTATCGCCGACCTGCGCGCCGACCACTGGCATACGGCGGCACACGCCATCATGACCACCGACACCGTCGCCAAAGCCGCCTCGCGGCGCTTCGAGATCGACGGCAAGCGCATCACCATCACCGGCATCAGCAAGGGCGCCGGCATGATCCGGCCGAACATGGCGACCATGCTCGGCTTCATCGCCACCGATGCCGGCGTCGCCGCGCCGCTGCTAGAGCAACTGCTGCGCGAAGCTGCCGACGAGTCGTTCAACTGCATCAGCGTCGACGGCGACACCTCGACCAATGACTCCTTCATCCTGATCGCCACCGGCCAGAGCGGCATCGAAATCGCGGACGCGTCGACAGCGGCCTACGCGCAACTGCGCGAAGCGCTAATCGCCGTCGCCATGGAACTGGCCCAGGCGATCATTCGCGACGGCGAAGGGGCCAGCAAATTCATCACCGTCGCCGTCGAAGGTGGCCGCGACCGCCAGGAATGCAAGCGCGTCGGCTACGCCGTCGCCCATTCACCGCTGGTCAAGACGGCTTTCTTTGCGTCCGATCCCAATCTGGGGCGCATCCTGGCGGCCATCGGCTACGCCGAAATCGACGCCCTCGACCCGCTCGACGTCGACCGGGTCAGGGTCTGGCTGGCGAGTGGCGGCAGCGAGATTCTGGTTGCCGAAAAAGGCGGCCGTGCCGCTTCGTATCGCGAAGAGGACGGTGCGCGCATCATGGGCGAGGCCGAAATCAGTGTCCGCGTCGACCTGGGACGCGGCAGCGCGCGTGCCGCGGTGTATACCTGCGACCTTTCCTACGAATACGTGCGGATCAACGCCGACTACCGCAGTTGACCGCCCCCTCGCATCGGTCTGAACCCGCTGGCGGCCAATGCCGCTGCCGACGCCGCTCAACAGGACCTGCGCTGGCCCCGCCGGTACAAACGTCAGTGCAAAACACGCGGCACGGCGAGGGTGAACTCGCGGATTTCCGCGTCGAACTGCTTGCCGTCTACGGCCGTTAACTGGTAACTGCCGCGCATCGTGCCGACAGGCGTTTCGAGTTGGCAACCGCTGGTATATTCGAACTTCTCGCCCGGCTGCAGCAGCGGCTGCCGGCCGACGACGCCGAGGCCGCGCACCTCCTGCACCTCGCCGGCGGCATCGGTGATGATCCAGTGCCGCGAAATCAATTGCGCAGGCACGGTTCCGACGTTCTCGATGGTAATCGCATAGGCAAAGACATAGCTGTCGTTGGCCGGATCCGACTGCTCGGCGATATATTTCGGGACCGCGCTGACTGCGACCTCGTATTTCTTGCTTTCGGCCATGTTTGCTCAATGTTGGGACGATCAGAACCGGCATTGCACACCAAAGCGCGCACGCTGACAAGTCCGACGACCAGGCCCGACACGGCGCGCGGCCGAAGGAAGCCGTTTCGCGCTAAAATATGCCCTCATCTTTCCCGCGGGTTTTTGTCCATGCACGTCATAGCGCCCAGCATTCTTTCCGCCGATTTCGCCAGGCTTGGCGAGGAAGTGATCAACGTCCTTGCCGCCGGCGCCGACTGGATTCACTTCGATGTCATGGACAACCACTACGTACCCAACCTGACCATCGGCCCGCTGATCTGCGCGGCGATCCGCCCGCTGACCAAGGCACCGATCGACGTGCACCTGATGGTCAAACCCGTCGACCGCATCATTCCCGACTTTGCCAAGGCCGGCGCCAACCTCATCACTTTTCACCCCGAAGCCAGCGAGCATGTCGACCGCTCACTGGCGCTGATTCGTGAATGCGGCTGCCAGGCCGGCCTGGTGTTCAATCCGGCGACGCCGCTGGACGTCATGGACTACGTCATGGACAAGCTGGATATCGTCCTGCTGATGAGCGTCAACCCCGGCTTCGGCGGACAGAAGTTCATCCCCGCGACGCTGGCCAAACTGCGCGCCGCACGCGCGCGCATCGACGCCTACGAACGCGAAAGTGGGCGCCACATCCGCCTTGAGGTCGATGGCGGGGTGAAGGTGGACAACATTGCCGAGATTGCCGCCGCCGGCGCCGACGCTTTCGTCGCCGGTTCGGCAGTCTTCGGCGCTGGCAGCGACAGCGACGCCAATCGTTACGACACGGTCATCGCGGCGCTGCGCGCGCAACTGGCGACCGCATGATCTCAGGTCCACTCGCCGTGCGCGCCGTGCTCTTCGATCTGGACGGCACGCTGATCGATACCGTCCTCGATCTGCACGCCGCAGCCAACGCCATGCTCGGCGACCTCGGTCGCCCGGAAATTGCTGTGGCAGCGGTTCGCAGCTACGTCGGGCGCGGCATTCCCAATCTGGTCAAGCGCGTTCTCGCCGGCAACATGGTCGCTGCCGATGACCCGGCGCCGCCGCCCAAGGCAGCGCTGGACAGTTTCCGGCACCACTACGCGATTGCCAACGGACGCCACGCGCTCCTTTTTCCGGGCGTCCGCGAAGGCCTCGAAGCCTTCCGGGACCTGGGCCTGCCGCTCGGAGTGATTACCAACAAGGCCGAAGCCTTCTCGGTTCCGCTGCTTGAGCAGGTCGGTCTGGCACCTTTTTTCCAGGTGGTCGTCAGCGGTGACGTACTGCCACGGGCTAAACCCGACCCGATGCCGGTGATCTGGGCCAGCGGCCGCCTCGGCGCCTCGCCCGCCGAGGTGTTGATGATCGGCGATTCGGTGCACGATTTTCACGCCGGACGCTCGGCTGGCTGCCATGTCTTTCTGGTCCCCTACGGCTACAACGAAGGGCGCGGGGTGAGCGATCTCGCTTGCGATGCTATAGTTTCGACCCTCGCCGAAGCGGCCCAGCGCGTCAGTCACGCATGAACACCATCGACCACAAATTGCATTCGCCGCCTGCCAGTCGGGCAGAGGCCTGGCCCTGGCGCCCCTGGCGCCGGTAGACAGGCCGGCAGCGTCGCCGCTGCCCCCCCGCCCCGCGGCGTGCATCGAGCCTGGTGCACACCTCTTCCAGCAGTGTTTTCTTGTGGAGTTCCCATGACTGCAGCGTATTTCAATCGGCTGGCCGCCGAAGGCTACAACCGTATCCCGGTGACGCTGGAAACTTTTGCCGATCTCGACACCCCCTTGTCGATCTACCTCAAACTGGCCAACCAGCCCTACACCTACCTGCTTGAATCGGTGCAAGGCGGCGAGCGCTTCGGCCGTTACTCGATCATCGGCCTGGCCAGTCCGACGCGAATCGTGGTCAACGCGCATCAGGTACTGGTGCTCAACGGCAATCGCATCGCCGAACGCGAAGACGACACCAACCCGCTCGACTTCATTGCCAAATACATGCAGCGCTTTCGCGCCGCACCGACCACCGGCCTGCCACGCTTCTGCGGGGGCCTGGTCGGGTGCTTCGGCTACGATACCGTGCGCTATATCGAGACGCGCCTGACGCGCTCGCAGAAGCCCGACGACCTCGGCATTCCCGACATCGTCCTCCTGCTCTCCGAAGAGATCGCCGTGGTCGACAACGTCTCGGGCAAGCTGACGCTGGTGGTCTACGCCGAACCGGGCGTTCCCGGCGCTTACCAGAAGGCCCAGGCAAGACTGCGGGAACTGCTGGCCAAGCTGCGCGAACCGGTGCGCATTCCCGCCGAAAAGCCGCAGCCCTCGCAGCCGGCGACCTCAATGTTTGGTGAAGCGCAGTTCAAGAAGGCGGTGCTCAAAGCCAAGCGCTATATCACCGAAGGCGACATCATGCAGGTCGTCCTCTCGCAACGCATGAGCAAACCACTGACCGCCAGCCCGATGGCCCTGTATCGCTCGCTGCGCTCGCTCAATCCCTCGCCGTACATGTTCTATTTCGACTTCGAGGACTTCCACGTCGTTGGCGCCTCGCCGGAGATCCTGGTTCGCCTCGAGGGCGACACGGTGACCGTGCGGCCGATCGCCGGTACCCGTCGGCGCGGTGTTTCCTTCGCCGAAGATCAGGCCCTCGCCGACGAGTTGCTGGCCGACGAAAAGGAACGTGCCGAGCATGTGCAGCTCCTCGACCTCGGCCGCAACGACGCCGGCCGCGTCGCCCGTGTCGGCAGCATCAAGCTCACCGAAAACATGATCGTCGAGCGCTACTCGCACGTGATGCATATCGTCTCGAATGTGGAAGCCCGACTGCGCCCCGAGCTGAACGCCTTCGATGTCCTCAAGGCCACTTTCCCGGCGGGAACTGTCTCCGGCGCTGCCAAGGTGCGGGCGATGGAGATCATCGACGAGCTGGAACCGGTCAAGCGCGGCATCTATGCCGGTGCCGTCGGGCACATGGGTTTCAACGGCGACATGGATCTGGCCATCGCCATCCGTACCGCCATCGTCAAGGACGGCCAGCTGCACGTGCAGGCCGGTGCCGGCATCGTCGCCGATTCCGACCCGGCTTCCGAATGGCAGGAAACCCAGAACAAGGCACAGGCCGTGCTGCGCGCCGCAGAACTCGCCGAACACGGCCTCGACACACGCTTGTGAATAGGGAGAGGCCGCGCGACAACCGGGTGCGAGGACGCGATTGACACCTGGACAGTTCCGCGGCTGGAGCGGGCTCAACCCGAATTGAATCGTGCCGGCAGCAGCGGCGCGCAAGAAAAACAGATATGCGACAATCTCCCCGTCTCCGGCCAGAGCTTTCGACCTTCCCACTCCGCAACGAGCAGCGGACGGGTATCGATAAGCAGCATCGCCGAGCGCGCTCAACGCAATCAATAGGATAGGCCGCAAATGCTCCTGATGATCGACAACTACGATTCCTTTACCTACAACCTCGTCCAGTATTTTGGCGAGTTGGGTCAGGAGGTCAGGGTGTTCCGCAACGATGCCATTTCGATCCCGGAGATTGCTCGTCTCGACCCGGCGCTACTGGTCATTTCTCCGGGTCCGTGCACGCCAGCACAAGCCGGCATCTCGCTGGCGACGATTCGCGAGTTTGCCGGCAGGATTCCACTGCTCGGCGTATGCCTCGGTCACCAGGCGATCGGTGAAGCTTTCGGCGGTCGCGTGGTTCACGCGCACAGGTTGATGCATGGCAAGGTCTCGCCGGTCGAGCACACCAATCAGGGCGTATTTCGCGGGCTGCCGAACCCACTGACCTGTACGCGCTACCACTCGCTGGCCGTCGAGCGCCACTCCCTGCCGGACTGCCTGGAGATTACCGCCTGGACCGATGACGGCGAGATCATGGGCTTGCGTCACCGTAGCCTGGCCGTCGAAGGCGTTCAGTTCCATCCGGAATCGATCCTGACCGAGCGCGGTCACGACCTGTTGAAAAACTTCCTCGAGGAGCACAGCAAATGAAAGCACAGGAAGCACTGGCGCGAGTCGTCGAACACCGCGAGATCTTTCACGACGAAATGGTCTCTCTGATGCGCCAGATCATGAGTGGTGAAGTGACGCCGGTAATGATCGCGGCGATCATTACCGGTCTGCGCGTCAAGAAGGAAACCATCGGCGAGATTTCGGCCGCGGCGCAGGTGATGCGGGAATTGTCGACCAAGGTCGTGCCCGGCAATCGCGCGCACCTGGTCGATACCTGCGGCACCGGCGGCGACGGCGCGCAGACCTTCAACATTTCAACGGCGGCGATGTTCGTCGCCGCGGCGGCCGGCGCCCGGGTCGCCAAGCACGGCGGCCGCTCGGTCTCGTCGCAGTCCGGCAGCGCCGACGTCCTCGAAGCGCTCGGCGTCAATATCAACCTCAGCCCGGCGCAGGTCGGACAATGCATCGACGAAGTCGGCATCGGTTTCATGTTCGCCCCCAATCACCACAGCGCAATGAAGCACGCGGCGCCGGTCCGCCGCGAGTTGGGCGTGCGCACCCTGTTCAACATTCTCGGCCCGCTGACCAACCCGGCCGGCGCCGACAATCAGGTACTCGGTGTTTTTCATCCCGACCTGGTGGGAATCCAGGTGCGTGTCCTGCAACGACTCGGCAGTTCGCGCGCGCTGACCGTTTTCGGCCGCGAAGGTCTCGACGAGATCTCGATCGCCGGTGAAACATTGGTCGGCGAACTGAAAGACGGCCGTATCGACGAGTACAGCATCCACCCGGAGCAGTTCAATCTGTCGGTGCAGGATCCCGGCGCCTTGCGTGTCGCCAACGTCGAAGAGTCGAAAGCGATGCTGCTCGCCACCCTGCAGAACAAGAGCGGCGCGGCGCGTGACATCGTCGCCCTGAATGCCGGCGCGAGCATCTACGTCAGCGGCCTCAGCGAGACGCTGGCCGACGGCGTCGAGCGCGCTTTCGAAGCCATCGCCGCGGGCGCCGCCCTCGCCAGGCTCGACGAATTCGTCGCCTTCACGCGCGACTTCTCGGCCTGATCAGCGACCTGGCAGAGGAGACCGGCATGGCCATCCCGCAAACTGAAAAGCACTTCGATGCGGCCGCTTACCTGGCCTGGGAAGACGCACAGATCGAGCGTCACGAATACGTCGCCGGCGAGGTCTTCGCCATGGTCGGCGTGCGCCAGTCGCACAATGTGGCCACGCTGAACCTGGCCAGCGCTCTGCGCCAGGCACTCAAAGCCACTCCGTGTCGAGTTTTCGTCGAAGCGGTCAAGGCCCGCGTCGAAGCCGCCGATTGCTTTTTCTATCCAGACGTACTGGTCACCTGCGACCCGCGCGACCGCTTGACGCCTGACTATGTCAGCCATCCCCTGCTGGTCGCCGAAATCCTTTCCGAGTCGACCGCGGCCTTCGACCGCGGCGGCAAGTTCGCCGCCTATCGCAAACTCGACAGCCTGCAGGACTACGTACTGATCGACCTGGCGGTGCAACACGTCGAAGTCTTCCGTCGCGACGCGGAGAATCACTGGGTGCTGCATGACTATGGCCCTGGCGAAACGGTCGAACTGGCTTCCCTGGCGCTGCAGTTGCCGCTTGACCAGATCCTCGAAGACACCGCCGAAGAAGGCGCCACACAGAGCACGGAGAGCGCACCGCGATGAGCGACATCCTGAAGCGAATTCTTGCCGTCAAACATGACGAGGTCGCGACGGCGCAGGCCGCCACCCCTCTGGCTGAGCTGCGTGCCGCCGCCGAGAAACAGCCCCCAACACGCGACTTCGTCGCCAGCCTGCGCAGCAGAATTGCCGCCGCGCAGCCGGCGGTGATCGCCGAAATAAAGAAAGCCAGCCCCTCCCGCGGCGTCCTGCGTGCCGATTTCCACCCCGCCGAGATCGCCGCCAGTTATCAACGCCACGGCGCAGCCTGTCTATCGGTGCTCACTGACAGCCAGTTTTTCCAGGGCTCGCCCGCCTATCTGCAAGCGGCGCGTTCAGCCTGCGCGCTGCCGGTATTGCGCAAGGACTTTCTGGTCGATGCGTATCAGCTCTTCGCAGCGCGCGCGATGGGCGCCGACGCGATCCTGCTGATCGCTGCGGCGCTGGACCTGCCCACCATGCTCGACTTCGAGGCCATCGCCGACAGCCTGGGGATGGCCGTGCTCGTCGAAGTACACAATAGCCAGGAACTGGAAGTCGCCCTGCAACTCGCCACGCCCTTGATCGGCATCAACAATCGCAACCTGCGCAGCTTCGAAGTCAATCTGCAGACGACTCTCGATTTGTTGCCAGCGATCCCGGAAGATCGCCTGGTGGTCACCGAAAGCGGCATTCTTGCCAATCGCGACGTCGCCTTGATGCGCGACCACGGGGTCCACGCCTTCCTCGTCGGCGAAGCCTTCATGCGCGCCAGCGAACCCGGAGAAGCCCTCGCTGCACTGTTTTCCTGATCCATTCAGGAATCCCCGGAGGCTTCCCGAGCAGGGCGCTGGCCATCAGAATTCGCAGCGCGCCAGCGAAACCGAAACGTGCGAAAGAGCTCGCTCCGAAGAGCTGCACCCAAGGAATCGCCAGGCTTGTTGCAAAAACCCAACACTCTTTTCCCAACAAGCCACTAAAGCACTCGGGGAACTTGCCGCGCTTATCGGCGTTTGCCACAATCACTCCAACTTCTCGTCTTTACCGAGAGGTCCAGTTTGATGAAGCACCAGTTGGATTCATTGATCGCAAACTTAGAGGAGATTCACCATGCAAAAGAAAATCATCGCGCTGGCCGTTGCCAGCCTGGCCTCGGGCGCCGCTCTTGCCCAGACCAACGTCACCATTTACGGTATTGCTGACGCCGGCTATGTCTACTCCAGCGGCGGCTCGAATAACATCCTCAACACCAACAATGGCAACAAGACCTTCAGCGGCGTCCAGTCCGGCATCCTGGGCGGTTCGCGGATCGGCTTCCGCGGCACGGAGGCCCTCGGCAACGGTCTGAGCGCCATCTTCACTCTCGAGTACTCGCTGACCATCGACGACAACACCGGCGTCGGCACCAGCAACGGCAACGGCGGCCTCAACGCTCGTCAACAGTTCGTTGGCCTGCAAAGCGACAAGCTCGGTACCGTCGCCCTCGGCCGTCAGTATGCCCCTGGCTATGTGGCAACGGTCAATAACGATGTGCTCGCCGGTTCGAGCCTCGGTTCGCAGTCCATCCTGAGCTCGCAGGCCGGCAACACCATCACCCCGAACTCGGCAGCGCGCTGGAACAACGCCGCCACCTACACCTCGCCCAACTGGAGCGGCTTCACCGCCAAAGCGATCTACGCTTTCGGCGAGAGCGAGACCCTCGCCAAGGACGGTAAGGACTCGAACGCCAACCTGCGCGTCTACGATAGCAATCTTTCCAGCACTGACAACGGCAGATTCGGTCTTGGCGGCAACTACTCCAACGGAGCGTTGAACATTGACCTGGTCTACCAGCAGCGTTACAGCGTCGTTCCGACCGCGGACTCGGCCATGGCCGTCCCGAACCTCTGGGGCAACGACATCAACGAAGGCTACATCGGCGCCTCCTATGACTTCAAGGCCGCCAAGGTCTCGGCCAGCTATCAGCAGCAGAACGACAAGAACGTCGCCAACAACGACAACACCGTCTGGTCCCTTGGCGTAAAGGTCCCGGTGATGGCTGCCAGCAATGTACTCCTGACCTATGGTCAGCTCGAGATGGATGCAGGCCCACGTGGTTCCAGAGTTGACGGCAAGAGCAACACCGCAACTCTCGCCTGGACGACCGCCATGTCCAAGCGCACCACCCTGTACGCCGGCTATGTCTGGGTCGACAACGACAAGATGAGCCTGCCGATCCGCTTCTCTGGCGTTCCTGCCGGTGTTGGCCAGGTCAACGAGACCAACAACACCTTCGCCGCTGGTGTTAACCACACGTTCTAATTCGACTTCGGTCAGTTAGTTTGAGAAACGGGCGCTTCGGCGCCCGTTTTTTTCGCCCGCGTTCGGGTACAGCCGCTCGTCGATCCTTACAACGCCTGTCGCGGAGCAGTTCCGCGGACAAATGCTGAACGACGGACGGGGAGCGCCTTGCGCCAAGCTCCCATGGCCGGCAGCAAAGCGTATTTCGGCGACCCACCTGTGACAAAAATGCAACAACCGCCGTCAGGGCGCCGAAATGGTGGCCAGCACGCTTGCTCGTAGTCTGGCCGTCTGCGATGATCGTTGCCAGCACATCGCAAAATTCTCTTGCCAATGAATCAATCTGGCGGAGCAGATTTAATCTTGGCGTTTCTGGAAAATAAGGAGATTCATCATGCAAAGGAAAATTATCGCACTGGCTGTTGCCAGCCTGGCTTCGGGCGCCGCCCTCGCGCAGACCAACGTCACCGTGTACGGCGTCGTGGATGCCGGCTACCTTTACTCATCGGGCAACCAGCCGGGTGGGGGTTCCAACACCTTCAGCGGCCTTTCTTCCGGCATCAGTGCTGGCAACCGTATCGGCTTCAAGGGCTCGGAAGCGCTGGGCAATGGCCTGAGCGCTGTGTTCACGCTTGAGTACGGCCTGGACATCGATAGCAACCAAGGCATCGGTACCGGCGGCCTCAACGCCCGCCAGCAATTCGTCGGCCTCGCCAGCGACAAGCTCGGCACCGTCGCTCTCGGTCGTCAATATGCCCCGGGCTTCAACGCCTCGGCACGCAACTCGGCCCTCGACGCAACCGACCTGGCCATCCAGTCGAACCTTAGCGTTCTGTCCGGCATGTCGATCACTCCGAACAGCCCCGCGCGCTTCAACAATGCCATCACCTATACCAGCAACAACTACTCCGGCCTTAGCTTCAGCGCGATCTACGGATTCGGTGAAGAAGGTGTCGAGAACAGCACGAGCGACGGGGGCAAGTATGGTGTTGGCGCCAACTACGCCAATGGTCCGATCAACGTCGACCTGGTATACCAGGGCCGCCAGGACGTCGTGATTCCCGCGACCGACACCACACCCAAGAACCCTACGGGCAAGGACATCAACGAGTGGTATCTCGGCGGTAGCTACGATTTCAAAGTCGTCAAGCTGTTCGCCAGCTATCAGGAGCTGTATAGCCAGACCACCCAGGCGACGCCCACTTTTAAAGGGAGCGATCTCTGGACGGTAGGCATCAATGCACCGATCGGTGCCGGCACGGCCTCCCTGAGCTACGGCGAACTGTCATTGGATAACACGAAGATGAAGGACGGCAGCAGCTGGGGAGCGGGCACCATGTACAGCTACCCGCTGTCGAAGCGGACCTCTGTATATGCCGCATACAGCTACTTCAGCAACGACAAGTACTCGCTGCCCATGCAGACGCAATTGGCGCCAATCACCGGCGGTGGCCAGATCGGCATCGGCGCGGTCGGCGAGAGCAACTATGCCATCGGTGCGGGCATGACGCACAGCTTCTAGGTTCTTTGGGTCGCAGAAGGAACGGGCGCCTGGCGCCCGTTTTTTTGCTTCCCGGCTACGCCTCCTTATCAGGATCCTGACATCCAGGGCTCGGCCCCTTGCGTCGCCGTGCCTGACTCTGTACAATCCTCGCCTTTCAAGTTCTTCATCAGCTTTTTCATAGGGACAAACATTCATGGCCAATAGCGCACAAGCTCGCAAGCGAGCCCGCCAAGGCGTCAAACAACGCATCCACAACGCCGGCCTGCGCTCGACGCTGCGGACCGCCGTGAAGCGCGTTCAGAAAGCGATCATCGCTGGCGACAAAACGGCGGCTCAGAGTATTTTCCAGGAATCAGTCGCGGTGATTGACCGCATCGCTGACAAGAATATCATTCACAAGAACAAGGCCGCTCGGCAGAAGAGCCGCCTCTCGGCTCAGATCAAGGGCCTGGCCGCTTAGTCCAGCGGCAGGGCAGCAGAAATAGCGGAAGCGGCACCTCAGGGTGCCGTTTTTTTTTGCCTGCGAGTCCGCTGCTGCTGCCTTCTTGATGCGACTTTCGGCGACCCAGAACGTCGCGCGAAACCACGCGGCAGGCGGAATCTATAGCTTCCATACGGCGTGCAACACGACACTGGCGCCCAGCCGTGCGCGACAAAGGCTTCGCCGCGACCGTCGGCAGATACCGGGGTATAATCTCGCTGCAGATCGAATATTAGATCGCACTAATATTGCAATTGTGATGGGGAATGCTATGACAGCGGTGACGATGGATATGGAACAGGCTCGCTTCAACATGATCGAGCAGCAGATCCGCCCCTGGGAGGTGCTGGATCCGGAAGTACTGGCAGTTCTTGATGCGGTCAAGCGTGAACACTTCGTGCCAGCGGCCCACCAGATGCTGGCGTTTGCCGACATCGAAATGCCCATCGGCAATGGCCAGACCATGCTGCAACCGAAGATTGAGGCACGCATTCTCCAGGAACTGGGCGTCAAGAACACCGATATCGTGCTTGAGGTCGGTACCGGTAGCGGCCACATGGCCGCCCTTCTGGCGACAAAGGCGGAGTACGTTTATAGCGTCGAGATCGATCCGCTCCTGGCCGAAACCGCCAAGCGCAATCTGCAACAGGCGGGCGTCGCCAACGTCAGCGTCGACACTGGCGACGCCTCCGAGGGCTGGTCTGCGCACGGCCCCTATGACGTGATTGTCATCTCCGGCTCCCTCTCCGAGCTACCCGAAGCTTTCCTGCAACAATTGAAGATCGGTGGCCGTCTAACGGCGTTCATCGGTGAAGCACCGGCGATGCAGGCCCGCTTGACGACGCACAGCGACGAGAATGCCTTCAACACCATCAATCTTTTCGAGACCGTCGTCGCACCACTACGAACGGCAAAGCCGCGCCAGCGCTTCGTTTTCTGACACCCGGGCGACGACGCGATGCAGCAGCTCTCGGCGACCGAGTTGGCCGAATGGTTGGCAGCCAGCAGTGCGGCCCCGGAAAGTGGTGCTGGCGGCTGGCGACAACGACCGCTGCTGCTCGATGTCCGGGAACCCTGGGAGTTCGAGCTGTGCCACCTTGACGGCTCTCGCCTGCTGCCAATGCAGAGCCTGGCCGCGCGCATCGATGAACTACCGATAGATGCCGATATCGTCGTCATCTGCCATCACGGCGTGCGTAGTCGACAGGTCGGCGGCTTTCTGGAGCGACAGGGCTTCAGTTCAATCTACAACCTCAGCGGCGGCGTCGACGCCTGGGCGAATGACGTCGATCCGGCAATGCACAAATATTGAAAGCGAGTTCAGAAAAGATGCCTGTAAAACCCCGCCCCCTCAAGCTCGGCCTCCTGCTGGCGGCTCTCCTTTCTGCAGCTCCCGGATACGCCACCGACCTGCTGCAGCTGTATCACGATGCCCTGAGCTACGACGCGCAGTACGCGGCTGCACGCGCCACCGCGGCTGCCGGACGCGAGAAAGAGCCGCAAGCACTGGCCGGTTTGCTGCCAACCATTGCGGCGACGGGCAACACCTTCTGGAACGACACCGACTACAGGGTCAGGATCGACTCAAGCAGGGAATCGTATAGCAACAAGTACAATAGCAACACCTATGGGGTGAACCTGACGCAGCCGCTGTTCCGCTGGCAGAATTTCGTTCAGTACGACCAGTCGAAGCTGCTGGTCATGCAGAGCGAGGCCAATTTCGCGCAGGCCGGCCAGGATCTGATCCTGCGCGTCGCGCAAGCCTACTTCGATGTCCTCTTTGCCATCGAGAACCTGCGCGCGGTGCAGGCCAACAAGACAGCGATTGCACAACAACTGGCACAGGCCAAGAAGAACTTCGAGGTCGGCATCGCCACGGTCACCGATACCTACGAGTCGCAGTCGCGCTTCGACCTGGCAACCGCGCAGGAGGTTGCCGCCGAAAGCGAGCTTGCCGTCAAGCGTTATGCGCTGAGCGTGGTCGTCGGCAAGGAAACCGGCGAGTTGAACCGGCTCAAGCCGCAGGCGGTAATGCAACCGCCGCAGCCGGCAAACATGGAGCAATGGGTGACGGCTGCCGAAGAGGACAGCTTTGTCGTCCAGGCGCAAAAGGCAGCTGCCGAAGCGGCCGCCAAGGCGGTAGAGGTGAGCAGGGCGGGGCACTATCCGACTCTGGACATGGTCGCCAACGTCAACCAGAACAACGGCCCGGGCCAGTTTGGTGTCGGCTCGATCGATAACCACACCAATCAGATTGGTCTGCAGCTCAATATCCCGATTTTTCAGGGCGGTTCGGTGAACTCGAAGACTCGCGAAGCGATCGCCAGGCTTGACGCCGAAAAGGCTGCGCTCGACAATGCCCGGCGCACGTCGACGCTCAACGCACGTCAGTCCTATCTGGGGGTCGTCAATGGCCTCTCCGGCGTACGAGCCCTGGAAGCGGCACTGGTTTCCGGCCGCAGTTCGCTGGAATCGAACCGGCTCGGTTACGAGGTTGGCGTACGCATCAACATCGACGTGCTCAACGCCGAGAATCAGGTCTTCGTCACCCGCCGCGATCTGGCCAAAGCGCGTTTCGACACCCTGCTTTCCCAACTCAAACTAAAAGCCGCCGTGGGCGCGCTCGCTGAAACCGACCTGGAGCAGATCAACAGCCTTTTCGAGGCGCCATGAAGATGATGACCGTCGAGACAACCCAGATCATGAAAGCGATCACCGTTCCCCTCGTCCCCTGCCCCTTCTCCCGCAAGGGGAGAAGGGAGTTTCGTGAGTCGCTTGCGCGACTTTCACATTAAGCCCTTCGATCAGCGCCACGGTACGCGCCGTGGCGCCGCGGTGCGCCTGGCTGAACGCAGTCGCCGCGGCGCGCATGACGAGCAGGTCCGCCGGCTGCGCGAAGAGCGCGTGCGCCGCCAGCGCTGCCTGACGGGCGTCAGGCACGCGCCGGCCAGCACCACAGGCGATCGCATCCGCACTGGCCTGGGCGAAATTGAAAGTGTGCGGACCAAGGAGCAGCGGACAGCCACAGGCCGCCGCCTCGATCAGGTTCTGGCCGCCAAACGGCAACAAGCTCCCGCCCATCACAACCAGGTCCGCCAGCGCATAGTAGGCGGCCATTTCACCCATGCTGTCGCCCAGCCAGACCTGGGTCTCGCTACCCGGCAGTTCGGCTGAGCTGCGCCGGCAGAAGCTCAGGCCGCGACTGGCAAGCAGGGCGGCGACCTCGGCAAATCGTTGTGGGTGCCGGGGAACCAGCACCAGCAATAGATCGGCAACAGCCACCGTGGCCAAGGCATCGAGCAGCAGCGCTTCCTCGCCTTCCCGGCTACTGGCCAACAAGCACACCGGCCGCGGCCCCATGGCGTGCCGCCAGTCTGCGCCGAGCTGCAACTTGTCTGCGGCCGGCGTGACGTCGAATTTCAGATTCCCGCATACCGTTGGCTGGCGGGCACCAAGCTGCTGCAGGCGCTCGGCGTCGGCGGTCGTTTGCGCGGCAACGGCACTCAGCGACGCCAGCGCCGGTCGGATCAGGGTGCGCAGGCGCATATAGCCACCTAGAGAGCGCGCCGACAAGCGCCCGTTGATCAGCGCAAGCGGCAGCTGCCGCCTTCTCGCCGCGGCGATCAGGTTTGGCCACAGCTCGGTTTCCATCAGCAGCCCGATGCGCGGCTGAAAGTGATCGAGGAAACGTCCACAGGCATCGGGCAGGTCATAGGGCAGGTAAGCCTGCGTCAGGCGTTCAGGGCGAGCCGCCAGCAGCTCGCCGCCCGTTTCGCGGCCGGTCGGCGTCATATGGGTCAGCAACAGGTCATGGTCCGGATAGGCCTCCAGCAGCGCATCGATCAGCGGCACGGCCGCACGTGTCTCACCGACCGAAACGGCATGCAACCAGATCAACGGCCGCTGCCCACAGCGCAAAGTTTGCCGGTAGAGCGCGTGGCGCTCGCCAAAATGTTGTCGATACGCCGGCTGCCGACGTCCTCGCCAGAGCAGGCGCAACCAGACCAGGGGCATTGCCAGGTAGAAAAGCAGCGAATAGGCCAGAAGTGCCAGACGCGCCATCACCGCAGCGCCTGCTCGGCAACGGTCAGCACCTCGGCGGTCGACGGCGGCGCGCCACAGCGGCCGAGATTGCGCACAAAGCCACTGCCATAGACGCCGGTCAAAGCGGGATCTGTCGCTACGTAAAGGGCGATCACCGGCACCCGTAAGGCAGCCGCGAGGTGTGCCAGGCCGGTATCGACGCCGACCGCCAAATCTGCCCGTGCGATCAGGGCGGCGACCTGCGCTAACGGCAGCGGCGGCGGCACAATAGCCCCTGGCAAGGCGGCAGCGATACGCTCGGCACGCTGCCGCTCGAGCGCATTGCCGGCCGGAAGGACCGGCGTCAGGCCGCGCTCGAGCAGGGCTCGACCAAGGACGCGCCAGTTCGCCTCATCCCACAGCTTGTCGTCGCGACTGGTCGCCGTCAGCAGAATGACCAGCCGCTCTGACGACCGGCAAGCGTCGTCGATTGGCGGCGCCGAAATACCGTAGTCAAGGGCCAGGTCGACCGGATAATCGAAGGCTGCGGCGGCCAGCCAGCGGTTGCGTTCGACAGCGTGCGCATTGCGCGGGATGACAAAAGTCTCCTCATAAAAGCGCGCCGCGACCGGCTCACGCGCCGATTCGGCAGCATAGCCGTAGCGCCTGCCTTGGGCTTGCCGGGCAATCAGCGCGCTCTTCAGCAAGCCCTGCGTGTCGAGCACGGCGTCGTAGCTCGGGGCACGGATGCGGGCGCGGAAGTTGCGCACTTCGCGCCACGTGGCCAGACTGCCAAGCGTTTTCCGCCAGCGCCTGATGGCCACCGGAATGACCTGGTCGACAGCCGGGTGCAGGCGCGGAATATCGGCAAAGCCTTCCTCGACACACCAGTCGATTGCCGCTTCCGGAAAACACTGCCGCAAATCACTGAGCACCGGCAGATTGTGGATTACGTCACCAAGCGACGAGGTTTTTACCAATAGGATGCGCATCGGTGGGCCAGTTCCGGGGAAGATGGGCGGCAAGCAGGAAGAGCGCATTATAGAAGATGGCGCGCACAGCCACCCGCCTTGCGTGGCTCGGCAAACGGCAGGCCTTTGGCGAGCGCTGACCGCTCGCCGCCGCCCACTGCCGGCGTCAGCGCCTACCGGCAATCCACGGCGGCGGTATAATGCCGTCCCTCAAAGCCCCATGGCGGCAAGCCTGCACCTACTGGAGACCGTTTAAATGAACACCTCTGTCATTCGCCCGGTAATTCTCTGTGGAGGGTCGGGCACCCGTCTGTGGCCGCTGTCGCGGACGCATTACCCGAAGCAGTTTCTCCGCCTGGTCGACGACTTTTCGCTGCTGCAGAACACGCTGCGCCGCCTCGACGGGGTCTCCGGGCTGGGTGAAGCCATTGCCGTCGCCAACGAAAACCACCGCTTCCTGGTTGCCGAACAGCTTCACGAAATCGGCCAGAAGGCCGACATTCTCCTCGAACCGGCCGCACGCAACACCGCACCGGCCGTCGCCGCAGCCGCGGTGCACGCCCTCCGCACCGGCATTCACCAAGAGCCGCCGCTACTCCTCGTCCTGCCATCGGATCATGTCATCGCCAACGTGCCTGCTTTCCAGAAGGCGATCAGTGCGGCGATTCCACACGCCCGCGCGGGCGCCCTGGTCACCTTTGGCGTCGTCCCCGATCGTGCCGAAACCGGCTACGGTTACATCCGTCGCGGTGAGGTCGTCGAGGGTGGTTATGCGCTCGACCGCTTCGTCGAGAAGCCCGACGCGGAAACTGCGCAACGCTACCTTGATTCCGGCGACTACTACTGGAACAGCGGCATGTTCCTCTTCGGCGCCAACACCTACCTCGAAGCCCTCGACCGCTATGCGCCGGGAATCCGCGAGTGCGTGACTGCGGCCGTCGCCAGCGAACGCTGCGACCTGGACTTCGTGCGCCTCGATCACGCGGCTTTTCTCGCCAGCCCGTCAAAATCGATCGACTATGCCGTCATGGAGAAAACCGACCATGGCGTCGTCATTCCGCTCGATGCGGGCTGGAACGACATCGGCGCCTGGGATGCAATGGCTGCGCTTGGTCAGGCCGACGACAACGGCAACACGCAGCGCGGTGACGTACTGAGTATCGACACCCACGATTCGATCCTTCTCGCTGACGGGCAATTGCTGGCCACCGTCGGCGTCAGCGGACTGATCGTCGTTGCCACGCCAGATGCGATCCTGGTAGCCGACAAAGCGAAGGCGCAGGAAGTCAAGGCGCTGGTCGAGGCCTTGAAGCGTTCGGCGCGCAGCGAAACCGAACTGAGGCACATCGTCCATCGCCCCTGGGGAAGCTACGAGGGGCTGGCGCATGCGCCGCGCTATCAGGTCAAGCGCATCCTGGTAAAAGCCGGTGCCAGCCTCAGTCTGCAAAAACACCATCACCGTGCCGAGCACTGGGTCGTCGTCAAGGGCACGGCGCTGATCGTCCGTGGCGAAGAAACGCTGTTGCTCTCCGAAAACCAATCGACCTATATCCCGCTCGGCGTCGTCCATCGTCTGGAAAATCCGGGCAAGATCGACCTCGAAATGATCGAGGTCCAGTCCGGCAGCTATCTTGGCGAGGATGACATCGTCCGCCTGCAGGACAGCTACGGCCGCTGACCCGATGAGCGTCGCGCCGGCCGCACGCTGGCGGTGCCTGATGGCTGACTACGCTGAGCCCTCTTTGCCTCTCCACCCTCCCTCTGAAAAGGTCCGCACATGATTCTGGTCACCGGCGGCGCCGGCTTCATCGGCGCAAATTTCGTGCTCGACTGGCTGGCACAATGCGACGAGGCGCTGCTCAACCTCGACAAACTGACCTACGCGGGCAATCGCGAGAACCTCGCGTCGCTGCTCGACGACCCGCGGCATATCTTCGTGCACGGCGACATCGGCGACAGCCAGCTCGCCACCAGCCTCCTGGCGCAATACCAGCCACGGGCGATCGTCAACTTTGCTGCCGAGTCGCATGTCGATCGCTCGATCCATGGTCCCGAGGACTTCATCCAGACCAACATCGTCGGCAGCTTCCATCTCCTTGAAGCGACGCGCGCCTATTGGGGGACGCTGGCTGGCGAGGCCAAAGAGCGCTTCCGCTTTCTGCACGTGTCGACGGACGAGGTCTATGGTTCCCTGGCCAGCGATGAGCCGGCTTTCAGCGAAACGCACGCCTATGAACCGAACAGCCCCTACTCGGCAAGCAAGGCCGCGAGCGACCATCTGGTGCGCGCCTACCACCACACTTACGGGCTGCCGGTGCTGACCACCAACTGCTCGAACAACTACGGTCCCTATCATTTCCCGGAAAAACTGATCCCGCTGATGATCGTCAATGCCCTCGCCGGCAAAGCCCTGCCGGTGTATGGCGACGGCCAGCAGATTCGCGACTGGCTGTACGTCAAGGATCACTGCACGGCAATCAGGCGCGTGTTGGAAGCCGGCCGCCCAGGCGAGACCTACAACGTCGGCGGCTGGAACGAGCAGCCCAACCTCGATATCGTGCACACCGTCTGCGACCTGCTCGACGAACTTCGCCCACGTTCGGACGGCCGCCCCTACCGCGAGCAGATCACCACGGTTGCCGACCGCCCCGGCCACGACCGGCGCTACGCCATCGACGCGCGCAAGATCGAAAACGAGCTGGGCTGGAAACCGGCAGAGACTTTCGCCACCGGCATTCGCAAGACCGTCCTCTGGTACCTGGAGAATCAGCAGTGGGTACAGCACGTGCAATCCGGCGCCTACCGCGATTGGGTCGAAAAGAACTATGGCGGGCGCAAGCCATGAAAATAAAGCGATGAAAATACTGCTCTTCGGCAAGCGCGGACAGGTCGGCTGGGAATTGCAACGCAGCCTGGCTCCGCTCGGAACCGTGATCGCCCTGGATCACGAAGGCGATGGCCCACTGTGCGGCAGCTTCACTGACCTCGCCGGCCTGGCAGCCTGCGTGCGCGCGGTTGCACCGGACGTGATCGTCAATGCCGCCGCCCACACGGCGGTCGACAAGGCCGAATCGGAACCCGAACTGGCGGGAACGCTCAACGCCCTGGCTCCCGGCGTGCTCGCCGAGGAAGCCAGCCGCCTCGGCGCCTGGCTGGTGCACTACTCGACCGACTACGTATTCGCAGGCAGCGGCGAAAAGCCCTGGCAGGAATGCGACGCGACCGCGCCCCTGAGCGTCTACGGTAAAACCAAGCTCGCCGGCGAACAGGCGGTCGCCGCAGCCTGCACCAAGCACCTCATCTTTCGCACCAGTTGGGTGTACGCCGCGCGCGGCAACAACTTTGCGCGCACCATGCTGCGCCTGGCGAGCGAACGCGATCAGCTCAAGGTAATCGCCGATCAGATAGGCGCGCCGACCGGCGCCGAATTGCTGGCCGACGTGACTGCGCACGCCATTCGCAGCGCCTGGCAACAACCAGCGCTCGCCGGCCTCTACCATCTGGTGGCTGGCGGCGAGACCAGCTGGCATGGCTACGCCCGGCACGTCATCGACTTCGCCCGGCAAGCCGGCGAGGCCATCCGCGTCGCGCCGACAGCCATCGAGGCGGTGCCAAGCAGCGCCTACCCCTTGCCCGCCCCACGCCCGCACAACTCCCGCCTGGACACGCGCAAGCTGCAAGCTGCCTTCGATCTGCGCCTGCCCGACTGGCAGGTCGGCGTGAACCGCATGCTCGTCGAAGTTCTCGGGCAATGAGCCCTGCGACGTCGCTACTGGCACCGAACGGCTGTGAGGCACCGAATCGTGGGATGATGGAGCCCTCGTTGCACAGATCCTGAAGGGAGTCCGCGTTGCTCTGGTGGCTGGCATATATCGCGCTGGGTCTGTTTACCGGCTTGTTCGCCGGCATGCTCGGCATCGGCGGCGGACTGCTCATGGTCCCGACCTTGACCATGATGTTTGCCGCGCAGGCGGGATTTCCGGCGACCGAGGTCCTGCATCTGGCGCTCGGCACATCGATGGCCGCGATCCTGTTTACGTCGCTTGCCAGCCTGCGCGCCCACCACCAGCATCAGGCCGTGCTGTGGAAGGTGGTTGGCCAGATCACCCCCGGGATTCTCGCCGGCACGCTGATCGGCACACTGTTCGCCGGCAGCGTGCCGTCCAGACCTCTGGCGCTCTTCTTCATGGTCTTCGTCTGCGTGGTCGCGGTGCAGATGATCCTTGACCTGAAACCCAAGGCCTCGCGCGAGTTACCCGGCGCGTTCGGCGTCTTTGGCGTCGGCACCGGCATCGGCGCGCTGTCGGCGCTGGTCGCCATCGGCGGGGGGGTCCCTCACGGTACCCTTCCTGACCTGGTGCAACGTCCGCGTGCAGCATGCAATAGGAACGTCGGCGGCGGTCGGCTTCCCGATCGCCATCGGCGGTTCGCTGGGTTACATTTTCAACGGCTGGGAGCACCCCGGCCTGCCACCGTGGAGCGTCGGCTACGTGTACCTGCCGGCGCTGCTGTGGCTGGTGCCATCGAGCATGCTCATCGCACCCCTCGGCGCCCGCCTGGCGCACCGCTTGCCGGTGGCCACCCTGAAGCGTCTTTTCGCCGCCATCCTGATTCTCCTGGCAGCCAAGATGATGTGGGGTCTGTCCGTTTGATGTGCGGGTCGCAGGCCCCTTTCACGGCAAAGGCGGCGATCAGCGGCCTCTGAATTCCGGCTTGCGCTTCTCGATGAATGCCGACAGGCCTTCGCGATAGTCCTCGGTCGCGAGAAAGGCGAACGAAGCACGCAGTTCCTCGTCACTCAGCGGCGCACCCTGCTGCAGTCGACGCAGCCATTGCTTGTGCCAACGGGCAACCAGCGGCGCGCCGGCGCAAATGCGGCGAGCACTGGCGTAAGCCTCGTTAACCACTTCGTCCTCCGTCACCACCCGGGTAAGGAGGCCTTTGGCGAGCGCCTCATGCGCACCGAGAATGCGCCCTTCGAGCAGGATTTCCAGCAGGCATGCTGGTCCGGCCAGACGCAGCAGACTGGCCATCTCCGCGGGATACATCGAAAAACCGAGCTTGTTGATGGGCGCACCGAAACGCGACGACTGCGCGGCGATGCGCAGGTCGCACTGCGCGGCAATCTCCAGCCCACCACCGATGCATGCTCCCTGCAGCAACGCGATCGTCGGCTGACGACAGTCGGCCAGAGCTTGCAGAGCGGCGCCCGCCTGCCCATGGTAGGCCATTGCCCGCTCTACTGTGTCGCGCCTGCTGAGAAACTCGTCGATGTCGCCACCGGCGGCGAACGCTTGATCACCGTCGCCACGGACCACTACGCAGCGTATCTCTTCGTCGCCCGACAATTCAGCGACGATCTCGGCCAGGCTCTGCCACATGGCAAAGTCGATGGCGTTGAGTTTGCCCGGATTCGAAAGGGTCACTGTGGCGACCCTTTCGGCGTGCGTGCATAGAATACGCCCGCTCATGTCGGCAGTTCTTGAGTGGCGTTGCTCCTGGCCAGCGCCTGGCGTCCGGAAAGAATGTGATCGTGCATCGCGACTTGCGCGCCCGCCGCGTCGCCGGCCTTGATCGCCGCCAGGATGATCGCGTGTTCGGCGAGCGACTGCTGCACACGACCGTCGATGCTCAGCGAAAACCGGCGCGTCAGTTTGAGCACCTTGCGCAGGTCCTGGATCACCTGACGCAACCTGCGGTTTCCCGACATTTCCTGGATCTGGTAGTGAAACGCCTGATTGACCTCAAAAAAGTGCTCGATCTCCTTAGTCTCGGCAAAGTGCTGTAGTTCCGCGTGCAGCGCATCGAGCCTGGCCAGATCGTCGGGCTGTGCCCGGGTCGTCGCCTCGAGTGCGCAACGCCCTTCGAGCATGGCCATCAAGGGAAAAATGTCATCCAGGTCCTGCTCCGAGATTTCGGTGACGAAGCAGCCGCGACGTGGCCGCAAGGTCACCAGGCCTTCGGCGGCAAGGACCTTCAGCGCTTCGCGTAGCGGCGTGCGGCTGATCCCGTAATCGGTTGCCAGAGCCTGTTCGTCGATTCTGGCTCCCGGGGCTAACTGATGCGCGAAAATTCTCTGCCGTAGTCTTTCAGCGACCTCCTGGTAGAGGGCCGTCTGGGCGATTTGACTGGGATCCATCGATCTCTTTTTTTCTACTGATTCGTTCAGGGTCTCAGACGAGACCTTGCTTTCATAATTATGGATACAGTATTATTCGTCGAGCGGGGTGTCAAGTGCTAGCGATCTTTGTCTGCCATAGCGGCTCGCTTGGTCGGTATAATTCCTTGGCTCGTCGGGGCGAATTTCCCACCCCACCCCATCCCACTGATTTCGTGAAAGGTTCCGTAATGTCCAACGCGAACAATCCTGCATTAGCTGATTCATCCAACCTCGATGACTGGAAGAAGGCTGCCGCCAAAGCACTGCGCGGTGCCGAACTCGAAACGCTGAACTGGGTAACGCCCGAAGGCGTGGTCGTCAAGCCCCTCTATACCAGGAAGGATCTGGAAGGCCTGCCCTACACCGACACCCTGCCAGGCTTGGCCCCATTCGTCCGCGGCCCGCAGGCAACGATGTACACCGGCCGGCCATGGACCATCCGCCAATACGCCGGCTTCTCCACCGCTGAAGCGTCGAATGCCTTCTATCGCAAGGCGCTGGCGGCCGGCGGTCAGGGCGTCCTCGGTAGCCTTCGACCTGGCCACCCACCGCGGCTACGACTCCGACCATGCGCGCGTCACCGGCGACGTCGGCAAGGCAGGCGTGGCGATCGACTCGGTCGAAGACATGAAGATTCTGTTCGACGGCATCCCTCTCGAGAAAATCTCGGTGTCGATGACCATGAACGGTGCCGTGCTGCCGATTCTTGCCGGCTACATCGTCGCCGCCGAAGAACAGGGCGTGCCGCAGGACAAGCTCTCGGGGACCATCCAGAACGACATCCTCAAGGAGTTCATGGTCCGCAACACCTACATCTATCCGCCGCAGCCGTCGATGAAGATCATCTCCGACATCATCGGCTACACCGCGCAGCACATGCCGAAGTTCAACTCGATCTCGATTTCGGGTTACCACATGCAGGAAGCCGGCGCCACGCAGGCGCTCGAACTGGCGTTCACCATTGCCGACGGTCGCGACTACGTGCGCACGGCGATTGCTTCCGGCCTGGACGTCGACGCCTTCGCCGGCCGGCTCTCGTTCTTCTTCGCCATCGGCATGAACTTCTACCTGGAAGTGGCCAAGCTGCGCGCTGCCCGCCTGTTGTGGTGGAAAGCGATGCAGGAGTTCGAGCCAAAGAATGCGAAATCGAGCATGCTGCGCACGCACTGCCAACCTCGGGCTGGTCGCTGACCGAGCAGGATCCCTACAACAACGTCGTGCGTACGACCATCGAAGCGATGGCCGCGGTTTTTGGCGGGACGCAGTCGCTGCACACCAATGCCCTTGACGAAGCCATCGCCCTGCCAACCGAGTTCTCTTCGCGTATTGCCCGCAAACACTCAGCTGGTGATCCAGGAAGAGACGCACATCACCAACGTCATCGACCCCTGGGCCGGTTCCTACATGATGGAGAGGCTGACCCAGGATCTCGCCGACGAGGCGTGAAGATCATCGAGGAAGTCGACAGCATGGGCGGCATGACGCACGCCGTCGAATCCGGCTGGGCGAAGATGAAGATCGAGGGCTGCGCGGCCAGAGCACGCAGCGCGCATCGGACTCCCCAAGGACTCATCGTCGTCGTGACCAGTACAATCGGGCAAAGCCAGACGACCGAAATCCGCGATCGTCAACATGGCCGTCCGCTCACTCGGATCGCCCTCCTGAAGCGCTTTCGCGCCGGCCGCGATAACGAAAATCAGCCGCACTGGCCGACCTGACACGCTGCGCCGAGAGCAAGATCACCCTGCATCGACCTGTCGATCAAGGCTATGCGCCTGCGCGCCTCGGCTTGCGAATTTTCCGACCCCTGGAAGCAGTTTAGGCGTTTTCCGCCGCGCCACTCACAACTGTTCCGGTGTCTACGCTACGGCGCGGTCGTCAGAAGGGATCGCCATCTGGGAGGCGCTGAAGCCGAAATCGCCCGTTCAAACGAATACGAAGGCGGCGGCCGCCGGATCATGGGTCGCCCACTCGGCCTGATGGCACGACCGTGGGTGCCAATGTGGTGGCCCACGCCTTTGCCGACCCTCGGCTCGACATCCGCGTCGGCCCGCTCTTCCAGACCCGTGAAAAAGCGGCCGGCTGGCATCGGGAACGCGTGCATGGCAATCCGGTGTAATCGTCCCTCGCGCACGGCACAAGACGCTGTGCGGCGCTGTTCAAGGCCGCCTCCGATCAGGGAGCCACGACATCTCGGTTTTTTTGTTTGCAGCGGGGTGTCCGGCGCAGGACTATTACTTCCTGTCAATTCTGACGCCATAGGCCATTTTCCGTACCGGAACGCTTATCGCGAGGTTTCTGCTATGACCATCGTCCGAGATCCTCAAAGCTCCGCCACGCCGCCTCTGCCTGAGCACCGCACACTGCTTTGTCAGCCATGGATATGACCCCTCGTCAAACCACCATCTGGCCCGGCTGACCGGCATCTCGTCGACGGCGTCCCTCCGCCTGCCGTCGACGGGCCTGGCCAAAGCCTCACCCTCGTCGAATCGACGCGCACTGATCATATCGTCGCTCCCTACAGGTCGCTCAGCCGGCGCTGCTCCCCGCACACCACAACCGTGACTAACCCTCCGCGTCGGCATCTCCTTTCTTCAATCCGGTGCCGCAAATCAATTGTTATGCGAATCGCTCGGCCTGTTCCTATCGGCGCGGCAACGCGTCGCCCGTGCTCGCCCGTCGCCCCCCGTCGTCTCATTTCTCCGTCCGGTTTCGATCTCCGGTGACAAGACGCGCATGGAACTGCTCTCTGCCAGCGCGACGAAGCCTTCGATCCGTCCCGCTCCGTCCTCGGTTCGCTGGGCGGGGTCGCCGTACAGACACGCGAGGCCGTGCGTGCTCTGCGAAGCCCGGCGGCTTATGACGTGCCATCGTCGGACCGGGTCGGCTGTCGGTCATCCAAACGACGGTAGCCGCATGGTCGATGCGTTCGTCCTGCTGCAGTTACCCAGCCAGGGCGATTGACCGCAGGCCCTCAGTAAGGGCACTTGTCGAAAATTGCCGACCTGATCATCTTCAACAGGCCGATATCGACGCAACCGCCGCGGCTATGCCGCGCGCAGGTCCAGATCGACGCACTGAACCCATGCTGCGCACGCCACCCGAACTGGCGGCCGCCGGTTCTCACACTGCGGCGCTTGGCAATCGCGGCTTCGCCGAGTGTCTGGGCCGAAATCGGCGCTACCCATGGCTCATGAAGGCAGCGGCCGCATTCGAACAAAAGCGGTCCCTCCGGCAGCGGTGGCTGGTGTGGAGCCTGATAGATTCTCGGTCTGCGCCGCTACTTCCGCGCCACATCCGGCCATACGAGCCGGGCCCTGGCCCGTAGCTTTCCATTGATGTCAGCCGAGGGCGGACGACGCCCGGCGCCGGCTGCCGCACGGCTGCTGCCGCTTGATGAGGAATGATTTCTTGAGGGCGGTCAGGACGTCCGACTCGCAGCGTAGTTCTGATGTTTTGAGTATTTTGATTGACCCGACCGTTAGTGATTAAACCTTATGCAGACATTATTCGCCAGCTTCAGAAAAGCGTGCTGACTGCGTGTCTGGTTAGGTTTTGGCCAAACTGCATCGATAACCAGCACGCAAGGGCCAAACTGTCCGCCGCGAGCGCATCGAGCTCTTGCTCGAACCGCGGTTCCTTCTGAGATGGGACATGTTCAAGGAAACCCGTGGCACGCTTCGCATGGCCGCAACATTCGGTCCCCGGCGACGGTGTGGTACAGTGGCTGCCGGAACCATCAACGGCCGCCTGATGTTCGTCTTTTCGCAGGACTTCACCGTCTTCGGCGGTTCGCTGTCCGAAGCGCATGCTGAAAATCTCAGGTCATGGCCCACCGCGATCAAGGTGGAGCGCCGGTTATCGTCCTCAAACGACTCCGGGCGCGCACGCAATCCAGGAAGGAGTCGCTTCGACCTGGCCGGTTTGCCACAGAGTTTTCCAAGCGCAACGTTCTCGGCCTCAGGGCGTCGTTTCCGACAGAGTCTCGCCTGACATAAGGACATTGTTCGCCGGCGCGCCGTCTATAGCGCCCTCGATACCGACTTCATCTTCATGGTCAAGGACTCGTCGTACATGTTCGTCACCGGCCCCGAATGGTCCAGACGGTGGACCCTGAAGACGTCTACCGCCGAGAACATTGCGGCGCCGTCCCCACACCAGCATCCGGGGTTGCCGACCTGGCTTTCGAAAATGATGTCCGCGGCCTGATGATGCCGCGCCGCTTCATCAGCTTTCCTGCCTTCGAACAACCGTGAAGCCACCCCGCCCTGCCCTCCGCAGGATCCGCGAGCGCCTCGACTTCTCGCATCGACCCCTGTACCACATACCACAAGCCGTACAACATCAAGGAACTGTCATCAAGGGCGCCGGCTGATAGGCGACTTCTCGAACTGCAAAGCGCGAGTACTCCAGAAACATCGATCATCGCTTTGCGCGCATGGACGGCTCGACCTTCGCATCGTCGCCAACCACCGCTGGTCCTGCCGGCTTGCTGGACACTCACGAGCTCATACAAGCGGCGCGCTTCGTGCGCTAACGCGAACGCTTTCACCAACAGTCCGGTTGTGCCTTGTGGTCGACGCTTATCCCGGTTTCATGCCCGGCACCTCGCAGAAGTACGGCGTCATCACAGCAGCGCCAAGCATGCTCTAACCCTAAAGCCGAGTGACACGGTGCCCAATGATCACCGTGATCAACCCCCGCCAGGCCTACGGCTTGTGCCTACGAACGTGTGGCCTCCAGCCCCTTCTGCGCACGTCCACTTCGCCGGGCCCTCGCGAAAATCGCCGTCCTGGGTCCGAAAGGCGCGTCGAGATCATTTTCCGCGGGAGAATGAATGACCGGACAACTGCGCCGCACGCGAACGTAATACAGCCAAAGTTCGCCACCCTTCGTCCGCCGGACCCGCGCTATCATCGACTAACGTGATCTGGCGCCGAGCACCCGCAGCGCATCTTCCGCTCACCTGTCCATTTCTGCGGTAACAAGAAACTGGAAAACCTGCGCAAGCCGGCACTTCCGCTTTGATCCCGGGAGAATAGAGTTTTCAAGAAAATACTGTCGCCAACCGCGGCGAAATTGCTCCGGTCCTGAACGCCCCAGCAGATGGGGTTCCATTGACAGGTCGCCGTCTATTCCGACCGAAGGCTCGATGGCACGTGCTGATGGCCGACGAAGCCCGTGTGTATCGCCCTGCAGCGTCCAAGGACTCGTACCTGGCGATGGACAAGATCATCGCCCCTGCAACGACCGGCGCGAGCGGTGCATAAAAAACCTGGCTACGGCTTCCTCTCCGAGAACGAGATTCACGCGTCGTCTCGAAGAAGCGGCATCAGCATCATCTTCATCGCCCGAAGCACCATTCGTTCGCCGCCATGGGCGACAAATGCCTCGACAGACACTGCTCAGAAGCCACGGGTACAACCATCCCCCTACATACCGCGCCTCGAAGATTCCGCTACCGGCCGTCGGCTCGCCAAGGATCATCGGTTACCCGGTCAGATACAAGGCCTCTGCCGGTGGTGGCGTCAAGGACTGCGCGTCGCCTCACGACGCGGGGCCGCCGAAGGCTTTGATGCCTGCCGCACGAGGCGCGGCAACGCTTTGTCGACGATCGCGTGTTCATCGAGAAGTTGTCTGGGGACCCGCACCATATCGAAATACAGCTCCTTGCCGACTCCTGTTGGCAACACGTCCTATCTGCTCGAACGCGATTGTTCGATCAGCGACGCACGAAGTCACGATGACCCGTCGCCCTTTTATCGAGCAGCCTCCCCAAAGCCTGGGTGAGCAGGCCGTGGCACTGGCCAAGGCGGTGAAGTATCCAGCGCTGTACCGTCGCGTTCCGTCGTCGTTCCGTACAAGTCGTTCTACTTCCTGGATGATACTCGCCTGCAAGGTCGAGCATCCTGTCACCGAAATGATCACCGGCGTGATCAACGTCGATGATGATCCGCGCGCCGCCGCGAGAACTCACTTGCGTGGTTTCGTGCAGGGACGATATCAAGGCCATGCTGGGCCATCGAGTGCCG
>NZ_CAJQUC010000021.1:0-186317 GCF_907163155.1 Candidatus Accumulibacter sp. ACC012
CGAAAGTAGTCGCGCGCTTCGGCAAGCGGCAGGCGTGAGCTCGTGCAGGTGCGCGCATGGCGAGCTGCCGACGCGCACATTGCGCGATCTTCGCGCAGGCGGCGGCGTGACACGCGGGGAAAGACTATGGTAATGATCAGGCGTGCCCAGCTCTTCGCGAACGGCTTGCGAGTCGGTTCCTTGTAGCCGCCGTTGCGAGGGGTTGACAGACGCGGCCTTCGAAAGTGTGTTGGCGAATGCGTGCGGCACGCTCGTTGCGTAGGAAAACGGCAAACCTGTTCCGCCCGGAACCGTAGAGGATGATTCGCCGGGATGCGCTCAGGCAGTTCGATGAACGGCACTTTACGACGTCGAAACCGTAGTGCGCCGCCGGACGACAGCATCTGGAAAAGAAGGGGTTGCGCCTGCTCCCAGGCGGCGGATCGCCCCGGCGGCCAGCGATAGCTCGGGATGGCCGCGAGGCGCTTCGGGCGAAAGAACTGGATGACGACGAGGCGTAGATTTTGGCAGGGCACCCCATCGGGGTTGAAGGAGTACGTCCGCGGCTTTCGAGCTGGCAGCGACGTACGAACAAGACCGGGCGGCCAAAGCGGGCCGAGAAGGAATGCTCGCGTTCGCGTCCATTGCGTAGGCGTGGCACGGCGTCGGCGTGGAGGAAGGGGCGGTTTATCGAGGGATTCGGAAGGCGCTGGCGGATGTCGCGCGCACTTCAGGCGGTCGCTGACACATCGACGCTGTGATTGCGGCGGTCTTGGAGAAGATTGGGAGGGAGGCCGATCTCGAAAATCTGGCCGTCGACCCGCAGGCGGGCAAAACCCGCGCGCGCAAAATCGGCAAAAGAGTTCGAGCTTCTGCCCTTGCGGTCGGCGACGGACCGGCGCAGGATCATCAGACGGGTGTCCTCGAAGGGCGAGGACATGATCGACCATCGGCGGACGGTCTGCGCTTCGAGGGCCCGCTGGTGTTCGGCGCATAGGGGTGCCGGACACGGGCGAAGAGAAGGCGCAGGTAGTCGTGAATCTCGGTGCCGTTCAACGTCGAGACGAGGGTTGGGGGATAGGTCGCCTTTCTGTCGATCGAAATCGCGGCGAAGCCCCTCGACAGTGTGACGTCCCGGGTTCTCGATGCGTTGCAGGATTGCCGGGCGTAGCGACGCGACTCGCATAGCGGCGTCTTGCCTCGGCGTAGAGCGTATCGAAAGCAGTGACGAATTGCCCCGGAACCGGACAAGCACGGGATCACGAATCAGGCGATGCGCGGCAGGTCGAGAGGACGTGCTTCATGGTTGTGCGTACGCGCACGCGAATGCGTATTTCGTTGATATACGTCCATTGTGCGAGCACGAGAGGCTTTGGCAACCTGCTTAATATACGCAATTCCGCGTCCGGCACCAAAATCCATGTCCGCCCCAAATATCGACCGAATGAGCAGCAGGAGAAGCGCGCACGATCAGGCGGGAGCGGTGTCTTTGCCTTGCTCATGTCGGTTGTCCTGATCTACCTGTCTTCGCGATCTACGCCAGCGACCTGCCGTCCGGCCCACGATGTGGCGCTCGCGGATTGGCGCTCGGAGAATACGGGCTGACGCAGGCCTTCCTGCAGATAGAACTACGGGGCCGCTTACGATCGTTTCGGGCGCAAAGGCGGTGTAGTTTCGGTGCTTCTACTTTGCCGTCAGGAGCTCGGTTGCCCGACTTCGCGGCGGACATCTACGGGTCAGCCGGCCGCGTGCTGCAGGAGCGGGCCATTCGGCAGCCGTCACCGCGCTGGCTTGCAGAACTCACGCGGAACAGATATCGAACAAGGTGGATGGCATGATCGGCTCGTCGATCGGCATGGTCTTTGCCATCTCGATGGTCGCCGCGCCGCGCTGTTGTCACCATCGGCATGACGGAATCTTCATCCTCACTGGTGGCCTGCCTTGCTGGCGATTTCGTCGTCCTCCAGTGTGGTCCCGGCGCGCCGGCAATTACCGCGTGGCCGCACCTGGCAGAGCTTGGTCGAAGTGCCGCCAATCCCCAACCGCTGCGCTGAACTTCGGCCTGTCTTCGCACTGATGATGCTCACCGCGATGTGGGTCTCTGCCCGGCACAGTTGATCTCGATCGGCGCGCTGCCGGGTGCCGAAACTGGAAGTATACCTGCCGGCGCGCTCGGTGGCCTTCGTGATCATGGTGCGCTAATCGTCGCCGAAAAATATGGCAGCATGAAGTGGTATTCACTACGGCGGTGTTCTTGCTGCTGATGTCGTTAAGGTCGGTTTTGGCCTGTTCTCGACGAGTCTTTACGGGAGGCGCTGTGGCGCGAGGTCCTTCGTGCCTTCCAAATTCTGAAGCGAAGCAGCATTCGCTGATTTCGCGGATCGCACCGCCGCAACGCGAAAGGCGCCGCGCTCGGCGTCTACACCACCACCCAGGGCCTGGGCCTGTTGTCCGGCGGCGGTACTCGGCGGCGCGGGGGGGCTGGGGCCAAGTACCTTGGCCAGGGCGGTTTGGCCTGTGGCGGCTTGCTCACCGTCATTGGCCTGTCGCTGTCGACCACAATGATGATGCCGGCGCTGCGTCCCCGGCAGGCAGCCGCCTTGAGAGTCTGAGCTTAAGCCCTGGCGCGTCATCATATAATCGAGCTTTAATCTGTTCGAACACCATCCAGGGAGGCAAACATGGCTTCGGTAAACAAAAGTGATTCTACGTCGGCAATTGGGGGCCGATCCGGAAACCGTTTCTGCCGAACGGCGGAGCGTCTGCAACATCCGGATCCGCGACTCGAATCGTGGCAAGGACAAGGCAGAACGCGACAAGAAGGAAGCCACCGAGTGGCACCGCAGCCGTGTTTTAGGGCTCGCGGAGATCGCCGGGCAGTATCGAAAGAAAGGCTCGTCGGTCTACGATCGCGGGCAGTCTCAAGCGCGCAAGTGAGGAAGGATGGTACACGAACGCTATACCACCGAAATCATCGGCAACGAGATGAAGAGCTGCGGTCGCGAAGGCATGGGTTCGCCATATGTGCGAATGACGAAAGAGAGTACGGCGGGCAGCATGCAATCGTCGGCCGGCGACTCCGGCGGCGCACCGCGCGGTGGCCCACCGACAGAAGAAGCCCAGCTTCGAAGCATGGACGACGATATCCCGTTCTACGCCCACGCTGCGGGTAACAGCCAGGCCCGGAACGTTTCGGTGAGGCGAGCGCGTTGCTGCCGGCCTTTCGGCCAATATCCTACCACGCGAAGCGAGGGAGCAGGGACGATTACTGTTCCCGTGGACTTGCATAATAGGGCGAGTGGTCTCAAGATATTTCCGGCGGCCTTTGTAGTACTTCCGGCTCGGGGCCGCCGCCGGTCGATTTATCATTTGAAGAAGGCTTTTCTGCACCACCGGAGCGCTGTCGGGCATCGTCGCGTAATTTAGGCGTGCGGTATAATTGCTGCTGAGGATTTCCCGTCGGCGCCGCAGCTTTCATCTTGAGCGAGGTGTGTGGTCTCGATGTAACGCTCACGGCCAAAGCGGTAGGACGAGGGGGTCCCGCGCAGACAGGGATCCGGAAAACCTTCCATATTTGAGGAGAATATACAATGCGCAAGCAAATCACACGGCTCTTGCGGGGGGGCGGCGACGTTGGCGTGCTCGTCGGCCCGTGGAGCGGACTTCAAGGTCAGACGACGTGCTACAAAGGCAGTACAGAAGCGATGAGCAAGCCTGGTCGAGTGCGTTTCTGGAGGAGTTCACTGATCTATATCGACGAGTACCTCACAGGTGCTCGAGAACGCGCGGCCAGTGCAAGGATTCGGCCGCGGCCACTATACAGACATTATCAATCGGCGACTGGCAAACAGCAAAGCGAGTGCATAATGCGCTATCGCGGACATGGAACTGCTGGCAAAGCATCTAAAGGGCCGTCGTCGCGAACCGGAGAAGGCGAAAAACTGTTTCGACTCCGCAAAAGACTATCCTGCTGCGCGCTCACACTCCCAGCACAGGTGAAGCAGCTATCGCGACGGCGCAATGGCTGCAAGGTCTCTGCTGACGACTACTACGCGAAAATGGGGTGGCGCAATTCGGAGCGGCAGGCAATGGAGCTCAACGAGAAATTCGTCGCGGTCACCGCGCGCACGATACCAAGCCGCACTGGAAAAGGGATTACAGCATCAACGGTCTGCCGATCCTGTGCTTCGGTGGGTTGGCTACCTTTACGCGGAGAATCCGGCTGCGGGCAGCGATCGTTTCCGCCGGTGGCTACCTCTATGCGAGGTGATGGTCAATCGGGGAAACCTGCGCATCAAGGAGGATTCGACGGCGAGAAGGTCGGCGCCGAGATCGGCATGACCGTGCAGCTGCTTCAAACACCTTACCCTTCCACTATCACCATCCGCAGGAAATCTACAGACCGGACAAGACGCAGTGTATCGAGCCAGAACAAAGTAATGGTCATGCAAACTGGGATAGGCGACCAATTATGGCAGGATCGGAAGGAAAAGGGCTGGCAGGTGGCGATCGAAGGATCGCAGGGGAAATGGCAGAAATGGTTCGCCAACCAGGAACAGGACAAACGAATGGCTGACCTTATTGAAGTAACGCCATCCAGCTTTTAAGCCCTAGCGACGGATGCAAGCGAGCAGAGAGAACTCCGCGGATGGTACAGTCTGGAGACACGCCCGACGCGCAGGACATGAGCAGAGCATCGCCTGTGTCAGACAACGGCGTCGGCAAGAGGGCCAAAGGGGATGGATGCAACCGGTGACAAGGCGGTCTGTCGACATGCACGAACGGAGCGATGAGTCAGCGCGCAGAGGGCGGGGCGCGTTTCTTCGTCGCCCGCTGCGTCGCTCCGACCCGTTTGCGGGGCTGGCACCAGCGATCGTCGCGTACAGACACGGGTAGACCGACCCGGCAGAGGCGCAGGGATGACCAGAACGCCAGCAGCGACAATCGCAGCCGATTTTTATCGTGGCGCCGGTATCGCGGCGTTCGGTCGCTTAGGGCTGGCCCGCCCTGGACGGTTAGTGGTGACTCGAACGCGGCAGCAGCCCGGCTATCATTCGACGAGGCGTCGGCGGCGCTTTCGCGAGAGTACGGGCGCCGACAGGTGCGCGCCTGACTCGCGCCAGCGGGCGTTCTTCGACGCCCAAGCGCAAGGATTCTGCGACCATGCGATGTCTCGGCGCGTGGGGCCTTGTATGTCGCCATGCGCGGCAAGGAAGATCTGTGGGTGCAGATGGCAAACGTTTCTACCATTGGCGAAACGCTGCGTCTGCTGTCGCCCGCAGAGACCTGTGCCATGCTGTCGGTGTTGCGCCCGGAAGAAGTGATCGGCTCGATTTTCGACCCCACACGCCGCGACATTGACGTGCATGCCCTGCATCAGGGCTACCTGCGTGGGCTTAGTCGGAACGGCGGGCTTGTCGTTTGCGGACGCCGAGGTCAGCGCTGTGCAGCGTAGCCAGGACCTTTGGTGGCTCGACGCGGTGGGCAAAAATATGCCGCGCCAGTGCTGGTCAACGCTGCCGGTGCGTGGGCGGACCACATCGCCACCCTGGCAGCTGTTTGCCCCCATCGGACTTGAACCCAGACGTCGAGCGGCGTTCTCTTCTGCGCCGCCCGAAAACGTGGACACGACGCGTTGGCCATTGACCATTGGTGTGGCCGAAGACTGGTATTTCAAGCCGGACGCCGGCCTCTTACTGGGATCGCCGGCCAACGCCCGATCCGGTTCGCCGCCACGACGTGCAAGCCGAACGAACTGGACATCGAAACCGGCATCTACCGCATCGAACAGGCGACGACGCTAAGTATTCGCCGTCCCAGCCACCGCTGGGGCGGGTTTGCGATCCTTCGTCGCCGATGGCGATCTGGCTGGGTGGCTTCGATCGCTCCACGTTGGATTTTTCTGGATCGCCGCCCAGGGAGGCTACGGAATCCAGGACCTTCGCCGGCGATGGGGAAAGCTGTGCGGCGCTGCTACGTGGCCCAGCGATTCCGGCGTGCCTTGCCGATTTGGCTTTTCTGCGGCAATGCTGAGTCCGCAGCGGCTCATGCCGCTTGCCGGTACTTCTTCCACGCGCTCCAGCTGAAGACCAGCAGGCCGAGCCAGATCAGCGCGAAACTCAACAGTCGCTCACTCTGCATCGGCTCACCGAAGATCCAGACCGCGGTCAGGAACTGCAGCGTCGGATTGATATACATCAGCATTCCGAGACTGGCCAGGTCGAGGCGCTGCGCGGCGGCGGCGAAGGCGATCAGCGGCAGCGCCGTGAGCGCACCCGCGCAAGCCAGCAGCAGGGTGGTTTCGCAGGTCGTGGCCGGTAAATACGGCATGGCCGCTCTGTGCCTGCCACAGTGCGTAAATTATGCACAAGGGCAACATGGCCAGGGTTTCCAGCCACAACCGGAGGTCGAGTCGACCCGGCAGTTTCTTGCGCACCAGGCCATAGGTACCGAAAGTGCCGGCGAGGACCAGCGATACCCAGGGCAGGCTGCCGAGAGCGATGACGTCGTTGGCGATGGCGATCAGCGCCAGGGCCACCGGAAATCCACTCCAGCGGGTTCAGCGTTCCTTGAGCACCAGCAGAGCGAGGAGGACGCTCACCAGCGGGGTCAGGAAATAGCGAGGCTCGAGGCAACGACCTGCTGGTTGGCGACAGCCCACAGGCAGACCAGCCAGTTGGTGCGATCAGCAGGGCGGCAAGCGCCAGCATCGCCAGGTGCTGCCAGGTTCTGAAAACCGTGGCCACTTTGCCCCCACTGGCGGCGCAGGTGAGCAGCAGGCCGACGAAGATAAAGGCCAGGCAGCGCGGTTGCTGAGCACGTCCATTGGCGAGACGTGCGACAACTGGTGGAAGAAGAGCGGAAAGAAGCCCCACATGCCGTAGGCCAGCAGGCCGAAGCCGATGCCGGCCACCTGGCGGTCAGCGCTTCACAGCTCAAGGTTCCGGGCGCAGGACGTCGAGCGTCGCCGAGCGGTAGTCGCGCGATAGAGAACGATCAGGACACTCAGCGAAAGGACGCCGAGGAGCACCGGGCTGAGCAGCCAGCCGGCCGCTGCCAGGCCAAAAGTAGTAGGCACGGATGCCGCGATTGAAGTCGTCTCCGGCGAGGTTATGGACGCCTGCCACACGGCGTGCGAAAGCGTCAACTTTCGGCTCGTCGCGATGGCCTGTTGGCGCCGCACCGATGAGGATCGACAAGACATTGAACTGGCGCAGCGCCCAGGTGAACTTGAAGTAGCCGTAGACGAAGCTGGCGAGAACCAGGATCAGCTTGATTTCGAGCTGTTCGCGGCTGCGGCTGCCGCCAAGCGTCAGGTCGGCGGAGAAGCTCAACAACTGGTCGGCCGCGCCCAGGGCGGCGACCAGGCCGGCGATAATGTAGATGGTGGTGTTGGCGTAGAAGGAAACGCTGGTCATCAGATTGCCGATCAGCGCCGCATCGGTCATCCGCAGGTCGCGTTCGAGCATGTGGTAGGCCCAGTCCTTACGATAGCTGTGCAGGTGTCCGATCAGGCCCTTGCAACACCAGCGACTACGCTCGGAAAACCAGGTGTAGCCTGCCCAGCAAAGCAGGAAGGCGGAAAGGGCCAGCCAATCGATGGTCGATAAGTTCGCAAGTGCGCGCATCGAGCCATCTTGCCACAGAATGCTGCGCGCACACACGGCGGCAGGCACTGGCCAGCCACTGGGCAAGCACTGTGCGGTCCTAGGCCGAAGCGGGGGCTGCGGCTGCGCTGAGTTTGCCGAGCAGCCAGTAGATGCAGCAGGAAGGCGCCGATATGATAGGCGGTGTTCAAGAGCAGCCCAAACTGGACATAGATCAGCACGTCAGCGCCAGGTAGAAGAGCAGGCAGGCCACCAGCAGCAGGCGCCGCCAGAGCGCTGGCATGGCTGGCCGGAACAGGCGCAGCCCGCCGCCAGCGATGGCCAGTGCTGCCATCGCCAGGACTTGCAGCCAGGGGTCGAGGCCGCGCAAGTGCACCCCCTGCAGCAGGTTGTTGACGACATCGGCATGCAACTCGACGCCGTGGCGAAACTCCGCGCCGACGCCGCGCCGAACCCGGAATTGATCCTTGCCGGCACGAGCAATCGCCAATCAGGACGATTTTTCCGGCCAGTTCGCCGGCAGCGATCGTCGCTGCGGGACCGCTGATCGATCGAGTCGTAGAGTGCGGTGGTGCGCAGATCTACGATCGGCGCCAGGCGGATTCAAGCGTCTGTGCGACACGATCGCCGCGCTAGCAGGGGCAGCGTTGCGCCAGCGACCGAGGATTCGACGCTTGCCGGAAGGGCTCAGTGGTCGAGCAGAGCGTCTGCCCCCCCCGGTGTAGCTGACCAGCTCAGTTCGCGCAGCTGTCGTTACGGCCAGTGTTCTGCCGGACCGCGAGGTGGCGAGGCGGCGATCGGTCGCCGATGGGTTCACGGGTGGCTGTCGCTATCTACCGCAGCGGCGAGCGTGAGGCGTGCGCATTGGCGCGACGAGGCGTAACAGGCGGCCGCAAACGCACAGCAGGCCCAGGCACATGCTGCCTTGAGCAGTTCGGAATCACCGCGGGCCTTGGTCGACAGCTGATTGACGCCGACGATGACCTCCGCTGCACCCTGCCTGGCACGCCGATGGCGGCGATCAGCGGGTCGGCGGGATTCGCTTTTCGAATCAGAGGTCGAAGACAATCACATTTGGCGCCCGCGGCGACCAGCTGCGAGCGTAGCGCGTGCTCACGGCCGCCATCGGGTCCGACCTGCCGCAGGCGCGCTTCGGATTCTCGTCAAACCGACGATTCACGATGCGCTCGCTGACCCGGCGCCGCTGGCGACCGGGTCGCCGGTGCATGGGTAGCTTCGAGACGTGTATCGATGCCCAGCGCGTCGAACAAAACTGTACCCAGCCGAGGAGAAATCAGCAGCGCGACGCCGGCGCCACCGTAGAGTCCCATTCGACAGGCGTTCGGCATTCATAACTTGCACGAATGATGAGCCAGGGATTGCCGCCCCTCTGATGCTGCGGATCAAGGCATCAAGCTCAATTTGAACCCGATTGTCGTCAAGAGCGTGGCCTGGCGGCGAGCAGCGCGAAGAAGTGCCGGTAGCTCCCCGGCGGCGGCATCGTCGCGCCGACGACCAGACACCGGGAATCAGGGCGTTGCCTGTGGAGCCCGCTGCCCGCAGTTCTGGCAGGCAAAATCGTCGGGATGACGAGAAGCCGGCGTTCTCGTGTTGAGGGCGCACAGCCCAACGCGGGCCAATCAAGGCGATGACTACGTCACAGGTGTCGATCTCGCGGTCGAGCACGTTCACGAAATCGTCGCCAGCTTCGATCTGGCCGATGTCCATGAACACCTGCTCGGCGCCGAAGTGCGCACTCAGGTGATCGTAGAGTCGTCCGGCGTAGGCGATGCTGTCTTCGCGGCGATAACTGATGAAAATCCGGGATGCGGTCTTTGCCAATTGGGCTGGGCCTGTTTTCGGTCGTGCGTCGCTGAACGGCAGTAGCTTCTGCACGGCGCTTGCAGCCGCCGCTCAAAGCGGTGGCCAGTTAGCGAAACTTGTCGCCGCGTGTTGGTGGCGGCTCCATGGGTGCTTTCCGATCGCTGTCGTGGCCGTCGTTCGAGCGGCTGCTCATCACCCCCACGCCGATAGCGAACAATCCCGCTGCCAGCGCGGCTGTGCCGAGGTTGGCGGTGTTGGGCACCAAGGCATCGAGATTCCTGATGCGGTGCGAATCTGCTCGACTTCGCCGCTGCTCGCCCGCCCGACTTCGAGAAGATCGGGGCCGACGATCGTCGCCGATTGCCCGACTGCCAGCCAGGTCTTGGCCCACTGCGCGGTGTTCGAAGTCAGCGCGACGCGGTCTTCGGCGACGACCACCCTGACCTGCGCGTCGGGGTCCACCCGCACCAGGTATTCGGTACCTTCCGAAGCGGCCGTGGCGTACTCGGTCTTGACTTTGAAGAGGCCTCTGGCCTTGACCAGGACTTCGCCGATGAAAACGAAGATCGAACCCAGGCGGACGTGCGTGTTGGGCTGCACGTAAACCCGGGCGCCCTCGGCAAAAGTGAGCACGACGGTCGACTGCGCATCGGTTCGGATCTCGTCACCCGGCTGCAGCGACATATTATGTTTTCGGCTGTGCGCGTGCGCCCTGGCGAACGACGTCGACGCCAGCGATCGTCGCGCTGTCGACCAGTTGCCCCCCCCTGCACGACACCGAGCGTGATCGACGCACAGCCGCTGACGGCGAAACAGAGAAGGAAGAGAAGGACGAGAAGCGGGGCAGCACGGCCATGTTCGAGCAAGTGTCGCCATGCCAGCCAGCCAGATGTAGTGTTGCTCTGTGTGCTTGACGCCATGAGAACGCCCTCCTTACCGCGGTTTAGCCCTGGGGCTGCGCGAATGGTCGCGGGCAGCTCGCACGAATCCAGGCCGGGTTGAGTGGGTTCGACCGCCCTGCGTGCCAGTAAGTGCGATGGACGTATGGGGAGTCGAGGAACGATAGCAGGAGTATATTCACAGCGGTCGGCAATAACAAACCCCCCGCAAACCCCAGTAAGGCTCAGAGCTCCGAGGAGGAGTCGACAAATGCAGATTGCGCGCCAAGTCATTCTCGCGGTGCTCGTTGCCGGCCTGGTCGCCTGCTCCTGGCTGGCGCCGCTGGACTCGGCCGCCACGCAGCAGGCCGACGCCGGTCTGCAGCGGGCACTGCTCAGCTTTGCGACCGCCAGGGCTCTGAATGCGGCAATTTCGGTCGCCCAGGGAACCGAGATCGCGGTGCAACCCGGTGGCATGGGCGTCGTCCTCTCGCCCGGGCAGGTGCTCGATCCGGTCAACGATCTCGTCGAGCAGTTTTCGAACGTCATGCTCGCCGCCAGCGTCGCTTTCGGCGTCCAGAAAATGCTCATCAGCATGGCTGGCTACTGGCTGATCTCCCTGCTGCTGAGCGGCACAGCTGTCTGCTGGGCGTGGTTTCACTTCCGGCAAGAGGCGCTGCCGGGATGGTTGGCGCGGACCCTCGTCGTCCTCCTGATGCTGCGCTTCGCCGTGCCCGCAGTGAGCATCGGCAGCGACCTGCTGTTCGAGAAGTTTCTCGTCGCCGACTATGACGCCAGCCAGCAGGTGATGAGCGTCGCACCGGCGCAAGTCGCCAGACTCGATGCGCCGCAGCCGCTGCCCGCCGGGGAGCAGGGCCTGCTGGACAGAATCAAGGGCTGGTGGGGGCAGGATCTGGAGGTGAAAGCGCGTTTCGACGCCCTGCAACAGGCGGCGGAGCAGGCCACCGAGCACATCATTACCTTGATCGTGGTCTTTCTGCTGCAGACCGTGGTCATCCCACTCCTCCTTCTCTCCGGTCTTTATGGCCTGGCGCGTGCTGCTTTCACGGTGCGCCGGAGCTGATCGGCGCGCCGAGTCCCTGCGCCCCGGTGGCGCGGCTTGGCGCCGATGCGCTTGCGCCTGCCGGCTATAATCGGGGGCTACTCGCCAGGGGATTCTGATTCATGTCCGATTTGCTCGCCCATCTCAATCCGCCGCAGCTTGCCGCGGTCACCCTGCCGCCGCAGCATGCCCTGATCCTGGCCGGTGCCGGCAGTGGCAAGACGCGGGTGCTGACCACGCGCATCGCCTGGCTGATTTCCACCGGGCAGGTTGGTCCGCAGGGTGTCCTGGCGGTGACTTTCACCAACAAGGCGGCCAAGGAAATGCAGGCCCGCCTGGCGGCACTCTTACCGATCAATACCCGCGGCATGTGGATCGGGACCTTTCACGGCCTGTGCAACCGCTTCCTGCGCGCGCACCATCGCGAGGCCGGCTTGACCGCGCAGTTCCAGATTCTCGATTCGGCGGACCAGCTGGCGGCGATCAAGCGCCTGCTCAAGAACCTCAACATCGACGACGAGAAGTATCCGCCACGCGAGCTGATGCATTTCATCAACGCGCACAAGGAGCAGGGGATTCGCGCCGCGCAGGCCGAAGCCTACGACGCCTATACCAGTCGGCGCGTCGAACTGTATGGCGAGTACGAAGGCCAGTGCCAGCGCGAAGGGGTGGTCGACTTCTCCGAGCTGCTGCTGCGTTCCTACGAGCTTCTGCAGCGCAACGAGCCACTCTGTCAGCATTATCAGGCGCGTTTCCGGCACATCCTGGTTGACGAATTCCAGGACACCAACCGCCTCCAGTACGCCTGGCTGAAACTGCTTGCCGGACGCGGCAGTGTCAAGTCCGAGAGCGCCGGCGCCTGCCTCTTCGCCGTCGGCGACGACGATCAGTCGATCTACGCTTTTCGCGGTGCCGAGATCGGCAATATGCGCGACCTGCAGCGCGAGTTCGATTTGCCGGAGGTGATTCGCCTCGAGCAGAACTATCGCTCGCACGGCAATATCCTCGACGCGGCCAATGCCCTGATCAAACAGAACCGCGGTCGTCTCGGCAAGAACCTGTGGACCGAGGCCGGCGCCGGCGAACCGATTCGCGTTTTCGAGGGCTATTCGGACATCGCCGAGGCGGCGTTCATCGTCGAGGAAATTTGCGAACTGGCCGGCGACGGGGTTTCGCGCCAGCAGATGGCGCTCCTTTATCGCTCGAATGCGCAGTCGCGGGTGCTCGAGCATCAGCTGTTCAAGCAGGGCCTGGCCTATCGGGTACATGGCGGCCTGCGCTTCTTCGATCGCCAGGAGATCAAGCACGCGCTCGCTTATCTGCGGCTGCTGGCCAATCCCGACGACGATACGGCTTTCGCGCGGGTGGTCAATTTCCCGACGCGCGGGATCGGCGGTCGCAGCAGCGAGGCGCTGCAGGAGGCTGCCCGGCAGAGCAACTGCAGTCTGTATAACGCCGCCGCCAGTCTGGCCGGCAAGCCCGGCAGTGCGGTGGCCAGGTTCATCGCCATGATCGAGAGCCTGCGCGCCGAGACCCGGGATCTGCCTTTGCCGGAAGTGATCGACCAGCTCATCGAGCGCAGCGGCCTGCGCCAGCACTATCTTGCCGACAAGGAAGGCCAGGATCGGCTCGAAAACCTCGACGAACTGATCAACGCTGCGAGCAGTTTCCTGAAAGACGATGGCGTACCGCTGGTCGACGGTGACGAAGTCGTGCCTGATGGCGGTCCGCTGGCCTCCTTCCTGGCGCACGCCTCGCTCGAAGCGGGCGAGCACCAGGCCGGCGAGGGGCAGGACGCCATCCAGTTGATGACCGTGCACGCGGCCAAGGGTCTCGAATTCGACATCGTCTTCATTACCGGCCTCGAACAAGGCCTGTTTCCGCACGAGAATGCGGCGCAGGAGCGCGAAGGCCTCGAAGAGGAGCGCCGGCTGATGTACGTGGCGGTGACGCGGGCGCGCAAACGCCTCTACCTGACGCACGCGCAGACGCGCATGCTGCACGGGCAGACCCGCTACTGCCTGCCGTCGAGCTTTCTTGAAGAACTGCCGGTGGAACTGTTGCGCAAAATCAACCGTGGCCTCAGCAGCGCCCCGCTCGCTCCGCCGCGTTCGACCGCCGTCGCTGGTGCTGCCTGGCAGCAGCCGGCTGCTGCCAACGCTCTGCGCATTGGTCAGAACGTCCGCCACGCCCGCTTCGGCGTCGGGGTTATCGTGTCCAGCGAAGGGGCGGGGCCGGAGGCGCGCGTACAGGTCAATTTCGGTGCCGGCGGCGTGAAGTGGCTGGCGCTCGAGTACGCCAAACTGACGCCTGCCTGAGCTGCGGCGGGTTGTCCACAGGTCGCGCGTCACAGCGGCGCTGGTTTCGGTGCGGGATTTGTAGTTACGCACCACTTGTGTGGATAAGCCTGTGGAACGTCTGTTGCTTCACTCGGCAAGTAGTAGCCTGGACAGGCCTTTTTTGCGCTTGCTCAAAAAGCGGGCAGCGCACTAGACTATCAGGCCTAACCAAGGAGGGAGCTGGCCATGCCTTTTGCCATTCGAATTCATCAGACCGGTGGGCCGGAAACGATGTGCTGGGAAGAAGTGTCAGTGGGCGAACCAGCGGCTGGCGAGGCGCGGGTGCGTCACGAAGCAGTCGGGCTCAACTTCATCGACATCTACCATCGCAGCGGACTCTATCCGCTGCCGCTGCCCAGCGGTCTCGGCCTGGAAGGCGCCGGGGTGGTCGAGACCGTCGGTGAGGGCGTCACGGAGCTGCGCGCCGGCGATCGAGTCGCCTATGCGGGTGGTCCCGTGGGTGCTTACAGCCAGGTGCGTTGCCTGCCCGCCGACCGGCTGCTGAAACTGCCCGAGGCGATCGCTTTTCGCACCGCGGCGGCGATGATGCTGCAGGGCCTGACCAGTGCCTATCTGCTGCGTCGTACCTATCGCGTGCAGGCCGGCGAAAGCGTCCTCATCCACGCCGTTGCCGGCGGCGTTGGCCTGATCGCCTGCCAGTGGGCCAAGGCGCTGGGCGCAACGGTGATCGGTACGGTTTCCAACCCGGCCAAGGCGGCGCTGGCTACCGCCCACGGCTGCGATCACGTGATCGACTACAGCCGCGAGGAGGTCGCGCCAAGGGTTCGCGAGATTACCCGCGGCGAGGGGGTGGCGGTGGTCTATGACGGGGTTGGCAAAGACACTTTTGCCGCCTCGCTGGACAGCCTGCAGACGCGTGGGATGATGGTCTGTCTGGGCAATGCCTCGGGGCCGGTGCCGCCCCTGGACCCGCTGCTGCTTTCGCAGAAGGGCTCGCTATTCCTGACGCGGCCGACCTTGATGCACTACATCGCCAAGCGCGCCGAACTCGCCGAGCTGGCTGCCGAACTGTTCGAGTTGGTCGGCTCGGGCAAGGTCAGGATCGAGGTCAACCAGAGCTATGCGCTTGCCGACGTGGCTCAGGCGCATCACGATCTGGCCGCACGCAAGCATAGCGGGTCGACCGTCCTGCTGCCGTGATGGAGGGTCTGCGCGCAGCCTTTCGCTGGCTTTTGCCAACCTGCGTTACAAAGTGCGCGAGCACGTCAACCGGCTTCGTGAGAAGCTTTGCCGGCCTGCAACCACACCCATGACAAGGACAAAAAAAGAATGAAATCCTTCCTGATTGCCAATCCAAAAGGGGGTTCCGGGAAATCGACGTTGGCGATCAATCTGGCCGGCCACCTCGCGTGTAGCGGCCATCATGTGATGCTCGGCGATGTCGATCGGCAGCAGTCGTCACGGGAGTGGCTGCGCATGCGCCCGCGCGCGCTGGCGGAGATTAGCTGTTGGGACATCGAACCGGGGAAAACTGCCCGGCCGCCGAAGGGCACGACGCACGTCGTCCTCGACACGCCAGCGGCTTTGCACGGCAAAGCGCTCGATAACGTCGTCAAGCAGGTCAGTCGGGTACTCATTCCGGTGCAGCCGTCGCTCTTCGATATGCTCGCGACACGCCAGTTTCTCGAGGCCTTACTGGCCGAGAAAGCGGTACGCAAGGAGCAGACCCTCATCGCCGCGGTCGGCATGCGCGTCGATCCACGCACGCGTGCGGCTGCCGAGCTGGAGCGTTTTCTGGCCAAATTCGAGCTGCCGGTGCTGACGCATCTGCGCACTACCCAGCTCTACGTACAGACGGCGATGCACGGCATGACCATCTTCGATATTTCCGCGTCGCGTGCGGCCAAGGACCTCGAGCAGTGGCAGCCGATCATCGACTGGATCAACCAGGGCTAGGCTCCTGCGGCAGCTGTTCGCGAGCCCCGCAGGGCGTGTGGGGTCGGTGATGACTTTCGTGATCCGGGGTGTCCCTCCATGTCGTGACCGTTTGCGTGCCGCGTCGGCGTAAAATGGCCGGATGCCTGAAACCCCGTTCGTCCATCTTCGCCTGCACAGTGAGTATTCGGTTACCGACGGCATCGTCCGTCTCGGTGATGCGCTTGCTCGCGCAGGCAGCTACGGCATGCCGGCTCTGGCGCTCACCGATCTGGCGAATGTCTTCGGCCTGGTCAAGTTCTACTCTGCGGCACGTGGCAAGGGAATCAAGCCGCTGCTCGGTAGCGATGTCTTCATTGCCAACGAAAGCGATCCCGATCGTCCGTATCGACTGCTGCTACTGGTTCGCTCGGGGCAGGGCTACCGGCAACTGTGCGAGCTACTGTCGCGTGCCTATCTGGCGCCGCGCGTGCGTGGTCGTGCCGAGCTCAGCCGGCGCATGCTGCACGAGGTGGGCGTCGATGGTCTGATCGCGCTTTCGGGCGCTGCTGGCGGCGATGTCGGTGAAGCGCTGCTGCAGGGCCGGTTCGAGCAGGCGGCGCTGTGCGCGCGGCGTTGGCAGCAGCTCTTCCCGGACGCTTTCTATCTCGAAGTGCAGCGCTACGGGCAGCCTCAGCAGGAGTTCCTGGTCACCGCGACCGCCGATCTTGCGGCGGAGCTGGAGCTGCCGCTGGTGGCCACGCATCCAATCCAGTTTCTCGAACGCGACGATTTCAAGGCGCACGAAGCCCGCGTCTGTATCGCCGAGGGCTACATGCTCGGCGACGCCCGGCGTCCGCGCTTGTACACTGAAGAGCAGTATTTCAAGTCCTCCGAGGAGATGGTCGCGCTTTTTGCCGACCTTCCCGAAGCGCTCGAGAATGCGGTCGAAATCGCCAAGCGCTGCAATCTGCAGATCACCCTCGGCAAGAGCTACCTGCCCGATTTTCCGACTCCGGAGGGTGTCACCCTGGCTGACTTCCTGCGCCAGGAAGCCGTCGCCGGCCTCGAAGTGCGCTTGCAGCAGCTCTTTCCAGATGGCGCCGAGCGCGCCGCACAGCGGCCGGCGTACGATGCGCGCCTGCAGCTCGAGACGGACACCGTCGTGCAGATGGGCTTCCCGGGCTACTTCCTGATCGTTGCCGATTTCATCAACTGGGCCAGGCACAATGGCTGTCCGGTCGGGCCGGGGCGTGGTTCCGGCGCCGGTTCGGTGGTCGCCTACGCCTTGGGAATCACCGACCTCGATCCCCTGCGCTACGCGCTGCTCTTCGAGCGCTTCCTCAACCCCGAGCGGGTGTCGATGCCCGACTTCGACATCGACTTCTGCCAGGACAATCGCTGGCGGGTGATCGAATACGTGCGCGAAAAGTACGGCGCCGCGGCGGTGTCGCAGATCGTCACCTTCGGCACCATGTCCTCGAAGGCGGTGATTCGCGATGTCGGGCGCGTGCTCGACCTGCCCTACACTTTCTGTGATCAGCTTTCCAAGCTGATCCCGGTGGAAACCAACAAGCCGCTGTCACTGGCCAAGTCGCTGCTTGCCGAACCTCAGTTGCAGGCGCGGATCGACGAGGAAGAGGAGGTCAGGGATCTCTTCGACCTCGCAGCCCGTCTCGAAGATCTTACGCGCAACGTCGGCATGCACGCTGGCGGCGTGCTCATCGCGCCCGGCAAGCTGACCGACTTCTGCCCGATCTATTCGGCCGACGGCGGCGGCTCGGTGGTTTCGCAGTACGACAAGGACGATGTCGAGAAAATCGGCCTGGTGAAGTTCGACTTCCTCGGCCTGCGCAACCTGACGATCATCGAACTGGCGCTCAAGTACGTCGAGCAGCTGAGCGGCGAGCGCCCGGATCTGGCGAGCCTGAGCTTCGACGATCCCAAGACCTACCAGATTCTCAAGGACGGCAATACCACCGCCATCTTCCAGGTGGAATCGGAAGGCATGAAGAAGCTGGTGCGCAAGCTGGCGCCCGACCGCTTCGAGGACATCATCGCCGTGCTCGCGCTGTACCGGCCGGGGCCGCTGGGCTCCGGAATGGTCGACGACTTCATCCTGCGCAAGAAAGGTCAGCAGAAGATCGACTATTTCATCGACGACCTGAAGACCTGCCTCGAACCGACTTACGGGGTCATCGTCTATCAGGAACAGGTGATGCAGATCGCGCAGATCATCGGCGGCTATACGCTGGGTTCCGCCGACCTCCTGCGCCGCGCGATGGGCAAGAAAAAAGCCGAGGAGATGGCCAAGCATCGCGACATGATGCGTGACGGGGCGAAAATCAAGGGCTACGACGAAAAGCTGGTGATGCAGCTCTTCGACCTGATGGAGAAGTTCGCCGAGTACGGCTTCAACAAGTCGCACACCGCCGCCTACGCGGTGGTCACCTATCACACCGCCTGGCTGAAGGCACACCACTGCGCGGCCTTCATGGCAGCGACCCTGTCCTCGGACATGGACAACACCGACTCGGTGAAGATTGCCCATGACGACGCACTCAACAACGGCCTGCAGATGCTTGGCCCGGACATCAACGCTTCGCAGTATCGCTTCACGCCGGTCGATCGACAGCACATTCGCTATGGCCTCGGTGCGGTCAAGGGAACCGGCGAACAGGCGGTGAATACCATTCTCGACGCCCGCGCAGCCGCCGGCCCGTTCAAGGATCTCTTCGATTTCTGTCGGCGTTCGGACAAGCGCATGGTCAACCGGCGCAGCATCGAGGCGCTGATTCGCGCCGGCGCCTTCGACTCGCTCGACGATCATCGTGCCCGTCTGCTGGCCTCGGTCGGCATCGCCATCGAAGCCGCCGAGCAGGCCGAGCGCAACGCCATGCAGGTCAGCCTGTTCGATCTTCTCGAAGCCGGTGGCGACGAGGACGGTGGAGCGCACGGCCCGCGCTACGTCGAAGTGCCGCGCTGGAGCGAAAGGCAGCGGCTCAACGAAGAGAAGATCGCCCTCGGCTTCTACTTTTCCGGTCACCCTTTCCACGAACTGCAGGCCGAAGTGTCGCGTTTTGCGCGCAAGCCGCTGGCGGCGCTGGAGGCGCGCAAGGAGCCGCAGTTCCTCGCCGGGCTGGTGGTCGGCGTGCGCAGCAAATTCACGGCGCGCGGCAAGATGGCCTTCATCCAGCTCGACGACGGCAGCACTTCGCTCGAAGTCTCGGTGTTCAGCGAGTTGCTCGATGCCGAACGCGCCAAGATCAGGGAGGACGAGGTGCTGATCGTCGAAGGCAAGGTGCAACGTGACGACTTTGCCGGCGAAGGTCGCCTGAAAGTCGTTGCCGAACGCCTGCTGACGCTGGCCGAGGCGCGTGGCCGCTTTGCTCGCCATCTGCGCCTGACGCTCAACGGCCAGGCCAGTGGAGGCAATGCCCGGGCTGCGGCACAACGCCTGCGCAGCCTGCTGGCACCGTACACTCCGGGCAATTGTCCGGTACGGCTGGCGTATCACAACGGCGAGGCGACTTGCGAACTGGCGTTCGGTGACGCCAGTCGGGTGCGCCTCGAGGACGATCTGCTGACCTCTTTGCGCGCCTGGCTGAGCACGGAAAACGTCAGCGTTGACTACCCCTGAGCGAGGCCATGAAAATCCCCTTGCTAATCGACCAGGCTCTGCTCGATAGCGTCAGTCTCGAAGCCTGTCGCAGCCCGCGCCAGCGCAAGAATCGCAACTTCCATGCCGACGATGCGGCGCGCGCACACCGCTTGCTCAATGCCATCGAGCCCGGCTCCTACTTGATGCCGCATCGCCATCTCGACGCCAACAAGGACGAAACGATGATTGTTCTGCGCGGCCGCCTGGGCGTCGTTTTCTTCGACCAGCTTGGCCAGGTGCAGCAGACGGTGGTGCTGGCGCCAACGGGCCCGGTCTGCGGCGTCGACATCCCGCACGGCGTGTATCACACGATTCTGGCGCTCGATCCCGGGACGGTGATGCTCGAAGCCAAGGGCGGTCCCTACCTGCCGCTCGACGAGGCCGAGCGTGCGCCATGGGCGCCCGCCGAAGGGGCGCCGGAAGTAGCCGCCTACGCGCGCTCATTGCGCGAGCGCTTCGCGTAGCGAAGCGGCAGTCCAGCGACTTGCAGGCGATTTGCCCGGATCATCCCTCTTTGGGCTTGCTGGCCAGCCGATCCGGTACCGTCAGGTTCCAGTGGATGGCCGCTGCGCGCAGCGCGAAGATAAGCACGATTGCCGTCGCCGCGCCGAGCGATCGATACTCGGGAGCGAATGCCAGTAGCGCCACGTAGAGCGCGCAGCCGAAGCTTATCGGTATGGCGTAGATCTCGCGCGTCATCAAGAGCGTTTGTCTTCCCGCCAGTACGTCGCGAATCAGTCCGCCACCAATCGCGGTGATGATCCCCAGGATGACCGGGGCCAGTGGCCGGCCGAAGTCCAGTGCCCAGACCTTGTCGGTCGCCGCGATCGCAAACAGGGAAGCGCCCAGGCCATCGAGATAGAGCATCAGCCTGTAAATCTCTTTGCGCGTAAATAGCGAGTTGGCAGCAAAGGTAGCCAGACTGGCAGCCAGCGCGACCCAGATATAGGCGAGATCGGAGGCCCAGAAGACCGGCACGCCGAGGATGATGTCGCGGATCGTGCCGCCGCCGATGGCGGTGATGATTCCCAGGACCGTCGCCCCGAAAAAATCGATGCCGCGGGGCGCGACGGCGAGCACCGCGGTGACTGCGAAAGCGGCCGTGCCCGCCATCCCGACCCAGTAAGTGAGCGCATTCAATACAGTTCTCCCTCCGCAAGGTGGTGCGTGTTTTTTTCTGGTGCTGGTGCTGTTCAGGGCGCTTGCTCGGCGGCCGTTCCCGGCCGGCAGGGTCGCGCGGCGGGGCTTGTCGGTCTCGATCCGCTGTTTTATGGTGACATTATCGGCGCTTACGGGGTTCTCGAACGTGCTGCTGGGCAGCGAAGGCGCGAGTCGTGCAGCGGATCTCTCGTACAATCGGGAAAAAGCGGGAACAAGCGGGATGGCCTCCGCTAACGGAGCGGCAGGCGCCGAAGTCCGCTCAAAGTCCGCGAACGCTGCACCTGCCGGTCGATCGCTGGATTAGCCACCGCTCGAGCGTGCCCCCGACAATACATGAGGCCTGTCCGATCACTGCCATGCAAAAGACAACCAAGTTGAACGCCAAGCGTGGTTGGGCAAGGTACGTCCTGCTCGCACTGGCGGCGCTGATTCTGGCCCTGATCAGCGCCGCGAGCTGGTTTGTGCTTGACGGTGAGCGCATGCGCGTGGCGCTCGAAAAAGGCGTCAGCGCCCTGAGCGATCGCCCCTTCCACGTAGACGGCGATTTGGCGATCAGTTTCGGTCGCATCACGACCGTCCGTGCTGCCAATATTCGCTGGCTGAATCCGGCATGGAGCAAGCAGCCGGACATGCTTTCGGCGAGGAATCTGTCGCTCTCCATCGACCTCTGGAGTCTTGTTCGCGGCCCGATCGTGATCAGCAAGGCGCAGGCTGACGACGCCAAGCTGTTCTTCGAGTGGGGTGAAGAAGGGCAGTTCAACTGGACAATGGGGGGCAGTGACAGGAGCAAATCTGACGAGCGCTCATCTCCGCTGCGCCTGGTTCTCGGTCAAACCGAACTGCGCAATGTCCAGTTCCGCGTCCGTCACCCCGGCATGACTGACGAGTTGCTTGTCGAACTTGTCCAGGCAAGCCAGCAACAAGATGCGGAAGACATGCTGCTGATCAGCACCGACGCCGTGATCAACAAGCGCCCGATCAAGGTAAACGGTCGCGTCGGTCCTTTCCACGAGCTCATCGCCGGGGGGGCGATAAACTACGACTTCAATCTCGAAGGGCCGAATGTCAGCCTGAAAGCGAGCGGCCATCTCGATCGCCTGAGCGATCCGAGAGCGCCGCGCATGAGTGTCGATCTTTTCGCGGCCGACGCTGCTGACGTCTTGCGTACCCTCGTGCTTCCCGAACTGACCACCGGCAGCATCGAGCTGCACGCCGGGATTACGCCTGTCGAAGAGCATCTGGACGGTACGCTGAAGGGCAACTTTGGCGCCTTCAAGCTGGATGGCAAGTTGACGACGACGAGTCTCTCTTCGCTAGACGATTTCTCCCTGCTGTTGCACTCGGATGGTCCCGGTGTGGCTGCCTTCGGCAAGCTGCTTGGCGTCGCTCGTCTGCCAAACGAACCCTACTCCTTGCAGGTCGATGTCAGTCGGAATGGCAAGGAGTTGCACGTCAGGCAGCTGTCGTACGCCAGCGAAGGCTTGCTGATCAAGGCATCAGGCGCGGCGTCCAGCTGGCCGGAACTCGGCGACCTCGATCTCGATATTGACGCCAAGGTGGCCAACTTGCAGAGCTTCGGCAAGCTGCTATCGCTGCCGTCCTTGCCGACATTGCCACTGACGGTCAAAGCCAGCGTGAAGCGCAAGGGGGGCGGTGGTAGCAACGACTTGCAGGGCGACTTCGCCCTCGGCAATATCGCCGGCGAGGTGTCCGGCAAGCTGAGCGACCGCAAGAATCTCGCCGGTTCCACCTTCAGCTATCGTGCCGGCTCTGCGGACTTGCGCGAACTGGCACGGGCGCGTGGTATCCCTTTGCCCGCGGAGGGACCGCTTCCTGCACGCTTGAACGGCGAGCTGGCGCTGCTTTCGGAGCAGCTACGGATCGACAGCTTTGCTGCGGACATTGCCGACAATCATTTGTCCGCCAGCGGGCAGATCGACTTCCGACCTGCCGACTCGCTTGTTGAACTGGAACCGCAGATAAGAGGCACGGACCTGTATCGCCTGGCGCGATTCCTCCTTGGCGAAGAGAAAGCCGCTTATTTTCCCGTTGGCCCCTATGCGCTTGGCGGCAAATTGCGGCTCCAGGGTTCTCGGCTGCAGTTCAACAGCAAGGACGCACAGGCGGGAAACAGCGTGCTTGGCTTTGATGGTTCGCTTGATTTTGGGAAAAAAAAAGCGCCAAGGGTGGACGCCAGGGTCACGGCCAAGGGCGGGAGCCTTGCCGCGCTCCTCAAACCGGAGATTCTGGAGGGGGTGCCGGCGGCGGCGTTCTCGTTGAGTACCACTTTGGCAATGTCCGATCAGGGAATGGTGCTGAAGGATCTGCAGTTCGCGCTGGCAGATAGCACTTTGACCGGGCGGCTGTCGACGGGCTGGCCTCGCGAGCCAGAACGCATCAGCTTCGATTTGATTGCCGCCGGCAGCGATCTGCGCGCCTCCTTGCCGGCCACTCCTGGCTACGTCGCCGCGCCGGTTGCCTTTCGCGTCGAAGCCAAGGGCAGGGCTGACCCGGCCAGTGTTCAAATCGAGCGACTGGATGGCAAACTCGCGGAGGCCACTATCGCTCTCGCCGGCAAGCTGGTCTTGAAACCGGTTTTGTCGGCCGATGCTCTCCGCCTGTCGCTGAAGGGGCCGAAATTGTCGGCGCTTGGCAGCCTGACGGCGTGGCCCGTGGTCGATTTGCCCTTCGCGGTCAGCGGCACCATGACCGGCAGCAAGGATGGCGCGCGCATGGACGATTTTCAGGCCACCCTTGGCAACAGTGACCTCAAGGGAAGTTTGCGCATCAGCACCGCGGCCAGGCCACGTATCGATCTCGACGTGCGCTCCGACTATTTGGCCCTCGATCTACTGCGCGAGCCTCAGGGCGTTGTGGCGCAGGCGACGACTGGGGTCGATAAGGCGAGAGGGGGCCAGAAAGCGCAGGCAGACGACAAGAGCGGCAAATTGTTTTCGGACGAAGCGCTGCCTCTGGACGTGCTGCGTACCTTCGACGGCACACTGCTGGCGTCGCTTGCCAAGGTGGAAGGTACGCAACAGCAGCTACGTGATGTTCACGCCGCCGCCACTCTTCAAGACGGACTGCTGGCGGTGAAACAACTGCAGGGTCAGGGGCGGCAGGGCAAAGTGACGGCAAACTTCACGCTCGATGTTCGGGGTAAGCAGCCGGCCGTCAAGGGGCAGCTCAAGGCGAGTGATGTGATTTTCTTTGTCCGCGGCATGGCCAAGGAGGATGAAGCCAGGCTCCCGCATCACACCCTCGAAAGTCACTTTTCCGCAAGTGGGAACAGCGTCAGCGCCTTGGCCGCAGGCCTTGACGGCTATTTCTGGTTGCGCAGTTCCCCGGGGCAATTTCGCTCGCTGGACATGGACGTGCTCTTCGGCGATTTCGCCTCCCAGTTGTTCAGCACGCTCAATCCCTTTGCCAAAAAGAACACCTACTCGACCCTGAGCTGCGCCGGCGTTTATCTCGAGGCGCGCAAGGGGCGCGTCGAGACTGCGCCAGCGGTGGTTCTGCAAACTGACCGGCTTTCCGTTGTGTCGCGAGGAACGATCGACCTGCGCTCGGAGAAGATCGACTTCACCTTCAGAGTCGCACCGCTGCAAGGGGTCGGCTTCAGTGCCGGCGACCTGATCAAGCCCTTCATCAAGCTGGGCGGCACCTTGCAAGCCCCGGCGCTGGATCTCGATGTCGCCAACGCCGCGGTTGAAGGAGGTGTTGCCGTTGCCACCTTCGGAGCGTCGCTGCTCGCCGGCAGTCTCTGGGATCGCTGGATCAGCTCGCCTGGGGCTTGCGCGAAGATCGAGGAGGAGGCACGCAAGCTTCGCCTTTCGCGAAGCACGTAGGATGTGCCCGGGTTCTGACCGCAGAAAAGAATGTGTACCGCGTTGCGCAAGTCGGCGAACAGGAACGGGCGAGCGAGTCGGCGCCTTCGAGGGTGCGAATTTGGCGGCCGCGAAGCAAAGGCGACTGGAATGTACCAATGGCCTGTATGCTGGTGGTCAGGAGGTTGTTGCAGATGAGAATCACGGCATCTTGGCCCTTACGTCTTGCCTTGGCTGTGCTGTTGCTGCTGGTCGTCCCGGTGGGTGTGGCGCTCAGCCGGCATTTGAGCGACGACAGCCGCCCTGGCGACTGGCGTAGCGCCCGGCACGATAGCAGCGGGCAGGCGCCCGATGCACGCAACACGCCGGAGGCCTTGATCCAGGTCTATGCGGCGCGCGCTTTCGGTTGGCGCGGCGTGTTCGGAGTGCATACCTGGATCGCCACCAAGGAAAGTGACGCCGACCGCTACACCCGTCTGGAGGTGGTCGGCTGGGGCATAGGCCGGGGCATGGATGCGGTGCGCATCCACAAAGGAGAAGCTGACGGCTATTGGTACGGCAGCGAGCCAACGCTGATTCGCCAGCTCCGTGGCGGCGCCGAGGTGGACACGCTGATTGCGCGCCTGCACACAGCGGCGCGTGCCTATCCGCATAATCACGAATATCGGCTGTGGCCTGGTCCGAACAGCAATACCTTCATTGCCTACCTGGGCCGAGCCGTTCCGGAGCTCCATCTCGACCTGCCACCGACGGCAATCGGCAAGGACTACCTGCCGGAGGGCGGCCTCGTTGCCAGCGCACCGAGTGGCGGAGGTTTGCAGTTTTCCCTGGTCGGCCTGATCGGTGCGACGATCGCCGCCGAAGAGGGCATCGAGGTGAACCTGCTCGGCTTGTCGCTCGGCATCGATCTCTCGCCGCCGGCGCTCAAGCTGCCGGGGGTCGGCCGAGTGGGGATGTCGGAAGTCGATTGACGGCTGGCCGAGAGGCCGGGCTTGGCCCAGCGATGGTGTTGGTCATGGCCGGTGAATGTCCCGTAGCCGGGCGAGCAGTTTTGCAGGCAGGCAAGGAAAGCGCGTGAAAAAACGGCTTGCTGTTCCGGTTCCGATTTTACAATTCGTCATGGAAGTTTATTGACTGACAGATGGCCAAGCGTTCCTTCGATTTCTTGCTGAGTGTTGTTGCCGCGCTTGTTCTGGCGCTCCCCCTTGTGGCGATTGCCATACTGGTACGTCTGACTTCTACCGGCCCTGCGTTGTATTGGTCTGACCGGGTTGGCAAGGGAAACCGCATTTTCCGCATGCCAAAGTTCCGCAGCATGCGACTGGGAACGCCTGCAGTGGCCACTCATCTACTGCAAAACCCCGACGCGCACCTGACGCCGATCGGCTCGTTTCTGCGCAAGAGCAGTCTCGATGAACTGCCTCAACTCTGGAACATCCTGAAAGGGGAGATGAGTTTCGTTGGTCCGCGTCCTGCGTTGTTTAATCAGGAGGACTTGATCGCCTTGCGCACAAAGTGCGCTGTGCACGAGCTTTTGCCGGGACTGACCGGCTGGGCGCAGGTCAATGGGCGGGACGAGCTGCCAATTCCCGAAAAGGTGAAGCTGGATGCGGAATACCTTCGCCGTCAGTCGCTCGGCTTCGATATCTCTATCTTGTGGTTGACCGTTGTGAAGGTTGCGCGGCGCGATGGAGTGGCGCACTGATGGGTGGCTGTCTATTTCGGCTGGGTCGTGCGCAGTGTCGCGAGCGTCAATGTGAAAGTCGCCTACGCGACTCTCGACTCTCCCTCTCACCTTGCGCGAGAAGGGCCTGGGGACGACGGGAGGGGGCGGTCATGACTTTCATGATCCGGGGTGTCTGGACAGGTCATGGCCGTAAGGGCGACGAAAATGGGATAATAGCGACTTTTCGCCGGGCCGAAGACGGTGATTCTCGCTAACGGCATTGGCAAGACCGTCCCGTGGTATCGGTAGCGCCGGAACTGACTCGCGCTTGGCTTGAATAGGCGAAAACGACAACCCTCTTTCCTCTTGCGGCCTGAAACAGCCCTGCTGGAAAAGCGGCGTCGCACGCATGCCAACCGAAGTCCTGGAGAAAAATCCTCATGACCCAACGCAAAGGCATCATCCTCGCCGGCGGCGCCGGCACCCGTCTCCACCCGGCTACCCTGTCCGTCTCCAAGCAGTTGCTGCCGGTCTACGACAAGCCAATGATCTACTACCCGCTGAGCACCCTGCTGCTGGCCGGCATCCGGGACATCCTGATCATCTCCACCCCCGAGGATACGCCGCGTTTCCAACAGTTGCTCGCTGACGGTCGCCAGTGGGGCATCAACCTGCAATACGCCGTCCAGCCCAGCCCGGACGGTCTCGCCCAGGCCTTCATCATCGGCGCCGACTTCCTCGGCAACGAGAGCTCGGCGCTCGTCCTCGGCGACAATATCTTCTATGGCCACGACTTTCATCAGATCCTTGGCAATGCCGACCTGCGCCCTGACGGCGCCACCGTCTTCGCGTACCACGTGCATGATCCGGAACGCTACGGCGTTGCTGAATTCGACGTGGCTGGCAAGGTCCTCAACCTCGAGGAAAAGCCCAAGCAAGCGAGATCCAATTACGCCGTTACCGGCCTGTACTTCTACGACAACAAGGTCGTCGACTTCGCCCGCAACCTGAAACCCTCAGCGCGCGGCGAGCTCGAAATCACCGACCTCAACCGCCTCTACCTCGATCAGGGCAAACTCAACGTCGAGATCATGGGCCGCGGCTACGCCTGGCTCGACACGGGCACCCACGACAGCCTGCTCGAAGCGGGCCAGTTCATTGCCACCATCGAAAAGCGCCAGGGCCTCAAGGTCGCCTGCCCGGAAGAAATTGCCTTGCGCCAGAAGTGGATCAGCCGCGAACAGCTCGAAGCGCTCGCCCAGCCACTGGCCAAGAACGGCTACGGGCAATACCTGCTTGGCCTGCTCAAGCAAGAGGTGTTCGGATGAAGGCCACCCTCTCAGCCATCCCCGATGTCGTCATCCTCGAACCCCAAGTATTCGGTGACGAGCGAGGCTTCTTCTTCGAAAGCTTCAACGCCCGTGCCTTCGAGCAAGCCACCGGTCTGAAGCGCGAGTTCGTTCAGGACAACCATTCCAAGTCCGCGAAGAATGTCCTGCGCGGGCTCCACTATCAGCTTGAGAAGCCGCAAGGCAAGCTCGTTCGCGTCGTGCAGGGCGAAGTCTTCGATGTTTCGGTAGACCTACGCAAAAATTCGCAAACCTTTGGCCGCTGGGTCGGTGTACTCCTGAGCGCAGAAAACAAGAAACAGCTCTGGGTGCCAGAGGGCTTTGCGCACGGCTTTTTGGTGCTCAGCGAAACGGCGGAGTTCCTGTACAAGACCACCGACTACTACGCCCCGGAATACGAGCGCGGTCTGTTGTGGCATGACCTTGCGCTGGGCATCGACTGGCCCATCGAGGGCGAACCCAAGCTTGCCGCCAAGGACGCTGCTGCCAAGCGCCTTTCCGAAGCAGAAACCTTTGCCTGACGCGGAATCTTCCCGCCAACCCGCACGCGATCGCCATCTAAGCGGTGTGGCCCGGTCCGCTGCTGCAAGCGCTGCCCGAGCACTATGCTGCCGAGGTCAAGCGGTAGCTGCACCTTCGCGAGGGGCGTCAGAGGGATGAACATACCGCCCTGCGCGAAGTCATCGACGACTGGAAAATAATCCTGCGTCCGCGCGGAGCCCCTGCTGCCACTCGCCAACAATGCCGACTCCAGGATCATACCGATTCGCGAGTCTCCGAACATGCGCAAAGGATATTTGTGCACTGGAAAATAGACACGGTGAAAATGCTTCAGTAGGCAGCCCTGAAGCATGAACGCTGCAGCCCCGTATTTTCAAGGCCTGGCGGTGGGTAGCAAGAAAAAACCTTCGCGCAAGAGGGCTAAACAGCCGGGCGGACTTCTGGCAGGATAGGTGGAGCGTAATCAATCGGCGCTTCAGTCGGAGGTTTTGCGATGGTTGCAACGAGTGCGGGGGAATGGCAGCGCTGACGCATGACCCTGCTGAACCGGCCCTGTTTGCCGGCAGCGCCTACTTTCGCCGCCGAGGCGGGCAGTTCGCGGTTGGCTAGCGGCGAAGGACGGGGGGCATGGAGTCAGTCAGGAGGATGTCGAAAGGTTTTTTAGACTCCGTTACGATCGCCAGGCGAGCCTTTCCCGACGCGGAGTACGCCGGGCTTGAGAAGAGGTCTTGAGCGGGTGCGGGCAAGGTTATTCGAGTTGCAGCAGGAACGGTTCGGCGAGGAGTAGGCGGATGCGTGCTGGGTCGAGCCAGGGGGCGGCGCAGGAGCTTCGGATGAAGGCGATGGCACCGCGCACGCCGAGTTGCTGATAGAGATCGCGTAGCTGTCGGGTGAAGCGTGCCAGGGTATTGAACACATGCGCCAGGCGCATGAGGAGGTGATAGCCTTTCATGGCATTCCAGTCGAGGGCAAAGGCATGCTCGTAGTGGTAGCCCTGATGTTTTGTGCGCCGTGCCAAGGCGCTGTCTTTCAGCGGGTGCGAATCCCGCCCGGCAACTTTCGCTCCGGCCGGTAGCAACTGGAGCAGTCGTGGAGGTAACGAAGCGGCTGAAGCCTCTGGTGTAGAGGGTTCTTTAAGGAACTTGGCGAACACGCAGGCCGTAATTTGATTGAACACTGAGCAGGCCTCGAAAAGGGTGATGCGGAAGCCGACCCGGCGAAACTACGGGGAAGGCCGTTGTCACAGGTGAATGCGAGCGAAACGCAGCCTGGGGTTCCGCCGGGGTAATGGTGACGGCATGTGTGGAAGAGGGAGACAGACGCAACACGGGAAGCCCCATCACGTGGTCAAGCGCAAGACCAACCGGACGCCCGCGAGGGACAGGCCGGGCGAGGTGGGGTGGCGGAGAGGCCCGTAGTACCGTTGAAGTCGGGTAATGCCGATGGAGGAAAGGGGCCTCAGTTCAAGACTAACGCAAGAAGCGGAAAGGGACAGGAGATTGGGGCAACCCTGTACACTCCGGAGAGTTCAGAGACCGTGGAAAGCGTTACATGCCGAAGTGAAGGAAGAACTCGGGTACTGAACACGTGCTCGGGAAACTGGCGTCGCCAGCAAGTCATGGGATCAATATCCATGCTTGTCGCGGCTACGTCAGTGGTTGTGCAAGGCTCTTGGCAAGGGGGAGGCGTTACCCCAATCAGTGCCCAGCAAACTGCTGGGGCTGGTCAATTTGCCGGTAAGCAGAACCCATGACCTTCCGTGGGCGAAAGCGTGATGTCTTGTCCGAGAGCCGGATGCGGGAAATCCGCCTGTCCGGTTCGATGAGCGGGATGTGGAAACGGGGCGATGGCCCGGTTACTTGGGCACCGTCAGACGAAAGGGACGGTAACGGACAAGCCGAACCTAATGCTACCGCGCCACATCTCGACTCTACTCGACGAGGAAGCCCGCTTCGATGCCCCAGCGGTGGCGGGCACCGAGGTTGCAGCGCTCATGGACATTGTCTTGGCTGAGCGGTTGGCTGGAGAGCCAGGCGTGGCGCGATGTTTCGGTGACGGTCCTGGCCTGTTCATCGATCTTCTCCCAGCTTTCCTCACAGACCACCAGGTTCAGCTTGAGACGCTGACGCCCGTTGGCAGCGAAGGCGTAGTCGATGTCGTTGACCCAACTGAAGTGTTGTCGGCGTCTTCCCCAACCGCGCTGCATGACTTGTGGCTTCAGGGCGTGGAGCGCGCGGAACTCCTGCCAGACCGTGGACAAATCCTTGTCCTTGAGCACGATCATGAACTGCCAGTGGGCGCGCAAGCAGCGCTGCATCACCGGCCCGTTGGCGTAGAGGCCGTCGAGCAGGAGCAGGATCGGCAGGCGGGGGAACAGCGTCTTGAGCCGGTCGCTCAAGCGCACAAAGCCGCGCAGCTCGCAGTCCTGCTTTTGCGCTTCGGGTTCGCCCAGCGCGTGTTCGAGGAACTCGCTGAGCAGTGGGATGACCAGGCCGTTGTGGAAGGCAAGGCTGGCCTCGAGGACGTAGACGAAGTACTGGGTGTGGCGGGTTTCCTCCTTGCCGACGGTGCGCTGCAGGAGTTCCTCCGCCCAGAGGGTGTCGCCGGCGACCTTCTGCGAGCCGTCGATGGCGATGGGGTAGCAGTGGTTGATCAGATAGCGGCGGAAGCTCTTGCCGCGGATCAGCCGCTTCACCAGATCGACGTGGGCCTGCTCAAGGTGGTCAAGGTCGATGTCGCGCAGCAGCCGAAACAGGGTGTCGGCGTGTGGCAGGGTATCGATCTCCGGGAACAGCAGGTGGAGGTTGGCCATGAACTGGGGACGGGATATTTCGCGGTTGGTCTCGCGCCGAGAGGAGAACTGAAAGACGAACATCAGCAGACCGTAAAGCAGCAGCGCGGTCAGCTTGTGGCGGCGCTTTTTGGGGTCTCTCGGGTCGGGAATTTGTTCCAGCTGACCGAGCAAGGCGGGCAACTCTTTGCGCAGGAGACGCATCTGTTTGCTCACGGCGTCCTCGCGGGCCTTTTGTTCCTCGTCGACGGTCGCGAAGGGCGAGCGTCTGTTGGGCAAGGGAGCGGCTGAGTGGGGGACTTGTCCCGTTGCGCGCAGCTTGGCGTTCAGTACCTTCTCCTGCCGTTTCTTCTCCGAGCGCAGTTTCTTGATGGCAACGCGTGTCGGGCGACGGCAAGGTTTGCTCATGACCGCGGGCTCCCCGGCGCGGCGCACAGCGAGGCGCAAGCATCCGAGGTCAGCGCTTTGACCCACACCTGGCGGGGCGTGCTGTGATACGACTGGCCGGGGCGAGCCAGCCCGCGCCCGCTGGTCTCCCCGAGTAACTGCCAACCGGCGGCACGGTAACAGGTGCCGGCATGGTGACGCGGATCGACGAAGGTCTCCAGCAACAGGGGCTCGAAACCCCAGTGATCGAGCCAGTCCGCGCGTGCGCGGCGCGCGAGTTGCCCGAGCACATGACTGGCCAGATGCGGCACCCGGACGTGGGGAAAGATCAGGAAGCGGCTGTTGTTCACCACTCGCGCCATGTTCTCGCGGCGTGCCTGGGCCGTCCAGCCGATCCACTGATCGCGCACGGCCACCGCGCGGGCAGCACCGGACAGCAGGACGCAGCCCAGCCGCCGGTCGCCCGCCGTGATGAAGTAGCGCAGCCGGTAGCCGAAGGCCCCCTGGAAACCCAGCGGGTGCCAACGCGCCACCAGCGCATCCCACTGCGCCACCCGGGTCGCGTCGCGAACCACTTCCAGGGACACCGGCGCGAGCGCCGACAGGGCGCAGTGCACCGCCGGCTCGGCAACGGGGGCGGCGGATGCCGAGGGTGGCGCGCAACGGCGCGGCGGCGAGGGCCTCAACGCAGGCAGTACCAGCAATCCGGCCGACTGCAAACGCTCCAGGAAGTCCAGGCAGGCGCTGATCTTCGCCGTCCCCGTCAGGGTCGTCCAGCCCAGGTGCTCGCACACCGTCGCCGCCAACTCCTTGCGTGCCAATCCCGGCAGCCACGCGACCGTCGCGCAGAGCTCGGCAATCTCCGTAGCGCTGAACACGCGACCGCAGTGCACCCATTCCCCCGCACTCGTTGCAACCATCGTGAAACCTCCGGCTGAAGCGCAATTTGATTACGCTCCACCTATCCTGCCAGAAGTCCGCCCAACTGTCTAGGCGCTTAAGCGGGTGTTGACGCAAACATGTTGGTGTTAATGTAGGTGCCAGGACCAACGGTGATGTGCAGGGTGTCGAAGGTGCTGCGCAACTGGCGCTGGAGATTTTCGTAGTGCTGGTCAAGGGCCTGGATGTTCTTGGGTGGGGGTCCCAGGTGTGGTTTGCCGGCGCCGGCGAGAACGGGTTTGATGACTTTCTCGCGCAGGATGAGCCAGCCAGCCAGAATGCTGATGCCCGTCGGATGGGGCCGGTAGCGGCGCGTTGTGGCGATGCGCTCGATGAGTTTCTTGCCACGGAACTTCATGAGATCGTAGGCGGCCTGACGCCCGGTGTAGCCGTCGCGGGCGACTTCAGGCAGCGAAGGACGCACTGCGTCAGCAAGCTCTTGTACCGTGAACCCGTCGGGATTGGGCGCGAGATGCAGGACGGCTTCGGCGACAGAGCGCATGCGCGGCTTTTGTAGATCGACGCCGGACAAGCGGCGATTGCCGCGCTCGGTCGGTTCGATGAGGGAGTCGAGCACGCCATCGGGAAGGAAGCTGACATGTGCGGCCTGCATGGCGTTGAGAAAGTCGATCGCCATGTGCTGGAGCTTGGCCAGCATGATCGAGAGTTTCTCCAGCGAACGCCCGCAGCGCAGTTCCTTGATGTTGTGGGCGATGGCCTCGGCGCGCAGCACGCGCGCTCCCTTGTCGTAGAGCTTGAGGGTCAGCGCTCCGAAATGTACCTTGAAGACCGTCAGGTCGTAGGCAGACTGATCCACGATACGAGCCACGCCGTGGCTTCTGTCGGTACGCCAGCGGGGTCTTTGTTTGCGGCCGAATAGCGTGCGCAGGACCGGCACGTCGAGCAGACGCCGGGTACGATCGATCAAGCCCTGGAAGATCGCATCCAGGGTGTTGCCACGAACGAACAAGAGATTGCGACTGTACTCGATCTGATAGACCGAGTAGCGGTACCGAAAGCGGCTGCGCTCTTGCTCCTCGATCGTCAGAGCGAAGCACAGGCAGCTCGAGTACACCCAACGGTCACAGACCTCGGCCAGTCGCCCTATGGCGTGCTCATCGCACAAGGTATCTGCGAGCTGATCCAAAGCCTGGAACGAACCCCCGACGAAGCAGTTACCCTCCTTCTCCAAGGAGATGGTCTGCGCGCGGGCTTGCCGTTCGACCCATTCGTGACCGTTGAGCATGATTTGGACACCGAAAGGCGGATGTCCACTCATTTTGATGGTGAGGTGACCCCACTCGGGGTCGATCAGGTGAAAGTGGTAATGATTGACGTAGGGCCAGGGCTTCTTGCGCTCCAGGTGGGGCGAACCGTTCTTGCAGGTCGTCACCTCCCAGACCAGGGCAGGTGCCTTGGCGACGAGGATCAGGAACAGGCCGCGAAACTGCGGATCCGCGGGTAGGTATTTCTCGGCCAACTCGTGCTTGCGCAGATCGGGAGGGCAATGGATCAGGGGAATGTCGTGCTCCTTGGCCCAGGCATGAACCCGACGGCTGAAGCGCCCGGCCATCTGCATCAGGTGATCCGCATCCAGGGTCGCGTCCGATCCGGTGAGCGCTCGCCACCAGGTACGGAAAGCGCCCCCTTGCTGGCCGAGGGGAAAGTAGCCATTGAGCACGATGCGATCGATGCAGTCATAACGACCTTCAAGGAGCTCTTCGTAATACGCGGACAAGTCATCGGCTTGTTTCATCGCAAGAACCTCGGTGGGCACCGGAAAATCCCGTCATCCTTTGACAGGCGCGGCGCGAACGGGATTCTTTTCTTTCGCCCGGCGAGGCGTGACCCTCTGTTTGCCCGGAACCACCCCTGAGTGTGGCACCCCTCGCACGGTCTGCGTACCATCACGAATACCCATCCCATGGCGTCAGGACCGCACCATTCCGACAACTCAGTTCGCGGCTGTTCTCCGCAGGAGAACCTCTTTTCCCAAGCGCAGTCTTGGGAAAAGCCTAGCCCCCTTGTGCGAAGGTTTTTTTTTGCTACCCACCGTCAGGCCTTGAAAATACCGGGCTGCAGCACTCATGCTTCAGGGCTGGGGGAATGGGTGCACTGTGGTCGCGTGTTCAGCGCTAGGGAGATTGCCGAGCTCTGCGCGACGGTCGCGTGGCTGCCGGGATTGGCACGCAAGGAGTTGGCGGCGACGGTGTGCGAGCACCTGGGCTGGACCACCCTGACGGGGACGGCGAAGATCAGCGCCTGCCTGGACTTCCTGGAGCGTTTGCAGGCGGCCGGATTGCTGGTACTGCCTGCGTTGAGGCCCTCACCGCCGCGCCGTTGCGCGCCACCCTCGGCATCCGCCGTCCCCGTTGCCGAGCCGGCGGTGCACTGCGCCCTGTCGGCGCTCGCGCCGGTGTACCTGGAAGTGGTTCGCGACGCGACCCGGGTGGCGCAGTGGGATGCGCTGGTGGCGCGTTGGCACCCGCTGGGTTTCCAGGGGGCCTTCGGTTACCGGCTACGCTACTTCATCACGGCGGGCGACCGGCGGCTGGGCTGCGTCCTGCTATCCGGTGCTGCCCGCGCGGTGGCCGTGCGCGATCAGTGGATCGGCTGGACGACCCAGGCACGCCGCGAGAACCTGGCGCGGGTGGTGAACAACAGCCGCTTCCTGATCTTTCCCCACGTCCGGGTGCCGCATCTTGCCAGTCATGTGCTCGGACAACTCGCGCGCCGCGCACGCGCGGACTGGCTCGATCACTGGGGCTTCGAGCGTGTGCCGCAGGTACACAGAAAGGAAGTTCGCTATGAACTGACGAACTGTGTTGAAGCTGCACGGAAGATGAGGGTAGGTCCCTCGGGGTCGGCTTTCAGGAGCGGGCCTCAAACCACCCCAAGCTGCTGCGGTCAAGAGCCGTGGTGGTAAGCGTTGGGGCAAGAGTCCAAGGAATACCTTGGGCAGGTATGGATCAGAGAGACGAACGAAAGTGAACCTTCGATGAGGCGTCGTAATCCAGAGCTTTGTCGTCAAAACCAGAAGCCGCTCGTACTTCTGGGACAAGCTTGCCGGGCACCTGATTACTGGGCAAGCGGCGGCCGGCGTAGAGGAGGCGTGAAGCTGATCCTGGCTTCTGTGTGGAACTGCGGGAACCAGTCGTTCCGATGTCAAGGGAGAAGCACAAGTGGCAGAAACCACGAGGCGAGAGTACCGATGCGGAGCACTGGGACGGACCGACCTGTATGAGCGTTGAAGGCTGTGTAATGCGGCTGGAGCAAAGGGGTCGGGTCAAGCGGTTGTGTTTGACGTCCAACTGACAACAGGAGGAGACGCCGAATTCAACGAGGCTATCTGTCGTGAGACAGGTATGTGTGCTTGATGGGAGCGGTGTGAATCGAGAGGTTCACGCACCGTTCTGTGAGCGGCCGGAGGTGCAATTCCTCCGGCCGACTTAACCCCTGCTGCTGGAGACCTTCGTCGATCCGCGTCACCATGCCGGCACCTGTTACCGTGCCGCCGGTTGGCAGTTACTCGGGGAGACCAGCGGGCGCGGGCTGGCCCGCCCTGGCCAGTCGTATCACAGCACGCCCCGCCAGGTGTGGGTCAAACCGCTGAGCGCCGATTGTCGCGACCGGCTGTGTGCCGCCCCTGGGAACTCCCGGCCATGAGCAAACCCTGCCGTCGCCCGACACGCACCGCCCTCAAGGAGCGGCGCTCAGAGAAGAAGCGGCAGGAAAAGGCACTGAACGCGAAACTGCGCGCGAGTGGACAAGTCCCCCACTCACCCGCTTGTCTGCCCAACCGATGCTCAGCCTTCGCGACCGTCGGCGAGGAACAAAAGGCCCGCGAGGACGCCGTGAGCAAACAGATCCGTCTCCTGCGCAAAGAGCTGCCCGCCTTGCTCGGTCAGCTGGAACAAATTCCCGACCCGAGAGACCCCAGGAAGCGCCGCCACAAGCTGACCGCGCTGCTGCTCTACGGCTTGCTGATGTTCGTCTTTCAGTTCTCCTCTCGGCGCGAGACCAACCGCGAAATATCCCGTCCCCAGTTCATGGCCAACCTCCACCTGCTGTTCCCGGAGATCGATACCCTGCCACACGCCGACACCCTGTTTCGGCTGCTGCGCGACATCGACCTTGACCACCTTGAGCAGGCCCACGTCGATCTGGTGAAGCGGCTGATCCGCGGCAAGAGCTTCCGCCGCTATCTGATCAACCACTGCTACCCCATCGCCATCGACGGCTCGCAGAAGGTCGCCGGCGACACCCTCTGGGCGGAGGAACTCCTGCAGCGCACCGTCGGCAAGGAGGAAACCCGCCACACCCAGTACTTCGTCTACGTCCTCGAGGCCAGCCTTGCCTTCCACAACGGCCTGGTCATCCCACTGCTCAGCGAGTTCCTCGAACACGCGCTGGGCGAACCCGAAGCGCAAAAGCAGGACTGCGAGCTGCGCGGCTTTGTGCGCTTGAGCGACCGGCTCAAGACGCTGTTCCCCCGCCTGCCGATCCTGCTCCTGCTCGACGGCCTCTACGCCAACGGGCCGGTGATGCAGCGCTGCTTGCGCGCCCACTGGCAGTTCATGATCGTGCTCAAGGACAAGGATTTGTCCACGGTCTGGCAGGAGTTCCGCGCGCTCCACGCCCTGAAGCCACAAGTCATGCAGCGCGGTTGGGGAAGACGCCGACAACACTTCAGTTGGGTCAACGACATCGACTACGCCTTCGCTGCCAACGGGCGTCAGCGTCTCAAGCTGAACCTGGTGGTCTGTGAGGAAAGCTGGGAGAAGATCGATGAACAGGCCAGGACCGTCACCGAAACATCGCGCCACGCCTGGCTCTCCAGCCAACCGCTCAGCCAAGACAATGTCCATGAGCGCTGCAACCTCGGCGCCCGCCACCGCTGGGGCATCGAAGCGGGCTTCCTCGTCGAAAAACATCAGGGCTACCACTACGAGCATGCCTTTGCCCTCGACTGGAATGCCATGAAAGGCTATCACCTCCTCATGCGCCTGGCGCATGTGTTCAATACCCTGGCACGCTTCACCCGACAGCTACGCGATCTCTATCAGCAACTCGGCGTGCGCGGTGCCATCGCCTTCATCCGAAGCTCCTGCGCCGCCCCCTGGCTCGACCCAGCACGCATCCGCCTACTCCTCGCCGAACCGTTCCTGCTGCAACTCGAATAACCTTGCCCGCACCCGCTCAAGACCTCTTCTCAAGCCCGGCGTACTCCGCGTCGGGAAAGGCTCGCCTGGCGATCGTAACGGAGTCTAAAAAACCTTTCGACATCCTCCTGACTGACTCCATGCCCCCCGTCCTTCGCCGCTAGCCCTGCCCTTGCCCCACATCTTCAACTAACACGAGTTTTTCGTGTTGAGACAAAAGCCTTCGCACAGAGTCTGAAGCTGGGCATAGCCGTGCCACATGATTTGGTGTCCTGGGGGCGGATCGTTGGCACGGCCGAGGTAGCCACCCAGGCGAGCGACGAGGCGCACGGCATCACCCAGATGTTTGGGCTGAGGCAGTCTTTTTTTTTTTGCATAGGCATCGAGCACCTTGATTTCGAGCTCGGAGAAGAGAACGTCAGGGGGAAGCCCGGGACATTCTCTGCCGAGCAGGGTCATCAACATGATCCGCCAAGCAATCACCAGATGGATGGCGATGGCGCGTTGCAGTCGCTCGGTACTTCGGTGTGCCAAGGCTTCGACGCGGCAACCGCTCTTCAGGACGCGATGCCAGTCTTCAATGCGCCAGCGCAGGCAGTACCAACGCAGACACTCCTGTGCCTGCTCGACGGTCGTGATTTCGCGCGTCGTCAGCAGAAACCACTCAAGCGCCTTGGCATCCGCTGGCGGAGCGGTTTCGCGCACGTGCACGACCCACAGCGTGATCGGCGCCTTATCCTTGTGCGCGAGTGGTGGCGGTAGATCGACACGCCGATAGCGCAAGGCGACCGCCGCACAACGCTGCTTTCGCGGCGCACGGGCCTTCTGCTTGCTTTTCTTCGCTCGGGCACTTTGCCGAGGTACCGTGATATTCAAGCGGCCCTGCACAGGGCTTTGTCTGGCCGACTCGAAGAGACGTAGGGCCTCGCCAGTGCAGCGGTCATGCTGGGCTCGGATCAAGAGATCGACGCGGGCGCGTTGGCGCTGCTCGTCGAAGAGTTCAAAGAAATCGGCCTCGCGATCCATGACGCAGATCTGGCGTGTCGTGGGGAGCTCTTTGGCCTGTTGGCTGCACGTGCGCAAGCCCTCAATCCAGGCGAAGGTCTTCTTTTCTTCAATCGGCACGGGAGGCGTCGCCCCCTGCGGCTCGTTCTTCACCTTGGCGATCGGCGCCGAGCACTGCGCCGCCAGGACGCCGAGCGGCAGGCCGTCGGTGCTCACGACCAGGGTCGAATGCAGGTGCAGCCCCCGACTCTGGGCACCGGTCTGATTGCTCCCGATCACCCCCAAGCCCGCGCATTGCGCGAGTCCGGAATAATTGAGGTCGCTGCCATCCTGAATGCACAGGACCGTCGCCTGTGCTTTCATCCGCTGCAGGGTCCGTTGGCGGTGCGGTGCCAAAATCGCTTCAAGGGTGACAGCCGAGTCAGCGGCTTGGTCGATCAGCCGGTAGTGCCCCTTGACCGCGGCGCGGTCGCCTTGTGCCGCGCCGGAGAACGCGCGTCCGGGCATCGCCGCCAGCGTGCAGGCACTATCGACCAGGCGCTGGCTGAGCCGCTCATCCCCCAGTGCGGCCCCGGCAAACTCCTGCGCCGCCCACGCGTTGCCCTCCAGGCCCTCGGCGATCGTCAGCGCCGGTAGGCCGATCGGTTCGGCAAGCCCCAATCGGTTGCGCCAGTCCGACGCCAAGGGATAGGCGTAGATCGCTTTGACCGTCTTGTTCTTCTGATGCGCGCGGTCTTGGCGGCCTCGACCTCGGGTTTGCCCGATGGCCTCCCAGTTCGCCGCCCGATAACAGGTTCCGGCAAAATGCGCGCTGTCGACAAAGCTTTCGACCAGCCAGGGTTGATACCCGTATTGCCTTTGGAAATCCCCGCCCAGGCGACGAAGAACCATGCCCAGCACACGCGAGGCCAGGTTGTGACAAGCGACTGACGGCCGAATCAGAAAGCGGCTCATGCCTACCACCCGGTGCAAGTGTTGCCGACGCGTCGCCGCGTCCCAGCCCATCCAGCGGTCCCGATCCGCCAGTTGCAGGGCGGCGGCGCCGAATCCCAGACCGCCCAGCCAACCATGCGCCGAGCCAATCAGATAACGCATCTGTGCGCCGACCAATGGTCCGGCTCCCTGCGGATGTTCGCTCAGCATCAGTTCGTTCCACAGCCGCATCTGATCGACCGTTTCAACCGGGAGTATACCAAGATAGGTCACAAACGACTTTAACTATTTGGTGTAACAGGCTGTAGAATTACGGCATTGCTTTCTGCGTGGACAGGCTGCGATGCTGAGACTGACATTTACCCAGGCGGAGGCGGAGGCGGAAGCCTTGGAACACGAGCGCTTTCACCATTCGCATCCGCACGTGCGACGCAAGATGGAAGCGCTGTGGTTGAAAAGCCAGGGGCTTGCGCACCAAGAAATTGCGCGGTTCGCGGGCGTGAGCGGCAAGACGCTTCGCACTTACCTCCAGCAGTATGCGGAGGGCGGCGTCGCAGGGCTGAAGGAACTGCATTTTCGTCAGCCGCAGAGCGAACTGGTGGCGCATCAGGATACGATAGCGGGTTATTTTCTAGCCCATCCGCCGGCTTCGATCAATGAGGCAGTTGATGCGATCAGAAAGCTTACAGGCTTGAGCCGCTCGCCGACGCAGGTGCGCCTTTTCCTGAAAGAGAAGTGCGGAATGAAGCGCCTGAAGACCGGCACCCTGCCGGCCAAGGCGGATCCGGAGGTCCAGGAAGCGTTTAAAAAAAACACCTTGAACCGCGTTTGGCGGAAGCCCAAGAGGGCCAACGTGCCGTGTTCTTCGTAGACGCGGCGCACTTTGTCTTGGGAGCCTTCATGTCGGCGGTGTGGTGCCTGGCTCGGGTCTGGATCAGGGCGCCCTCGGGGAGACAGCGCTTCAACGTGTTGGGTGCCATCGATGCCGTGACCAAAGAGGTCATTACCGTCGTCAATTCCGCCTACATCAATTCGCTCAGCGTGTGCGCCTTGCTGGAGAAACTGGCCTCCTTGCGGCCCACGCTGCCCATTACGGTCGTACTCGACAACGCCCGTTATCAGCGTTGTGCGTTGGTGCAAACCTGCGCCGACCAACTGAAGATCGAGTTGCTCTTTTTGCCGACCTACTCCCCGAATTTGAACCTCATCGAGCGTTTGTGGAAGTTCGTCAAAAAGCAGTGCCTCTACGCCAAGTACTACCCCGACTTCCATTCCTTCACTACCGCCATCGAACGCTGCTTGCAAGATACCCATACCATCCACGCCAAGGCGCTACAGTCTCTATTGACCTTGAACTTCCAAACCTTCCAGAAGATTCAATCGTGACCGCTCACGGTATAGCGTCAGTTCCTGGACCGCCTCCGCTTGTGCTGGTACGCCGTTTGGCGCCTCGACCGGTTGTCCCAGGCGCCGCGGTCGGCGGCCTTCGACCGACACCCGAGGCCGTGCGGTGGGAAGCACAAAATGACCGCCACGTTCCAATTCCAGCAGCGCCTTTATACAGCTAGCGGCTTGTGGTTTCCCTCGCCCGTCAACAAAGCCGAACTGCTCGCACACCTCGCCAACAAACGCCGAACGCGTAGAATGACCAAAGTTGCCCAGAAGCTTGCAGATCGTTTCGATCGAATCCGCTTGGGCCAGCGTTCGTTTGATCTGATGTTGTTTTTCCATCCCGTCAGGATGGCCGGCCCGCCTAGAAAAGTTCAGCACTTATTGTGGGGCAGGGGCAGCGCTAGCCAACCGCGAACTGCCCGCCTCGGCGGCGAAAGTAGGCGCTGCCGGCAAACAGGGCCGGTTCAGCAGGGTCATGCGTCAGCGCTGTTCAGTAGGCGGCTTTCTTTGTCTGATGCTCAAATGCAAGTACAATGCCGACGTGCGCGGCATGGTGAATGGATTGCCGACGGATGGGGTGTACCGCCCGGATCCGCTCATGCTGCGTATTCGACTGATGCGGTGGGGTTGCCATTGGTCACAAGGAATTCAGGCACGAAGCACTCTCGAAATGGCGCTCGCCGCGCCGCGACAAGAAATCGGCATTGGCCGACCTCAAATATTTTTTGGATTGCCCTGTCGAGGCTGACGTCGGCTTTATCCTATTCCGCCTGTCAGAGGACGAAATGCGTAACTACCCCACGATTACCGGTCGCAGGATCCGAATGGCGCTTGTCGGTTGCGGACGCATCGCGGCCAATCATTTTGGCGCCATGGAGCAGCACGCCGAGCACATCGAAATCGTCGATGTTTGTGACGTTGACCGCAACGCGCTCGACAAGGCCGTCCAGCGTACCGGCGCCAAAGGGCATGACAGCCTGACGGAAATGCTGAAGTCGACGACCTCGGACATCGTCGTCCTGTCGACGCCGAGTGGTTTGCATCCCGAGGAGACGATCGAAATCGCGCTGTCAGGGCGTCACGTCATGACCGAGAAACCGATGGCAACGCGCTGGCACGACGGTCTGCGCATGGTCAAGGCTTGCGACGACAACGGTGTGCGCCTCTTCGTCGTCAAGCAGAACAGGCGCAACGCGACGCTGCAATTGCTCAAGCGTGCGGTCGAGCAGAAGCGTTTTGGCCGCATCTATATGGTCAACATCAATGTGTTCTGGACGCGGCCGCAGGAGTATTACGACAGCGCCAGGTGGCGCGGCACCTGGGAGTTCGACGGCGGAGCCTTCATGAACCAGGCTAGCCACTACGTAGACCTGCTCGACTGGTTGATCGGCCCGATCGAAAGCATGCAGGCCTATACTTCCACGCTGGAGCGCAACATAGAGGTCGAGGACAGCGGTGTGCTCAGCGTTCGCTGGCGGTCCGGCGCACTGGGTTCGATGAATGTCACCATGCTGACCTACCCGAAGAACCTGGAAGGCAGCATCACGATTCTTGGCGAGAAAGGCACAGTGCGTGTGGGCGGCGTTGCGGTCAACGAGATCCAGCACTGGGAGTTCGCCGAAAAGCTGTCCGAAGACGAGCAAATTGCCTCGGCCAACTACGCAACCACTTCCGTCTACGGTTTTGGGCATCCGCTCTATTACGACAATGTAATAAAGGTGATGCGCGGCGAGGCGGAGCCGGAAACGGATGGCCGCGAAGGCCTGAAGTCACTGGAGGTGCTCATCGCTGCGTATCTTTCGGCTCGAGACGGCAAGCGCGTTGCCTTGCCGCTGGATTACTGACATGGCGGTCACCATCCATCCCTCCGCGATCGTGGACGCGGGCGCCGTCATCGGCGACGGCAGCCGCGTCTGGCATTTTGCCCATATCTGCGGTGGTGCGCGCATCGGCAAAGATTGTTCCTTCGGCCAGAACGTGTTCGTCGGCAACGACGTCACCATCGGCAACAACTCCAAGGTGCAGAATAACGTTTCGATCTACGATGGTGTGCATCTTGAGGACGACGTCTTCTGCGGCCCGAGCATGGTTTTCACCAACGTCTACAACCCGCGCTCGGCGGTCAGTCGCAAGGATGAGTACCGGGCGACCAAGGTCAAGAAGGGGGCGACTCTGGGTGCCAATTCCACGATCGTTTGTGGTGTCACCATCGGCGAGTTCGCCTTTATCGCCGCCGGTGCGGTAATCAATCGCGACGTCAAGCCCTACGCCCTGATGGCGGGTGTGCCATCCCGACAGATCGGATGGATGAGCGAGCATGGCGAACGGCTAGACCTGCCGCTCGAGGGCGACACCTCCGTGCAATGCCCGAACACCGGCAAGACCTACAAGCTGACGGGGACGATGCTGGCGGTCGAATGAAGGCTGCAGTTAGCGGCGGCGGGATCAACGGCGTCATGACCGCCTGGGCCTTTGCCCGGCGCGGCGATTCCGTCGATCTTTACAAGAAAGGCCAGTTGATGTCCGCTACCAGTCCGGCCTCTACCAGGATGCTGCACGGCGGCTTGCGTTAGCTTGAACATGGCCTCTGGGGCTGATTCGCGAGGAACTCCCGGAGCGCTCCTGGTGGATCAGGCAGGCGCCGCAACTGGTTCAGCCCCTGGAGTGGCTTATCCCGATTCGCCGCAACGGTGAGCAAACAAAGTGGTTGGTCGGGGCAGGCCTCAGGCTCTGCAACCTCCTGGCAACCGGATCCGGCTTGCCGTGTGGCGGTTGGTACGGTGCCGCCGACGTGGCCGTCCGCTTTCCGGGCTTGCGGCGCGAACAGTTGCTCGGTGCTTACGGATACTGGGGTGCCCGAATGGATGACTACCTGCTTGGCCTGTGGGCAGCAGAAAAGGCCAGAGAATCGGGTGCCAGATTTCACGAGCGGAGCCCCGTGCTCACGGTTGATCCGGTGACTGGAGAGCTTTCCAGTGGCGTGTTCAGTGCATGTTACGACCGAAGTCAGTCAGGAGAACCCCGATCAGTGTGCGCCAAGCGATGAGCAAATCGCTTACCTGATTGCCAATTACAACCGCTATTTTTGTAGAAAGATAGCGCTGCAGGATATAATCAGTCGCTTTTCAGGCATCCGGCCGATTGTCGCCAGCAAAATCGATTTTTCCGCAGCTAGTCGGGAATCGGTCGTCGAGCGTCAGGGCAGGCTGATCAACGTCCTTGGTGGCACGTAGACCACCTCGCGGGCGCTTGTCGAAGCCGTCGTCACGAAATCGCAGCATTGAGGTGGGACATGGCAATACAGTTCATCGACCTGAAGGCCCAGTATCAGGCGCTCAAGAGTTCCATTGATGCGCGTATCCACAAGGTACTTGACCACGGGCAGTACATCATGGGTCCGGAGGTCGCGGAACTCGAATCGAAGCTCGCCGAGTACACAGGCGCCAGGTACTGCATCACCGTAGCCTCCGGTACCGAGGCGCTTCTGATTGCCCTGATGGCTCTCGATATCAAGCCGGGTGACGAGGTTATCACCACCCCGTTCACTTTCGTCGCTACTGCCGAAGTTATCGCCCTGGTGGGCGCCACTCCGGTCTTCGTCGATATCGAATCGGATACCTGCAACATCGACGCCAGCAAGATCGAAGCCGCGCTCACCCCCAGGACCCGCGCCATCATGCCGGTGAGCCTCTACGGTCAACCCGCGGACATGGAAGAAATCAACGCCATCGCCGCCAGGCATGGCCTGACGGTCATCGAAGATGCCGCCCAGAGCTTTGGGGCCGAATACAAGGGCGAGAAGAGCTGCAACCTGTCCACGATTGGCTGTACCAGCTTCTTTCCCAGCAAGCCGTTGGGCTGCTACGGCGATGGTGGGGCGATCTTCACCAGCGACGATGGTCTGGCCAGGGCGATGCGCGAGATTCGCGTGCATGGGCAGGAGAAGCGGTACGTGCATACGCGCATCGGCGTGGGTGGCCGGATGGATACCCTGCAGTGTGCTGTCGTGTTGGCCAAGCTGGAAAGATTCGACGGGGAAGTTGAGCGGCGCCTGAAGCTTGGCGGCCGCTACAATGCGCTGCTTGCCGGCAAGGTGCAAACCGTCACTCAGCGTTCGGGCCGGACCAGCGTCTTCGCGCAATTCACAGTCTTCGTCGACAGCCGCAAGCAAATAGAGGAGCAACTCAAGGCCGCAGGGGTGCCCACTGCAGTGCACTACCCTGTGCCGCTACATTTGCAGCCAGCATACAAAGCCCTTTGCCGGGTGCATGGTGGCGTACCGGTCGCCGAATCAATGTCAGGGCGCGTGATGAGTTTGCCGATGAGCGCGGATATCACCCAAGGCGACCAGAGTCAGATTGTTAGTGCCCTTGAGGCAGCCTTGAAACTTTAGGGCTCTATTTTTCTCGCCGGTATTGCAAGCTTATCTAAGTCTATAACCATGACCATCATCGTCACAGGCGGCGCCAGCCTGATCGGCAGCAATTTCGTCCTCGATTGGCCGGTCGAATCGGATAAGCCGGTCATCAACCTCGACGCGCTGACCTCCTGCGCCAGCTACCTCGATAAGGTCGCCAGCCTCCAGGGCAGTTCGCCCCACGGCGTCGTCAAGGGAGACATCGGCGACGTGGACCTCGTCGCCATGGGGCTTGCCGAGCACCAATTCCGTCCCGCGGTCAGTTTTGCCGCCGAATCGCGCGTCGAACGCAGCATCCATGGCCCGGAAGATCTCATCCAGACGAGCATCGTTGGCACTTTCTGCCTGCCCGAAGCGGTGCGCGCCCACAGGAACGGCCTCGATAGCGAGGCGAAGGACAACTTCCGCTTCCTCCACGTCTCCAACGACGAAGTCTATGGCTCGCTGGAAGCGGGTGAGTCCGCCGTCTCCAAGACCCACCGCTACGAACCCAACAGGCCTGCCAGCGGCCACCTGGCGCGCGCCTACCACCACACCGACGGCCTGCCGGTGCTCACCACCAACAGCTCCAACAACTGCGGCTCCTTCCACTTTCCGGGAAAGCTCACCCCGCTGGTCATCCACGATGCCCCGGCCCTGACAAGCCCTTGCCCATCTACGGCGACGGCCAGAAAATCCGCGATTGGCTCTAAATGAAAGACCATTGCAGCGCCATCCGCCGAGTCCTCGAAGCGGGCAGGGTGGGCGAGGTCTACACAGTCGCCAGCGGGAACGAGAAGCCCAACCTCGACGTCGTCCACGCCTTCTGCGCCATGCTCGACGAGCTGGCCCCGCGTGCCGACGGGAAGCCGTGCAAGGAGCAGATCACCTACATCAAGGACCGGCCGCCCCCCGGCCACGGCCGTCGCTACGCCATTGACGCCTCAAAGATCGAACACGAGCACGGCTGGAAACCGGCTGAGACCTTCGAAACCGGGATTCGCAAGACCGTACGGTGGGCCCTCGTCGACCAAGCCTGGGTCGGCAACGTCACCAGCGGCGCGTACAAGCACTGGGTCGGCAAGCAGTACGGAGAGGTAAAGTGAGGCGTCGCAAAGGCCTCTCACTCGACCGCAACCTGAAACCCTCGGCCCGAGCAGAGCTAAAAATCACGGATCTTAATCGCCTCTACCTCGAACAAGGCACGCTTAGTGTCGAAATCATGGGCCGCGGCTATGCCTGGCTTGATACCGGCACCCACGACGGTCTGCTCCAAGCCGACCAGTTCATTGCCACCATCGAAAAACACCAGGGCCTCAAGGTCGCCTGTCCCGAAGAAATCTCCTTCCGCCAGGGCCGGATCAGTCCGGAGCAACTCAAAGCAATCGCCCAAGCACTAGCCAGGACGGGCTATGGCCATCACCTGTGCAGCCTGCTCGGGGAAAGGGCCTTCTGATGGAAGCGACCTCCACGACCATTCCCGACGTGATCGTCCTCGAAGCGAAAGTCTTCGGGGATGGTCGTGGCTTCTTCTTCGAAAGCCTCAGCCTGGCCGCATTCACTAGAGCAACGGGATGCAATGTCGACCGTGAGCAGGAACACACTTGAAGTCGGTATTTATCCGAAATGTGGCTTCGGTGCTGACTGGTAGCATCATGGCGCAGGCGGTGCCGATAGTCGGGGCATTGGTACTTGCCCGGCAGTACGCGCCAGCGGAATTCGGTGCCTATTCGGCATGGCTTGGCGTGGTTCTATTCATGTCCGTGGTTGTGACCGCCCGGCTTGAGGCATGTCTTGCGATCGAGCCTGATGGTCAGCCTCGGAAAGACGCAGTTGTCTCAACGCTCTACACCATCGTGGTAATGTCCCTGCTGCCTTTGGTCATTGTGGCTATCTTGTTGCTGGTCCGCCTGGATTACTTTGAGAGATTTTCTGGTGTATTGATCTGGCTATTCGTGCCGGCAGCGTCTCTTGTTGCTGCAGTCCAGACGTATCAAGCATGGGCAGCCGCCGAGGGGATGTATCGCAGACTTTCCCTCATGCGGATTTCACAGGCGGTTAGTGTTACTGGCCTGCAAGTTGCCGCAGGTGAATTGGTCCCAACGTCGCTTGGACTTGGCGCGGCATACTGCTTTGGCTTGGCAGTTGCGCTTGCGGCCGCGGTCACGCTTATGCCTCTGGGTAGAATTCGATGGGTGCAATTGATAACCAACGCAAAGGCGTTATGGTATCGACAGAGGAACTTTCCAAAGTTCTCATTACCGGCGGATGCAATGAGTGTCGCTGCTGCACAATTGCCGATTGTGATCGTTGCAGCGCGCTTTGGCGCTGATTCTGCGGGGCTTCTGGCGATGGCTATGCGGATGATGGGAGCCCCGATAACCATTTTGGCTTTTGCGGTTCTGGATGTATTCAAGAGGCATTCGGCGGATGCGTTTCGAACGCGAGGCGAGTGCAGGGCTGAATACGTTCGCACGTTCAAGCTTCTGACGGGCGTTGCGGTTGTGCTGTCTGTTGTCTTGTCTTTTGGTGTGGAATTCCTGTTTGGAGTGGCGTTTGGTGAGCTTTGGATTGGAGCAGGGGCGATGGCTCTTTGGCTACTTCCGCGATACATGATGGGCTTTGTTGCCAGTCCGCTTAGTTACATCGTCTACGTCTCGCAGAAGCAGCATATTGACCTTTTGTGGCAACTGGCGCTTTTTGGAGTCACCATGGCGACTTTCATGTTGTTGCAGCCACTTGGCATGGCCGTTAAGGCGTACAGTCTTGGTGCTGCAGCCTTGTATGTTGTCTATTTGGGGTTCTCATATCGACTCAGCAAGGGACAATTGCTGTAGCAAACCTGGGTTATTAACCATGTAAGCAAATGGCAGATATGCGATATAATGCTGTACATGAAGAAGTTCGATGATCGAAAACTACCCCGCCCTGCCCAAGACGCAATTCGTCGGCAGGCAATTCGGCTCCATGAAGAACTGAAATTGCCCTGAAAGGAAGTCACAAGGGTGGTTGGCGTGTATTTGAGTACGGTCATCGGGTGGTACAAGCGCTATTCAATGGAGGGCATGAGCGGCCTGAAGTCGAAGGTGTGCGTTCGCCGATACCTGTCGGGATGGGCGCCGGCTCTGGCCAAGGAATGGCAGTTGCGCTCGGTTATCGTCGGCGAGAACCCCAAGCAACTGACTTTGCCGTTTGGATTGTGGAGCCGCTGGGCTGTAATGCGGTTGGTCAAGGTGCTGTTCAACATCGAGATGCCGATTCGTACGGTGGGTGAATACATGCTGCACTTGCGCTACGCCCCGCTGCAGCCGATGAGGCGGGCGCTGGAACAGAGTCCGTTCGGGGTCGAGCAATGGCTCAACGACATCTACCCGACGAACGCTGCCGGGACTAAGGCGGAAGGCGCTGTCGTTTGCTGGGGGGGTGAAACGGCGGTGGCAGAAGACGGGCACTGGCTACGCAGCTCTGCACCGACCGGACAGGGGTCCGCTCTGGCGGCACCGGGCAAGCACGCCATGTCCTGGCGATGGATTCCGCCATCAGCAACCAGGAGGGGCGCGCTTCGAGTTCGCTGGGGCAGCCATGAACACCGACCTGTCCATCGGTTTCATGGAAAGGCTGATTGCCGACAGCCGTCAGAAAGTGTTCCTGTTTCTCGACAGCCTGAAGGTGCACTATGCCAGTTTGGTCAGCGCGTGGCTGGTGGAGGAAGGGTCGAATCGAAGTCTTTTATGTTCCGTCCTGCTCGCCAGAGATCAATCCCAATGAATATTTCAAGCGGGACTTCAAGACCGAGTTTCGCTCTTTTGATCGCATCACCAGCAGAAAGGTATTGCTTCGCAAGGCGAATACCTTCATGAAGCGACCGGTCAAGGCACCGGAACGGGTGATGGCTTATTCCAAACATTCGGCTGTCCAATATGCAGCACTTTTTTTATTTGATTGCCCGGTTAATAATAAAACATTGGATCTAAACCAGAGAATTCTATGATCGTTGTTGTGGATTACGGCGCTGGAAACATCGCCTCGGTGATAAACATGTTGCGGCGGATCGGCGCACCTGCCAAAGCGTCAGGGTGCGCGGATGAGATTGCTGCTGCCGAAAAAATTATCCTGCCTGGGGTGGGATCGTTTGATGCAGGCATGTCGAATCTCCGTGCCCGTGGCCTGATTGATGTTCTGAACAATCAAGCCCTAATTCAAAAAAAACCAATTCTCGGAATATGCCTTGGCTCCCAAATGCTCGGGACAAGGAGCGAAGAGGGAGAATTGCCGGGTTTGGATTGGATTGACATGGAGATCGTCAGATTTCATTCGCGGCCAGACCTCAAAGTTCCGCATATGGGTTGGAACTATGTCAAGGCTGCCAAGAGCCATCCAATTCTCGACGGCATCGATAGAGATTTTCGCTTTTATTTTGTGCATAGCTATTTCATGCGGCCGATAACAGCCGGTGATGTCTTGCTTACGGCGGATTACGGTGAGCAGTTCGTCGCTGCGGTTGCCAAGGAAAATATTGTTGGCCTGCAGTTCCACCCGGAAAAGAGTCATCGGTTTGGAATGACACTTCTGAAGAATTTCGTGGAGAAGTGCTGATGTACCGTAATCGCGTTATTCCCTGTCTCCTGTTGCTAGATCGAGGTCTGGTGAAGACCGTGAAGTTTCGTGATCCCGTATATGTGGGTGACCCGGTTAATGCGGTCAAGATCTTCAATGAGAAAGAAGTTGACGAGCTGGTTATTTTGGATATATCGGCATCCAGACTAAATCATGAGCCAGATTTTGACCTTGTCGCCGAGATCGCGGGTGAGTGTTTTATGCCCATTTGTTACGGCGGCGGGATCAAGAGCCTTGACCATGCTCGGCGGCTTTTTACTTTGGGCGTCGAGAAAGTTGCGTTGAATTATGGCGCAATTAACAATTTGAGCCTTGTTACGGAAATCGCCACCGTTTATGGCAGCCAAAGCGTTGTTGTCGGGATCGATTGCAGGAAGGCGTTATTGGGCGGTCATCATGTGGTGGCCCTATCGGCCACCAAAGACTTGAAGACCAAACCTTCGGAATGGGCAAGAAAAGTTCAGGATGCAGGGGCAGGCGAGATATTTCTCAATTCTGTCGACCGCGATGGAACAATGCGCGGCTTCGATCTTTCGTTGATTGAGACCGTGGCCAGGGCCGTATCTATACCGGTAATTGCGTGCGGTGGAGCTGGATCCCTCGCGGATCTTGCTGAACCGATCCAGCTGGCCAGCGCGTCCGCTGTCTCTGCTGGAAGCCTATTCGTATTTCATGGAAGGCATCGGGCAGTGCTGATCAACTACCCGACCCACGATGCAATGAACAAATTCAATCTATAGAGGTTTAGTGTGGGCACTTATCAGATATGTACTCGTTGTGTCATGGATACCAGTGATCCTGAAATTGTCTTCGACGAAGACGGAGTGTGCAATCACTGCCTGCATTTTGATAACGTTCAGGCCAAGCAGTGGTTTCCCGGGGAAGCTGGAAAGCCAAAGCTCGCTGCGATACTCGACACCATCAGAGAGGATGGGCGCGGTAATGAATATGACTGCATCATCGGCCTGAGTGGTGGCGTCGACAGTTCATATTTGGCCGTAAAGCTGAAGGAGTTCAACCTGCGGCCGCTTGTTGTTCATGTTGATGCCGGGTGGAACAGCGAACTGGCGGTCAGCAATATCGAAAAGGTGGTCAAGCACAGCAATTACGACTTGCACACGCACGTCATGAACTGGGAGGAAATGAGGGATCTTCAGTTAAGCTATCTAAAGGCCGGCGTGGCCAACCAAGATGTACCGCAGGATCATGCGTTCTTCGCGAGTATGTACCATTTTTCAGTCAAGCACCGGATCAAGTACATCTTAAGTGGGGGAAATATTGCGACGGAAGCGGTTTTTCCAACTGCATGGCATCATAGTGCGATGGATGCTATCAATCTAAAGGATATTCATCGAAAGTACGGCGCTCGACCCATGAAAGATTACAGAACCATCAGTTTTTCCGAATATTATTTCTTGTATCCATTTGTCAGAGGTATGAGAACGTTTCTGCCGCTGAACTTCATGGCCTACGACAAAGAGGCTGCGCTGAAGTATCTTTCCGATGTAATAGGTTATCGCCCCTACCCGCGCAAACACGGGGAGTCCGTATTTACAAAGTTCTTCCAGAATCACTACCTCCCGGTCCGGTTTGGTTACGACAAGCGCCGGCCGCACTTGGCGAGTTTGATTGTCTCTGGGCAGATGACCCGAGACGAAGCGTTGCGTAAGCTTGACGAACCCCTCTATGACGTCGATGAACTTGAGTTGGATATCGAATATTTCTGCAAGAAGTTGAGAATTCCCCGCCGCGAATTCGACGAACTTATGCAGGCGCCAATACATCATGCTAGCGACTTCAAGACGTGGAACGGCAGGCAGCAGTTTGCGAAGAAAATGCAGCGGATTGTTCAGCGCATTCTTGGCCGATCTCTGAATATCTATTCCTGATAGCGCTGGAAAGGTATGTCCTCGCTCCCCGGGATTTTTGGCAATGTCTATCATGCTCGGGAGAAAGGCGCACTCAGTCAGCGCTTGGGTTTCCACGACACTATTTCAGTATGAGGTAACACCTTGAAGAGAATCGTTACGATCGTCGGGGCTCGGCCGCAGTTCATCAAAGCGGCCATGGTGTCCAGAGCACTCAAGAGCAGTGGTCAGTTTTCCGAGATAGTGTTGCATACTGGCCAGCATTATGACAAAAACATGTCTGACATCTTCTTCGATGAATTGGGCATTCCGAAACCCGACTACAACCTTGGCGTTGGCGGAGGTGGTCATGGTCAGAATACAGGCCGAATGTTGGAAGGCATCGAGTCCATCCTGAACAAGGAGCGCCCGGATTGGGTGCTTGTGTATGGAGATACCGACTCAACCCTTGCGGGGGCCCTCGCTGCAGTAAAGTTGCTGATTCCCCTGGCGCATGTGGAAGCTGGGCTTCGTTCCTACAACAAGCAGATGCCGGAAGAGATTAACCGGCGGCTCACCGACCATGCCAGTGATCTCCTGTTCGCACCGACCCTCTCCGCCATCGCGACTCTCGCCAAAGAGGGCATCGTCGGTCCGCAGGTCGTCAATGTTGGAGACGTCATGTTCGATGCTGCTCGCACCTTCGGCGAAGTAGCGGCAAAGCGATCGAAAATTCTGCAAGAACTCGGTCTGCGGTCGAAGAGTTATATCCTTGCGACTGTTCATCGTCAGGAGAACACCGACTCCCGCGAGCGGTTGGGTAACATACTTGTTGGATTCTCTGCAGCTTCCCTGCCCGTATTGCTTCCGCTTCATCCGCGGACAAAGCAGCGCATCGCTTCATTGGCTCTGGACATCCCGCCCAATGTAAGGGTGATCGACCCCGTCGGCTATCTGGACATGACCTTGCTCGAGAGGAATGCCGCCCTTGTTGCAACCGATTCCGGCGGTGTTCAGAAAGAGGCCTACTTTCATGGCGTGCCGTGCCTTACGTTGCGTGATGAGACGGAATGGACCGAACTTATCGAACTGGGTTGGAATACGCTTGTTTCACCGGGACGGGCTGATTTGGCATCGTTCTTTCGCGCGAACTATCGCGAGGGGGCGGGCGATGCCACGCCTTACGGTAACGGAAAAGCAGCTGAAGCAATAGCTCGTGAGTTGGTCGTGTATTGATACCGGAAACGGCTGGTTTTACCCAGACCAACAACCAAGGAACCCTTCATGCTTAGCGTTGCATCGTTTCGTTTAGCCTCCCTGCTTGTTCTCGGCCTGTCTTTTAGCGCAGGTGCCGAGCAGTCTGGATCGTGGAATCTCAAGTCGCCGGCGCAGTTCAACTGGTCATCCGAGCGGCGGATGGACAAGGGAATTGCGAAGGGCGATCCACTGATCGCGACTTGGGCGGCGTGGACAGAGTTTGCCATTTCTGGAAACCTAGACCACGCCAAAGCCAACGCCGATAAGATTGTTTCAACCTGGAATCTCGGCGAAACGAAGAAACTGATATACAAGTATCAATACAACTCTCTTGCGCCAGGATGGTGGTCCTCAATGGATTCGCTGTTCTTTCCGCTGTTTCTCCTTCAAGTTTATGGCGACAACGAAGATGAAATTGATTTGGCGAGGGAGATGGTTGATCGGGCACTAAAATCTCCTGTCGAAGGTGGGAGTCTTTGGCCGGACGAAGGTGATGGCTGTTTTTTCTCGGAATATTCATGGCCCACAATCAATTCGGGCGAGGAGTATTATGTGATGAACGGGCATCTATTCTCACTGACGGCACTGAAGCTGATCGCTGATCGGTTCCCGCATCATCCTAACTATGCAAATGCCTTTGAGTGCGCGGTGCGAGGCACTAAATCAAGGGCCGGGCAGTTCTTTGATGAAAATGGCTGGCCGTTGTATCAACTTGTGCCGAGAACTATAAATATGCCTCATTACGTTTTGTATGAGAGTATGCAGTTCGGTGATCTTTGGGAAGCTACGGGCGATCAGTTCTTCCTTGAACAGCAGAGGGCTCGGCACCGTGCACTGGAGGAACGGTACCCTGTGTATTTGGTGTCGCGCGGCAAAGAACGCGTGCTTTTCTTCTCCGGTGTTGGAGCCCCCCACCCCTATAGCCCCGATCTGTTCCTGAATTCGGTTGTTTGTTTTGACAAACGTTCACGCCGTATCGACCTGAAGGCGATTAATACCGATGGTCTGCCGAAATCCCGTTTTCTTGTGTCAGAAAAAATTTCTTCGAAGATCAAGCGATGCGATGTGTATGCAACCACGAGCGGTGGTGTAACTGCCTTGATTTTTTCAACATCAAAAATTCAGGAGATCACTGACCAAGCCGCTCGAGAATTGCAATTTTCCAGCGCGGGGATGTTTGACGCAGTTGCGATTAATTCGGATAGCCATGAGTTCTTGATCGATCCATCGCGCAGGTACAGTAAAGAGGACGAAAGCAGCTATCTTGATGTCGAAGGAAGGTTGGTAATTTCTATTCCGGGTGTCATTTTAGAAAAAGCTCGGATGTTCGCCATAGAACTGCAATCCGATGTGGAAGTGCAAATCGGCCTGATTCTTTGGCAAAACGATAAGGCGATTGCGCGTTATTACCGTCCACTTCTGAATTCGAGACAGAATATTGTTATCGCGTTGCCGTTAGGGTTTGACGGGTCGGAAGGCATTCGGGCTGTGGATAAAATAGGAGTGGTGATCTATACGGATCGACTCTCCACCGTGGCCCACATACAAGTCAAGAATGTTCGGTTGGTGGAAAATTTGTATCAACTTTTTCAGTTGCTTTCTGCGGGTGGGAAGATAAATTTTGCGGACTAATCGGAAATAGTATTAATTAAATTAACTAAATGGCTGGCAAAAAAGCAATCTGACGCTAAGGCGAGATATTCATGGTGACAATATGAGCGTTGACTTTAAGGCTCCTCAGATAAAACAAAAAATAAAAGGGTTGGATGGATTGAGGGGGTTGTCCGTTCTGCTGGTCATTTTTTCCCATGCGGAAATTTGGCCAAAGATCGGCCTGGAAAATTCCCGGGTTTTGGCGGTTCTAAGCGCCCATGTAGGCGTTAGCGTCTTTTTTGCGCTATCGGGGTTTTTGATCACGCTGTTGCTGTTGCAAGAGCGTAGTTCGACAGGCAGTGTTAGCCTTAGGAATTTTTTTTTCCGGCGCACCCTGAGAATATTCCCACTGTACTATTTGTCGCTAATTATACTTTGCCTAATTGATTTTCTCGCTTACGCGAACATCCCAAACTGCGCCTTCCTATACGCGTTTACATACACGCAAAATTTTGCCCCGCCAACGTGTTCGTTTTCATCTATGTCACATTTTTGGTCTCTGGCGGTCGAGGAGCATTTTTATCTTATTTGGCCCACTGTCTTCTTGCTTGGTACTAGGGTTGCATTTGGGTTTTCTGGATTGTTTGCAATCGCATGTTTGACTGTTGGTCCAATAGTGACCGGTGCGATGACGGGTGTTGACGTATGGCGATGGACCTTTCCAGCAGCGGCGCCAATTGCGTTTGGTTGTGTCGCGGCAATTGTTGTCGAAAATCCAGTGGCTGCTCGCTTATTCTTAAATGAAAAAGTGGCTTCCTCGGCTTTGTTGTTTTCACTTGTCGGTTTGTTATCCCCTGCTTTCCTTACAACTGATACCTTATGGCTGGTATCAATTTCCGTATTGATCGTTTTTGTGTATTACAAACAAAATTCGCTGTTTGTGAATTTTCTAGAGTTCAGGCCGCTTGCCTACCTTGGTCTAATAAGTTATGGGTTGTATGTATGGCAGGGTGTTTTTACTGGTAACGGTTCTTACCGAGTTGGAGAAAGCTTTCCGCCGGGACTGGATTTGGGTGTTTGGCTGACCTTTCTTGTCGCGCCCATCAGTTATGTTTTCTTCGAGCAGCCTATTTTGAAGCTAAAGCGACAATATTCTTGGCGGCAACATGAGGGCTGACTCTGGGGTATCTTGCGAAGCTGTCGTGTCGGATTTGGATCCTTGCGTTCTCACAGCTAAGTCAATGACAGTTGCGGGTGGCGAGCGGCATGGTTACAGGCTGCAATTCAGTGCGTTCTATGGCCTGTTATGTCGTTTTCTTGTTTTTTCCGTTCTTGCCAAGGTTAGTATCGACTATTTTATGTTTTCGGTTTCGCCGAATTTTGGTAGTTATGGGGTTGATTTAAACGGCACATTTTTTTCAGCAGAATATTGGATTTCATGGTTTGTATTCGTGTTCTCAGCAATTCCTCTAATTTTGTATTCTGCGAGCGAAAGGAACCCGTTCGATGCAGCCGTGGTTCTTGTTTACTTCGCCACACTGCTTCCGACTGCCTCACTTTACTGGATTCGCGGGGCCGGCCTAGAATACCTCCTATATTGTGTCGCCTTCTGGACAGGCTTGGCTATTTTGTTGGTTGCAATGCCGAAGTGGGGACAAAAGCCCGCGGAAGTACCTCCGCTCTCTCTCCCCAGGGACACTCTGGCGTGGGTCTTTGCCTTTATCCTTTTTTGGATGTTTTTGTTCTTTCTCAGTCTCGTTCCAGGTGCGTTGGAATACGGCTTGGGATTCGATACAGTATACGAACGCCGAAAGATATTCGGGGTTGCACTTGGCGGTGGTGTGCTGGTGTATCTCGTCAGTTGGTCAGCCTATGTATTGGTTGTCTATCTGATTTTTGCCGGCAGAAATATATATTTTAGATTCTTCGCGTTATTCTATATTGTTTTGCTTTTCTTTGTCTCCGGGGATAAAATCTATCTCTTTTTTTTGCTGATGGTTGCGTTTATTGGCGTTGTCTCGCGAAGCGGGCGTGTTTGGTTGATTCCTGCCGGGATAGGTTTGGCCAGTTTTCTTGGGAGCGTGCTCTATCGCGTTGGTGACGTGTGGGTTGCTTCGATTGTCCATCGCTTCATTGTGATGAATGCGGATATTGCTTTTAAATCAGCCGAGTTTTTTCAAGACTCTCCCCAGTATTATTCCTATAGTTTTATGTCCCCATTTATTCCGTATAACTATTCAGACATTCCATCGCGCCTGATAGGCTCGGCATTTTTTGTCGGGGGCGATAATGCGACGGCAGGGTTTCTTGCCGATGCCTATGTTAATCTCGGGCTGCTTGGATTGTTTCCGCTGCTGGCTTTTTTTGTGGGACTGCGTTTGTTGTTAATTAATTCCGGCGGTTTGCTATTGATCGTTCCCCTGTTCGTCCAGATTATCGATACGCCGTTGCCAACGGCGTTGCTTACCGGGGGGGGGGGGCTCATGCTGATCAATGTCTATCTCGTAACGCGTAGAAGCAAGAGGTATCGTATTGACTAAAGTCTGTCATTTCAGTTCGGTGCACAGAGCCGATGACGTCAGGGTGTTCCACAAGGAATGCACTTCCTTGGCTGAAGCAGGATTCAAGATTACGCTAATCGCGTGTAAAGGGAGGGTTTCTGGTCCTTGCGAGGTTCAGGTCGTTACGCTTCCGGAAATGGGCTCACGCATCAGGCGAATGTTGGTCCGCTCCTACCTTGCGTATCGATCGGCTCGCAATATCTTGGCAGATGTCTACCATTTCCACGATCCAGAACTGTTGCCTTATGGCCTGTTGCTGAAAGTGAGAACGGGCGCGCGGGTGGTTTACGATTCTCATGAGTGCTACCCGGAGGACATTAGAACCAAGGAGTGGCTGCCGGTTTGGCTTCGCGGAGCAGTTTCCTGGGCATTCAAGCTGCTGGAGGATTTCGTGAGCCGTCGGTTGGATCTCGTGGTGGCTGCAACGCCTCATATAGAAGAGCGCTTTAAGGGCATTGCTCGGAGCACGCTTACGATCAACAATTATCCTCGACTCAAGGAGTTCGACGGGGCTGCTGGGGATCTTTTTGGCGTGCGGGATGGTGTGTGTTATGTTGGATCTATCAGCATTGTTCGCGGGTTTATGCCGTTTCTTGATTCTCTGGACAAGGTTCCCCAGGATGTTGCTGCCTATGTCGCCGGACCATTTTCTGGCCCTGAGGTCGAGCGTCTGGCCAGGCAACACCGTAACTGGAGCCGCGTGACGTATTTTGGGACGGTCGCGAGAGATGAGGTAGCGAAGATATACAATCGGTCGTTTGCGGGCATTGTTAACTTCCTGCCCGCGCCCAACCATTTATTTTCTCAACCGAACAAACTTTTTGAGTACATGGCTGCAGGGATTCCCGTAATCTGCTCAAACTTCGATCTCTGGAGGGACATTGTCGATGTTGGTGGCTGCGGGATATGTGTAGACCCGGCGTCTGCTGACGAAATTGCAGAGGCAATAAATCGCCTTCTTTTTGACGTGGGTTTGCGAGAAAAAATGGCTTTTCAGGGCAGAACGGCAATTACGACAAAATTTTCGTGGGAGTTCGAAGCGGAAAAGCTTGTTGATGCTTATCGGGCTCTGTGTGAGCAGGCCTGAGGCTTAATTTGTCTGATATTTGTGGGGCTGCGATGAGTGGGTATTTTAAGCATTGGTCGGCTGATGTGGCGGCTTGCGAGATCGGCGATGGGTCCAGAATCTGGCAGTTCGTAGTGATTCTTTCGGGTGCTCGCCTGGGAAAATATTGCAATATCTGCGCCCATGTTCTGATTGAGGGCGATGTTGTGATAGGCGATCGGGTGACCGTCAAGTCTGGGGTTCAATTGTGGAACGGGCTCCGGGTGGGGAGCGATGTCTTCATTGGCCCGAATGCAACTTTTACAAATGACCGATTTCCGCGAAGCGGAGTTTATCCGGCTATTTTTTCACAAACGGTAATCGAGGAAGGTGCCTCCATTGGGGCTGGCGCTGTCGTTCTGCCAGGGCTCAGGATAGGGCGGCGAGCACTGGTGGCTGCGGGTTCCGTCGTCACGCGTGATGTTGCGCCTCTTAGCCTAGTGCGTGGAAATCCTGCGCGGCATGTTCGTTTTTTCAATGAGGAGGGGCAGAATGGATGTGAATAAATGCAGGGTCATTGAGTTACCAAAAATTGCAGATCCGCGCGGCAATCTAACATTCATTGAGGCAAACGATCATATCCCGTTTGATATCCAGCGTGTATATTACCTCTACGATGTGCCGGGTGGCGCAGAGCGCGGGGGGCATGCGCACCAAGCGCTTCACCAGTTGATCATTGCCATGTCAGGAAGTTTTGATGTGGTGCTGGACGATGGGGAGCAGAAGCGCCGTGTCCATTTGGCTAGATCGTATTACGGGTTGTATGTGTGCCCGATGATCTGGAGAGAATTGGATAATTTTTCGTCTGGATCGGTGTGTATGGTTCTCGCCTCGAATAAGTACGATGAGGCTGATTATTTCCGCAACTACAACGATTTTATGGCAGCAAGGTTGGACAAATGAACGTTCCGTTTCTTGATCTAGGGGCATCCTATCGCGAGATACAGGAGGAAGTTGAGGAGGCAGTGCTTCGTTCCCTACGTTCCGGATGGTACATAGGCGGAGAAGATGTCGAGTCGTTCGAGCATGATTTCGCTGCTTTCACGGAAGCGCGGTTCTGCGTTGGTGTGGCCAACGGCCTTGAGGCCTTGCATCTGGCGTTGCGCGCGCTTGGGATTGGGCCAGGGGACGAGGTAATTGTTCCGTCAAATACGTTCATTGCGACATGGTTGGCTGTCAGCCAATGTGGCGCCGTTCCCGTTCCCGTGGAGCCGAATACGGAAACCTTCAACCTGAATATTGCGCAGATTGAATCGGCAATTACCTCCCGCACGAAGGCCATCATTCCTGTCCATCTATACGGTCAGCCAGCCGATATCGATGGCGTGCTTGAGGTTGCGCGGCAGTACGGACTTCGTGTGCTCGAGGATGCGGCACAAGCGCAGGGGGCACGTTACAAAGGTCGAGCGGTCGGGGGGCATGGCGATGTAGTAGCCTGGAGCTTCTATCCAGGGAAGAATCTCGGGGCGCTTGGTGATGCGGGAGCGATCACCACGAATGACGAGGTCTTGGCTGACCGCGTCCGGGTATTGCGGAACTACGGGTCACGCAAGCGCTACATCAACGAGGTTCGCGGTTTTAACAGTCGCCTGGATCCTGTTCAGGCGGCGGTGTTGCGCGTAAAACTTCGTCATCTTCCGGAATGGAACGTCAGAAGAAGTACGATCGCCGAGCGCTACAGTTCGGAACTTGCCGGAATAGGTCTGATCTTGCCGCGAGTGGAGCCTTTTGCGAAACCCGCATGGCATTTGTATTGCGTTCGTCACCCTTTGAGAGATACCCTGCGTACGCATCTGTCGAATGCGGGCGTCGAAACCTTGATTCATTATCCGGTCCCGCCACACCTTCAGGGTGCTTACTCGGAGCTTGGGTTCCCGGTAGGAGCTTTCCCAGTTGCTGAATCAATGGCAGATTCCCTGATTAGTCTGCCAATTGGCCCTGCCCTTTCCCGGGAACAGGTGAATTACGTAATTTCCGCGATAAAGGATAGCCTGTCGCCATTTCATAAAGAGAGCCAGGCAGTCGCAGGCCTTGGGTAGGACAGTCGGTTCCCTTCGGCTTATTTGCATATTCTGGCTTTCCCGCATGCACCAAAGTAAGGAATTTCTTCGCAATGGGTGACGAACTTGTACAGTTGCTCCCTAGGGTTTCCGTAATTGTCCCTAGCTTCAATCATAAGAACTATGTGGAGGAGGCCGTAAACAGTGTGCTGAGCCAAGTGCAGGATACGTTTAAGCTGGAACTGCTGGTCGTCGATGATGGGTCGTCGGATGGAAGTGTCGATGTCCTCAAGGCGTTGCATTCGCGCGCGGGGGAGAGCTTTCAATTGATCCTGAAGGGAAATGAGGGGTTGTGCCAGACTCTCAACAGAGTAATCCGAGATTGCTCGTCAGGGACTTATATTGCTGTCCTTGCTTCGGACGATTTGTGGCATCCTGAAAAACTGACCAAGCAACTAGAATGCATGCGATCTAACCCGGCGGCGCGACTTTGCTACAGTAACGCGGAAGTCTTTGGATTTGATACGATGAGCGGGCGTCGGAAATCGGGTAAGGCGCAGCGATATCAGTTTTCTGGTCGAGTTAACAATCTGTTGCCTCTAAATAACTTCGTTCCGGCGGGAAGTGTAATGTTTTCTAGGGACTTGTTTGATGAGATTGAGGGATTCGATCAGAGCGGTCTCCGTTTGGAGGATTGGGATTTTCTTATTCGAGCATCGGTGCGCACGCCATTTTGTCTTGTGAAAGAGTGTTTGCTTTTTTATAGGCAGCATGATGAAAGCGCGATTTCGAGGATGCGTCGGAGCGGAACTCTTTTCTCTGAGAAGATGAAGGTTTTGAGGAAGAATTGTAAACTACTGAACCCGCTGGTTTTGGCCGCTTCGGTTTTTATCAATTTCGCCTTGGACAAGCTGATTCGGCCCGTGCTGAGCCGAGTTGCGGTCGATAGATTTTGAATGATTATCCTATGATACTGATAACTGGTGTGACAGGTTTTGTTGGCGGAGCGCTATGCTCCGCTTTAGAGGGACGCTTTGAGCTGAGGGGGGCGTTAAGAGCTAAAAAGTCTTGGCATGGTGGTTCGTCAATTGACCTGCGAGAGCAACAGTTGACACCAGACGAAGACTGGTCCGCGGCACTGCAGGGAGTTGATACGGTTATTCATTGTGCGGCCCGCGTCCATCTGCTCCGCGAGCAATCGACAAACCCGTCTGCGGATTTCCACTACGTCAATGTTGGCGGTACTCTCAATCTTGCCCGACAGGCATTGCATTCGGGTGTGCGCCGTTTCATTTTCTTGAGTTCAATAGGGGTAAACGGTGGGGAGACCGATCTGAACCCTATAAATGATAAATCGGATGCCTGCCCTCATTCTCCATATGCAATTTCGAAGCACCGAGCAGAACTTGCCTTGTTTTCTCTTGCGAACAAATCGGCGATGGAGGTCGTGGTTATCCGTCCTCCGCTGGTCTATGGGCCAAATGCGCCAGGAAATTTCGCTACGTTAATGAATTGGTTATGGTCGGGGTTTCCGTTACCCTTCGGGATGGTCACCAATAATCGGCGGAGTTTTGTCTGCATTGATAACCTGGTCTCCCTGATAGAGATTTGCCTAGATCATCCTGCTGCTGCAAATCAAACGTTCTTGGTTTCCGACGATGAGGACCTGTCGACCGCAGCGCTGCTGCGACGGCTGACAACCGCGCTGGGACGGCCAGTGCGGCTGATCCCAGTGCCGGTCGGGTTGATTACGCTGGGGGCAAAGATGATAGGGCGACCGGGCATTGCCCAGCGCTTGTGCGGCTCGTTGCAGGTGGATATCGGCAAGACCAAGGAACTGCTGGGCTGGTCGCCGCTGGTGAGCGTGGATGAGGGTTTGCGGCGAGCAGCGGAACACTGGCTGAAGTCTTGCGGTAAGCGCCAGCGTGTTTCGGGGTGAGGTCGTTGTTCAGGCAGGCGAAGCTTGATGCCCGGTGTTTGGTCTTGTGTAGCTTGTTCATGAAACGAGTGCTTGATCTGACTCTTGACTCGTGTGCGGCAGTTTTTTTGGCCGTGCGGATCTTCATCGCGGCAACTCTGGTTCGGCTGAAGTCGTCGGGCCCGGCGCGTTATTGGTCTGACCGGGTGGGCAAGGGAGCCACTGATTTGGTTTCGGATATCGAGATGGGACAATGCGCTATTCCTGTTGCCAGAGTTCGCGCGATGAAGAAAACCAGTTTTTCCCAGGTGGAGTTTGAGCGGAAGAAGCGACTGACCAGACGCGAGTTGTTTCTTGCTGAGATGGAAAAGATCATGCCATGGTCGGAATTGTTGTCGGTGGTTGAGCCCCTCTACCCGAAGGGAGCACGAGGCCGGTCGCCGATCGGACTGGAGCGGATGCTGCGGGTGTACTTCGTGCAGAAGTGGAACGGGCTGTGGCTTGAAGGCGTCGCGGACGCGATCGTCGATGGCCAGGCGCTGCGGGCCTTGGTCGGAATCGAGCTGCGCAGAGAAGCCGCCCCCAATCCGATAACGGTGCTGCGGTTCAGGCACCGGCTTGGACTCTGGCTCTCCATGTGCGGCGATCGTTTCTTCCTTCCCGGCGGGGTGGTGACGGCATGATGAGGAGGTTCCTGGACCTGCCGCGCTGGCACAAGCAGTTGATCGCTGTCCTTACAGATTATGTGCTGCTGCTCCTGGCCTTTTGGTCGGCGCTCGCACTGCGTTTCGACACATTCATGCCGGAACCAGAAGTCTACCAGTGGCAGATGATTGTCGCGCCGCTGCTTGCGATCCCGATTTTCGTCCGGCTCGGGCTTTACCGTGCGGTGATTCGCTTCATGGGAGACCGAGTCGTCTTCGTTGTTGCGGGCGGGGTGGTTCTTTCGGTACTCCTGCTGGCCGCACTGATTGCACTGACCCACAGCCCGGGCCTGTCACGTGGCGTGCTGCTCATCTATTGCCTGCTAGCGGTTGTCTACGTCGGGGCGACCCGCTTTTTCGCCCGCAGCTATTTCCGACATGGTGGCTGGCGGCGAGACGAGCGGATACGGATCGCGATCTACGGTGCAGGCAGTGCGGGAACCCAGTTGGCGTATGCCCTGCGTGCGGGGAAGGAATACTGGCCGGTGCTCTTCGTCGACGACAACCCGCTCATTCAGAAGACCGAGGTGGCCGGCTTGCGGGTTCATTCGCCCGAGGACTTGGACAGCGTCCTGAAAGCGCGGCAGATCGACGAACTGCTGCTGGTCATTCCATCGGCCAGTCGAGCCCACCGACTGCGGATCATTGACCGGTTGGAAGGGCTCCAGTGCAAGGTGAAAATCGTGCCGGGCATGGCGGCGGTGCTGAGTGGTCATGCCACGGTCGACGCCATCCGCGAGGTGGAGATCGAAGACCTTCTTGGCCGCGACTCGGTTGTGCCGCATCCCGCGTTGCTCGGACGGTGCGTTACGGGCAAGGTTGTGCTGGTTTCTGGCGCGGGTGGATCGATTGGCTCTGAACTTTGTCGCCAGATTGTACGCTTGCGGCCCGCCCGCCTGGTCCTGATGGAACTCTCCGAGTTCGCCCTGTACGCTATTGAGCAGGAGCTGGATGGCTTGTGTCGAAGCCTGGGGGTAAGCATCGGACTTGTGCCGGTCATGGGCTCGGTCACTCAGCAGCATCGCAACGAAATGGTGATGACCGGTTTTGGAGTGCAAACCGTCTATCACGCCGCGGCCTTCAAGCACGTACCGCTGGTGGAGCACAATCCGATTGAGGGCTTGCGGAATAATGCCGTGGGCACGCGGCGAATGGCGGAGGCGGCACTTGCCGCCGGGGTCGAGACCTTCGTACTGATTTCAACCGACAAGGCCGTGCGGCCGACCAACGTGATGGGGGCAAGCAAGCGCCTGTCCGAGTTGATCCTCCAGGCTCTGGCCAACTGCGGCGGCCGCACACGGTTTTGCATGGTCCGCTTTGGTAATGTCCTGGGTTCATCTGGATCGGTCGTGCCGCTCTTCCGCAAGCAGATTGCAGCAGGTGGGCCGATAACGCTGACCCATGCCGATATGACCCGCTATTTCATGACGATTCCCGAGGCAGCACAACTGGTGATTCAGGCGGGGTCGATGGGCGAAGGCGGCGAGGTTTATGTGCTGGATATGGGAAAGCCGGTTAGAATCATGGACCTCGCACGGCGCATGGTCCATTTGAGTGGGCTTGAGCTTAGGGATGAGCAGCATCCGGATGGCGATATTGAGATCGAGATTGTCGGTCTCCGCCCTGGAGAAAAGCTTTTTGAAGAATTGTTGATCGGGGAGAATGTCGCCGGAACCTCGCATCCGCTGATCATGCGGGCGAATGAGCATCAGCTTCCGTGGACGAAGCTGGTTGAGATGCTGGGGCAGATGGACGAAGCGAGCCGGGCATTCGACTACGAGCGAGTGCTGCTTTTGCTTGCGTTGCTGGTGCAGGAATACACACCGGCGCGGCACGGCGATGACGAATTGTGGTGGCGTATGGTGGCAAAGCCAGTCCCTGGAGACTTGGCGGTGCCCTGAGTGCTATGAAAGGTTGGCGTGATGAACGAAGATGAATTGGTCCAGGAGAAAGTAATCACTCTCTGGGACCTTTGGGGCAAGCTGCGCGCCGGCTGGCGGTATGTGGCGGGAGGCACTGCGCTGGGCTTGCTTGCTGCCGGCCTCGCGATCGGCGTAATGGCGCCCAAATACATTGCTGTGGCTCTGGTGCAGGTCGGGCAGGTCGGGCAGGTCGGGCAGGTCGGGGAGAGCTCCAGCGTGCCTGCAGAACCCGTGACTCAGGCGATTGAGCGCTTGAAAACGCGGGCCTTTCAAATGAATGTAGCGCAGCACTTGGGTCTGCAGAATTGGCTTGACGAGCTTTTGGGCCCTGTCGGTGCGACAAGTGCTTTCATGACAGTGCAGGTTGACAAGACCACAGCGGCAGCTCCAATGCCACTTATCGAGCTGAAGGTAACGGCTAGCAGCGCCGAAAGTGCGCGCAAGGTTGTCGACGCGGTCCTTGTCGGTCTGGCGAAAAAGCACGCCGAGATTCTGGAGCCTACTGTCAACCGACTGAAAGATGATCTGGCCCTCGCCAAGGAGCGGCGGCAGCAAGCAGAGACCGATCTGGCTACCCTGGAAAAGATTGCGGACGCCGCCGCGATCAGGGATGATCGGTTTACCCAGCTGGCTCTTATGACATCGCTGAGCCTGCAAAAGCGATTGGAGCTGTTCCAGCAGCGTCAGTTGATTGCCCAGCTTGATACCGCACTTGCTTTTCCGGCAACTCAGCAAGTTCGCTTACTTGATGGGGCCTTCGTTTCGGACAAACCCGTTTCGCCAAAGAAGGGCTTGCTGTTCGCCTTGGGCTTCGGCGGCGGCTTGCTGGTGGGCGTCGCGGCGGCATTTGTGGCCGACAGCTGGCGGCGACGGCGGTAACAAAGCAGTCGCCGTTTAGGCTTTTTCCCGGAGCGGGATGGAGCACTAAGCCAGCTACGGTACCCGAAGGGCAGCGACCGTGACAAGCGAGCGACGCCTCGACTTGCGATCCATCGCATCGCGATGTTTCTTCGCCAAGTCCGTCTGCGGCTTACCCGTTTGCTAGAATACCGCTTTTGCCCCGCCTGCGCCCCCGCCCAATGAGCCGTCAGATCCTCGTCACTTCCGCCCTGCCGTATGCCAACGGCGCGATTCACCTCGGTCATCTGGTCGAGTACATCCAGACCGACATCTGGGTACGCTTCCAGAAGATGCGCGGCCATGAGTGCTGGTACGTATGTGCCGACGACACCCATGGCACGCCGATCATGTTGCGCGCCGAGGGCGAGGGGATCACGCCGGAGGCGTTGATCGAACGCGTGCATGGTGAACACACGCGCGACTTCGCGGGCTTTTACGTCGGTTTCGATAACTACTACACGACCCATTCCGAAGAGACGCGTTCCTGCGCCAACGAACTGTACGCACGGCTGCGCGCCGCCAATCTGATCGAAACGCGAGTCATCGAGCAGTATTACGATCCGCTCAAGCAGATGTTTCTTCCCGATCGCTACATCAAGGGTGAATGCCCGAAGTGCGGCGCGCCCGACCAGTACGGTGACAACTGCGAAAGCTGCGGGGCAGCCTACACCGCGAACGAGCTGAAAAACCCCTATTCCGCGGTCTCCGGCGCCAAGCCCGAGCTCAGGCCGTCGGAGCACTATTTCTTCAAGCTTTCCGATCCTCGCTGTCAGGGCTTTCTGCGCCGCTGGACGCAGGGCGAAGGGCGCTTGCAGAGCGAGGCGGCCAACAAGTTGCAGGAGTGGCTGGGCGAGGTCGGCGAGAACAAGCTGACCGATTGGGACATCTCGCGCGAGGCACCGTACTTCGGTTTCGAGATTCCCGATGCGCCAGGCAAGTACTTCTACGTCTGGCTCGACGCACCGATTGGCTACATGGGCGCCTTCAAGAATCTCTGCGCTCGCGAGGGGCTCGACTTTGCTGCCTACTGGGGACCCGAGTCGACCGCCGAGCTCTATCACTTCATCGGCAAGGATATCCTCTACTTCCATGCCTTGTTCTGGCCGGCCGAGCTGCAGCATGCCGGCTACCGGACGCCGACCAAGGTTTTCGCGCACGGTTTCCTGACCGTCGATGGCGCCAAGATGTCGAAGTCGCGCGGCACTTTCATCACCGCCGAGAGCTATCTGGCGCAGGGCCTCAACCCGGAGTGGCTGCGCTACTACTACGCCGCCAAGCTGTCGAGCTCGATGGAAGACATCGACCTCAATCTCGACGACTTCATCGCGCGCGTCAACTCCGACCTGGTCGGCAAGTTCGTCAACATCGCCAGCCGCGCGGCGGGCTTCATCGTCAAGCGTTTCGCTGGTCAGCTCTGCCCGTGCGATGAATCACTGCCCGCCATCGAGGCCATCCGCAGTCGCCGTAGTGTGATTGCCGATCATTACGAGGCGCGCGAATTCAGCAAGGCAATTCGTGAAATCATGGCCCTCACCGACACCGCCAATCAGTACGTCGACAGCGTCAAGCCGTGGGAGCTGGCCCGCCAGGAAGGTCGCGAGAATGAACTGCAGGCAGCGTGCAGCAATGCCCTCAACCTCTTCCGTCTGCTCGCCATTCTGCTCAAGCCGGTGTTGCCCGCGCTTGCTGCCAAGGTCGAAGCTTTTCTCAACGTCGCCCCTTTCGTCTGGGACGACGGCGACAGCGTGCTTGCCGCCGGGCACGCGATCAATCCCTATCAGCACCTGCTGACACGAGTCGAGAAGAAGCAGGTCGATGCGCTGGTCGAAGCCAACCGCGACTCGCTGGCCGCCGCGCCCCAGCCGGCGCCGCAAAAACATGCCGAGCAGCAGGAGAAAGCCGCCGCCGTGGCCGTTGCCCAGGCGGCCGTCGGGCCAGAAGCAGGACCGCACATAGGCATGGACCAGTTCCTCAACGTCGATCTGCGTATTGCGCGCATCGTCGAGGCCTCGCATGTCGAAGGCGCCGACAAACTCGTTCGCCTCGTTCTCGATATCGGCGCGCTCGGTACGCGGCAGGTTTTCGCCGGCATCAAGGCCGCTTACGAGCCGTCGGCGCTGGTCGGGCGTATGACGGTGATGGTCGCCAATCTGGCGCCACGCAAGATGAAGTTCGGCCTCTCCGAAGGTATGGTCCTCGCCGCGTCCGATGCGGATGGCCAGCCCCCTGGCATCTTCCTGCTTTCGCCCGACGCCGGTGCGCAAGCCGGCATGCGCGTCAAGTAGGCCACGATGTCCGGTCGTCAGCGTCCGCGCGTCACCCTGCGCGTGCTTTTCTTCGCGCTGCTCGACGCCGCCGGGATTGTCGTTCTAGCGAGCGGCGCAATGTGGCTGGCCAGAGGCCAGACGCTGTTCATCCCCGACTTCCCAACCAGTACGCCGGCCGCGCTGCTGACCGTCGTCGCCGGCGTCGCCCTGATGCTCTGGGCTACCGCGCAAATGCTCGGTGAGCTGGCCAAACCGCCGGAGGGAAGCGGCGCTGACAAGTCTTGATGTCTCGGCTGGCAAACATGCGGCCTGAGTGAATCGCGATGTCGCGGTCTTCGGCCTTGAATTGTCACCTTACCCGTCGATGAGATTGCAGTTCGAATGACTCCGCAAAGTCAGAAAACTCCCAGCAGATATCGCCCTGACATCGATGGCTTACGGGCCATCGCCATCATTGCCGTGGTTTTCTATCACGCAGGTTTCCCCGGCTTTCCCGGCGGCTTCGTTGGCGTTGACGTCTTTTTCGTCATTTCAGGCTTTCTGATCACTGCCCTGCTGTTCAACGAGGCCGCCGCTACCGGCCGCCTCAGCTTGAGCGCCTTCTATGCGCGGCGCGTCCGCCGTTTGCTGCCCGCTGCTCTGATCGTGGTCGCGGTGAGCTTGTTGCTTGGCGCCTTCGTGATGCCTCCAGCATCGGATGAGCAGCGTTCCCTGGCTCGTTCGGCGATGGCTGTGGCTTTTTTCGCGTCAAATTTCTTTTTCTTCACCACGACGGGAGGCTATTTCGACGCGCCGTCGTTCACCATGCCCTTGCTGCATACGTGGTCGCTGGCAGTAGAGGAGCAGTATTACCTGATCTGGCCTCTTCTGATGCTGCTGGTTTTCCGCTTTTTCCGAGGAACGGCCACAGAATCGACGATGCGCGCACGTGTCGTTTGGGCTCTGGGCGTGATGTCTCTGATATCGCTTGCCGTGTCCATCGGGATGACGCCGGAGCAGCAGAGCTTTTCCTTTTACCTCCTGCCAGCCCGCGTTTGGGAGTTCGCCATCGGTGGCGTCGTCGGACTGGCGGGAAGTGCCTTGTGTGCGCGCCTGAGGTCGTGGGGGGAAGGGTTTGCAGTGCTCGGCCTGGTGCTGATTGTCTACTCCGTCGTGATGTTCAACGACGGCACGCCGTTTCCGGGGTCGGCGGCCATTTTTCCGGTATGCGGTACGGCCTTGCTGATTATCGGCATGACTGCGAATGAACATGGCATCGTACGCCGCGTGTTGGCTTCCCGGCCATTGGTGTTCATTGGCCTGTTGTCGTACTCGTGGTATCTGTGGCACTGGCCACTGTTGTCTTTTTATAGAATCTACAGCCTGGGTGCCAGGAGTCTGGCCGCAAATGCGTTGGCGATAACAGCCGCCCTGGTGCTCGCCTGGCTTACCTACGTGTGGATCGAGCGTCCGGCCCGGATGTATCGGAGAGGGCCTTTTCGCAGCATCCGTGCGACCTTGTTTACTGGCGGCGCAATTTGTCTGCTGACGCTCTCGCTATCCGCTGGACTATGGGCGTGGCGTCATCATCAGCAGTCCGCTGACGCGTATCAGTGGATCAAGACCGCGCGCGCTGATCGTCCTTCTTTCGTGGCAGCATGTTCGCAGCCTGAGCGTCCGCCAGTAGCCGATCTGCCGCTGGACGAGTGCACTTACGGCCCGCATAAGCAGCAGCCGAAGCTCCTCTTGTGGGGCGATTCGCACGCGCATCACTTCTTACCGATGCTGACCGCGGCGTTTCCGGATGTTGCCGTGTATGAACTCACGATGCCCAGGTGTGTGCCGCTGTTCGGTCCTGAATCCGAGAAGTTGACCCCGTTCAAGTCCTGCAATGAGTTCAATCAGCGTGCTCTTCAGGAAATTCTGGCATTGCGGGAAATCGGGCTTGAAGGGGTGGTTATTTCTGCGCGATGGCCCCTCCACTTTGGTCATCGGAGTTTCGCCACCATCGATCAACAGAGGGGCGCCCTGGAACTCGATTCGGAAAGACTTGCGCAGCTACGTGCCCAAATGCAGACCAGTCTGGAGAGGACTCTCGGTACGCTTGAGAGTATCGGCCTGCGCGTCCTGGTGATCGCGCCGACTCCACAGCTAGTCTATTCCGCGCCGCAATGCCTGGCTTTAAGAGGAGAAGCGGACTGCCATGCGCCGCGTGCACTCAACGACGAACTGTTGGACGATACGAGGATGGCATTGGCCGAGGTCGTGGCTCGGCATCGTGACGTACGCTTGATCCAACTGATGGATTTCTTCTGTGACGCACAGACCTGTTATGCCTCGCGCGATGGAAAAGTCCTCTACCATGATGCCGACCACCTTACAAAAGCGGCAGCCACGGATCTCGGACGCTATCTAGCCGCCGATCTCGCTTGGGTGCGTGGTGCGCCAACCGCGCCAGCGCCCAGTGAAACTCTTAGTGGGCCGTCGGCAAGCGGCGACTGATCCGCCCCGACCTCTCTGGAGAACGCATGCCCATCTCTTCGCGAGCCGCCGATTTTCGTCGCGGCGTCTTCGACATCCTTCCCGTCCTCGCCGCCGCAGTGCCGATCGGCCTGTTGTGGGGAACGCTGGCGGCTGGCAAAGGCTTCACGCCCTTCGAGGCCTGGCTGACCAGTGCCACCGTTTTTGCCGGGGCCGCGCAGTTTGTCGCCCTTGATATGTGGCGCGATCCGGTGCCGCTGCTGCTGATCGTGGTCACCACTTTCATCGTCAATGTCCGGCATCTGCTGATGGGTGCCTCGCTGCAGCGGCACCTCGGCAATTTTTCCGGCCCCGGCGGCCTCGTTGCGATGTTCCTGATGACAGACGAAAGCTGGGCCTTCGCCGAGCGCAGGGTGCTGGTCGAGCCGCTGCGGCCGGCCTATTACTTTGGTGTCGCCGTGCCGATGTGGCTGGTATGGACTTCCTCCTCGCTGGCCGGCGCCATCGCCGGGCGTTCGCTCGGTGACCCGGCGGTCTATGGCTTCGATTTCGCCTTTTCGGCGCTGTTCATCGCCATTCTCGCCGGTTTCTGGAAAGGCCCGCGCACCGGCGCAGTTCTCGCCACGAGTGCGCTCGCCGCGGCAATTGCCAAGCTGACGATCCCGGGTGCCTGGTACATCGTCATCGGTGGCGTGGCAGGGGTCATCGTCGCAGCGATCCTGCACAGCGACGAAGAGGATGCTCAGGGCGGGCAAGACGCTGGCGACAGAGCGGCTGAAGACGTGGGCAGCGCATGAGCGATGATCTGCTCACCGTTGCGACCATCTTCGCCATGGCGGCCGCCACTTATCTTACGCGCATCGGCGGCCTCTATTTGATGCGCGGTGTCCGCGTCAGAGGGCGGCTCAAGGCAGCTCTCGACGCGCTGCCGCCGGCCGTATTGATGGCCGTCATTGCGCCAACCGTGCTCGCCACCGGGCCGGCCGAAACCATCGCCGCCGTGATCACCGCCGCCGCGGCCTTCCTGCGTTTGCCGATGATCGCCGTCGTGGCCATTGGCGTCGCCGCAGTGGTCGCGCTCAGAGCCTTCTTCTGATTATTTGCGCTTGATTGCGCCGCATTGCCGCAGCCAGGTCAGTCGAGCCGAGCTTTTCGAGCTGCTCGGTCACCTGCAGCCGGTCTTGTCGAGAGCGATTCTGGCTCAGTTTGTACTTGCACTGGATCTCGCTCACCGCTACTTCGACACCGACGATTCCGTCAAGCATCGACCCCTTGTATTCGGGAGACCATGGTTTCTCGAAGCCTGACTCGTATCTTGCCGTCAGCGCATCGACGACTGTTTTCAGCTTCTCGTGGTCGCTGAACACGCGGCACTGGCCGTAGATGTGCACCGCCTGGTAATTCCAGGTCGGAACTCCGGGCGCGGCATACCAGGACGGCGAGATATAGTCGTGCGGCCCCTGCAAGCTGATCAGCACCTGTTGACCGGCAAGTTCGCGGTGCTGCGGGTTCTGCTTTGCCAGATGTCCGCTGCAAGTGGTCATGTCCTGACTGAGGAGAAATGGCATATGCGTGGAAAACGGTCGCCCCGCGACAGACGAAACGAGTTGCCCGAAAGCGTTCGCTTCGATGAATGCCAAGACTTCGTCTCTGTCAGTGACGTCGAAGTGCTTTGGTATGTACATGCCTCTTCCTGGAGTGAAGAACCGCGCCGAACGCCTGACGCAAGGGCGGCTACAGATAAGACCTTTTGTCGAAAACCGCAGCCTGGCCATGGTAGCCGCCGCGCTCGTCAATCACAAACCCGCCAGCGCTGCTACCCAGGCCTCGGCCGTCGGCCGCAGTAGTTCCAGTATCGGCATTGGATACACGCCGACGGCCAGAATCAGCAGCGCGGGCAGCAGCAGGACGGCCTTTTCACGCGCCAGCAGGTCTTCCCCGGCGGCTATCTCAGCGTTGCGCAACGGCCCGAGGAAGGCGCGCCGGAAAGGCGCCAGGAAGGCGGCGGCAGCGAGTACCGTGCCGAACAGCGCCGCCAGTCCGGCGCCGGTATGGCTGTGCAGGGCGGCGACGATAATCAACAGTTCTCCGGGGAAGCCGCTGGTTCCCGGCAGGCCGATTCCGGCCAGGCCGAAGAGCAGGAAGAAGCCCGATAGCAAGGGCATGCTGCGCATTACGCCGCCCAACTGCGCGATGTCGGTCGAGCCGCTGCGGCGCTGCAGGAAGGCGAGCACCAGAAAGCCGCCACCGGCGGCGACGCTGAAGTTGAGCAGTTGCAGCAGCGCGCCTTGCAGCGCCGACGCCGAGAAGCTTGCCAGCGCGAGCACTACCAGGCCGACGTGCGACAGGCTCGTATAGGCCAGCATGCCGCGCAGATTGCTGTGTGCCATCGCCGCCACGGCGCCGTAGAGTATGGCCAGAGTGCCGCAGCCGGCGAGCAGCCAGTGCAGGTCGCGGGCGGCGATCGGCGCTAGCGGGATGGCCAGGCGGATCAGCCCGTAGGCACCGAGCTTGAGGCCGACAATCAGCGCGGTGATTGCTGCCGGCGCGCCCATGGCCAGCGACGGCAGCCAGGTGTGCAGGGGCACCAATGGTACTTTGGCGGCAAAGCCGACGAGCAGCAGCAGGAAGACCACGTATTGCGTGCCGACGGGCAAGGGCGTCGCGAGCAGCGTCGGCAGGTCGAAAACTGGCGCGCCGGCACTCTCGGCGTGGCCGAAGGCCAGCGCCAGCAGACCGAAGAGCAGCGGTACGCCGCTGGCCAGCATGACCAGGAAGTAGCGTACGGCGGCCGTTTGCCGGGCGGCGCCGACGCCCCACAGACTGACCAGGAAATACAGCGGCAGCAGCGTGAACTCCCAGCAGAAGAAGAACAGAATCGTGTCCAGTGCGCAGAAGACAGCGAGCGTCGCTGCTTCCAGCAAAAGCAGCAAGGCGAAGTACAGGCCGGGCGACAGTGGCGCAGCCGCGGCGCGAATCCGCCAGCCGGCGATCACTGCGCCGCAGAAAAGCAGGGCCGTGGCCGGCAGGAAGAGCAGCGAAATGCCATCGACGCCGAGCACATAGCGGATGTTCAGCCCGACCATCCAGTTCGCCGCATCGATCAACTGGAAGCCCGTCTGCGCGCTATCGAAGGCGGCGACGATCAGCAGTGACAGCAAGAAGGTCAGCAGCGTCGTGCCCAGCGCGATCCACTGCGCCCACGGCGCACGCCGCAGTAGCGCCGTTGCCAGTGCGCCGCCGATCGGCAGCGCCAGAAGGGTGCTCAGGAGGGGGAAGGAAGCCAGCTCAATCATGGGTGAAATAGGCGGCGAGCGCCTGGGTTGCGCTGTCGGTCAGTTGCAGCCAGGGTTCCGGGTAAAAACCCGCGAGCAGCAGCACCAGCAGCGCGGCGCCGCCGACAGCGTACTCCATGGGGCTGGTACGGGCGATACTGCGCGCCGGCAGGTCTTTCGGCCGCGGCGCCAGAAAGGCGCGCTGAAAAGCCCACAGCAGGAAACCGGCGGCGGCGACGTTGCCGAGTGCGGTGGCGACCGTCGGCAGCGCGCCGAAAGCCTGGATCGACGCTTCCAGGACCAGGTGCACGGCATCAAAGCCCGGTGTTCCCGGCATGCCGAGCAGCGCCAGACCGCCGATCAGGAAGGCGATGGCGATGAAGGGGACGCGGTCGAAGAGGCCGCCGAGGCGGTCGAGATTGGTGGTCCCGGCGCGGCGGTAGACGTAGCCGATCATCAACAGCATGACCGTGATCGCCAGGCCGAAGTTGACCGCCAGCAGCAAGGCGCCCTGTACGCCGGCCGGATGCAAAGTGAATAGACCGATGACGATCAGGCTGGTGTGGCTGACGACGGCGAAGGCCATCAGTCGGCGCAGGTTCGCCTGCCGGAAAGCGAGCACTGCGGCATAGAAAACGCCGACCATGGCGAAGGCGACGACGTAGGGCTGCCAGATGACGACCGCTTCGGCCGTCAAGGGCAGCAGGAAGCGCGCCATGCCATAGATGCCGACCTTGACGCCGAGCAGGAGCACCGGACCGACGGCGATCAGTCCATAGCCGGCCGAATTGGGCAGCCAGCCGTGCAGGGGAAAAAGCGGTGTGCGGATGGCCAGCCCGTAAAACAGCAGATAGAAGGCCGCCGACTGGTATTTGCTGATCTGTGGCGTTGCCAGCAGGTCGAAGAGATCGAAGCTCCAGCGCTCGCCGAGGGGGTTGGCGTCGGCATGGCTCCAGACGAGGACCACGGCACCGGCGATGAACAGGCAGCAGCCGAAGAACTGATATTGCAGGAAGCGCGACAGTGCCAGCTTCTCTTCGCTGGCCGAAGCCCAGCGCCAGAGCAGATAGCCGATCAACGCCAGCTGCAGCGCCGACGCGGCGGCAAACCAGAGCAGGTTCATGGTCGTCAGCATGCTCATCAGCGAGGCCTCGATGAGCAGCAGCACGCCGAGCAGGTGTATCGGGGTGACCTGTTGGCGCGCCATGCCGTAGAAGGCGAGCAGCACGCCAAGCAGCGCCGTGAGCAGGATGAAAAGCACGCTGATGCCGTCGGCGGCGGCATGATAGGCGAGCAGGTCGAGCCGTTCGGCAAATTGCATGACGCTGCTCGAGACGTCGATGCGCCGATAGAGGTCGAGCGCCAGGAACAATTCAGCGACTGCAAACAGGCGGCCGACGGCAACCGCCAGGCGAGCCTTGCGCAGGATCAACAGCGCCAGGGCACCGAGCAGCGGCAGCAACTGCAGCATCGCCAGCAGCGGGTAGCCGGCCAGCGCCGCCCAGTGCACTTCATTCATAGAATTACCACCATCGTCGCCATCACCATCAGCATCAGGTAGCGCGGTTGTTCAAGCAGCAACTCGATGGCATCCGCGTAGCGGCCGATACGGCGCAGTGGTTTCATCATCGAATCGTTACCGCGCAGCAGCAGACGGTTCTCGATGCGCTGCAGCCATGCGGCAAAGGCGAACAAGGCGCGACCGGCGAAGCCGTGGCCGCCGATCAGTTCGTCCGTAGCCGTGGCATGGTTTTTGGCGACTTCGTGATCGGCGCGTGGCGTGCCCAGAAGGGGGTCGATGACCTGTGCGTCGAGGGCGCGTACGTCCCTGCCCAGCGCCAGCGTCGGGCGGGTCAGCAGGCTGCTCGCCAGTGCCTCGATCCAGAAGCGCTGCAGCGCCGCGCTATACAGCCAACTCTGCCGGGCCAGCCAGTTCGGCACCGGGCGCGCCGGACGGCGGACCAGGTGCATGTAGGACGGCGCGAGCAGAAACTGGTAGGCCCGCCAGGCGGCGTGCAGGCCCGAGTAGCAGGCGGCCAGCCAGAACAGCCCGAAGCCGCAGAGCAGGAACATCAGACCGACCTGGGTCACTGTCGAGAAGATCAGTGCCGACTTGACGTCGCTCTGCACCAGGGCGCAGAGCCCGCCGTACAAAGCTGTGGTCAGACCGACGACGACCAGTAGCAGCATCATGTCGGGCACCTGCAGCAGCAGTCCCTGCAGACGACAGAGCAGGAAAACACCGGCGTGCACCATCAGCGAGCCGTAGAACACCGCCGACGATGGGGTCGGCCCTTCGAGCGCACGCGCGATCCACGGCGTGAACGGCAGTTGCGCCGATTTGACCACCGCCGCGAGCACGAAGCCGGCGGCCAGCAGGCGTGCGCTGACCACGCTCAGCGTTCCGTCGCCGCTCAGCGCGGCCCATTCGACGCTGCCCACCGACCACACCGCGAGGCCGATGCCGAGCAGGAAAGCGGCGTCGCCGACGCGGTTGGCGACGAAGACGAAAAGCGCGTTGGCGCTTGCCACGGGTCGCTCCCAGGCGTAGGCGATGAGCAGCCAGGAGCTGATCCCCGCCAGTTCCCAACCGACGAAAGCCAGCACCGCGTTGCCGGCCAGGACGATCAGCAGCATGCCGGCGAGAAACAGGCACATGCCGAGAAAGAAGCGCGGGAAGGCACGCTCGCGGTGCAGATAGGTGGCCGAGAAACGCAGCGCAATCCAGGCGATCAGCGCCACCAGCGTGGCCATCGGCAGGCTGTAGGCGTCGAGGGCAAATGACAGGCCAACCTGCGTCAGGCCGATCGCCAGCCATTCGCCGCTGCGCAGCGTCTCCGGCACGCCGTTGAGCAGTGCCGCCAGGTCGAAAAGCAGCAGCAGGAGCAGGGCGCCGAGCGCCGCGCCGCTGGCCAGTCCGGCGGTCAGCGGCTCATGGCGGTCGCCGTGCTGTCGGCAGAAGAGCATGCGCATCCCGATCGCCGCCGCAGCGAGGAGCGGCAATAGCGGTACCAGCCACACCAGGCGCATGCTTTCCGTGAGTGTGCTCATGCTGCCGCTACCCGTGGCTGGCGCAGCAGGGCGGGCGGCAGCGCTTCGTGTCGACCGGCGAAGCAGTCGAGCGAACGTTCGACTTCGGTGATGTTCGCCGTCGCTTCCGTAGCCGGATCGGCGTGCCATGGCTGCCAGCCGCTGGCCGGATCGAAGAGGTGAATCGCTCCCGTTTCCGGGTGCTTGGCGGCCAGCACGACCCAGCCGTTGCCGACCAGTTCCTGCATCGGCGGCTGCCGCTGGTAGATCGCGCTGAGCAGTTCCGTCGTCTGCTCGACGACGACCAGCAGGCGCATCGGTTCGTGGATCTCGATCATTTGCAGCGGCAGGCCGGTGCGCAGGTCCGAACTGGCACCCTGCATGACGCCAAACAAGCCCGCCAGGTTGTGCATCACCTTGCTGCCGCAGCCGAAGCCTTCGTTATCGACGCTCGAGAAGTAGTACTCGAGGCTGATGCCAGCGCCAACCGGGCCGGCGGCAAGCAGGGTCGCTTCGAGGATGCGGCCTTCGAGGTCGGGCAGCGGATCGTAGGAAATCAGGAACACGCGGCGATCGAAAAAAGCACGCCGACTCATCGTCCGGCGACCAATGAAGGCGGTGGCAACGGTGGCATGGCCGAGTTCGGGTCGCGCCTGCGCGATATCCTGGCAGCGCTCGGCGAGATGCTGCCGCGCCTGAGCGGGCGACGGCGCGCGCGGCGCCGACGCCAAGCGGCGACAGCGTTCGACGGCGTGCAGACTGGTCGCTTGCGCACAGTCCCGGCGTATGGCCGCGAACGCCTCCTGGTGACTGGCCGGAAGATTTTCGAGGTCATACCAGAGGTAGCTTTCGTCGCAGGTATTGTGCTCGGCAGCGACGAAGAGCGTTGTCTCCGGAATCTGCAGGCCCTGTTCGGCAAGCCTGGCGCGAATCGTCGGGCGGTTGGCCAGGGCCGCAAAAACGCGCGCATTCGGGCCGCCGTGCCGGCCGGAGCAGGCGCCGCAATCGTAGGCCGCCAGATGCGGGTTGTTCCGACTGTCCGAACCGTGGCCGACGATCAACACCAGTGGTGCGAAGTCCCTGGTTAGCCCGATGCTGCGCAGGAAGCCACCGACGCGAGCGAGCTGTTCTTCCTCGCTGAAGCCCAGGCGAGGTTCGTCGGCAGTGGCGACGCGACGGGCTTCGCTGTCTTCAGCGGTCAGCCGCAGCATTGCCGCCAGAGGCTGGTCGAAGTTGTCGCGCTGGCGCGCGAGCGCCGCGCCGAAGCGAGCCGGCGCGAGGGTTCTGGCGAACAGGGCCAGGAGAGCGAAGGGGGCAGCGGCGGCGGTCAGCAGCGCTGCCTGCAGCCAGCCGCGCCGGCTGCCCTGATGCAGGCGCTCGCGCCAGGCAAGGCGCAACTGGCGGCGCCGCTGATGCGCTTGCTGTGCCGCCTCGCGGCCACTCGGCACTGCTTCGCGAATGGCGTTCGTCGGTCGTACGACGATCGGGCACAAGGCGCTTGGCGCCTCATCGTCGAGGCCTTGCCAGAGCATTGGTACGCCAAAGAAACCGGCGGCACCGAAAGTCTCGAACGCCGGATTGACTTCTTCCAGGTGGCGGCGCGAACCTTCCTCGCGGTCGTCCATGCAGAACACGAATTGCGCTTCGGCTTTGCCGGCCAGCGCCGCGGCGCGGCCGTGATTGGCAGCCAACGCAGCGAAGATCTGCTGCCGATAATGGTGTTCGTAGGCCAGCAGCCAGACCTGCCCACGCTGCTTGCGGCTCAGTGAAGCGGCACAGTCGAGCAGGGCCTGCGCGCCGGCCGAAGCGATCTCGCGCAGTTGCCGCCCGCCCAGACCGAGCTCTTGCGCGAGCACGAAAAGCGGCCAGGCCGCCAGCGTCGTTTGCTCGTCTTCGGAAAGCTGGCCGTCTCGCGGCTCCGCAAGACTGGCAGAGGAAAGTGGGGAAAGTGAGGACAGGCGGCTCGCAAATTCCCGCCACTTGGCTGGCGCGTCGCTCGCCGGCGACGCCAGGCAGGGGGTCACCGCCGCAAGCAGGTCTTCGCTCAGTTCTTGCTTGCCGAACGCGTGTCGTACCTGCAACTCGGCGGCGTTGGCGGCGAAATAGTCCCCCAGCGCCGCCAGGCTGAGCGGCAAGTCCCAGATGCGGCGAATCAATTGCTCGCCGTAAAGCCGTTCGAGTACCAACCGAACGGCCAGGAAATCGGCCAGCGAGACCGGCGGCTCGCCGGCGCGCGGGTGCGCTTCGCGCCAGCAGCACATACCGGCCCAGCCGGGTAGCTCGAGCACCAGCCGTTGCAGATAGGCGTCCCAGCTCGCGTCCTGAATACCAAGTTCCAGTAGCTCGCCAATGATCGTCAGCAGCGGGTCGTCCGGCAATTGCGCAATCTCTTGCCGTGCGCCGACGAATTCTTCAAGCTCCCAGGTCCAGTCGCTGGCAGCACTCTGCCGCCACGCGGCATAGAAGCCCTGGCTCAGCGCCGCGTTTCGCCACGCGGCAAGGCCCTGGTCGAGGTGTGCGCCGAGATGGCGAATCAGGCTGGCGTGCAGCGTGTCGCGGAGATCTTCGCCGCTGAGGTGGGCGAGCAGGGTGGCCAGGGTCCAGTGCTCGCCGAGGCCTGTGATCAGTTCCTGCCACAGTGCGCCGGCGGCTTGCGGAGCGGGCTGTCCACTCGGCGCTTCCGGCCACTGCGGCCATTTCGGCCACTCGTCGACGGCCGCGCTGGCCAGTGGCCTTGCGCTGGGCCCTGGCTGCAGAGCACAGGCGGCGGCCCAGAGATCGCTCACCGCCGCCGCTTCGTCGAATCCTTCAGCCTTGGCGGCTGCCCACAGCACTTGCCGCGTCGCCGCGTCGAGATCGATTTGCCAGCGTGCGAAGGCCGCGTGTTCCTCGCCATGCCAGCGAATCTGCGCTGCTGACAGCTTGCTCGGCGCATGGCGCAGCGTCGCCTGCAGGATTTCCCCGCGGGACAGTTCGCGGCTCCCGACGGCGAGCAGTCTTTCGTCGCTGCGCGCAGCCGGCAATTGCCGCAGAGCGGCGTCGAGGTCGCTCACCGTTACTCGCCCCTGCCGGTAGAGATCGCGACAGCGGTCTTCGTCAAGCCAGGTCTTGGCGCCGGTCAGTCGCCCGGCCTCGTTGCAAGCTTCGGCAAAGGGCAGATGTTGAAAAGCATGCAGGGTGTTGTGATGGACGAAATCACGCAAGGGCGCCTGTGCCGGCAGGACGTGTTCGAGGTGGCTCAGACAGCTCCTGATCCGTGCCCGGGCGTCGGTCGACGTCACGTTTGCGCTGGCCGCTTCCGGCGCTATGGGAGGGGTATTCATCAGTTGACCACTCAGCCTCCGAACTGCTGCGCCAAGCGGGCGACCGACGAGGACATCAAGCCGAGCAGCGGTGCCGGGTAAAACCCGATGACGACGATGGCCGCGCTTAACACGCTGGCGGTCACCGTTTCGCTGCGGGTGAGGTCGGCGAAAGTCGCGACGCCGGCCGCTGCCCCCGCGAAAGGCCGCTCAGGGCCGGTCGACAGCCGGCGAATGGCGCGCAGGGCGTAGGCTGCCGAGATCAATACGCCCATCGACAGCACCGCCAGCCAGCCGCCCCAGCGAGCGTAGGCGCCGATCAGTACCTGCAGCTCGGCGATGAAGCCGGCACTGCCCGGCAGGCCGACCGATGCCAGCAGGGTCAGCGTAATGAACACCGCAAAGCGTGGTGCGGTCCGGTTCAGCGAACCGTAGGCCGCGAGCTCGCGCTGATGGGTGCGCTCGTAAAGCAGGCCGATGAGCATGAACAGCAGCCCCGCCGCCAGTCCGTGCGCCACCATCTGCGTCAGCGCACCGTTCAGCCCGGCCTCGTTGAGGGCGGCGATACCGAGCAGCACGACGCCCATGTGCGAGATCGAGGAGTAGGCAATCATCGCTTTCAGATCGGTCTGCCGCCAGGCGAGAACCGCACCATAGATCAGGCTGAGCAGCGCCAATAGCGCCAGCCAGTCCTGCAGCGCCTGCGCCGCGCCCGGTAGCGTCCATACCGCGCGGATCAGGCCGTAGGCACCCATCTTGAGCAGGATTCCGGAGAGCAGCACCGAGATCGGACTCGGTGCCTCGACGTGCGCCAGCGGCAACCAGCCGTGCAGCGGAACGATCGGCATCTTGACGCCGAAACCGAGCAAGAGCCCGAGAAAGACCAGGATTTGCGTTTTCTGCGGCAATTGCGCGCTGCCGGCGGCCATGTCGTCCATCGCGAAACTGTGCCCGGGGGCGACGTCGTAGAGCAGCAGCAGCGCGATCAGCATGAACACCGAGCCGCCGAGCGTGTACAGCACGAAGTTCAGTGCCGCGCGGTGACGATTGGCTCCCCCGAGACGGTCGATGAGGAAGAACAGGGGGATCAGCGTCAGTTCCCAGAAGACGTAGAACAGCGACCAGTCGCGTGCGGCAAAGACCATCAACATCGAGGTCTCGAGGCCCAGGATCAGCGAGAAGTACAGCTTGGCGCCGTTGCGCACGGCGGTCGACGTGAAAATCGCGACGAAACACAGGACCGTTGCCAGCAGTAGCATCGGCAGCGAAATTCCGTCCACACCGAGCGCCAGGTTCGAGCCAAGGCGCGGGTTCCACGGACGGGTCTCGAAGAACTGGATGTCGCCGATTGTCGGGTCGAAGTCGATCAGCAACAGGCAGGCGCAAAGCACCGTCGCGGCGGCCACGATGCTCGCGACATGGCGCAGGAGGTCGACTCTGCGACTCGGCAACAGCAACAACAGACCCGCCCCGAGGAGTGGCAGCAGCAACAGCACTTTCAGCATGGACACGTGGCGGCGCCTTGTGGCGCGGCAGCTCCCCCCGGAATTGTTTTTCTCGCGGGGAGTGATTATGCCATCATCGACGAGGGTTTCCGCCGTGTGAGTTGTTCTTCAAGCTGCGCCAGCGACCACGCGTGAGGCGATCAGCCGAAATCCTCGCCTCAGTGGCCAACGCCAAACACTGCTCGAAGACCCCCGCCACGGCGACGCGATGCTTGACGCTTGCCGATGCAGGGCTGCTGCGCTTCTATCCTGGCGAACTCCGGCAACGTCGCACCGCGGTCAGTATCCCGCGCAGGATCTCGAGTGGCGGCGGCGGGCAGCCGGGCACCGCGAGATCGACCGGAATGACATTGGCCACACGCCCGCAACTCGCGTAGCTGTCGCCGAAAATACCGCCGTCACAACCACAATCGCCGACGGCAACGACCAGCTTGGGGGCAGGAGTCGCAGCGTAGGTGCGGCGCAAGGCGAGTTCCATGTGCCGTGAAACCGGTCCGGTAACCAACAGCATGTCGGCGTGACGTGGGCTGGCGACAAACCTGATGCCGAGTCCTTCGATGTTGTAGTAGGGGTTGTTGAGGGCGTTGATTTCCAGCTCACAGCCGTTGCACGAACCGGCATCGACCTGGCGAATGCTCAGCGCCCGGCCGAGAATGTCCAGGAGTGCGTGCTGAATATGCTCACTTTCCACGCGCAAGTCATTGCTGAACTCGGGTGGCACTTCACTGCGGATGCCGTTTTTCGCGATCTGTTTGACAATGCGCCACATCAGAGGTCGTGTCCCGAGTAGCTGAGGTTGAAGGATTTGTTGATCAGCGGAAAATCGGGAACGATGTTCCCCATGACCGCGTGTTCCAGCACCGGCCAGTTCTGCCACGATGGATCGTGGACGTGACAGCGGCGGATGCAGTTGGCGCCTTGCTCGCCATCCCATTCGAGAGCGACGAAGATCTCGCCGCGCCAGCCTTCGACCCAGCCGGCGCCGAAGGCCCGCTTGCTCGGCAGCCGCAGTTCGCCGCGCGTCGGGCCGTCCGGAAGTCGGGCAAGCAGCACGCGAATCAGCCGCAGTGATTCCAGAACTTCGTCGAAGCGCACGCTGACGCGAGCGGCTACGTCGCCGTTGCGCTGCGTCGCGATGTTTACTTGCAACTGCTCGTACGGCGCCCAGGCCTGATCGCAGCGCAGGTCAGCGGCCTGGCCGCTGGCGCGACCCGCGAGGCCGGTGAGCCCCAGTCGAGTGGCGAGTTCCGGTGACACCTGACCGGTGGTGAGGAAACGGTCCTGCAGGCCGGCATGCTCGTCGTACACTCGATGCAAATCCCGCACTTCACGCTCAATCAGGTCGCACTGGCCGACCAGGCTGGCGGCAGTCGCCGGAACGACATCTGTCGCCACCCCACCCGGGACGATACAGTCCATCATCAGACGGTGACCAAAAACCGCATTCGAGAGGCGAAGCCAGTCTTCCCTGAGCCTGGAGAACTGAGCCAGCCCGAAGGCGAACGCAGCATCGTTGCCGAGCGCACCGAGGTCGCCGAGGTGGTTGGCGACCCGCTCGCGTTCGAGCAGCAGCGCGCGCAGCCAGGTGGCGCGCCCGGCAAGCTGGCAGCCGGCCAGTGATTCCAGCGCCATGCAGTACGCCCAGCTGTAAGCGACCGTCGAATCACCAGAAATCCGCCCGGCCAGTCGATGCGCCTGGAGCGGGGAAAGCTCGGTAAAACGCTTTTCGACCCCTTTGTGTTTGTAGCCCAGACGTTGCTCCAGGCGCTCTACCTTCTCGCCAACGACCGAAAAACGGAAGTGCCCCGGCTCGATGATCCCCGCATGCACCGGTCCGACAGGAATCTCATGCACGCCGTCGCCTTCAACGCGAACAAAGGCATAGTCGGTCACTGCTCTCGGCGTGGCGGCAGCTTCCTGCGCAGCTTCCCGACGTAGCGGCAGGTAAGCCTCTGGCCAGGCACCGTGGTTCAGCCATGGTCGTCGATCGCTCGCGCCTTCGGCTACGACGCCGAGCAGATCCGCCGCTGCTCGCTGCATGCGGCCAGCGCAGGGAAACAGTGGCACCAGGTCGGGATAAGTGCCAGCCCGCTCGGAAAGCGGCAGATCGAGCCACAGTAGACCTTCCCTTAGCGCATAGGCCGACGAGATCGCCAGGCCGCCCGACGCCCCCTGCGTGCGATCGGACGCCCAGAGAGCAATTAGCCGACCGCCGGTCTCGGAAATTGCCCGCGCAACTACCTGCCAGGTTTCGGCGCGCACTGTCGCGCGCCACATCGGCAGAGGTGCCGGCAGGCGTTCGCAATCGAGGTTGAAGCCGGCGATTCGCATCGCCTCAACCGCCCATCATTGCGGCTGCCTGACGATACCATTCGTGCAGGTACGGCGGGATGTACAAGCCCAGCATCAGCCCCAGGCCAAGGTGCACGAAAACCGGCAGCAGCGCGGGCGCGTGGCCGAGGGTCTTCTTGAGGGAGGTTTCGCCGAAGACCATCGGCTGGACGCGGCTGAAGACGGCGGCGAAAGCCACGCCGAGCGCCAGCAGCAGAAACGGTGTCGCCCACGCGTGGTCGCGCATGGCCGTCGTGAGGATCAGGAACTCGCTGGCGAAAACGCCGAAAGGTGGCATGCCGAGAATGGCCAGCGAGCCGAGCATCATCCCCCAGGCAAGCCGCGGACTAACCTTGATGAGACCGCGGATGTCCGCCATGTTCTGCGTTCCGGCCTTCTGCGTGGCATGGCCAACGGCAAAGAAAATTGCCGACTTGATCAGTGAATGCACCGTCATGTGCAGCAAGCCGGCGTAGTTGGCAATCGCGCCGCCCATGCCGAAGGCGAAGGTGATCAGTCCCATGTGCTCGATCGAAGAGTAGGCAAACATGCGCTTGACGTCCTTTTGTCGTGACAGGAAGAACGCTGCCACCACCACCGACAGAAGACCGAAGCCCATCATCAACTGCCCGGCGAGGGCGTTTCCCAGCGCCCCGTCGGTGAGCACCTTGCAGCGCAGGAGGGCATAGACCGCGACGTTCAGCAGCAGGCCCGAGAGCACGGCGGAAACCGGCGTCGGCCCTTCCGCATGCGCATCGGGTAGCCAGTTATGCATGGGTACCAGTCCGACCTTGGTGCCGTAGCCGATGAACAGGAAAGCGAAAGCGAGGGTGATGATGGTCGGATCGAGCTGTGTCTTGACCGCGTCGAGATTGGTCCACAGCAGCGCGCCAACCTGGGTGCCGATCACCTTTTCAGCGGCCATGTAGAGGAGGACGGTGCCGAACAGGGCCTGGGCGATACCGACGCCGCAGAGGATGAAGTATTTCCATGCCGCTTCGAGACTGGCTGCGGTCCGGTACACGCTGACCAGCAGCACCGTGGTCAGCGTCGCCGCTTCCATGGCCACCCAGAGGATTCCCATGTTGTTGGTGGTCAGGGCCAGCAACATCGTGAAACTGAACAGCTGATACATGCTGTGATAGAGCCGCTGCCGCTGCGCTGTCATCTTGCCGTGGTCGTGCTCGATACGCATGTAAGGCCGCGAGAAGATGGCTGTGGTCAGTCCGACAAAGCTGGTCAGGGTGACCAGAAAGACGTTCAGCGGGTCAACGAAGAACTCGTGCTGCCAGGCGAACAGCGGCCCATCCGAGATGACCTCGACGGTCAGCAGGCAGGTGGCGATGAAAGTCCCGAGGCTGAACGCGACGTTGATTTCGCGCGCGATGTCGCGCTGCCCGGTAAACGCCAGAACCAGGCTGCCAAGCAGCGGGATTCCGAGAACATAGAACAGCGTTTCCAAGTCAGTCCTCCTTGAGCTTTTCCAGGTGGCTGATGTCGAGACTGTCGAATTGCTCGCGAATCTGGAACATGAAAACGCCAAGAATCAGAATGCCGACCAGGACGTCGAGAGCGATGCCGAGTTCAACGACCATCGGCATGCCGTAAGTGGCCGAAGTGGCGGCGAAGAAGAGGCCGTTTTCCATCGACAGGAAGCCGATCACCTGCGGTACGGCCTTCGCACGGGTAATCATCATCAGGAACGAGAGCAACACGCAGGCCAGCGCTATGCCGAGCGTGCCGTGGGCGATGGTGGCCGACAGCCTGGATATCGGCAGCGCCAGGTCGAAAGCGAAAATGACGAGCACGATGCCGATGATCATCGTCGTCGGTATGTTGATCAGCGTTTCGACGTCCCAGCGCACATCGAGGCGATTGATGACCCGATGCAGCAGCAAGGGAATCAGAATGACCTTGACTACCAGAGTGATGCCGGCCGACAGGTAGAGGTGCGGTTGGTCCGTCGCGTAGCCGACCACCAGCGTCGCCGCAACCAATGTTGCACCTTGCGCGGTGAACAGGTGGATCAGCGACAGAATCCGCCGCTGCGAAATCATCGCGAAAGCCAGGATCAGCAGCGTTGATGCCAGGAGATTGATCAACTGGGCGACGAAATCGCTCATCTCACGCGCGCACCAGGATGTGCACCAGCATGCCGATCACTGCCAGCAGGAAAGCGGTGGCGAGAAATTCCGGGACGCGAAAAATGCGCATCTTGGCACTGAGCGTTTCGAGCAGCGCGAGCAGCACGCCGCCGATCGCCAGCTTCAGGATCAACGCCGGCATCGCCAGCAGCAGTGCCAGCGGCGCCTGCGCCGCGGCGACGCCCCACGGGAAGAACAGCGCCAGGCCAATGCACGAATAGGCGAAAAGCTTGAGACTCGCGGCCCACTCGAGCAGCGCCAGATGGCGGCCCGAATACTCCAGGATCAAGGCCTCGTGAATCATCGTCAGTTCGAGGTGCGTTGCCGGGTTGTCGACCGGCACGCGGGCGTTTTCGGCCAGGGACACCATGGCGAAGGCGACGCCCGCGAAAGCCAGACTCGGATAGATGGCCAGGTCGCGATGTGCGAGCGTCTCGACGATGGTGGTCAGCGAGGTCGACTTGGAGATCAGCGACGCCGAGAAGAGGACCATCAGCAGCGCCGGTTCGGCCAGAAAGCCGATCAGCATTTCACGGCGCGCACCGAGCGTGCCAAAAGACGTACCGACATCCATTGCCGCGAGGGATATGAAGACCCTCGCCACGCCGAGCAGACCGACCAGGGCAATCGTGTCTGCCGCCGGCGACAGCGGTAGTTCGGTGGACAGCGTCGGGACGATCGCACAGGCCAGCGCCATGCACCCGAAAACGATATATGGAGCGCCGCGGAAAAGTGGGGACGCATGTTCGGCAAGCACCGATTCCTTGTTGAACAGCTTGTGCAGCATGTGGTACGGCTGCAGCAAGCCCGGCCCCGACTTGTTCTGTAGCCAGGCGCGGTTTTGATTGACCCAGCCACTGAGCAGGGGTGCCAGCAGCAGCGCCATGACGATCTCGAGAAATTGCGAGAAAACGCCGAGCCAGGTCATAACGTGACCACCAGCAGCACGGTGATCAGGGTCAAGAAGCTGTAGAGGAGATACACCGCGATCCGCCCCTGTTGCAAGAGACCGATCAGCTGTGCCAGACGCTCGACGGCGGCGGCCAGCGGCAGGTAGATCCAGTGCCAGAAGGGGTCGGTGACGCTGACGCGATAGCGCGGCGCGGCATCGAAAGCGGACGGCAGCTCGCGCTCCCAGCGAAAGAAAGGTTCGAAGATCTGTCGAATCGGCTGTCCGAAGCCTTCGGCGGTATCCTGCATGCGCGCGTTTTGCCAGGGGAATCCGCAGTCCCAGGGCGGCGAGCGCCGCAGGCGGCCGTGATAGAAGAGACGCACCAACAGGAAGGCGAGCGCGAAGCTCGCAGCGACGCCGAGCAGGAAAATTGCCGGTCCGTAACTCGCGCGCTCGATCGCCACCGGCGCCAGCAGCCAGCTGTTGGCGCCGACGGTCCTGGCGAGACCGGCGCCCACCAACAACTGCGTCACCGGATCGATGAGGGTGATGAACTGGACCGGAAACAGCCCGAGCGCCAGGCAGCCGGCGACCAGCCAACCCATGCCGATGCGCTCCCAACGCCCGGCGTCGTGCGCTTGCGCCAGTTTCTCTTCGCGCGGCTGGCCGAGGAAAATGACGCCGAAAAACTTGACCATGGTATAGCCGGCGAGCGCCGCCACCAGTGCGATCAAGGCGGCGACCACGGGAATCAGCATATTGAGGAATGAACTCGGCAAGTCCGGCGAGAACAGGAAACTCTGTAGCAGCAGCCACTCCGAGACAAAGCCCCCAAAGGGCGGCAAGCCGGCGCTGGCCAGAACACCGATCAGCATTGCCCAGGCCACCCAGGGCATATAGCGGATCAGACCACCGAGCTTGCCGAGGTTGCGCTCAAGGGTGGCGTGCAGCACTGCTCCGGTGCCGATAAAGAGCAGCCCTTTGAAGAAGGCATGGCTGGCCACATGGTAGAGCACCGCCGTCAACGCCAGTGCCGCCATTACCGGCATGTTCTGGGTCGCGAACAACACGGCCAGGCCGATGCCGGTGAACAGCAAACCAATGTTCTCGATCGACGAATAGGCCAGCAGGCGTTTCATATCGATCTGCACGGCGGCGAAGACGACACCGAACAGGGCGGTCGCCAGACCAACCGCCAGCAGCACCAGGCTCCACCACCATATCGGCGTACCCAGCAGGTCAAAAATGACACGCAGCAAACCGTATATCGCGGTCTTCAACATGACCCCGCTCATCAGCGCAGAGACCGGCGACGGCGCAGCCGGGTGAGCCTCGGGAAGCCATACATGCAGCGGTACGATACCCGCCTTGGCGCCGAAACCGAACAAGGCCAGCAGGAAAGCGAGCGACGCACGGTCGGGCAGGATGGCCTGCGAGCGCATGTTGGCGAAGGTGTAGTCGCCGGTGTTCGCCTGCAGGATGCCGAAGCACAACAGGATGCCGATAGCGCCGACATGCGCGATTAGCAAGTAGAGGTAGCCGGCACGCTGAATCTCGACGATGCGGTGGTTGGCGGTGACCAGGAAGAACGACGACAGGGCCATCGTCTCCCACATCACCATGAAGGAGTAGGCATCGTCGGCGAGAACAACCAGCGCCATGCTCGCCAGAAAGACGTGGTATTCGAGCGCCAGCAAGCCGGGCGGCGTTCCTTCGCCCTTGCGGAAGTAGCCCGCCGCGAAGGCCGACACACCGGCCGAAACGCCACCGATGATCATCAGGAAGAATGCTGACAGGCTGTCGAGGCGAAGATGGAAGGGCAGACCTGGCAGGCCGATCGGCAACACGGCGACTTCCGGCGAGATGAGCATCGCGCTCAGAGCGACGCCGAACAAGAGCAGGCCGAATGCCCCGCCGACAGGAAACAGGACTCTCGCCACCAGGGCCAGGCGGTGCAAGGCGAACAAGCCTGCGGCACCGATCAGCAGCCAGGCAGCAACGACCAGCAGGACCCAGTCCAGATGCACCCAGGTGCTTGGATAAAGGAAGACGCCGCTGCTGATCATCATCGGCAATGGGCGCCACGCAGTGCCGCGCCGACACGGCTTGCGCGTGCACGCGTCGTCGCGTGCGCGCCAGGGCCAGGGCCAGCGGCAATGGCTTCGCATGCCAGGGGAGACAGTACATCGCGATCACTACGGATGGCGAACAACATGGCGTTCAGCTCTCCAGGAAACGCTTGAGAAAAACGCGCAACGAGGTGCTCGAAGACTTTTGCGGCGTCGGTAGGCGCTGCACGCTTCAATTGCCCAGGTTTCTTCGGTGCGAATTGCATAGCAAGTATATTCGCTACTGATACAATTGCAATTGTAATTTAACTCACATAAAAAGCGCTGATATGGAAAATCGTACGGCACGCCTGACCATTCTCGTCGACCCTCTCAAGAAGCAAATCTTCGAAGAGATCTGCGCGGCTCATGATCTGACGCCTTCCCAGGTGGTCAGGAAACTGATCCGTCAATACATTCTTGAAAACGCCGGCGACCGGGAACTTCCTGAGTGGCTGAAGGGACGGTCATCGTCCGACGGAAGCGTCTAGCCTGATGAGTGATGCAGTTTGCCGAAATTTGCGTATTCATGGCCGCGTGCAGGGCGTTGGCTACCGCTGGTCCCTGGTTGCCGAAGCGACACGGCTTGGGCTGAGCGGCTGGGTGCGCAACCGCCGCGATGGCAGCGTCGAAGCGCTGGTCAGCGGCTCGCTCGAGGCGGTTCACGCACTGCTCGTCTGGGCCCATCGCGGGCCGTCGATGGCCCGCGTCGATCGCGTCTTGTGCAACGAAGGCAATGCCGGCGAACTGGGCAGCCGCCCCGGCTTCGTCCAGATTGCGACGCGCTGAGCAAAAGCCTTGCTGCCTTCAGCGCACGCTGATTTCGACACGATCGTAACGACCGGCGTCGTCCATGACTGTGATCTGGTAGCGTCCGGCATCGCTGAAGCGCTGTTGCAGGGCGCGACCCGCCGGGACGCGGCCGATCTGGCGGCCGTTCAGTAGCCAGATCAGTTCGTCCTGGCCGCCGCGCGCTTCGAGGCGCAGCTCGGGCGCCGGGCCGTTGCCGGCGCGGCGGATGGTGGCGCCGTTGCTGATGCCGACGATGCGCAGGCCGCCTTCCGGCGCGCGTGCGCCGATGCAGTCTGGCGCCCACTCAGGGGGCAGTGCGCGGGTTCGCGTCGCCGCGTCGAGCCAGGGTTCGAGGGCGGCTGGCCAGCGTGCCATGTCGACGGCAGTCATCTCGCCAGCGGCACAGGCTGCGCGGACGCGTAGGCCGCTGGCGGCGTCGCGGTAATCGGTATAGCGCGGGCTGCCGCCGCGCAGTCGGTCGGCGAAGGTCGGCGGCGCGGTGTCGTTGACAATCCAGGCCGTTCGTTCCTGATGGCAGAGCGCGGGCGGCGTGCTGTCGCTGCGCGTGCCGAGTGGCCAGCAAATGCGGGTCGTAGATACGCTCGTCGGCGGTGTGCGCGGCCCTGGTGGTGAGTCGTCGACGACCGCAAAGACGTCGACCAGCAGGGGTGCCGCGACGTTGGCGCCGAAGAAGCCGGGGTTCGGCGTGCCATCGGGTCGGCCGATCCAGGCGCCGACCGTGAAGCGGTCGCTGACGCCAACTGCCCAGGCGTCGCGAAAACCGAAGCTGGTGCCGGTTTTCCAGGCGATGCCACGGCGTGCGCCGACGCCGTCGTTGAGCTGCCGCGCGACCGGGCCACCCGCTTCGAGGATGTTGCGGATGATGAAGGCCGCGCCTGCGCTCATCATCCGTGCTTCCTCGCGCGGCGCGTCGGCAAAATAGCGCGGCTGGCCGCTGACCCCGGCGCGCGCCAGCGCGGTATAGGCGCCGACCAGACCTTCCAGGTTGACCGCCGTGCCGCCAAGGATGACGCTGAGGTTGGCTGCGGCGCCCTGCGGCAGTGCCAGCTTCAGGCCGCCGCGGCGCAGCAGGGAAACGAAGCGCTGCGGCCCGAGCCGTTCGAGCACTTCCACTGCCGGGACGTTGAGCGATTTCTGCAGGGCTTCGGAGACGCTGACCGGGCCGCTGAAGTTGGCCTGGAAATTGCCCGGCTGATAACCCGAGAAGGATTGCGGCACGTCGGCGAGCAGCGACTCGGAGTGAATCAATCCTTCGTCGAGGGCCAGGCCGTAGAGGAAGGGTTTCAAGGTCGAACCCGGCGAGCGCGCCGCCTGCACCATATCCACATGCGCAAAGCGCGCGTCGTCGCTGAAATCGGCGGAGCCGGCGTAGGCCCGCACTTCGAGAGTCTGGTTATCGACCACCAGTGCCGCCATCGACACGCGTGGCGGCAGCAGCGGCAGCCTGGCCGCAAGCAGGTATTCGACCGCTTGCTGCAGGCTCGCGTCGATGGTGCTGTCGATGCGCGCGACCTGTGGCCGCAGTCGCCGCAGGCGTTCGGCGAGCAGCGGCGCGAGGAGCGGCTCGCGGATGCTTTGTGCGATCACCGGTTCCTGACGGGCGTCGGCGATCACTGCCGCGCCCCAGCGCGATTGCAGGCGATCGAGGACCTTGTCGCGCGCCTGCCGGGCAGCTTCCGGGTAGCGGTCGGGGCGCAGTCGCGAAGGGGCTTGCGGCAGCACGGTCAGCAATGCCGCTTCGGATTCGCTCAGTTGTCGGGCCGATTTGCCGAAATAGGCACGGCTGGCTGCTTCGACACCCTCGACGACGCCACCCATGGGCGCAAAGCTCAGGTAGATTTCGAGAATCTCGCGTTTCGAGAGGCGCAGTTCGAGCTGCAGCGCGCGCGCGATCTGGCGCAGCTTGCCGGCAGCACTGCGCGAGGGCGAGTCGGGTTCGAGCAGGCGCGCTACCTGCATGCTCAGTGTCGAGCCGCCGGAGATAATCTGCCCGTGTCGCTGCCATTGCCAGGCGGCGCGCAGCAGCGCCCAGGGATTGACGCCGGGATGCCACCAGAAGCTGCGGTCCTCGTAGGCAACCAGCGCTTCGATATAGCGTGGCGAGACGTCTTCGACGCCTACCGGGTGGCGCCAGATGTGCTCGCGGTCGGGGAAGGCGCGCAGTGGCGTTCCGTCGCGGGCGACCACCAGTTGCGCCTGTGGCGCCGACTGCCCAGGCAGGGGGGGCGGGAAAAGTTGGTCGGCGATGAGGAGTGCGGCCAGCGTGCCGGCGAGCATCAAGCGCCAAGCCCTGGGCGATGGTAATGGCAGCTTGCTGCGCGTAGCAAGGGTCACGATCAGGCCAGAGCAGGCGCTTTGTGCAGGGCTTGGCGCTCAAGCTCGCGCATAGCCAGCCTCCCGTTGACTGCGCACGGCCAGGACAAAAACGGTGTCGACTTCAGGCGCATAGACGTATAGCGCCAGATAGCCACGCGAAGAACGCCCGATCACCAGTTCGCGCTGGTCACCATTGACCGCTCGGCCAATCAGCGGGTTATGTTCCAGGACGCTGATCGCGGCGATGATTTCGCGCAAATGCGACGCGGGGTCGGCGCCCGCGTAGCTGGCGAGATGATCAAGGATTCGCTCGAAGTCGTCGCCGACCTCCGGCGCGAGTTCGATGCGTGACATTCTTGGCCCGCTAGCCTGCCAGCTTGCGAGCTGCCGGGCGCTTCAGCGTATTGCCGGCCAGGCGGTCTTCAAGATAGGCGCGCATTTCCTGCCAGGGAATGGCCTGGCCCGAAGCCAGGATGCGCGCATGGCGCTCATCGGCCAGCGCAGCGAAATCAGCGCGCAGTTCGGCCGCTGCCGCCTTCTCGGCGATGGCTTCGAGAATGAAGCCATGCGCGCTGGTGCCGGCGCGCTCGGCCGCCGCCACAACACGGGCTTTCAGATCGTCTGGCAAGCGAATCGTCGTCGTGGACATGCTTGTCTCCTGTCGAATCAGAGGTCTGAGCCAACTGTAGCACATTCGTGCTACAGAACCTTTCCAGCTTGCTCCCTCGGCGGCCTATCGGCTCTCGCTTCGATCATCCTTGCCATCGCTCACCAGCAAGGTCTCGCCACCCCCTGCCAGGCCGTAGATCTGCGGCTGGTACATGTCTTCGGCGTAGGTCGGTGGTAGCACGAAGCGCCCCGGCGTAACGACGCGCACGCGGTAGAAGAAATGCATCTTGCCGGAAAGTCTGGCGGCGACGACGAAACGATCGTCGCGGAACTCGACATGCTGGATGCTGTTGTGCTGCATTGCCTGGCGTGGATCGACGCCATCGATGGTGATCACCGCCTGCTCGCCCTGGACGATGTTGGTGTTCTCGATTTCGAGACCGGCCGGGATGTAGTCGACGACCAGGCCGTTGACGTAGCGTCCGGCGCTGTTCACCTGCAGGCGAACGATCGCCGTTTCGCCGACGCGCAGTGGACGCTCGCCGAGCGGCTTGCCGTCGGCCGAGAACCAGTCGCGGCGAAGATCGAAGTCCGTGCGGCGTGCGGAGGGCATGCTCAGCGGGTTGCCGGCGAAGTTGAGCTCGGCGACGAGGGGGGCGTGGCCGGGGTTCCTGATCGTCACTCCTGTCGCCAGTTGCTCGGTCGCCAAAGGAAGGTACTGCGTTCCCTGGCCACCGATCATTTGCGCCTCGCCTGCCGACAGAAATTCGCCGCGCCATTCCCTGGCCGTGTCGGTAGCGAAGCTGCGCCCGAGGAGGAACAGCGCCATCTGTTCCTGCGTGCTGTAGCTGCGGTGGCTGAGCATTTCGCCGGCGACCTGGGCAAGCAGGTCCTCGCGTCCAGCCGGCGTCAACCCATGCTTGTCGAGCAGCACGTAGATCAGCGCCCAGTCGCGCAGATTGCTGCCGTAGTCGCCCCACCAGGCGCCGTGTGGGCCGGCACGCCGCTTGAGCAGGCCGGCGGCGATGGCGCTGTTCGCGCGTGCCTCGTCGCCCATCAGCTTGAGCGCCAGGCCAAGCTGGACCAGGGCCAGCCCGGACGGTGCGGCGGCTTGCGCGTCGGCCAGCTGGCGCAGTGTCGACAGCGGCGCCTTGCCCTGGCGCGCGAGGACGTAGGCGCCGTAGGCGAGCACCGCGAAACGGCCGGAGCCGGCGTAACGGGGGTCGTTCCAGACCGAGTTCTCGTTGTAGGTGACGGTGCCTGTCGGCAAGCCGGCAAGGCCTTCCTGCAGGCCCTTGAGGAGGAAGCCGAGAGCGCGTTTCTCGACTTCGGGCGGCACGTTGAAGCCCTGTTCGCGCGCGTCAATCAGGAAGTTGCTGACGTAGGCCGACAACCAGTACTGGTACTCGGAGAGGTTTCCCCACAGGCTGAAGCCACCGTTTGGCGCCTGCATGCCGGCCAGCCGGGCGATGGCCTTGTCGAGCATCGCAGCACGCTGGGCCTGGGTGAAGGGCTGGAGCGCGAACTTCCGCGCCGCCGCCGCGTCGATGAAGACGTGCGGATAGGCGCTGCTGGTCGTCTGCTCGGCGCAGCCGTAGGGGTAGCGCAGCAAGCCCTGCACGGCGTTGCGCACGTCGATCGGCGGCTGGTTCGAGATGGCCAGCGTCGCGGCCACCGTTTGCCGCAGGAAACCGCCCAGCTCGGCGTCGCGGACTTCGATGCTTTCGCCGGGAGCGATGGAGAGCCGCTTGATCACCGTCTGGCGTGGGGTCGGCGCCTGCACCTGTAGCGGGAAGCGGCGATTGATCTTGACGCGCGGGCTGTCGACGCGCACCTGTATCTCGGTCAGGCCAAGGGCGCTACCGGCCTCGATCGGGATGCGCAGGGTCCGCTTCTGCTGATCCTGGAGCCAGAATTCTTGCTCGCCATCCTGGATCAGCAGGCCGTCGCTGTTGCTGACTGCGAGGCTGATCTGCTGCGCGCTGCCGGCCAGGTTCTGCACATCGAGTGCCAGCACGGCGCGGTCACCGACCGAGAGGAAGCGCGGCGTCGCCAGTTCGACGATCAGCGGCGCGGCGACGGTGACTTCGGCTTCCTGCCAGCCGAAGCGCTCGCCGCTGGCGGCGACGGCCATCAGCCGCAAGCTGCCGTTGAAATCGGGGACCGGCAGCGAAACCTCCGCCTGGCCATTTTCGTCGAGCATGACCGGGCCGCTGAAGAGGTCGACCAGGCGTACTTTCTTGGGCAGGCTGCGCGTTGGCTGCGGCCCGGCGTCGCCGCCAAACTTGAGCTTGCCCCGGTCGCCGGCCATCTTCTCGATGACCCGGCCGTAAATGTCGTAGGCGTCGGCACCGTAACGCAGCTTGGCAAAGAAGAAAGCGAAGGGATCCGGGCTGGCGAAACGGGTGATGTTGAGGATGCCTTCATCGACCGCTGACAGGGTCAGCAAGGTCTTTTGCCCCTTGGCCTCGGGAACGCTGATCTTCACCTTCAGTGGCTGTTCGGGTTCCACCTTTGGCGCGGTTTCGAGGTTCACCGCCAGTTTGCGGCTGTCGCGGTCGAGTGGCAGGTGCAGCAGGCCGAGGGCCCGGGCCGGGGTCACTTTTTCGTCCTTGCCGCCGGGACGCAAGACCATCACCGCGACGTAAAGGTCATGCCGTTCCCAGGCCTTGTCGATGGGGATGGCGATGCTCCCGCCGTCGGCGCCGATCGTCAAGCGGCGTGCCCACAGTCCACGCTCGCCTTCGACGGTGACCAGCGCTTCGCCGGCGTGCGGCGGGGTGATGGTCAGGCGCGCCGTTTCACCGGCCAGGTAGGCGGGCTTTTCGAGTTTGAGCGTCACCCGGTCGGGGCGGACGCCCTGCGTCTCGTCGTCCTTGGCCGACCAGCCGGCGTAGAAGCGGAAGCGCGTCGTCTGGCCGGTTTCGGGGTCGAAAACTTCGACGCGGTAGCGACCGTACTTGACCGGCAGGCTCAGCATGCCGCGTCCGCCAGCGGGCACCGAGACCTGCGTCGTGGCCACCAGTTCATTGCCTTCGGTGAAACCCGAATGCCAGCCACGCTGGTCGTCGAAGCGCCAGTAGTAGTGCCTGTCCTCGCGGAAAAGCCGTACCGGCAGTGCCGCTCCGGCGAGCAGGGCGGCGTCGGCATTGGTGCGCACGACTTCGAATTCGGCCGGTGCGCCCTCGCGCGCGTAGTCGCCGACGAACATCGGCCGCAGTCCGACCAGGACCGGTGCCGGCCAGAAGACGCGTTCGATGCTGCGGATCACCGGCCGGCCGCCGCTTTCGAGCAGGCTCAGCGTGGCGCGCACGGTGAACGGCGAATGCCGCGCGACGATCGTCGCCAGGTCGACTTCGATGCTCGCCTGGCCCTTGTCGTCCATGCTCGTTTCCGGCAGCTCGCTACGCGACTTGACGCTGTCTTCGTCGGCATCGCCGAAGACGAATCCCGGCAGCTTCTGCGCCAGCGGATTGCGGTTGCGTGCGCTGCTCACCGCGCCGACCAGCTGGTTTCCGGCAGCCGCGGCACCGTACAGGTAACGGCCGCTGACGTCGACCTGCCAGGTAGCCGAGGCTTCGCTCAAGTGATCGCTGGCGGTGCTCAGTTCGAGCTTCATTCTCTCCGGCAGGAATTCCTCGACCGCGAAAGCCATGCTGGTGCTGGCCATCCTGGCCGCCGGGTCGGCGCGCAGTTCGAGTTGCCAGGAACCGGTGGCGGCGTCGACCGGCAGTTCGATGGCGCGCTGGTAGTAGCCGGCGAAGGCCGGGTCGGGTTGCCAGGTGGCCGTCCACTGGGCCTTTCCGTCGGGGCGGCGAAGAATGGCCTGGATCGGTTGTGGGGGGACGGGATGGCCGTCGGCATCGCGGGCCAGAACCGAGACTTCGAAGTGCTCACCCGGCCGGTAGAGGTTGCGACCGCTGTAGGCAAAAAGGCGCAGCGGTACGTAGGGCATGCCGGCGATATCGAATTCGGCGAGGTCGAGCGCCGCTTCGCGCAGCGTGATCAGCGACATCTGCTCGCCTTCTCTGGCCATCAGCACGCGCGCGCCGGCCGGTTTCTCGGCAAAGCTGACGCGGCCGTCAGCGTCGCTCTCGGCACGTGCCAGGGTCTTGCCCTGTTTGTCCACCCAGCTCACGTCGACGCCCGCGCGCGCCTTGCCGTCGGTCAGCGAACTGATGTAGGCATCTGCGCCACTGGCGTACTGGCGCAGATGCAGGCCGAGATCGCTGACGTAGAAGTAGGTCGTCTGGTAGTCGCCGCGGAAACGATTCGGTTGCGACATCACCGCCACGTAGACCCCGGGTTCGCGGAGCGCCGGAATGCTCTCGACCGGGATGAAGGTGACGCGGCGGCGATCGGCTTGCTGTTCGGTCAGAAAGCGGCCGACGAAGGCGCTGCTCGTCAGCTTGTGCAGCTGATCGAGATCCCAGTAGCTGACGGCTCCCTTGAGGCGCGTGCCACGCTTGTAATAGTCGTGGCCGTCATCGGCATCAACATCGTCGTCGCGAGCCTGCTCGCTGCTGGTCGCTCCCTGGGCGACGACTTTTTCGAGGAAGCGAGCCAGTTGATCGGGCTTGACCTTGAGGAACTGGATGTCCACTTCCGGCACGTTGACCGTGGTCACCGGCAGGCCGCCGTTCTGCGCTGCCGGCAAAACCATGCCGCGGCTGGCAAAGTAGAAGGCCGGCGGAACAGCTGCGGTAACAATCGAGAAGCGCGCTTCCTGGTCGAGCTTGCTGCCGTTGCTGGCCGGCAAACCGGGCTGGACGCGTACCACGTAGCGTACCTGCGGCTTGATGCGTGGGAAGAACAGCAGGTGTGGGTTTTCGCCGACGACCCAGGCGCCGGCAACCGGCTTGCCGCCTTCGAGTTCGGTATCCTGCGGCGCGGTGCTGGTGGTGGTTTGCGCAGAGCGGTCGTCGTCCCCTGCGTCGTCCGCAGCGGCATCGTCCACGCTGCCGTCGTCGCGCGCCGGGCGGGCTTCCGTCGCGGCAGGCATTTCCAGAACCTGCACGAACTTGTCGTAGTTGCGCTTGCTATCGAGGGGCAGGCTGAACGACAGGGCCAGCGCCGGCGAGCCGTCGAGTTCGCGATGCGTGCCGTCGACCACCTCGAAGTGCACGCCAGCCGTTGCCGCGTCATCCCTGTCTTTGTCTGGCGAATGGCCGATGGCCAGAAAGATTGAAATCGCCGCAATCGCGGCTGCGACAATCGCCAGCATTTGCGCCTGGCCAAGCTGTCGCCAGCCTTGTCCGCCGCCCTGTTCCGCCTGTCGTCCGATCTGCATGGCTTTCTCCAGAGGCAAGTTCTCCAGGGATTCTAGCAGGCAGCCGCTGCGCGGTGGCGAGGTCCACGGCAAAGAGCGGCGAGCGCAAGGCTCCGCGCTTGGCCGTGCCGGGGGACGCTCAGCTCAGTTTCGGGCTTCGCCAAGCGCGCAGTCGACCTGAAAGAGCTCGCGGTCTTCAAGGCGAATGGCGGTCAGATGGCGGCCCCAGAGGCAACCTGAATCGAGGGCCAGCAGATTGGCTTCGATTTTCAGCCCGAGCGCTGACCAGTGACCGGTGACCAGCACGTCGTCGGCGCTGCGTTGGTTGGGAAGCTCGAACCACGGCATCAGCCCGGCCGGGGCGCTGCTGAGCTCGCCCTTGGTCTTGAAATCCATGATCCCCTCCGAGGTGCAGAAGCGCATGCGGGTCATGGCATTGACGATGACTCGCAAGCGCGGCCATCCTTCCAGATCGTCCGACCACGCGGCGGGTTCGCTGCCCCACATATTGGCCATGAAATCGAGGTAGGTCGGGCCGGCCAGTACTGCCTCGACCTCCGCCGCCAGCTCGCGAGCCCTGTCCGTGGTCCATTGCGGCAGCAGTCCGGCATGCACCAGGCAGAACGGACCTTCGCGGTGACACAGCGGGCGATGGCGCAGCCAGCCCATCAATTCCTCGCAGTCGGGCGCGTCAAGGATGTCGTCGAGCGTGTCACCCTTGTTGCGCCGGTCGAAGCCCGCGGCGGCCATCAACAGGTAGAGGTCGTGATTGCCGAGAACGGTGGTTGCGGCAGCGCCCAGGTCACGCACGAAGCGCAGGGTTTCCAATGAGCGCGGGCCGCGGTTGACCAGGTCGCCGACAAACCACACGCGGTCTCGCGCCGGGTTGAAGCGGCATTTTTCCAGCAGCTGCTGTAGCGAGTCGAAGCAGCCCTGGATATCGCCGATTGCGTAAGTTGCCATGATCGTCCGTCAGGTCCTGGCGCACTGCTGCTGCCAGCGCCAGGCATCGCTGCACATCTCGTCGATGCCTCGCCGCGCTTGCCATCCCAACAGCTCTGCGGCGAGCGCCGGATCGGCGTAGCAGGCGCCGATGTCGCCGGGCCGCCGCGGCACCAGTACGTAGGGTATCGGGCGTCCACTGGCGGCTGCAAAGGCGCGCACCATGTCCAGCACCGAGTAGCCGCAACCGGTGCCGAGATTGACCGTCAGCAGGCCACCCTTGGTGAGCAGATAGTCAAGAGCTGCCAGATGGCCGTCGACGAGATCCATGACGTGAATGTAGTCGCGCACGCCGGTGCCGTCGGGCGTCGGATAGTCGTTGCCAAAAACACTCAGTTGCCGGCGTTCGCCTGCCGCCACCTGTGCCACGTAGGGCAGGAGGTTGTTCGGAGTGCCACTCGGTTCCTCGCCGATCAAGCCGCTGGCGTGCGCGCCGACGGGATTGAAATAACGCAGGCGCGCGATCCGCCACTCCGCATCGGCCTGCGTCAGGTCGGCCAGAATGTCTTCGATCATTAGCTTGCTGGCGCCGTAGGGGTTGGTCGTCGAGCGCGGAAAATCTTCCCGGATGGGCACCGACGCCGGGTCGCCATAGACCGTCGCCGAGGAGCTGAAGATCAGCGTTTTCACCGCGCTTTCGGCCATCACTTCGCAGAGGCTGATCGTGCCCCCGACATTGCAGTCGTAGTAACGCAAGGGTTGAGCGACCGATTCTCCGACCGCTTTCAAGCCGGCGAAATGAATCACCGCGTCGATCGGCGAGGCGGCAAATACCCGCCGCAAGAGGGCTCGGTCGCGGACATCGCCCTCGAAAAAGACCGGCCGCTGGCCGGTAATCCGAGCAACGCGATCGAGAACTTCGGGGCGACTGTTGGACAGATCATCGACGACGATCACGCCATGGCCTGCCGCCAGTAAGGCGACGCAGGCGTGCGAGCCGATATAGCCGCTACCTCCCGTTACCAGGATATTCATTCTTAGCCTCACATGAATGCGCTTTCGAGCGCGTGGCCAGCGCTGTGCTGCGCGATCAGGCTCTCGTCGGGCTCGCTTTCGCGGCCCTCGCGCCGCGACAAGCGTGCGCTATTGGTCCCGGATTCGCTGGCTCAACTTTTTCGCACTTCTGCCCATGCTGACGCAGCGCCAGGGGCGAAAACGGGGTAGCGGGGAATAGTAACAGGCACACAGGCAACAGACACGCAGACAAATCTTGCGGCAATTTCGAGCATTTCAAAGCCATTCCCAGCATTTCCCACTGGCATCGGGAACGGCACAACAGCGCGGACTGTTCGCCGACAACTCCGGCCGCAAGCGGGCGCGGAGTGCCGGCATCAAGCGGCGCTGCGCGCCCTGCTAGCGAGCCACGAGAAACTCGTCCCGATGCCGACCCTGCCCCTCAAGGCTGGTCAGCCAGTTTGGCGCCTTGCCGCGACCTGACCAGGTTTCACCATTCGGCCCGCGAAACTTGACGGCGACCGTGGTGCGTATTTTTCCAGCCACGACGCCGAGGCCTTTGAAGCCACAATCGGCGGCTGTCAAACCATAGTCGGCAATCAGTTCCTTGGCCTGGGCGATCGCCGCCGACACTTCCGAGCGCCGCGCTTCGGCGATCTGCTGTTCCAAGGAATCACGCTGTTCCAATAACTCTTTGTAAGTCGCCATACTTATCTCCTGGGGTAAAAATGTGTTATCAAAAAAAGCAATTGAAACAGGCTGCGAGCCACCCATCAAGGGAAAATCTCACAAACCCGGGGTTACTCTCTGCCGGTCGGAAGGCCGGCTACAGAGGAGGTCGTGCAGGTAAGTCATTTGCTCACCGCCTTGCTTTGCCCGGTACACCACCATCACCGCTGCAGCCAGGCACCGCTGCGGCGGAAGCGGACCCCAAGCGCTTGGGGTCAAAAGTTGCAGTCTGTTCTCTCAGCGTTATCGCTCCGCAATTCCGCGCAATTGGCGATAGCAGCCACCATGAAAAATCAGGGGGTCACTCGCTTCGCCGCGGGCAAAACGCTGCACCCGGCCGAGAAAGACGAGGTGGTCACCGCCTGGGTGCTGCATTTCGTTGACACATTCGAACCAGGCCGAGCAGCCTTCGATGAGCGGTATGCCAGCGATGCCACGGCTCGTCGCCACGCCGTCGAAACGATTGCTATTGTCCGGGGAGGCGAAGCAGTCGGAGAGGTCTTGCTGATTGGCCGTTAGCACGTTGACCGCGTAGTGCGTTGCACGACGGAAGGCTTCAAGCCTTGGCGAGTGAGCCGACAGGCTCCAGATAATCAGGGGGGGGTCCAGAGAAACCGAGTTGAAGGAGTTGATGGTCACGCCCATCGCCTGTCCATCCTCGGTCAGCGCCGTAAGTACGGTAACCCCGGTTGCAAAGCTGCCGAGCGCATCGCGGAAGTCACGGCAGACAAGATCTCTGGTCGCCAGTGCGCGGCCCGTGTCGCAGGTCTCGCACGGTAGAGGCTCGGCGAGCGCGGTAATGGACGTCGGACATGCCTGGGAATCGAAGCGCTGGGGCATCAGGGGGCGCCGATGCGTGTTCGAGGCATGCTGAAATTCGTGGTCGGCAGGAAGATTCGTGAGGTCCTCAATGGCAGAAAAAACACTGGGCGTTGGCGTTGATTTCATCGCCGGATTTGACACTCTCGATATTATGGTTGCTGCAGGCACGATCATGTCCGATGCCGGCAATAATACTAGGGACAGGATTATCCTCGTGTAGCCTTTCTGTGTCGACATAATTCTGGCCCTGGCTCACAGGAAAAGTCTACGGCATCGGCTGGGCAGAACTTCATGGCTTGTCGCTGATAACCTCTGGAAAGAGCGCAGTAGCCCGTTTTAATTGGGAAATCCGCTCAGCACTCGGGGGTATCTCTCGCCTTCGCGCGATTCTCTGCTGGCATTTCAGGCGCCTCTGGGTGCCGGGCGCCGCGCTGAGCGATAGGAGCGCGAAGGAAGTCCTCGCACGCAGCCGGGCGGGCCGGTTTGTGCACGACAAGACAGCGCGAAAAAGAGGAGAATCGCTAGCTTTCTGAGAGGAGCCTCCACTTGATCCGTGCCGCTGATTTTCCCATCCGTCGGGGACGCCGCCTGGCGTCGCTAGCCGCCCCTGCGGCTGGCGAATCGATGCGCGTCGCCCTGGGACTGGGACTGGGACTGGGACTGGGACTGGGAGCGCTGATCCATGGCTGACTCTCTGGATGCGGCGCAGCGCGGTTTCGCGCGCCGCATCATCATCTGGCAGGAAGGGCATGGCCGCCACGATTTGCCCTGGCAGAAAACACGAGACCCGTATCGGATTTGGTTATCTGAAATCATGCTGCAGCAAACGCAAGTGCAGACGGTGCTTCCCTATTACGCGCGTTTTCTGATGCGTTTCCCGACTCTGGAAGTGCTTGCTGCTGCGCCGCTCGAGAGCGTCCTCGAACTATGGTCGGGGCTCGGTTACTACGCGCGCGCGCGCCATCTTCACCGTTGCGCGCAAGTCATCGCCGCGGGCGACGGGACGCTGTCGGCAGATCCCGAAGGAAACGCACGCTTGCCGGGGATCGGGCGCTCGACAGCTGCCGCGATCAGCGTTTTTGCCTTTGGTCGCCGGGCGGCCATTCTCGACGGCAATGTTAAACGCGTGCTGGCCCGTTGTTTCGCTGCCAAAGCAGCGGCCACTGCCGCGCAAGATGAACGCCAGATGTGGGCCCTCGCTGAATCACTGTTGCCGGCCAGCAGTATCGAGAGCTATAGCCAGGGCATGATGGACCTGGGGGCGACGGTGTGCTCTCGCCACAAGCCGCAATGTGAGCTTTGTCCGCTCCGCGAGATCTGTCTCGCCTGCCGTGACGGTCGGCAGGCCGAACTGCCGCGGCGGCGAGTGAAACGTGCACCAGCGCAACGGCTGAGCAGCCTGCTGCTGCTCAGCGACGGTCGGCGCATCCTGCTCGAACGCCGGCCGCCTATCGGCATCTGGGGTGGACTGCTGAGCCTGCCCGAAGGCAGCGGCGATTCGGCGGCTGTTTTCGCCGAGCGCCACGGCTGTCGTCTGCTGAGTAGCCGGGAACTGACGCCCATCGAACACAGCTTCACCCATTTCCGCTTGACCATGCAGGTGTTGCACTGCCAGGTGGAGGCGATCGGCCTGCAGGCCAATCAAGCCCCGCTGCAATGGTTGCCGGTCGATGAAGTCGTCGCGGCGGCCTTGCCGGCGCCGATCAAGAGGCTGCTGCTGGCGCTGGGGATGCGCGACGCACCGTCGATCGAGGAAGCGAGCGTCGCCGATGATGAGGCGCACACCACCCGGTCGGAAAGCTGACCGGGTGATTACATTTCTGTAATAGGCCGCCCAGCGGCGTCGCAAGCAGGCACAATCTCGCGCAATGACTGGGCAGCGGACGACGCACATGAAGATACTGATTGTCGAAGATGAGCCAAAGACTGGCGACTATTTGCGCAAGGGTTTGCTTGAGGCGGGTTTCGTTGTCGATCTTGCACGTGATGGTCTCGATGGTCTGCACCTGGCACTGAGTGGCGATTACGATCTGATCGTGCTCGATGTGATGCTGCCTTCGCTGGACGGCTGGGGCGTCCTGACAACGGTGCGCCGTAGCGGTCACGAAACGCCGGTACTCTTTCTCACCGCCCGCGACGGCGTGGAAGACCGGGTGCGTGGGCTGGAACTGGGCGCGGACGATTACCTCGTCAAGCCCTTTGCCTTTTCCGAGTTGCTTGCCCGCGTGCGCACCCTGCTCAGGCGCGGCCGTTCGCAGGAAGTCGAGATGCTGCGCGCCGCAGATCTGGAGTTGGATCTCTTGCGCCGTCGCGTCAGCCGCGCGGGCGTACGCATCGATCTCACGGCCAAGGAATTCGCGCTGCTCGAGCTGCTCTTACGCCGCCAGGGGCAGGTCTTGCCGCGCTCCCTGATTGCCTCACAAGTGTGGGACATGAACTTCGACAGCGACACTAACGTGATCGACGTCGCGGTGCGTCGCTTGCGTGTAAAAGTGGATGAACCCTTCGAACCGAAGCTGATCCGCACCGTGCGTGGTATGGGCTACGTGCTCGAAATTCCGGCAGCTCTCTGAACGTGCGGGCGTGGCCGAGGTCACTGACCACCCGTCTGGCGCTGCTCTTCGCGCTGCTGACGGCGACCTTGTTGCTGGTTGTCGTGCTGGTGCAGGGGAGCGCCGTCGAAAGCCATATGCGCGAGCTTGACGATCATGAGCTCACTGGCAAGGTGACGCTCATCAAGAACGTCCTGCATGATGCCGAACCGTCCGCATCCCTGTCACGTCGGCTTGACGACGCTTTTATCGGGCACGACATGTTGGCGGTGGTACTGCGCGACGCCGAGGGCAGCGTCGTCTATGCACTGCGTCCGGAGTTCTTCGGCGAACGACAATTGGCCGCTGACTCAGTGCTGGATGTCACCACGACATGGGAAAAAGGCGGGGAAAAAGGCGGGGAAAAGGGCAGCGACGAGAGCAGCAAACAATACCTTGGGCTGGAGACTCTCGTCGAAGCGCTCGATTCCGGCTCCAGGCCGACTCGCTTGCGCGCGCTGGTCGGACTCGATGTCTCGCATCACCTGCGCTTCCTCGAAGAGGTACGCAAGCGCCTGTGGATCGACATTTTCTTCGCTGCGATCATCGCGGCTTTGTTCGCCTGGTTCGCGGCACACCGCGGACTCGCCCCCTTACGGCGAGTAACCGCTACCGCCCGCGGCCTGTCGGCAGAATGTCTCGGCGAGCGCCTTCCCGAGCGCGACGCACCGAATGAGGTTCGCGACTTGGTGATCGCTTTCAACGGCATGCTCGAGCGACTGGAATCCTCATTTCGCCGCTTGTCCGATTTCTCGGCCGATATCGCCCATGAGTTGCGCACGCCGGTCTCGAACCTGATGACCCAGACCGAGGTCGCCTTGTCGCACACCCGGAGTCCGGACGAGTACCGCGACGTTCTTGCTTCCAACCTGGAAGAGTACGAGCGCATTGCACGCATGGTCAGCGACATGCTGTTTCTTGCCCAGGCTGAAAACGGGCATCTGCTGCACTCGTCCGAAGCGGTCAATCTGGCCGATGAGGCGCGGGCACTGATTGACTTCTACGAAGCGCTGGCCGAGGAGAAAGGCGTGCAGATCGTCCTTGCGGGAGAGGCGAGCATTACTGCTGACCGTTCGATGATGCGTCGTGCACTGTCCAACCTGTTGTCGAATGCTCTTCGTCATACCCCGTCAGGAAGTATCGTCGAGATTTCGATTAGCAGTCAGGCCTGCTTGGCGATGCTGGCCGTGAAGAACCACGGCGATACGATTCCGTCCGATCAGCTGGCGCGGATTTTCGAGCGCTTCCATCGTGCAAGTCCCGAGCGACACCGACACGGTGAGGGCGCCGGCCTTGGGCTGGCCATCACGCGCAGCATTGTCGAGGCGCACGGCGGTCAGCTCAAGGTGACGTCCGCGGCCGGCGTAACCACCTTCACGCTGCATTTGCCGCTAGTGTAAGCTTGCGCGTAGTGTGGAACACAGGCATTCCAGACATGACAAGGGCTGCCATGGACACGAACGAAGCTTGCGTGCCAAAGGGCAGAGTCTTCGACTAGCTTGAAATGCGCCACGTATCACGGGTAAGCGAAACCTTTCTGTACGCCGATGGACGATTCACGCTGCTGATTTCTTCCAGGAACTTGTCAGGATCGTTTGACGGTAGGCGTTTGAGCACTTCGGGGTCCACTTCCCACCACTTCGAACAAAGGAGTCTGGCAACTGTTTCCGGAGTGTGGCGGTATTTCACAATACGTGCTGGAACACCGACTACGATTGCGTATGCTGGAACGTCACGAGTCACGACGGAGCGTGCTCCGATGATCGCTCCGGTTCCTATCGAGAGACCTTTCATAATCATGGCCTCTCTGCCGATCCATACATCGTTACCAATAACTGTCTGCGCGGGATCTTCCAATTCCTGGTTGAGAGCGTCATTTTGTAAACAACCTGTACTTACCCAATCTATGGGATGGCTTCTCGCATTTTGCCCAAGAACTACCTCATTGCCGATCGAACAAAAACGTCCGATGGCTGCAACGTTCAATAACTCACTTCCACTCCTTATATAAGAGTAGGCTCCCACCTTTAGATATTCGAACTCGGTTACGGAGGCATTGATGGACACCTGCTCTTCCAGGATCAATATTGCGTGTCGTTTGAATCCAGAAACTCCTTGCGATAGCTTTATATTAAAGCGGTGCAGAGAGCTGTTGAGGATGGTCGCTTGCAGTTTTCTTAGCATGGCTAGTACGGATGTGGGGAGAAGAAGCATTTCTTCCTTGCCAAGAGCCGGCCAGTTCGCTTGGAAATGTGGCGTGACTTTGAGGCTTGGCCGGGAAACCGGTATTGTGCCGCTGCAACTTGCTTACCACGTGGTGGCCGGGGCCCCTTGGGGCCACGGCTTCTCATCGGAATTTATCGACGAAGCGGGCTTGCCACGTACAGCCACTCGGGTTTCGCGTTTGAGCAGTCCGACCTGATCGCTGAGAATATGCGCGGCCTCGTCCAGCAAGATATCTTTCGCATCTTTCCGCGCTTTTTCCGCTGCCAGTTCCTTCTTGAGATCACGTTCGTCGGCCTGCAGGCCGTCGTCCTGCACTGATCCCGTATTCCTGGCCTCGGTTTCCTCGCCGTTAGGCCCGGACTGGGCATCCTCTTCGGTGCCCCGCAGTTTTTTTCGCAAGGCAATTTTTGCCTCCTGGTCTTCACGCTCGCGGCGTCTTTCGGCCTCGTTTAAAGAGACTGAAGTTCTCTTGCGAAGGCGGCTTGCTTCGGCCACGTCCTCTTTCAGAAACTTGAAACCCTGAACAGATTTTATCCGGGCTTCGTGGCGCATTTGCAAGCTGGGCAGGAGCGCTTTCTGATTGCCCTGCGGTGAATAATCAGCTGCCTGGACTTTTGCCCAGGGGAGCGCATTATCGAAGCTTGATTCGCCGGAGTTCTCTTCGTCTGTAAACGAAGGGAAGTTGATGTCGGGTTCTACACCCCTGAGTTGCGTGGTGCCGCCATTGATACGGAAGAACTGGGCAATGGTCAGTTTCAAGTCGCCGAGTGCCGGAGTCTCGTTCTTGACGATTTGATCGAGGTTGATCATGGTTTGCACAGTGCCTTTTCCGAAACTGCGCTCGCCAATCACAAGGCCGCGGCCATAGTCCTGAATTGCCGCGGCAAAGATCTCCGAAGCGGACGCCGAATTCCGGTTTATGAGCACCGCCAATGGTCCGTCCCAGGCGACAATGGCATCGGCAGCCCTGGCCACGGTAAGGCTGCCTTTAGCATCGCGCTGTTGTACCACTGGCCCCGCGCCAATAAACAGGCCAGTCAGCTGGACGGCTTCAGCCAACGACCCGCCGCCGTTATTACGCAAATCCATCAAGACACCGTCGACCTTGTCCGTCTTCAGCTCATCCAGCAGACGATTCACATCGCGGGTGGCGCTTTTGAAATCCGGGTCACCTCTTCCCCGCGCTTCGAAATCCGCATAGAAGGCGGGCAGGGAGATCACCCCGATGCGGCGAGTGGTCTTTCCTTCGGCCACCGAGATGATCGACTTCTTGGCCGCTTGCCGATCCAGTGTTACTTTCTTCCGAGTCAGTGCGACTAGTTTGTGCTGGCCATCAGGACCGGCATCGACGGGCAGTATGTCCAGCACTACGATGGTGTCCGGCTCGCCGCGAATTTTCGCTACGGTGTCGTCCAGGCGCCAGCCGAGGATATCGGCGACGACCCCGTTTTTTCCCTGAGCAACGCCCATGATGCGATCGCCGGGCTTCAGTTGCTCGGAGAGTTGAGCGGGCCCGCCCGGAACAAGTTCTCGAATGATCGTGTAATCGTCTTTCTGGGTCAGTACCGCACCGATGCCAACGAGAGAGAGCCGCATTGAAATGTCGAACTCCTCCGTCGCCCTTGAACCCATGTAGTTGGTATGCGGTTCGATGGACGTGGCGTAGGCATTCATGAACAGCTGGAAGGCGTCTTCACTCTTGGTCAGGGCCACTCGCTGAAGGGAATTCTCATAGCGCTTGTCGAGCGTCTCGATAATGGCCTTGTCGTCTTTTCCGGCCAGTTTGAGTCGCAACCAGTCGCTCTTGACCCGTGTACGCCACAATTCCTTGATTTCCTGCTCGGATTTCGCCCACGCGGCCTTTTCTCGATTGTATTGGTAATGCTCATTCTTGCGGAAATCGAAACTGTCTTTGAGCAAGCTGCGGGCGTAAGTGAAACGCTCGACGACCCGCTGCGTGTAGAGGTTGAAAATGGCAAAGGGAAGGCCGAGGTATTCATTGTAGATGGCGTCATCGAAGCTGGTGCGTGCGGCTTCGAGGTGATCGATGTCGCTTTGAACAAAGAAACGCTTCTCACCGTCGAGCAATTTCAGGTAGCGGTCGAAGATCTTCGCCGACAGTGCGTCGTCCAGGGGGACTGGCTTGTAGTGGTGTCGGGTGAGCAATTCTGCTGCCAGGTGTGCTGCCTTCGGCTGTTCCGACAGGGGCTTCAAGGGCGGGACAGCTTGCGTCGTCAGTTCGGACGTCGCGGCCTGCACCCCCATCGCTGCCACAAATACGAAGCACCACAGTAACTTTTTCATTGATCTCCTGCCTCATCGAGCCGCCGAGTCCGGCAGGGCCTAGGCACTCGAATGGCATGGCGTTTCTTGCTGGACCGGCGAAGCGAAAAATCGTTAACATTCATGGACTTATGACAAGGGCTTGTAAACCCCTCTGGAATCAGGTCTACTCTCGTCTTTTGGACGACCGAAATGAGTGTGACGAATGGAGCCAGCCTGATGCGCTGCTTGAGGGAAGTAGACGATCCGCGCAAACCCAGCAATGGAACGCTGCATGATTTTGTGGAGATTCTGGTGATTGCCATGGCCGCTGTGCTCTCAGATTGTGACACCGTCGAAGACATCGCCTATTGGGCGTCCGAGAAGGAGGATTGGCTGCGTGACTTTCTGCGACTCAAGAACGGCGTGCCCTCCAAGAAGACGTTTCTGAGGATCTTCCAAGCGCTGGACCCGAAGCAATTCGAGGTGGCGTTTCGCCGCTGGGTCGCTGAGGTGGTCGGTGCCCTCAATGGCGGCATCGCGGTCGATGGAAAGACCGTGCGTGGATCGGGCAGCGGCGGTGAGACGGCCATTCACATGGTCAGTGCCTTCGCCACAGCATTGGGCGTCGTTCTTGGCCAGGAAAAGGTCGCCGCCAAGAGTAACGAGATCACGGCCATCCCGGAACTGCTCCAGGCCCTGGATATCAAGGACTTGCTGATCACCATTGACGCCATGGGGTGCCAGAAGAACATCGCCCGTCAGATCACCGACCAAGGCGGTGACTACCTGCTTGCGGTCAAAGGCAACCAACCGGCGCTGCTGGAAGCGATCGAGACTGATTTCATTGACCAATACCAATCGGAAGCCGTCGACCGCCACCGCCAAATCCATAAGTCCCGTGGTCGGGTCGTCGGCCAAATCGCCTCGGTCCTGCCCGCAGAAGGGACCGTTGACCTGGCCGATTGGCCCAAGTGCAAGACGATCGGTCTGGTCGACTCCTTGCGCAAGGTCGGCGATCAAGAGTCGAACTTCGAGCGGCGCTATTACATCAGCTCTCGCGAATTGACCGCCGAACAACTTGCCGTCGCCGTGCGCGGCCATTGGGCCATCGAAAATCGACTTCACTGGGTGCTCGACGTCAGCTTCGGTGAGGATGCCAGCACAGTACGTAAAGACAACGCCCCACAGAATCTTTCCCTCTTGAAGAAGATCGTTCTCAATCTGATTCGGCTGGATACCACCGACCAGAAGAAAACCAGCTTGCGCCTAAAGCGCAAGGCAGCCGCTTGGGATGACGACCTCCGGGCGAAGATCATGGGTCTCGTCAGACTATGCCATTCGAGTGCCTAGGCCCTGCCGAGTCCGGTGACTGGGTGCAAAATCGGTATGTCTGCCTTGACCTTCCGGGAACTCGCCGAACGGTCGCAGCAATTGTTGAGTGCGCGCAATACTAGTGGGTTTGTCGGACAACCGATAGACAGGAACTGTAACCGGATGTGCGTGATTTTATATCCGCCAACGCTATCCTGGTCCTGGCCGGCGTGCGCTCGGGGTCGGGCGAAGGGCGCCCCGCTCGGCGCGCAGCGTCTTCCAGGCGCTGTTGGCCACCCTGGGGGCGGTTGCCAGCCGCATCGGTTCGGAGTTCATGCCGACGCTCAACGAAGGCTCGCTGTCCTGCTTGCCGGCATGTCAGCCGGATTCCGTTTCGCTGCTTTGCCACGCACTGCTGACCACAGGTGCAAGCCGGCATGGCCGAAGTTATCGCGAGCAATGGCGATGCGGTAGCTCGGACACGGTGGTCGCGGTTTAGATCCAGGACGGCCATGTCCCGGCAAGAGTTTGGTACGCCAAGACGGGAGGTTGAGGGAATCGTCGCGGATCTCTTGTCTTGCCACAAAACTCGAGCGAATTTGTCGGATTTTCTTACACTACCGGCGAAGGAATCGGCCGCTTGCCGTCGATTGGTGGCCGCGAAGCGTGAAAAGCGCAATTAATTCAGCTTCGCCGAGCGGTATCCAAAACCTCTGGCACGATTGCTGCTTCGACTAGGCGTGCACGGCGATTCGCCGTAAGGGGCTCGGATCGTTGAGCTCCGACCATTCTTCCACGACACCTGCTACGGGAGTTCCCCATGTTCAAACCAATCTCAATCCTCTCGCTATCCTTGCTGGTGGCGAACGTATCCCATGCCGCTTTGGTCACCGATCCGAACGACGCGCGTTCGTGGCAGGGCGCAACAGTCGGCACCTTCGCTGCCCTCTACTATGGCTCCGACACGCTGGCGAACCGTCAGTTGGTCGTCGACAATCAACTTCTGGACGATAGCTATTTCCAGTCGGCCGGCTTCGCTGCCGCGCAGTTCATCAAGTTCAACGGCGTTGACCTCGTCGCCAACCCTGGTTACAGCAGTTATGGCACGTCGTTGGACCAGCCAAATGCCAGTGACGGCAACGATGGTACCTACAATTACACCGCCGGTGCTCCGGGAGCAGTCGTCGGCGGTAGTAGCGTCGATCAGCACTGGGTACAGACTGATAATGTGATCGGCAATTCGATCTGGGATCTCGGTTTCCAGGCCACCAAGGCTGCCGTTTTCAACACCATCGACCATGGTCCCTTGCCTCAGGAAGCCATCGAATCAACGGTCTACCTGTCCAACGACAAGCTTATCTGGACGCAGGCGGTGACCGAGCGTGTATGGCTTGAGGGCATTTACGCTGACAGCTCGGTGGTCTGGGACGGATTTGCCTACGCCGTGGGCACCGGCAGCAACGCAACTTTCCGCTATGCGTCGGTAATTTGGGGTGGCCCCGGCGCCTTGCTGGCTGACGGTGACAACGAAATCAACGGCATCATGGGTTTGCAGTCGGATTTCCAGCCGCCTCCAACCGACGTTCCCGAGCCAGCCTCTCTCGCCTTGCTGGGGATCGGTTTGGCCGGTCTCGCAGGCATGCGTCGCCGTCGCGGCGCCTGATCAAGCGTGGTGCCGGATGATGATTGCTCCGCCGGTGTCCGGCGGGGTCTTCTCGTTCGGCCAAGCGCCATTGTCGGACCGTGTCCAAGCGGGCTGATGGGAGCAAGCGGGGGGAGACGGTACCCTGTGCCCCCGGAGTTCGACAGGCGACGTCGCAAGTTGTGGAATATGCAGAAGTCGCTTAGGGAAAGGAGTCGCTCGCTGGGTGTGCCCGCTTGTCCGCGCTTATCCCGGTTCCGCCGCGGCCTACTGACGTTTTCCGTGTCAGGAGTGACCGCTATCGTGCCGCTGATGCAAGGCGCTCTCGATCTTCTTGAGCTCGGTGATGCGGCGAAAGTTGATCAGTGAAACCTAGCGCGTATGCTTCGCCCGACAAAATCGCTACCGGTGTGCGAACGCTGCCGCTGAGACTTGCCAGTCTCGTTCCCTTTCAGCCGCAAGTGTAGGCTGGGCGGGAACGAGACTGATGCGCAAGTTTGCGAGAGGCAGGAACAAGCATGAAACGGCAGCTCATGAAACGCAGTGAAATCTGGTACCACCTCTATCCGCTCGGTTTTCTGGGCGCGGAGGAGCGGAATCCTGCTCCTGGTGCGGTTGATGGCCCCACTGCGCACCGACTGAGGGACCTGGTGGGCTGGCTGGACCATCTGGTCGAGCTTGGGGTGACAGCATTGCTGTTAGGCCCGGTGTTCGAATCGGAATCGCACGGCTATGACGTCGTCGATCCCTTTCGCGTCGATCGTCGACTGGGCAGCGAAACGGACCTGCTCCACCTCATCGACGAGTGCCACCAACGTTCTCTGCGCGTGGGACTCGATGTGGTTTTTAACCACGTCGGGCGCGGCCATGCTTTTTTTGCCGACGTAGTGGAACATGGTCGTGAATCTGCCCGCTCGGATTGGTTCCACATCGATTTCGATCGACCGGGTCGCGACGGATTCGGCTACGCCAACTTCGAGGGTCACGGCCAGCTGGTGAAACTCAGGCATGCCAATGCCCAGGTTCTCGACTGGGCCGTGGATGTCGCCACCTATTGGCTGGATCGTGGCGTCGATGCCCTGCGCTTGGACGCGGCTTACGCCATCCCGGCCGGTTTCCTGGCGAGCCTTGAGAAACGCATGCGTGCCGCAAGGCCGGATTTACTACTGATCGGCGAAGTGATCCACGGCGACTACGCAGCAATCGCCAAAGCGTCACGGCTGACCTCCGTAACCCAATACGAACTATGGAAAGCCATCTGGAGTTCTCTCAACGAGCACAACTTGTACGAGTTGGCGCATGCGCTGGAGCGGCACATTGATTTCTGCAGGCATTTTGTGCCGTGGAATTTCGTGGGCAACCACGACACGACGCGTATTGCCAGCAAACTGCGCGACCGGCGCCATCTGCCGCATGCGCTGGCGATCCTGTTTACGATACCGGGCATCCCGGCCGTCTACGCCGGAGATGAGCAGGGCGCTGAAGGTACGAAGTACGATCGCGAGGGTGGCGATGCGGAGATTCGCAGGCCTTTAGCGCATCAGCCCGCCGACCTGGCCGGCGACAGCCTGCGCACTTGGCAAATGCACCGTGAATTGATCGCCCTCCGTCGCGCTCGACCCTGGCTCGTCGATGGCGTGTTAAAAGTTACGCAGCTCGGTAAGCGTTCGATTGCCTTCGAAGTGCGCGCCCAGAAAAACCTGCTGGTGACGGTGTTGAACACGGATGAGCGCTCTGTTTCGTGCACCCTTCCACCCGGCCTGGTTCTGGTCGCCGGGCACGCAGTGAGCAAGTTGCAGGCGAGCGAGCTACCCGCGCAGGGATGGGGAATCTGGTCGTCGGCGTGAGGCCTGTTGCGCTTTCGGCCAATCACCTGCCAAGGGCTGCTTGACGGGCGCCAGAGAGTAGGCCAGCGAAGCGTTTAGCAAAGCGGCTACCCCGGCAGCAAAGCGATGCGGGTCACGGAGATCCTTCGTTGCGGCCTGCGTCAGTGGCCGCGGCGACAGCCTCCGCTGCTGCCGGCTTGTCCTTGAAGATGCGCTTGATCAGCACATAGAACATCGGCACGAAGAAGAGGCCGAGGACGGTGGCCGAGATCGTGCCGCCGAGTACGCCGGTGCCGATCGCGTTCTGGCTGCCGGAGCCGGCGCCGGTGCTTATGGCCAGCGGCAGCACGCCCAGTGCGAAGGCCAGCGAGGTCATCAGGATCGGGCGCAGGCGCATGCGTACCGCGCTCAGCGTGGCGCTGACCAGATCGTGGCCGGCCTCGACCTGGGCCTTGGCGAATTCGACGATCAGAATCGCGTTCTTCGACGACAGGCCGATGGTTGCCAGCAGGCCGACCTGGAAGTACACGTCGTTGGACAGGCCGCGACCGCTCGCTGCCAGCAGCGCACCAAGCACGCCCAGCGGCACTACCAGCATCACCGCAAACGGAACCGACCAGCTCTCGTAAAGCGCCGCCAGGCACAGAAACACGACCAGCAGCGACAACGCATACAGCGCCGGCGCCTGCGCTCCCGAGCGGCGTTCCTCGTAGGAAGTGCCCGACCATTCATAGCCAATGCCCGGTGGCAGCTTGGCGATGAGCTCCTGAACGGCATTCATCGCGTCACCCGAGGAGAGTCCGGGGGCTGCCTGGCCGAGCACTTCGATCGACGGCTGGCCGTTGAAACGCTCGAGAAGCGGTGAGCCAAAGCCCCATTTGGCCGTGGTGAAGGCCGAGAAGGGCACCATTTCGCCTTTGCCGTTGCGCACATACCATTTCTTGAGGTCGTCCGGCGTCATGCGAGCAGCCGCCTCGGCCTGAAGATAGACTTTCTTGATTCGTCCGCGGTCGATGAAGTCGTTGATGTAATTGCCACCCCAGGCCGTGGACAGCGTGTCGTTGATGCTCGCCACGCTCACCCCGAGGGCGCCGGCCTTGGCATGGTCGATCTCGAGCTGGTACTCGGGCATGTCTTCCTGACCATTCGGGCGCACGCCGACCAGTCGCTTGTCCTCTCTCGCCATGCCCAGGAACTGGTTGCGTGCCGCCACCAGGGCATCGTGGCCGAGGCCGCTGCGGTCCTGTAGCTGGACGCTGAAACCGTTGGAGGTGCCTAACTCGATCACCGCCGGCGGGACAAAGGCAAAGACCATCGCTTCGCGGATCTTCGAGAAAGCGGCCATCGCGCGTCCGGCGATCGCCTTGACGCTCATGCCCGGTCCCTGCCGCTCGCTCCAGTTGCGCATATTGATGAAGCCAATGCCCATGTTCTGGCCGCGGCCGCCAAAGCTGAAGCCGGCGACGGTGAAGATCGAAGCTGCGGTGTCCTTTTCGTCGTCGAGGAAGTGGCGCTCGACTTTCTTGAGGACCTCGATGGTGCGCTCCTGGGTGGCGCCTGCAGGCAGCATCACCTGGGTGAACATCACCCCCTGATCCTCTTCCGGCAGGAAGGAGGTCGGCATGCGCATGAACAGGAAGCCGAGCACCACCACGATCAGCGCGTAGATCACCAGGTAGCGCCCGCTGCGCTGAAGAATGCGCCCGACCGCGGATTCGTAGCGCCCGGTGTTGCGTTCGAACATGCCGTTGAACCAGCCGAAGAAGCCGCTGAACCAGCCGCCCTCGCCGTGGCCATGGCCCTTGGCCACCGGTTTCAGCATGGTGACGCACAGCGCCGGGGTGAACACCAGGGCGATGAGCACCGACAAGGCCATCGCGGCGACGATGGTGATCGAGAACTGGCGGTAGATGACGCCGGTCGAGCCACCGAAAAAGGCCATCGGCACGAAGACCGCCGACAGCACCAGGCCGATGCCGACCAGCGCGCCGGTGATCTGGCCCATCGACTTGCGGGTTGCATCACGCGCCGAGAGGCCTTCCTCGCTCATTACCCGCTCGACGTTCTCGACCACCACGATGGCGTCGTCCACCAGCAGGCCGATGGCCAGCACGGTGCCAAACATGGTCAGGGTGTTGATCGAAAAACCGAAGGCCGCCATCACTCCGAAAGTTCCGAGCAGCACCACCGGCACGGCGATGGTCGGGATCAGGGTGGCGCGGAAATTCTGCAGGAACAGGAACATCACCAGGAACACCAGCACGATCGCTTCGAGCAGGGTCTTCACCACTTCCTCGATGGAGATCCTGACGAACGGTGTGGTGTCGTAAGGGATGACCACGTCGACGCCGGCCGGGAAATAGCGCTTCATTTCTGCGAGGGTGGCACGCACCGCAGTGGCCGTTTTCAGGGCATTGGCGCCGGCCGCCAGCTTGACGCCGATACCGGCCGCCGGCTGGCCGTTATAGCGGGCAACGGTGCTGTAGTCCTGGGCGCCGATTTCGATCCGTGCCACATCCCCGAGTCGTACTTCGCCGCCCTGGCTGGAGCTGCGCAGCAGGATGTTTTCGAACTCCCCGACGGTCTGCAGGCGACTCTGGGCGGTAATCGCGGCGGTGAAACCCTGCCCGGGCAGCGCCGGCGTGCCGCCGAGCTGGCCGGCGGAGACCTGCGTGTTCTGTGCCTCGATCGCCGTCCGGATGTCGGCCGGCGTCAGCCGGTAGTTATTCAACTTGGCGGGATCGACCCAGACGCGCATGGCGTACTGCGATCCGAAAATTTGCACCTCGCCGACGCCGCTGACGCGCGACAGCGGATCCTGCACCGAGGAGACAATGAAATCCGCCAGGTCGACATTGTCGAGCGTGCCCTGTTTCGAAACGAAACCGATCACCATCAGGAAGTTGCGCGCCGACTTGGCGACCTGCACGCCCTGCTGCTGTACCGCCTGCGGCAATAGTGGCAGCGCAAGTTGCAGCTTGTTCTGTACCTGCACCTGCGCAATATCCGGATTGGTGGCGGCATCGAAAGTCAGCGTGATGGCGGCGCGACCGAAGGAGTCGCTCGACGAGTTGATGTAGAGCAGGCCGTCGAGACCGGTCAGTTTCTGCTCGATGATCTGGGTGACGGATTCCTCAACCGCCTTCGCCGAGGCGCCCGGATAGCTGGTGTTGATCACCACGGCCGGTGGGGCGATCGACGGATACTGCGAAACCGGCAACTGCAGAATGGAAAGTGCGCCCGCCAGCATGATGACGATGGCGATGACCCAGGCGAAGATCGGCCGGTCGATAAAGAAATTGACCACGCTTCAGGCCCTCACTTCGCGGCCGCAGCGGACGCCGCCGCAGACGCCGTTGCTCCGGCACCGCCACCGCCACCGGCGCCGGCTTCCAGCACCGTCACTGCTGCGCCCGGACGGATTTTCTGCAGCCCGTCGACAATGATCCGGTCACCCGCGGCCAGTCCTGCGCTTACCAGCCACTTGTCGCCGATCGAACGGGGTGTGGTCACCTGGCGCGCCTCGACCTTGTCCTCTGCACCGACCACCATCACCACGGCATTGCCGCGCCGATCGTGAGTCACCGCGGCATGCGGCACCAGGATGGCTTTTTCGATCTCGCCCTGTGCGATACGGGCGCGGACGTACATGCCGGGCAGCAGCTCACCCTGCGGATTCGGAAAGACCGCACGCAGGGTCACGCTGCCGGTATCCGTGTCGACCGAAATGCCCGAGAAGGCAAGCCGGCCGCTGGCCGCGTATTCGCTACCGTCCTCGAGCAGCAGGCGTACCGGAACCACCTGTTCTGCAAGCTGCTGCAGTGTGCCATCGGCGAGATCGCGCTTGAGGCGCAGGAGTTCGACGCTCGACTGGGTGAGGTCGACATAGATCGGGTCGAGTTGCTGGATGGTGGTCAGCGGGTCAGCCTGATTGGCGGTCACCAGCGCGCCGGCAGTGACGCTCGAGCGTCCGCTGCGGCCGGCGATGGGGGAGGGCACGCGGGTATAGGCGAGGTCGATGCGCGCTTTTACCAGCGCAGCCTGCGCCGAAGTGACGTCCGCCTCGGCCTGCTTGAGGGCCGCCACGGTGTCGTCGTCGGCCTGCTTGCTGATCATCCCTTTCTTCCCCAGGTCCGCGTAGCGCTGGGCTTTCAGCCGGACAGCATAAAGGTTTGCTTCGGCGCGGCTGAGACCTGCCTTGGCGCTTTCCAGGGTGGCGCGATAGCTTGCCGGGTCGATCTGGTAGAGCGTTTGTCCTTCCGTGACCTCGCTACCCTCGGTGAACATCCGTCGCTGCACGATGCCGCCGACCTGCGGCCGTACCTCGGCGACCATGTACGCCGCCGTGCGTCCGGGGAGTTCGGTGGTCAGCCTGACCGCCTCGGTGCTGGCCACGATCACGCCGACCGGAGTCGCTGCGGGAGCGCCACCGGCTGCCTGCTGCGGGCCACCGTCGCTGCATGCGGCCAGCGCCAGGGCGCTGGCGAGCGCGAATACCAGGCTTGGGGATGGCAGCCGTGATGGGAGATTCATGTTGTGCCTCGGTGGAGTCAGTGTAGTTGGTAGGGTTGGTGGAGTCGGTAGCGTCGGAGACTCCTGGGCAGGAGCGCTTGGATAGGTGGCGAAGGATAAACTAGAATGAACGTTCAATCTAGTGTATCTTTCCTGGCCCATTGCAAACTGTTTGCGAACTTTTCTCAGCCACTCCGTGGACCGTCGATGACCGAAGAAATGCACCCTGCCGCGGAATGCTCGCGCGCGGAAGCGCGGCGCACCCAAATCCTCGACGCCGCCGAGAACTGCGTTCGCGAATACGGCTTCCATCGAGCCAGCATTTCGAAGATCTCAACAGCTTCCGGCATGGGTGCAGGCCACATCTACCACTATTTTGCGAACAAGGAGGCGATCGTTGCCGCCATTGTCGCGCGTGAACTCGAGCGCTTGCTGACGCTCACCGCCGAGGTGCAGGCGGCAGAGAACATGCTCGAGGCGCTGGCCCTGCGTACCGCAACGGGTGTGCTCGGAAACCTGGATCCCCATGCTGCGGGACTCAAGCTGGAAATCGTTGCCGAGGCGTCGCGCAACCCGACGATCGCCGAAATCGTGCGTGCGGCGGACAGTCGGCGTAGCGCCGGTCTCGAAGAAACCCTCAGGGCCTTGCGGCAGGCGCACGGCCTCGCCGACGACCCAGCAACGATTTCAACAATTGCCGAGGTGATCGCGGCGATGTTTGAAGGTCTGATGGTGCGCGCCATACGCAATCCGGCCGCCGACCGTCAATTGATCGCCCGAAAATTCCAGCAGGTGGTCCGCGATCTGGTGCTTTCGTGAGCCGGCAGCGTGCCCGGCGGGCGTAAGCGGCGGCGGGGTACGCGGGGGGAAAGAGTGGTCTGTCGCCCTCAGCGTCTGCTCAATTCCTCATTCAAGCGGGTCGCGCCAAACAGGATGATCTTGAGTTGCTGCACGAAGTTTTCCGACATTTCGGCTTCGAGCAGGGCCTGCCCGGGCGGCAGGTCGAGAATGTCGGTTGCCGCCGCGAGCATGGTCATCACGATGATCCCGCAAACCATCTGCAAACTTGCCGTTGGCAGTTGCGTGTAAAGGCCGCGCATCCGGAAATCCTGCGCCATTTCATTGGTGAAATGGGAGACATCATTGCGAATCGCCAGGCGCAGGATGCGGCTGCCCCCTGAGCGCTCGCTCGAGATGAACATGAACTGCAAGCGGTTCAGCTTGACGTACTCCAGATAGACGCTGACTGAACGCCGCAGCATGTCGCGCGGCGCCACCGCCATCTTGCGTGCCTCGCGCAACAGCCGCCGCAGCGTAATCCCAACGTCCTCAACCAGCACCAGACCCAACTCATCGGTATTGCGGAAATGGCGATAGAAGGCGTTCGGGACGACGCCGGCTTCGCGGGCGATTTCACGCAATCCAAGACTGGTGAAACTGCGCCCCTCGCCCATCAAGGTCAGCGCGGCCTGCAGCAGATTCGCGCGCGTCAAGTCCTTGCGCGCGCTGCGTGTCAGGTACTGGGGATTCGTCGATGCCGTTCTATCGGCGGGCATGGCAACACTCCTGTTTCAGTGGCTATAAAAACACGTGTATCGAACGACGTGCATGAAATTGACCTATTATCGCTTAACAATCATGTTCCTACCTATAGACGGCAAGAGCAAGCTTGCTATCAGAAAGTTTTCAGAGGACACTCGTGCACTAAGCGTCGCAGCCCGGCAAAAGTGGCCGCTGATCGCTGCTCACACAGCGAACGCGGCACCGAGTCACTTTGCCCTCTTCTCGAAGGACAGCAGCATGCCGACCTATAAAGCTCCCCTGCGCGACATGCGCTTCCTGATCAACGAGGTGCTCGACTATCCCGCGCACTACGCGGGCCTGGCCAACGGCAGCGAGGCGACACCCGAGCTCGTGGACGCCGTACTTGAAGGCGCCGCTACCTTGTGCGAAGAGGTCCTCGCGCCGATCAATCTTTCCGGCGATCGGGAGGGCTGTCACTTCAACGCCGGCGAAGTCACTACTCCGGCTGGTTTCAAAGAGGCTTACCGCCAGTTCGTCGACGGCGGTTGGCAGGGACTTTCATTCCCGACGGAATATGGTGGCCAGGGGCTGCCAACATCGCTCAGCCTGTTCAAGACCGAGATGATGGGCGCCGCCAACTGGTCGTTCAACATGTATCCGGGACTAAGCCTGGGCTGCATCAATACCCTTTTGCGCTACGCTACCGAGGCACAAAAATCGCTCTATCTACCATCGCTCGTCAGCGGCGAGTGGACCGGCACCATGTGCCTGACCGAGCCGCAGTGCGGCACCGATCTGGCGCAGGTCAAGACCAGGGCCGCGCCGCAGCCCGACGGCAGCTACAAGCTCACCGGCACCAAGATGTTCATCTCGGCGGGCGAGCACGATCTGGCCGGGAATATTGTGCACATCGTCCTCGCCCGCCTGCCCGACGCCCCGGCCGGCACACGCGGCATTTCGCTATTCGTCGTGCCGAAGTTTCTTGTCGCCATTGACGGCTCTGCCGGCCAGCGCAACACCGTCAGTTGCGGCTCCATCGAACACAAGATGGGAATTCGCGGTTCGGCAACCGCCGTACTGAATTTTGACGAGGCAACCGGGCACCTGATTTTCGAACCCAACAAGGGCCTGGAAGCCATGTTCACCTACATGAACACCGCCCGAATCGGAATCGCGATCCAGGGTGTCGCCCACGCCGAAGCCTCTTTTCAGGGCGCGCTGGCCTATGCCAAAGACAGACGATCAATGCGCGCCCTCTCGGGAAAGAAGGAACCCGAGGCCAACGCCGACTCTCTGATCTGGCACGCCGATGTGCGACGCATGCTGCTGACCCAAAAGGCCATCGCCGAAGGGGGGCGGGCGATGATCTATGCGGCCGCCCAGACAGCCGACCTGATGTTCAACGCCACGCTCGAAAACGACCAGACCAACTACGACCGCTACGACAACGAACTCGGCTTCTACACCCCCATCCTCAAGGGCTTTCTTACCGAAATGGGCCTCGAAGCCGCCAATATCGGCATGCAAGTGTTCGGCGGGCACGGCTATATTCACGAGCACGGCATGGAGCAGATCGCCCGTGATGCGCGCATCTCCACCCTTTACGAAGGCACCACCGGCATCCAGGCGCTCGACCTGCTTGGCCGCAAGGTATTGATCGGCACCAAGGGAAAGTGCGTGCGCGAATTCACGCGCCTCATGCTGCGCCTGGCAAGAGCCAACTTGTTTGCGCGCGGCCCCACCGGCACCATGGCGCGCTCAATCATGAAGCGCGCCGTCGAGTGGAATCTCCTCACGCTGCGCATCATGCTACGCGCCGGCAAGGATCGAGATCTCGTGGGGTCGGCGAGCGTGGACTACTTGATGTATTCAGGCTACGTCATGATGGGCTACTTCCTCGCCTTGCAGGCGGAGAAAGCGCAAACGCTATTGCTCAACGGCAAAGGAAGCGAATCCGCCGATTTCTATCGCGCCAAGATTCAGACGGCCACCTTCTACTTTGACCGCATCCTGCCGCGGGCCGACGCCCACCGCAGCAGCGCACTGGCGCCAACGCACTCGCTGATGCAGATGGACAACGCAAGTTTCGCGTTCCTGTGATTCGGCTTGAACAATGCGGCAAGGCAAGCCATCTGCATCACGCCACACCCTGACCCGACAAAACAAAGGAGAAATTGTGCCCACCACAACAAGCTCATCGACAAAAGCAGCCGACACTCCTGTCGCCAAGACAGCCAAGGAGAGCATTCCGATCGCCGCCAAAAAGCCGCGCACGGTCAAAGCCAAGGCCAGCACTTCCACCCAGCCATCCCTGCGCTTCTATTATTCAGAGGCTCTTCGTGAGAAAACGGACACCGTCCTCTCGGCACTCGATACACGGCCAAGTGAGCCCGGCCACGGAGAGGCCATTGCCGACCTGGTCACCGAGTTGATCGATGCGGGCATGGATTACTATTTCCTGAAACCGCTCAAACAGGCTGAAGTCGGCTTTGTCGGCGAGCAGTCGGCCCGACTCGGCATATCCGGGGCGGTCAAGCTGCTCAGCTCGGTTAGTCGCAAGTTCCTCACGCGCATGGATCACGCACAACTGCTGGTCGTTGCCAAGCACCTACGCACTCTTGCCGCTCCATAACAGCCGGTCGTGGCGCTTGCGGCCATCACGGCAGCCGCAGACGAGACTTGAGCAGCGACCGTTCGGGGACGAGCGCGGCGGCAGCCAGTGGCCTGGCCGCCGCCGAAGCTTGTCCGGCCGATGCCGGCAGGCGCCAGAATATCGAGCATCGTGTTGGCGGCGTAAGAGCGTGCAAATCTGGTGGCTATGAGCGCAAGCGCAGTCCGAGCGACGACAATCAACGACCGGTACTTGCTTTCAAGCAGGCATTCTGAAAGAGGCGCACCTCGCCTGGTCATCGGCCGTTTCGGACATTGGCGTCACTCTGGGCGGACCTCCGGCAGGGTTCCTTTACCGGGCGCAGGACGGGAAATTGCACCGAACGGCTGCTTCGACCGTTTCGCTACGCCCGGTTCCGACCCAAAGGGGCCATCCGGACTTCTCTGAAGCTGTCACTCAGGCAGACTGGGCTTCCGCGGGTTTCGTTGCTACAAAGCTGCCGTTCGTGATCTCACACACCCGGCCAGAACCGGCCGAAGCAGGCCCCAAAAACCGAGCTTCGCGAACGGCTGCTCGCCCATCAGACACCGGCCGCTCTGCACTGTTGGGCGTCGGGCTATTGATCGGCCTTCGCGGTCACGGGCGGATACACAAGATCCCGTATTTGCTCTGATCACAGGTCCAGATCGCTGAGGCCCGGATGCTCGTCAGGGCGTCGTCCCAGAGGCCATAAAAACTTGCGGTCGGTGGCCTTGATCGGGAGGTCGTTGATGCTGGCATAGCGGCGCTTCATGAACCCCTGTTCATTGAACTCCCAGTTCTCGTTGCCGTAGGAGCGAAACCACTGCCCGGAGTCGTCGTGCCATTCATAAGCAAAACGCACAGCAATGCGGTTGCCAGCGCAGGCCCACAACTCCTTGATCAACCGGTAGTCCAGTTCCTTCGCCCACTTGCCGGTGAGGAACTGGTGCACTTCGTCGCGCCCGACGGGAAACTCGGCGCGATTTCGCCAGCGAGTATTCGGCGTATAGACCAGCACCACGCGATCGGGATCGCGCGAATTCCAGGCGTCTTCGGCCATACGAACCTTCTGTCTTGCAGAATCTTCGGTAAAGGGTGGGACGGGGGGTCTGGTTTCCATGGATCACCTCATTGTGAGCGGGTCAAAAAAAACAATTCGCGCCTGGGCGTGCCAGCCGTTGTCCAGCACGCCCACGTTCATTCAAAACTCTCGTACTGCACACGCCCGGCGCTGATTGCCAGTTCGTGTGCTGCTGATTTGGCGGCTTCGATCAAGCGGCGGGGGCCGCAGACGTAACACAGCGCGTCAGCCGGGGCGGCACGCATCACCGCATGCAAGTCGATGCGGGCTCCCCCTGGGACGCGCGTGAAATACAGATGCAGCTGCCCGGGAAACTCGACTTCGAGCCGATCCCGATAGGCCATCTCGGCGCCGCTCCTGCCGCTGTAGTGCAGCTCGAAGGTGTTGCCACGCGCCTTGAGCACCTGGCCCATCGCCTTGATCGGCGTGATGCCAATCCCGCCGGCGATCAGAATGGCCGGGCGATCGTCATCATGGAGCGGGAACTGATTGGCCGGATGATCGACAGCGAGTAGGGTGCCAATCTGCCACGACAAATGGATGGCCGCCGAGCCGCCGCGTCCTGACTGCTCGTGCAGCACGGCAATCTCGTACCTGTCGCGCCGGTGCGGATGGGTTGCCAGCGAATACTGCCGGGTGACCACAGCGCCGTCCGGAAGTCGCACAGGCACGGCGAGATGCGCGCCTGCCGTGACCGGAGGCAACTCGGTCCAGTCGGGGGCACGCAGTTCATAGGCCCGGACGCGTGGCGTCATCTGGCGTATGCCCGCAACGACAAGCTTCAGCGCGCCGCGACCGATCTCTTCGGCGCTTGCGGCGGCGGTATTGCGTTGTTCCGCCTCCCGCTGCCAACCGGTGACGAGCCCCCTGACTTCGCGCTCGGTAAAGCGCGGTGTGATGTATTTCGGGCAGTTCCAGTCGAACGCCTCCACCGTGATGATCACCCCACGCTCGACCCGTGCCCGATAGTCGGGCGACTCAAGGCGGGCAACGAGTGCCGGCTCCGTGTCCTCGTCGATCAGGCGTGCGCGTCCCCAAATCTTGAGCCGGCGCTGCGCGGGATAGTCCATCAGGAACAGGCTGACCCGGTCATCCCCGTCGAGGTTGCCGACCGAGATGTATTGGCGGTTGCCAGAGAAGTCGGCATAGCCGATCGTCTGTGGTCCCAGTACCTTCAGAAAACCCATCGGTCCGCCGCGGTGCTGGACGTAGGGCCAGCCGTTCTCGCCCACGGTGCCCTGGTAGAAGCTGTCACGTGCACCGATGAACTCGATCTCGACGGGTCTGAGCTCAACCGTTTCGGCATCGCCCAACTCGGTTGAACGGTAGGCGTCGCGGCTGCCCATCCGCGCCTGGGCGGCTTGAACTCTCGGGGTGAAGGCGATCTTTGCGAATGCACGTGCCATGGGGAACCTCCATGCGGCCCCGGGGGCGTGGCCCCCGGTTTTGGTTGACATGATCAGGCGGCAAGCTTCAGTTCGACTTTCGGGAAGTCAATGTCGACGCGTCCGGCCTTGCCCAGCAGGTTGGTCAGGATGTTCATGCCGACGTGGGTGATGACCTCGACGATGTCGGATTCGCTGTAGCCGGCATTGCGCATTTCCAGCAGTTCGGCGGTGGTGACTTCGCCCATGTGGGCGACCAGCGAGCGGGCAAACCTGACGGCGACTGCCGCTTTTTCATCGTGGCTGGTACCGGAACGATTGGCCTCGATCTCGTTGCCATCCAGGCCAGCCTTTCGGCCGATCGCCGTGTGCGCCGACAGGCAATACTCGCAGCTGTTTTGCTGGGCTAGGGCAAGGGCGATGCGCTCGCGCGTCTGCGGGTCGAGCGAACCGTCGCCTGCGATGCCATGCAGTCCCAGAAAGGCCTTGAGGGCGGCCGGCGAGTTGGCAAAGACCTTGAGGAAATTGGGCACCATGCCGAGCTTGGCATGGATTGCGTCGAAGAGAGCTTTCTGTTCCGGATTGGCCGATTCGGCGGTAACGAGATTGATGCGTGCCATGATGATTCTCCTGTTTGGTTTTGGGTTTGGGTGTGTCGTGTGCTGCCGACGGTTGTCACTTTGCCAAAGTCCACTGAATATAAGAATAGCTATATAATTGAATCCACTATTCCATTCGAAGGAATAACACATGGATCGATTTCATCTCATGACCGTGTTTGTCGCCGTGGCCGAAGAGGAAAGCTTCGCCGCCGCAGCGCGGCGACTGCGCCTGTCGCCACCGGCCGTGACCCGTGCCGTTGCTTTCCTTGAAGAACGGCTGGGCGTGCGGCTCCTGACACGCACCACCCGCTTGGTACGGGCCACCGACGCCGGCGTCCGCTATCTTGGGGACGCGCGGCGCATCCTGCTCGAGGCGGACGAGGCCGATGACGCGGCGGCCGGCATCAATGCCACGCCGCGCGGACACCTTGCGATCACGGCGCCGGTGCTGTTTGGCAAAATTTACGTGATGCCCGTCATCACGGCCTACCAAACGACGTTCAAGGAAACCACCGTGTCGGCGCTCTTCGTCGATCGCGTGGTCAATCTGATGGATGAAGGTCTCGATGTCGGCATCCGCATCGGGGTACTGCCCGATTCCTCCCTAAGGGCCATTCGGGTCGGGCAGGTGCGTCGTGTTGTCTGTGCATCGCCGGCCTACTTGAAAAAGTACGGCAATCCCCAAACCCCGGCGGATCTTGCGCACCATCAGATCATTGCAGCCACTTCAGTGTCCACCGGTTCGGAATGGACGTTCACAAGAGGGACGGAAAAGGTCGGCATCAAGCTCCTGCCGCGGATTCTGGTGAATACGAATGACGGAGCCCTGGAAGCCGCTAGGAGCGGCTTTGGCCTGACGCGGCTGCTTTCCTACCAGGTGGCAAGCGAAGTGGCGACTGGCACGCTCGAGGTAGTGCTGGCGGAGTTTGACGAGGCGTCGATGCCGGTTCAAGTGATACATCGGGAGGGGCGCCACGGATCGGCCAAGGTTAGAAGTTTCGTCGATCTGGCTGTGGAAAGGCTGCGGGCAGATACCGCATTGCAGTGAGTTTGTGCCCCTCCCGCAGGCATTCGTTCTCTTGAGAAAGCCGCGATTACCGTTCCAGCCAGCGACGGGCAATTTTCCCGCCAGGACCACTCTTTTTGATCGGCAGCTGTAGCATCATCTTGCTGGCGGTAAACGACTGCGTCGCTGTTAGATGAACTCAAAGTCTCTTTGAGGGCGTGAACTGAGTTTTTCAACTGCATCGGCGAGAAGTGGACTCTGGCTCTGGAGAACCCAAACCCACCAGTCAGCAGCCGTTGAACCGGTTCTGACCAATTGTTTCGCTTGGCGGGCGGTCAAGCAGCGAGAACTGTCCCTGACGACCCTGACAAGGCGATGGTTCCGGCAAGTGCCCGCTGTCAGAGTCTCCAACTGTCGAAAATTTTTACACCCGCAAAGGCTTTTGGCGATGGCGCTAACGTAAGTTGTTGTATTTAAATATAACGTAGTTCCGGCATATATATTGCTCACACAAAGGCGAGTTGTCTATCAGGATGTGAAAAATGAAAAATCAATTATTTCCTATCCTTTCCTTCCTTAGCTTCAGAAAAGGAACACGATCATGAAACGCATTCTGCAAATCAGCGCACTGACGCTGGCGCTGGTCGGCGTTGGCGGCGCTCAGGCCATCACTCTGTCGGACCTGTTGAGTGGCGGCAGCATCACCGCCGGCGACAAGGTCTTCAACAGCTTCACGGCGCTCAGTTATATGTCGGGTGACGGGCGAGTCGCGAACTACGCCAACATAGACGTCACCGCGCTCGACGATGGCGGCATGGACCCTGGCCCCGGCCTGCGCTTCACGGCATTGAACGGCGAGCTGACCGTGACGGGCAACGACAACTACAACTTCATTGATCTCGCGTTCGGCTTTCGTGTCACGGCACCGGTGGGCAAGCTGATCAAGGACAACACGCTTGCGTTTGCTCCGTTTGGCGCGAGCGTGTTCTATAACGGTGACGGGGCCAACGACCTGGGGGTCAGAATCCAAGAGTGGGTGGGCGACGCCTTCGTGGACCCGACAACGTCGGGTTACATCTACACGGAGTTCTCAAATCTTGACGGGACGCTGAACTCCGTAATCTCGGCCAGTTCGAATTTCGCGCCGCAGCAGTCGGTCTACGTCACCAAGGACATTCTGGTCTGGGCGGCCGACGCCACCGATACGGCCACGTTGTTCGGCTTCGACCAGCGCTTCTCGCAGCAGCTCAACAACGTGCCCGAACCCGGCACGTTGGCACTGGCTGCGTTGGGCGTGCTGGGCGCGCTGGGTATCGGCCGGCGCCGCAACCGCAACACCTGAGGCGCGCATTTAGCGCCCGGCGAGCATCGCAGGGCTGGGCAATGAGTCGGGGGTGGTTCCAAAAGAGCCACCCCTTGTTTCGTGTGCCCGGCGCTGGCCACGACGGGCGATGGCAGCTCGTCTTGCTTTGGCTTCGAGCTTTGCGCCTGTTCGCCTTCATGGAAAGCGAATGTCGGCAGCGGGAGCAGCACCGGCCATCCAACGCTCGCGAGGTTCAAGGACAGGAATGGGTCGTGATGCGCCCGACCTCTCGTCGACTTCGTCGCCGGAAAGCGGTCAGTGAAGTTTCGCTTCCCGGAAGCGGCCATTCATCACCGAGTGCTGACGACCCTCAGCGGCCGATCAGGTTTCTCCAAACCGGTCAGTCAGCCAAATCCAGATTCTGCGAACTGGAATTCTCCGCAGCGGCCATTGGCGACCTCAACCTCCCGGCCATATCCGGCCGTTCGTGGACGGCAGCTTCCTGGAGACGATGCGCAGCTCCGTGGTGACTCCAGTTCCTCTCTTTCGACTGTCGTATGCTCTGAAAAATCGGGCCGGCCCGGTGCATTGCCTACATGCGCCCCAAGCGCTCCAATAGCAACACGCGCTCACGTTCGTTCCCAGTCCAGGCAATGGCCTGGCGCAGGGCTTCGCGCGCTTCCTCGATGCAATCCAAGCGCTGTAGCAGGTCGGCACGCGCGCTGGCCCACCAGGGATAGCCGGCCAGGGGGAGTGCCTCCACAAGCGGGAGCGCTTGCGCCGGCCCGATCGCGTGGCTCAGCGCAACGGCGCGGTTAAGCGCAACGACGGGGCTGGGTTGCAACGCGAGTAGTGCGTCGTAGAGCCGCAGCAAATGAGGCCAGTCGGTGTCTTCGGCGTAGGTGGCGCGGGCATGCACCGCCGCCAGTTCGGCCTGCAGGGTGAGAGTGCCCGGCCCCTCCGATCGCAGTGCATTCAGGCTGCGGCAGCGCGCCAACGCAGCCAAGCCGCGTCGCACCAGTAGGCGGTCCCAGCGGTGCCGATCCTGTTCCAGCAGCAGCACTGGACGGCCCAGCGCATCGGTGCGCGCCGGCAGGCGTGAGGCTTGCAGCTCCATCAACGCCTGCAGCGCCTGCGCGTCTGCCTCCGTCGGAAGCAAGGCGGCGAGGTGTCGCGCCAGTCGCAGGGCCTCGTGGCACAGGGTCGGCCGCGTCCACTCGGCACCGCTGCTGGCGACATAGCCTTCGTTGAACATCAGGTACAGCACCGTACAGACGGCATCCAGACGCGCGGCGCGCTCGGATGCCGGCGGCAACACGAAGGGTTCACCGGCCAGCTGCGCCTTGGCGCGCGTGATTCGCTGAGCGATGGTGGCCTCCTTGGCGAACAGGGCGCGCGCGATTTCGGCCACCGTCAGTCCAGCCACTAGGCGTAAGGTCAGTGCCCATTGCGCCGCGTGCGCAAGCTTGGGGTGGCAGGCGATGAACATCAGCCTCAACGCGTCGTCACCCACTTCGTCGGCCTCGTCGGCCAGCAGCAAGTCCAGCGGGTCTGGCGCGAGGTGGGCCGCGCGCGCATCGGCGTCATCACCCAGCGCTTGCTGTTCCCGCGCCGCCATTTGTGCATGGCGCATTCGATCCAACAGGCGGTGCTTCGCGGCGATCATCAGCCAGGCGCCGGGGCGTTCGGGCCAGCCCTCGGCCGGCCAGTGTTGCATCGCTGCCACCAGCGCGTCTTGCACGCAGTCTTCGGCCAACGCCAGATCAGCACCTGCGCGCAGCAGAGCCCCGGTAAGGCGCCTGACTTCCAGGCGCCAGACGGCTTCGATGGGAGGCGTCATCCGCCCTGCTTGATGGCGGCCAGCTGTTCGCGGATGATGCGCTCGGCATCTTCGGGTGGCAGGTCGATGCCGCCCATCAGCGGGCGCACCTCGATGCAGCAGGGCTGACCAGGGAACGGAGCCGGAAATCGCTGCGCCCAGGCCAGCGCTTCGTCGTGTGATCGCACCTCGATCAGCGTGTAGCCGGCAATCAGCTCCTTGGTCTCGGCGAAGGGACCGTCCATGACGAGCACCTGACCGGCGGCGTCGTACTGCACGCGAAATCCCTGACTGCTGGGCTGCAGACCGGCACCATCGAGCAGCACGCCGGCCTTGGCCATCTCGTCGTGGAAGGCCATCATACGTGGGACGAGCGTAGGGTCATCAGGGAAGTCGCCAGACTCGCTCATTGTGGTGGCGCGAACTTGGATCATATAACGGGGCATGGAAGTCTCCTAAAATGGTTACATTACTCGACGAACGGCGGCGGCGCATTTCGACAGCCCCCCAACTTTCGGGGTTGCACTACTCCGGCTGGCAGCTTTGCGGCGGCGAGATCAGGGCAGCGAATGGCCCTTCTGGGTCGTGATGCGACCGACCTCTCGTCGACTTCGTCGACGGAAAGCGGTCAGTGAAGTTTCGCTTCCCCGAAGCGGCCATTCATCACAGAGTGCTGACGACCCATAGCCGACCGCCGGCGTCGAGGAAGCAGACGTTCAACGCCGTGGATAAGTCGCGCGCGATTAGCGAGTCGATCTTCATCTGCTTGTTAGGTTGTTAAAGCTCCAGCCTATCAGGCACATACAGTGCAAATTTACCTTGGAGTGGCCTAGCCCTATGTAGAGTTACATTCGTCGCTAATTCTTTGTTTAGGGCCTCAATTGTTAACTTAAGCTCGTCAAATTCTTCCTCTTTCATTCGCATTCCTGCTATGACTGATTTGAGAACACGTTCCCGGTCATACGGATGAATGCCATGGCCACGGATGAAATCCACAACTCTTTCTTCTTGTTCGTATTCCCAATCAGCGCTTTTTACAAGAAAGTGCTTCTCCGTACTGACGAGGCGATCATCAAAAGGGTCAATACTAGGCTTTTCTTGCGCATATTTGACCTCTTGTGGATATAGCCATTTAAGGATGCAATCTGTTGCTTCCTTGTGGGTTCCCATGGCGGACGTTGGTATGCTGAATTCAACTACGAACCCCGTGTGCGATTCCGCATAGTGCGCCCACATTAAAAGGTTTAAAGGGTCTCTTGAAAGGGAGCATATTCCTATTCGACTAGTGAATTCGCCGCCATATTCCGGGGACTTAACCGCCTTCTCGTAGCGTTTTATCATCTCCGGCTTTTTTTGAATTCGCTGGGCAGGAGATAGTCCCAGGGCATATCCAGCATTTTTAATTAAATCGCTTCGAGTCGCTATATATTTAGAATGTTGTGCAGGGTCAAAATCAGGAGCGCAGTCGAAAGGATCATTAAAATCTTTGGGTGAGGTGAATTTCATTGTACCGTCGCTTAGCACAGAAAGCGATCCCTCATTGCAAGGGAGATATTTATAACGAAGCAAATCAGTTTTCATCTGTTTTGAGTGGCCTCGCACCGCGTCATCGCGCCGCGTCTAGCGACCTAAGGAGGCGAGAACAACGCCAGGTTGCGCCTCATCAAAGAGTAGCGCAAAGATAACCCTGCAAGCTGCTGCTGACACCACCTGCCGCGTAAGTAACGGTATGTGCATCTGCGTTGACGGACACCACTCGTATTTCTGGGTGAATGCGGTCGATGTAGGTAGCTGGGTTGTCGTAAATTGCGCGAATAAACGAAACTGGCATTAAGTAATAGAGCGCTGAGCTTCCGCAAACCCAAAGTTCGTAGTCGGCGCTAAGAGTGTTGGGGTTGATGTTGAACTTAAACTTTCCTGATGCGTCTAGGTTTCTTGCGCAAAAGCGAACGTGAACAAGAGCTTTACCAATTTGCGCCTTGGCTTTTCTCACTGAGACTATGCTCACTCCATTTGCGACGTTGGCAAGTGCAGCATTCTTTTCACTGGCGCTCATAGAAGTCCCTACCTTTAGGTCCCGCGCTCAGCTAAGCGACGAGAACGAAGTGAGCAATCAGTACGGCGTGTATTGTCCGTTTGCTCGGTTTACTTTGGCAGCCAAGTAAGCTTTGAACGACGGATGGGTTTTGTAATGCCATATTTTTGGCTTACATCTTTAATCAGATTGTAAAAGGATAGTTCGGCCTCTGGCGAAACCACCACGCTCCGAAACAATGTGTTCAAGTTGCGTACCGGCAGGCGAATTGCACTGGGGTTGTTTTCCCACTGGCTATGTTGGCGTGGTACGATCATACGAACTTCCGCCTCATATCTATAAGCTTTGTGCTTGAAGCGTAGAAAATCGGTGTAACGCCCCACAATCATGTCTGGATTCTTAAAGTGATCAATGTATTGCACCTTATGAATAAGAATTTGCTCATTCCATTCAAGAGCCGTTTTAACCAGCTTGTCAACCGTCGTCGTGATGACTACGGCATTCTGCGAAGCGCCGTATAACTGCCACAATGCCATATTGTCGTGGGCTCCTAAACTCCAGCAATTTGCGTAGTTCCCAATACGAGACCTTCTGTAGAAATGATCGGCGTCAGTGTCAACGAGTTTCTGTCGGTGAGCTTCATTTCGGGCTTTGCGGAATGCTGGTGTTAATGCGCCCTCAAATCGATCAGAAAATCGGTCTGCGCGATTGAAGTAAAGTTCTCGAGAGCAGAGAAGGTCAAGATATTTGTAGAGATCCAAATATCGGCGGAGAATTTGTCCAGGCTTCAAGTCGACGTCGGTTGACACCTCTGGTGAAGCGTTCATGGTTAAGTTGGCCTAACGTTGTTATCGGGAGACGGTTTTGCGCTACAACTCCGCCGCCTGATCCCCAAGTCAGCGTCGCGCGACACGCTGTAAGCCTCACCATCGCAGGCTTTCGCGCGTACGGCGGCTACTTCTACGCGCTACCAAATCTCTGCGAAAAGCAGCACTTCGTGTGTAGGGGGATAGCATACACTGAGAGAGCCTCAATGGCCGTTTTGGGCGGAATTCTTCAGCGTCCGTTGCTGGCCGGGTCGAGACAGTGCAAGCATCAAGTTGCTTGCCGAATTCCGGACATTCAGCCGCGTCAGGGAACGCCTTGGCTATTCAAATTGGATGACCACCTCGACCGGCGGGTTGGCCGACTGCTGACGCTCAAGAATGTAGCGCAGCGGCGTGCTCGCCGGCGAATTTTCCGCGCGGCCACAGCGTGATCGGATAGCACTCAGCGTGCAGCTCCCCTGAACCTGTGCCGTGGCTGCCTCGCCACGGAAATTCCAATAGCCCCTATCCTGGCCAGGCCTGCATCCGGAAAGAGTCGGCGAGAAAGTCGATCAGCAGGCGAACCTTCGGCGCGACGAACTTGCGCGATGGGTAAACCGCGTACACGCCGAGTTCGATCGAACGGTAGGCCGGCAACAGCTCGACCAGGGTTCCGGCGATCAGATCCGGGCCGACGAGGAAGGAAGGTTGCAACACGATTCCCTGATGGCGCAGCGCGGCGACCCGGCAGGTGTCGCCGTTATTGGTGCGCAGGCGCGGTGACACTTTCACCGACAGCGTGCCTTGTGGCCCCGTGAACGGCCAGTTGTCGCCCATCGAGAACAGGCTGTAGGCGACGACCGCGTGCTGCGCCAGCTCCGACGGATGCGCCGGCGTGCCGTGATTGCGCAGATAGCTGGGGGAGGCACACAACACCAGGCGCGCCGAGGTGAGCTGGCGGCTGATCAGCGTGGAGTTGGGCAGGCGCGCGATGCGCACCGCCATGTCGAAGCCTTCCTCGACCAGATCCACCACGCGGTCGGCCAGCGTTACGTCCAGCGTCACTTTCGGGTGCAGGGCCATGAACTCGACCCATAGCGGCGCCAGATGCAAGTGGCCGAAAGTGAAAGGGACGTTGATGCGCAGGATTCCCGTGGCCTCGCCGCTGACCGAGGTGATTTCGGCTTCCGCCTCTTCGACGCCGGCGAGCAGTTCCTCGCAACGCGCATGGAAGACCTCGCCCTCGGCCGTCAAGGACAACTTGCGGGTCGTGCGGTGTATCAAGCGCACGCCCAGGCGCGATTCCAGATCCGCGACATGGCGCGATACCGCCGCCTTGGACAGCGCCAGCGCGTCGGAGGCGCCGACAAAGCTGCCGGCGTCGATCACGGCGACGAAAACCCGCATGGCTTCGAATCGGTCCATTGGTCTCGAAATTCGGAACAGTGAATCGCATTCAAGCATGTTTATCTGTCCAGAGGCAATTTCTACAATGCGCTCTTCGCTTGACCACCCTTGTCCGGAGCACCCCATGAGCACCGCCAACACCACTTCCCTCCTGCAACGAATCGTCGCTACCAACGCCGGCTGGAGCGCGCTGGCCCTGCGCATTCCCGTGGGCATCATCTTCGTTGCCCACGGTGCGCAGAAGCTGTTCGGCGCCTTTGGCGGCTACGGCCTCGAAGGTACCGGCCAGTTCATGGCCTCGCTCGGCCTGACGCCGGGCTACCTGATGGCCTTGCTGGCGGGCAGTGCCGAGTTCTTCGGCGGTCTGGCGCTGATCCTCGGGCTGCTCCTTCGTCCTGCTTCAGCGACCCTGGTGTTCGCCATGCTTGTCGCGATCTTCAGCGTGCATATCGACAAGGGCCTGTTCATGGCCAACAACGGCTACGAATTCGCCCTGGCACTGCTCGCCGCATCGCTCTCGCTGTTGATCAGCGGCGCGGGTCGAGGGTCGCTGGATGCCCTGCTGGCCGCGCGCGGCGCGCGCTGAAGCGCAGCGCGCGAACACTCATCCGACCAGGAGCGACGCCATGGAACGTCTACCCAGTTTGTTCGTCTCGCACGGCGCCCCCAGCTTCGCGATGGAGCCCGGCCTGGCCGGGCCGCGACTGACGGCCCTGGGTCGCGAACTGCCCAAGCCCCGCGCGGTGCTGATCGTGTCACCGCACTGGATGACGCCCCGTCCGCAGGTCGGGATGGTGGAACGGCCGAGGACGATCCACGACTTCGGTGGCTTCGACCCGGCGCTGTACGAGATCGACTACCCGGTGGCCGGTCACCCGCAGCTGGCGCGTCGCACGCTCGATCTGCTGCAGGAAGCCGGCTGGTCGCCGCGAGCGGACGAGCGCCGCGGTCTGGACCACGGCGCCTGGGTGCCGATGCTGTACCTTTACCCCGCGGCCGACGTGCCGGTCTTCCAGGTCTCGCTGCCGTCACGGCTGGACGCCGATTCGGCGTGGACCTTCGGTCAGGCGCTCGCGCCGCTCGCCGACGACGGCGTGTTGATCGTCGGTTCGGGCAGCCTGACCCACAACCTCAACGAGGTTCGCGGCGCCCACGGCCCCCACGGCCAGCGCGGGCACCACGGTCATGAAGAGGCCTATGTGGCCGAATTCGCCGCCTGGGTTCGCGAAGCCCTTGTCGCCGGCGACAGCACGCGCTTGCGCCAGACCCTCGCCTTGGCCCCGTATGCCCAACGCGCGCATCCAACCGCCGAGCATTTCTGGCCACTGCTGGTGGCCGCCGGCGCGGCTGCCACGTCCCTGCCGGCGACGGTGATCGATGGCGGCATCACGCACCGCGTGCTGGCGATGGACAGCTTTGTTTTCGGAAGAGCCGGCCGCGAAGGTCGCGAAGGTCGCGAAGGTCGCGAAGGTCGCGAAGGTCGCGAAGGCCGGGATGACGGCATCGTGGCGAAGGAAATCCTCGACGCCGGCGGGCACTCTCTTGCGCAAGGCGATAGCGGCGAAATTCGTGGTACGGAAGCTTCCGTCTGAACCACCACCCAGCGAGGAGCGGGCGCGATCCAAGAACCGGCGCCACGGTTCCGGTCCCCGAAAAGCGAGTGCTTCCACTTCACGGTTGTCGGGAGTGCCGCCCTATTGCGAGCACTCCCTACGGTAGTGATGCATTCTGGATGAGACGTTCGGCAAGCATCTCCCACCCACCGTCATTGCGAAGAGGCGCAGCCGACGCGGCAATCCAGAGCTTTGGTTTTTCGCGTTGTGAATAGGTCAATGCGGCGGGAAAGAGTTAGAGGATGGAACTGGATTGCCACGTCGGCTGCGCCTCTTCGCAATGACGTGTGGGCTGGTGTAGTGCCGCACTCCTCATTCCTCGTTCCCGACAAGCCTTTCAGTAAACCTGACAGCGGAGCGAAACCGACGCGGTAGCCGTAATTTAGAGGTCCCATATTGCGTGTAATACGACACTAGCGACGATCGCTCCGCTTCGCGCCCTCTCTCGCAAGCAACGCCGAACGCCGAAGCGCATCCGGAAATTCTCCCCGGCAGCCTGGGCCTCGAAGAATTCCGCGTCGCCGTCCAGCTCATCGAAGCGCTCTACCCCATTCGCCACGCCGCCGAAACCCTGGGCCGCCGGATCGACGACAGCTACTTCGCCGCCGGCAGCGAAGCCTACGTCCGAGCCTTGCTGGTGGGCCAGTACGCCAAAGTCCACCACATCCACACCGGCGCACTCGAAGAAACCCTCGACGACCTCGGTCGCCGCTTTGCCCGCAAGACCAGGAAGAGCACCGAAGCCCCGTAAAGCCAGCCCTCTGGCCGGCGGCGACCATCCCGGTCATTGTGCCGGCCAGGGGTGCCCATTCCAGGGACGGATCGATCGATCCATGCCGGAGAAGCAAGGGTCCATGCCGACGATCGATCATTCCATGAAAAACATGGGAGGTTTCATGTCGCTGATAGAACGCTTCATGAAAAAGATGGAACGTTTCATCCACACGATCGACGCTTCCGTCAAAAACAAGAAACGACCGAGGTTGGCGATGAAACATTCCCTGCCAACGATAGAAGGCTTCACCACCGACAGGGAGCGATTCGCCAATCTCGGCCAATTCTGCCGTCAGATCCTCAACGACTAAGCCGCAATCTCCAGCCACTGCACGACCCCAGCCTGCCGCTCACCAACAATGTGGAAAATCTTCCCACCTGGCCCAATTGTCGCCTCGACGAATGGTTGCCAATCAAAAAACTGCCTGCCTGATTTACAAAAGGGTAGGTGGGTGCGCTGCACGTTCACCTTGACGAAGCGCCACAAGATTCGGATGCGGAAGGTGGCACTCTGCCGGGTTTCCCGGTTTCCCGGTTTCCCGCGGGTTTCCTGCTCTTCCGGCATCAGGCAGTGCTCGGGGTGCCATTTGGAAGGGCTCTTCTGCAAATGGTGACGCATGCCGGCCCAAGATCGGCGATTGACGGCTGCACGCGGCGTCAGCCATACTCTCCGAAGGCCGGTTGGATTTCCTCTCCTTTACGCGGCCGCCGGGCTTTCGCAGAAACCATGAAGGCATGCCACGCAGGGCGTTGACCTACGGCGCCATGCGAGCCTTTTGCGAGGGCGCGACGAGGCGTGCCGGGCCATGTTTCTCTGGTCCGGTTCATGGCCGCGAGCCACCGACAGTGACGGGGCATGAAATGAGCAAACTTGCTCTCTCTCGCAGGCGTGTCTCCGACGGGGTTGCCAAATCGGCGGACGCCGCGCGCCCGGCGACGAACTCGGGCATGCCGCGCTACCTGGAACGTCGCCCTGCCGCCGTGGCCCAACCGACCGACGCAAGCGCAGTGCCGGGCGATGCGATCGCCGATCGCGTGATGTCGAATGCATCGGCTTTTCCGCAGGCAGGCGAATCGACACCGCCCCACTCCCGAACCAACGAGACACACGCGGCAGCGTTCGCTCTGCACGGCGTTCGAGCAAAGCTCACCGTCAGTCGTCCGCAAGATCCGGACGAGGAGGAAGCCGACCGCTTGGCGGACCAGGTCATGCGTATGCCGAGAGGCGGGCCGCTGGCGACGTCTCCGTTCGTGAACTCGGCCGGCGCGTGGGCGTCGGCGAAGGCGGAGCGCGACACGCGCAGCCCTTCCCTGTCACGAAAACCCACAGCGTCGGGCGCGGCGCCCACTGCCTCCTTCGCCGTTCCGGACCGGAACAGCGGCCGGGCCTTGAACGCGAGCGTGCGTGACTTGTTCGAGCCACGCTTTGGTCGTGATCTCGGTGACGTTCGCATCCACGACGACGCGGCGGCCGCCGATTCGGCGCGCCGGATCGGCGCGCGTGCCTATGCCTACGGTGATCAGGTCGTCTTCGGCGTCGGCGAGTTCGCGCCCGACAGCGACGCCGGGCGGCGCCTGCTCGCCCACGAACTGACCCACGTCCTCCAGGAAAAAGAGGGTGAACAGCGCATCCGCCGCGCGCCCGAGGACGTCACGCGACTTAACCAGCTTCCCTTGTCGGCACACCGATCCCGGCCGCATTTCACCATCGCTTTCTACACGGTGTACGCGGAGGCGACCGGAGATCTCCCGGATTTCAAGGCACGCGTCAAGTCGGCCTGCGCCGAGAGCAGCGAGGGGCTGAATCTGGACGCGGGCAACCAGGGCGCGGTCAACGCGGCGGCGGACGAGATGGCGGAGTTGACCGACGGCCTCACCGTCGGCGGAGCCTACCAGCCCTTCGATCTCGCCGGGGCAGTGAAGAAGCTCTACGAACTGATGCCCTCGGTACCGGGCGACATCCAGGTCACCAACTTCGGCTTCGAGTACATTTACGGGCGGCTCGTCTCACATTCGGCCGATTTCGTGGCCTTGAGCCTGCAGGAGCACGCGCACGGCCCCGATATCGACGCCGACCCCGATCTCAGCGCGGTGGCCGGCAGCAGCGACACGGCCTTCGTGCAGCTGTCGCAGGACCTGGCGCGCATCGTCGCCGCCCTCAGCGACGGCAAGAGCCTGCTGATGCTGGAGCTGGAGGGTTTGGTCAGCACGCTCGTCGATCTCCGCAACCAGTTCGATCCGCGCGCATCGCGAGACGAGCAGGCTGAGAACTACCGGATGCGCAGCGAGCTGGCGCGTCGGGCGCTGCTCGTCAACGACAAGCTGATGAAGATGAACGACGATCCGACGGCGCCCACACCGCTGGACACGAGCGTGGAAAAGACGCTCTCGGAAATCCGTAGGACGGCAAGAAGCGAGGAAGACACGCGCACCGCGCTCGGCGACACGAAATCGCTGCTGGCGGCACAGCCGCTCAACATGGCCGATCGGGTGGACGATCCCTTCTTCAAGGAAAGCGGGCTGAGCGAGGAGGCCGAAGGGGCGGAGATCAAGCCGCAAGTGGCGTTTCCGAAGACCACAGAGGGCTTCGCGGCCGAGGCACAGCACGACCTCGCGGATCGGATCAACAGGCAAAGCAAGGGCCTGCAGGAGCAACTGGCCCAGATCGTCCCGCCGCACGAGGAATCGAAATACAACCTGCCCGAGTTCGCGAAAGTACACAAGCACTGGTTCAGCCTCTTCGGCATCGAGGCGGAGAAGGCCATGATCCAGCAGGCCGGCGCGCTGGACCTGTGGCACGGTATCCACCAGGCAACCGCCATCGGCACGCTCTCGGTGAGCGGCGACATGATGACGGCCTGGCTGCGCTACGAAACCATGAAGCAGACCATGGGCCTGCTCGGACTTTTCGTCGGCACCGGGGTTGAGCGCGAGTTCGGCAGCGTGATCGCGCAGCAGACCATGCGCCGAAAGCAGGCGCTTTCCGGAACCGGTGCCAGCGATGCGCGATACGAGTTCGCGGAGCTCTACGGCAGCGCGTCCTCCCTGACCACGGGCGGCGAGGAGGCCTCCCGCAGCAAGGTCGCCGCAGAAGGCGCCAAGACCAGTTCGGCCCAGTTCTCGCGTGCCGCAAGCGTGCCGACCTTCCTGCAGACGCAGGCTGCCCACCAGCAGGGGCTTACCCCGGCACCGCTGCCGGTGCTGGGACTGCGCAAGGTCGAGGCCAAGGAAGGTTGGAGCTATCTGGTCGAAGTTCCCGATTACCTCTCGGGAAAAACCATCGCCTACGAGCAGAAGACGGCCACGCCCGAGGTCGCGGATTACCTGTTGGCGCAGCGCCAGCACGCCGCGACCCTCAAGAGCACGCATTCGGCCTTGGTGACGGTGTCCTCCCCCGGCAAATTCAGCAATGCCAGAACACTGCGGCACGTGGGGCCGACGCCCGCGCTGGAGGGCGCCCAGACCTCGCAGACTTCCAGCCTCGAGCGAGCCGACCGGGACGCGCGCGAGGCCATCGCCATGCCCGGACGTGGCAGCAGCAAGACGGCTCCGACGGGTACCGAACTGCTGCAAGGCGCGATGCTCGACTATCTCAACTTCTTCTTCAAGGAGGGCGATTCGGCGCTGCGCGTCGCGGCGATCATCCATATGATGAATGTCGAGCACGGCATCGGCAAGGTGTTCGACAAGATGCTGGAGCCAGCGGAAATCGCCAAGGTGCTGACAAAAGCTTTCGGCATGGGCTTCGGGCTCGGCGTGCTGGCCAGTCTGGGACCGATCGGCAGCATATTGTCCTTGGGGATCGGCAAGGCGATGAAAGTCGCCGGCGGAAGCGACATTACGGCCGCTCTCACCGTGGCGGCATTCCTCAAGGAAGCGGCCGAAACCGGAGACTTCTTCACGGCGCGAATGATGGGCTATCTCGGCGTTCCCATCGTCGAGGACATCAAGCAGCTCTTCGAGTCGGTGATTTCCGCCCCGGCGGCGATGGCCGGCGCGAAGGCAGCGGATGCCAGCGTCAAGGCGGTGCTGGACAAGATCAACCAGAAGCCGCCGGCAACCATCGCCGAGGCGGCCGATCTCGCGCGCGAGCTGGCGAACGCCTCGCCGGACGCGCGCGCGGACATGCTGGCCGCCATGGACAGCCATATCGCCGATATGGAAGCGCAGGGATTCGGCAAGACGCAGTCCAGCCAGGACTACGACGTCATGATCGCGTTCCGCAACGCCTTCCATCAGCAGAGCACGCTGAACCAGATGCTCGATCCGTTCACGACCAAGCTCGAAACCAAGGTGCCCGAGGAGGCGAAGACAGCGTTCGGCGGCGAGCCGTTCCGCCTGAAGACGCCGGGAGAGCGTGCCAAGCTGCTGGCGGCGATGGGCGACCTCGCCGGCAAGGTGATGCTGTTCCAGGATCCGACGCTGCGTGGCGGCGACGCGGCGACAGTGCGGGTCCATTACGACAACGGCAAGGTGCGGATACATCACGGCAGCGAGGCCTCCGCGCGCGACATCGAGCTGCACTTACCCACGGTGCGTACACTGCGCAAGTATGAGGGCTTCAGCGGGTCGGTGCGCAGCCTGCTCGCGCGCGCGATTTCCCTGCTCGGCTTCACGCAGACGCCGCAGTACGGCAGCAAGGGCTTCGAGGCCGAGCTGGAAATCAAGAAGCTGACCGAGATCCGCGACGATCTTCTCGCCCGGCAGGAAGCGATCGATCTCAACGCGCGGCGCCTGATCGACAAGCAAATTGACAACGCGATCATCGACCGGCACATCGCCGACATCGACAAGCAGATCCTGCAGCACATGCGCGATCTCGACTCGCTGGAGGCCGGTCAGGGTTTCATCGCCGCCCGGAAGAAATCGGCTGGACTCGCGCGGGCAGAGACGCTCGGGCTGGATCAGGCGACTCCGACGGGGCACTACTGGCGAGAGCGCGAGGGGCAGCTCGAGTTGGTATGGCAAAACGAGAAGGCAGCGGGGTACTTCCTCAATCAGGACATCCTGCGAGCGGAGATCGCCAAGGGCAAGGCGGGCGATGCAAAGCTCGCCATTCGCCCGATCGCCGAGAACGCGTCCGCAGGTGCCCTGAAAGCGACTTCGATCGGGTTGGGAGACGCGCCGAAAGGACATCATTGGCGCGAGGACACGACCGGCGGGCTCACGCTCATACGCACGGACGAGAAGGCGCCGCACTTCTGGTTCGACCACGACGCCTACAGCAAGGCTGCAGACAAGTCGAAACCCTCGAAGTTCATCCGCCCGATCGCGGAGAAAGCAGACAGCGATTCGGCGTCATTCGACGCCAAGACCTGGGACGAAGCCTACGGCGAGCTCGGTGGCGGCGAGGCGAAGTCATCGTTCGGCAAGTTCACCAAAGTGATCGGCGAACTCGGCGTCGACAAGGTCGCGATCATCGACAAGATGAAGCAAACGGAAGGCGGGGATTCACGAGGCGATTCGCCGACCGGACTCAAGATCAGAACGATTCGGCACACGACCAAGCAGCACTTCATCGATGAAGTCATCCTGCCCCACCTGATCGATCCCAAGTCCCTGGCGGATTCACCGCGCTACCAGGCGCTGATCGATCAGGGCATTAATCCGCGCGAGGCCCAGATCGCCGCCAGCCACGAGCGTCTGCTCCGCATCACGCGCCAGCTCGACAGCGCCGACATCGGTAGCCTGGGCGAAAAGTGGCACACCCACTGGTTCGCGCAAACCGGCGACAAGACGCAGTTCAGCGTCAGCCAGAAGGATATCTCCGATCGGTACTCGGGCACCGACCTCGGTCAGGATCGCAATCTCGACCTGCTGAAGCTCGTGGGCGACGAACAGGCCGATCTGGTGGAAATCAAGAACCTCTCCTCGCCGGTCGGCGAGCGCGAAAGGGGCGAACTGGACGCGCACCTCGCGCTACAGGGCAAGGATGTCATGATGCCGGGCGCGGCAGGGGCCAAGGCGACGCCGCGAACGATTCGCATGGTCGTATGGGTGATCCTGAATCCCGATTTCCTGACCTCCAATGCGAACGTCGTATTCATGACGGATCGGCTGAAGAAGAACGCGTCCCTGGAGTTCCGCGTCTACGACGACAACGGGAAGATGGTTTCGGTCACCGGCGCGAACTATCGGACGGTGCTGGCCGGGCTGGCCGCCGCGGCGAAGAAGTCGAAGGCTGCGCGCGAGGCGGAGCCTTGAGCCGCCGCGATCGAAGACCCCGGTGCGCTTGGCAAGCGCGCTCAAGATTGCAGCAAGATGGAGACGAGGGCGACAAAGGTGATTGAACTAAGCTTGTCCGGAAAAGACATCAATGCGCTGGCAAGACAGATCAGCGAGCAGTCGTACTTCCACGAGTCGCTGCCGGAAACGCTGGAAACCGATTACGCCGCGCAAGCGATCGCGCCCGGGTGGCCCGATCGGATCGGCGACGCCTCCAAGTGCTTCGAGGCGGTGTGGGACGGGCAGCGGCGCCTCGCCGTCTACCCCGGCCTGACGGTGGAGGTCACACTGCCGCTGCCGCCGGAGTCCGAACCGATCATCGATTGGCTGGGCGAGCTCGATTTCGAGCTCGCATCCTTCTACACGCTGCATCCCGAGTGGCAAGCCATCGATCCCGATTACCTCCCGCCGGGCTTTACCAACCGTCATCGCCTGCACGGCGCCTTTGCAGCCATCAAGGGCAAAGGCCACCGGCGCCTGGTATCGGATCGGTGGCTCGACTACTGTCCGATCAAGCTGACGCGCCGGGGTGATCTTTCCTTCGTCCAGTTCCACGACCTGAAGGCCGACGCCGCCACCAGTCTGCAGCAAGCCAAGCCCGGTCACATCGCGCTCAGCAGCGAACCGCAGGGCGGCTTCATCAAGGATGGCTATCTGCTGCGGCATGACTTCAATGGGGTTCTCGAAGAACGAAGGGGCGTGCTGAAAGTCGCCGTGCTTGGGCGTAGCCTCTCGGCGCGGGAAATGCTCGACGCCTGCGCGGTGCGCGGGGAGGTCAGGGGCAAGAGGCTCAACAATGTTGGCTTCGTCTTTCTCGACGAGACCGAAATCGGCGATCATCTTCACCAGTTGTGGTTGCGCGGACTCGAATGCTGGACGATTCGCGACGGACGCGAGATTCGCCTGGACGATGCCTACGCACCGCCGCCGCTCGCGCCGCCTGCCTGGGCGCGATAGGCTCAGGAACGAAAGGCGAGCGATGAACAGATGCAGCTTTCACCCACGCTCCATTGCGAGCGCCGATCGATCGAGAAGCGCTCCATCGCGGCGTGACGCGGGTCGCGGTTTCGGCGCGTCGCCGCAGCGCTACCTGACCAGCACGCGCGTGACGATGACCCGGCGGCCGCGCCGCGCGCGCTGCAGTGCGGATCACGTCGAGCGAGGCCGCCACCCTCGGTGTGTTCGAGATTGGCATGACGACGCAGCCCTCCACGCCGACCAGCAATGCCGGGATCGTGGATACGATCAAGCTCCCCCCTGAGCCGAACGGCCCGTACTCGGTGGAGATCGGCCTCGTCCCGGCGGTCAATGTGACCGATGTCGCCGGAGAACGTCCGCTTCGGAGATCTCATGAAGGTTTGCGAGGAGCACTTCGCGAAGCCACGCCAATCGGGTACGAGTCTTGCGATCTTCAAGACGCCTTGGGTGGGCGATCCCCGGATCAACATCCAGGACGACAAAGGCAGGGCGAAGGGGTATCAGGTTCGGCAGGTGCTAACGGCAATTGATAAGTTGGAGGACATGCGCAATGAACGTTGATCATTACACCTGCCGTGTCACCTGGTCGCCCGAGGACGGCGAGCACCTTGCCCTGTGCGCTGAATTCCCGTCGCTGTCGTGGCTCGCAGCGACGCCAGAGGCAGCGCTGAAGGGGATCCGTCAGGTGGTATCCGATATCGCCGCCGACATGACAACGGCTGGCGAGACCATTCCTGTAGCTCTGGCGGAAAAACACTACAGCGGTGAGTTCCGTGTCCGAACTCCGCCAGAAGTCCATCGCTCATTGGCCATGCAGGCGGCTGAGCAAGGCGTGAGCCTGAACAGGCTGGCCAGTGCAAAGCTGGCTGGCTGACGGCCACGACGTTCGCTAACAATCTGGCTACACCTGCCGCCAGATGGTGATGGACTGCTTTCGGCGCAGATGCTGGGGGAGTCCTGTCGGCCATCAAGAGACGTAGACGCGGGGAAAAATCGCCCGGCACGAATGTCGGCTAACTGATAAGAAATCGGCAGCGGTGTTTGGTCGGTCAGACCTTGACGATCTCAGGAATGGACCCACTTTTGCTCACAAAAACGGACCCCCCTGGTCGTCATGGCCATGCGCGCGAAAGTGCCGCGCACACAGCCATTCCCGAGCGTACTCGCCTCTACGCGGCGTCAAGGGTACGCTGCGCCGGGCTGCAAAAACCGCAGCCCGCCCTTGACCCCGCTCCGAGGCGAAAACCTGAGTGTTGGCGCGCGCCAACGGTGGGTCAATTTTCGTGAGCAAAAAAGAGTCAGTTTTCGTGAGCGTCGAGGGTCAGAGCATTACACCTCACCGCACAGCGCGAGGAGTTCACGCGTCTGTGTGACCTGCGCGTCCATCTGCGCGCGCGTGAAGAGCTGCAGCGCGGTTTCGAGCCATGGCCTGGCTTCCTGTGGCTGCTGCAGGTCCTTGAGGAGCGAGTTCCCCACCAGGAGATACAGCGGCGCCGCGCTCTCGAGCTTGCCATCGGCCTCCAGCAAGCGCGCCGCCTCCAGTCGCGCGCGGACCGATTGCTGCGGCCGCTGCAGGTCGCGAACCGCTTGCGACGAGGCCGCACCCTCGAGCAGTTCGACCATCGCCGGCACGGGCCTTCCGGTCGCGCGGCTGGTGCAGCGCTGCAGCTTCTCCTGCAACGCCGGCATGCGCTCGGCGATGTTGCGCAGGCGCCAGTTCGCCATCGCCCGCCAATACGATCGCACGGCAACCGCCTCGAGACCCGGCGCTTCCGCTTGTGCGTCACCGATATCCTCGGCCACCGTGGCGGCGCGCTGGGCGTCCCCACACCGTTCCAGCACGTCGAGCGCGGCAATCATGAGGGGCACACGCTGTGTCACCGGCATGTCGACCGCACGCATCATCGATGCATAAGACGACAGTGCCAAGGCGGTCTGGTAGTCATCCTGCACACTGAATCCGAGCTCGACTGCCCTTCGGACGCTCTCCCTCGCCTCTTCGTCGCGCCCCTCTTTCGCCAGTAGCGTCGCCGACAACATCGCGATCGAAAAATCCAGAGATCCGTTCGGCTCGACCTTCGCGATCCCCGCCGCTTCGTCAAGATCCGCACGTGCGCGTTCGCTGCCGTCGGTCATCAGGCGAGCCGCCGCGAGGTTCAGGAGAACGTAGCGCAGATCCCTACGGTAGCCGAGCATCCTGACCAGCGCGAGCCACTCTTCGCCCGTGGCAACGGCGTCGGCCCATTCGACGAATTCGAGCTGGCCAACCATCCGAAGATTGAGAATCCGAGACAGGCTCCGTTTGTCGCCCGCCTCGCGGGCGCTACGCTCGACGTAATCGAGGTGCTCGAGAAATGGCTTGCCATAGCCAAGCCGCAACTAGGCGCGCGCGAGCGCTTCGTACAGGTTGAGTGGGACGATCGCCTCGGTAGGCCCCTTACCGGCGGCTGCCTGACGCACAAGGGCCTCGGCATCACGCCACGCATTGAGCGCATCGGTATTGCGCCCCCAGGCCCGTGTGTAGGGAGCCAAGCTCGACGAGCGCCGAATAGATCCCCGGCCACACGCCGAGCGCGCGGGCCTGCTGCTCCGCGGCTTTCAGATGGGCATAGGCATCGACGAATTGTCCGTGGTTACGGAAAGCGGCACCGGAGAGCAGGTTCGCCTGGCAGGCCAACTCCACTGAGCCGAGGCCCAGCGCCAACTCACGCATCCGGTGGAAGCAGGCAATGGCCCCGCTGTGGCTCCCCTCCACGTTCAGCAGGCTACCGATGGCGCGACATGCGGTTGGCGGACTGATGTGCCGCGTCGCCCATTCATCGAGCGCGGATGCCAGACGGGCGCGCTTCGCATAGCGCCACGCAAGCCTCTCCTCCGTCGCGACCGCGGTGGCGACAGGCCGCAAGCTTTCCGGAAGCACGGCGGCAATCGCGTCGGGCGCGAGCCCCGCAGCGACCAGTGCGCGGCCCCCGTACATCCGGGCGAGTTCGACGACGAGCGGATGCGGTTTCTCCTGGTACTCGTTCGAGCGAAAACAGCTCCAGAAGAAACCACGGGCCCGATCGAGCAGGCTGACCATGCCGAGGTAGTCAATATCGATCTTGAGATCAGCGCCGCTGTAGCCCCAGAAGAGGAAGTAGTGCGAGACCAGCAGCCGTTCGAGTGCCGCCCGGATCGTAGAGCGAAGCCCACTCCCTTCCTGCTCAACGGTCGCAGTGATCGTCGCGGGAATCGTGATGCAGCCGTGAATTTTCAGCAGGTGAACATCCTCGGCGGCAGGCGTGAACGAGGCGAATTCTGCGTCAGTACGATACAAGCGAAACGGCACGTCGCGTTGTCGGAGCGCCTTTTCGAGAAAGCCGTCGAAGTTGTGGTGACTACGTGCTGAACAAGCCCCTCCGCAGCGAGCGCCGCCACCGCTTCGTGATTCGCGTTCGGCTCGCCGTCGTGCAGGGCACCCAGGGAATCGAAGTAGGCGGGCGTCGCGTCCGCGAGGACGCTCGCCACCAACTCCGGCGTCATGCCACGCTTGCCCGCCTGCGCGAGCATTTCAACCGCGGTGAGGCGGCCAATGTAGGCGGCGGAGGTCGGGTCGCGGGTCGCGGGTCGCGACAGCGGCGATCGTCAGGTCGCGCAGGTCATGCCAGTCGGGAAGTCCGGCCGGTGGATCCAGACTGATGCCAGCGCCACAGAAGAGCGCGATCTGCTTCGCGGCGAGCAGTCTCGCTGCGGCGTTCGCTTCCATTTGCACCTCCTTCGAGGGACTCATTCTCGCCAGCCTCTGTGATATACCTCACAAGTTGGGTGTGCTGTATAGGCATGGTAGCCCCCATATCGTCGTCGGACCAATCAACGACCAGTTCTCTGGCGCTGCAGTCATTGGGGGGAATGCGTCTTGAGCATCCGCTGGACTCCGCATTGCCGCCTTTCAACCGCGTTCGCGGAAAAAAGCGAAGTCGATGACTCCGGATGACCGCTTGCTGACCAACGCTACTGACCTTTTCGACCCAAAGGCGCCACACGGACTCCCGAAAAACGGAAGTTCGAAGCCGCGCTTCTGCAGCCTCAACGTTTGAGTTAGACGTCAAAAGGCGATAACGCCACGCATACTTACAGCGGCTCCATTCCAGATTTCCTTACAACGGCGGCCGTTTCCGGCTGCCGTAGCGCTCTCAGAAAGGCTTGAGCCGCTTCTGGCTTGGGCGCTCGACTGTGCGCTGCGCCAGAGTAGATCGTGTAGTTCTGAATCTCCTCGGGAATGGGACCGAGGAACTGGATGCCCTTGACGTGGAGCAATTCACTGATCTGCTGGAACCCAAGCTCGGCCTCACCGGCAGCCAGTATGTCACCGATTTGAGCGCCGGAGGGCGGTTGCTTGACTTTGGCCTTGATCTGCTCACCCACACCCAAGCTGCTGAAGAGGTCGGACAGATAGCGTCCGCTTGTGCCCAAGGAGATGACGATGGACTTGGCGCCCAGCAGTGCGGACTTAAGTCCCTCAATCGAGGAAACATCGGGTCGAAGTGCGGACGGCGCGACCGCCACGCCGATAGATGACCTGGCAAAGTCGGTGCGGCTGCCTTGCGACAACTTGCCTTCGGTGGTTAGGCGATCGATGTTTTGCGCCGCATTGACGACGACGTCTGCTACTTCGCCTTCAGTGATTCGCTTCGTGATTGCTTCCGTGCCTGCCCAACTAACGATGACCGTATTACCGGAGGACTTCTCGAAGTTTGTCACTGCCTCTGAAACTGACTCCTTTGTCGCATTCGGCGCTAGAACACTGATGTTGGCTGCTGTGGCATGAAGGCAAGTTGCCGCAGCACCTGCGCAGAGGATGCGGATCAAGAGAGCTACGACTGAAACCGGTTTCATGTATACCTCCGTTGACTGATGGAGTCCTGTCCGATGAGCTCGCGTTCTGCGTAGCTGAAGAACGGCCATTCTGATGCCTAACGAATAGCGTTTATCTGCCGCCCCCGACAGCGCCCCACTCATCAACCGTGGGCGGTTCGCGGCAGATAAACCTTGTTGAACTGAACCGCCGCACTGGCGGTAGCCATGGGAATTGTAAGGCGGGGCCACCCAAGGTCAATCGTTTTGCATGAATTGAGCGAGCGGATCGACGCTCATTGATCGGCGACGATGGGCGTCGATAGCCGTTCGGGCGGGAAGCCGCTGGAGAGCAACAGACGGGTTCTGGCACCAGTCGGCCACCAAGAAGGCGAACGCCACCGCGTACCGCATCACCGCCAGATCGCCGATTGCCGCCAATTTCTTCTGTATCGCAGTCCAGCGGCTGCTCACCGAAATCGTCAATGCGTACTTCTGTTAAGGCGATTGCCGGAAAAGAACGTACCAGATTGCGTCGGATTTTCGGTCGGCTTCAAGGCGCGACAACAGGCGCGTAGGCGAACTATGAAATTCCCCCGCAAGACTTGTCGCTATTGCGCGAATGATTCTGACATGTTGAAGGCGGCTGGAAAGTCGATACGGCGGCAGCGGACGGCGGCCCACATTGCTTTCACGCCGTTTTGCGTGACCCGGTAGAGACGAGAGTTGGTGACTTTGGCGATCAGGCGGCTGGTTCGATGCGTACGCCGCTTGATTTCGGCGGGGTTATTGGCAGGGACCGAGTAAAGCTTGCCCTGGAGATCGCGGTTTCGGAAGCCATTGATGGCGAACTCGCCGGCCAGCAGCGAGGTGAACAGAGCGACATTCTCCGCGGTGACCGGGTTGAAAGCGGCGACATGCCGACCGGCCTTGCTCTGTGACCGGCACAGGCGATCGATGGCCTCGATCGCCTGACCTTGAAGGGGAGGAGCATTGGCCAAGGCGTCGATCAGGCGCGAGTTGGCACCGTGAGCGACTTCGGCATAGCGCCAGAAATTCGAGACCCCTTTGCGCATCGGCGACCACCGGCAGACGACCTGGCTCTCGGCATTTTCGGACGAGGTGAGGATTTTGAACTCTGCCGGATTGTTGAGGGTGGTCTCGATTCTCAAGACGTTGAGATGATCGTAGAGTTTGACGGAGTTGCGTCGGATACGGAACTTGATCCGGCAACCTTCGGGCCGCTTCTTGCTGTCGATCACGACCTCGCCCGTGAAGAGGTGATGAGGTTTTTGGCCAAGAAAGCGCATGATGTCCGTGGCACCGAAGCCGGTGATGGCGGCATGGACGAGGTCCTGGTGGATACGTTCGAGATCGGCTCTGGACTTGAACAGGATATCGGTGGACACTTCTGCCTGGTCCATGCCAAACCAGTAGCCGTCGAATTTCGCCGCGGCGATGGCCGGCAAGAGCGGATTGACGCTGGCCACCTGGCGAATCAGGAACGCAGGCCAGTCGGTGTGGTTGAGCTGCTCGGCAAGTGCCGCGGTGGCTTCGAAATCCGACACCCAGAGAATCTTGTTGTCGCTCCGCTCGAAGGCGACACCCACTGGCGGCAGTTGCCGACACAGCCACTCCCGGCCATTGACGTAAATCTGAGTGGCGTACGCTGCCCAGGTCTGGATACGCACGTGCATCCAGCCAAAAACCGGGTCGATCGGATACCAGTACAGGTGCAGGCAGTGACGATTGCGCCGAACGACTTCCAGACCTTGTGTCTGGCGATTGCCGGCGACGGCGAACGAGAGGCACGGTTCGAGGACCGAGAAGATGCAGACCAGGCCTTCGCTGATGCCGTCTTGCTCGGCGATGGCCCGGGCCATCGCTTCCTTCGATCGACCGCTGGCGTGCGTGTGCGCGGAGGCGAGAAAGAGGTAGGGACGCCCCGCCTCTTCGGCGGTCGTCTTGGCGTGTTCGACGAGCGTTTTGGTTTCGCTTTCGAAGAACGTCCCGGCATCCTTGAGCAGCACGCCTCGCTTGGACAGGTAGCGGCCAAACGCGCCATCCGGAAACATCGAGCTCAGGTAGCCCTCGAAGATGATCCGCTCGAATCCTTCGACCACACCCAGGATTGACTCTTCGTGCTTCTTGAGGAAAATGTCCATGTCGCCTCCCTTGCCGTGCGGTGGTCTACCTCCTGCGTGGGGTTGAGGATATTGTCCTCGCAAATTAAATCCGGCGGTAGCGGGGGCGACACCTCCTTTTGGTTGCGGCCAACGGCCGCGCTATGTAACTGTTGTCGCAACACAGAAAACGGGCGAAAAGACAAGCAAGATGGTAGGTTCTTTGACAGAAATCGCCTTACGTGGTGTGGAAGGTGTTCGCTGCACCGGAGTTTTCTCTGCACGCCAAGCGCTGCTGCCTGCTAGAGGTCGGCTGCGTCAGCTACCGTGGCTACTACGACCGGCGCGACGGAGTGTGCCCTCAGGCTTGCGGATCGGGCATGCAGCGGCTGTCCGCAGCAACCGCCCTGCGCAGCCAGCGCCGACTGTCAGCAGCCAGCCACCGTCTCGTCTGCCGTACCGGCATCACTTCTGCGGCGCGCAGGCGTCCGTTCGGTCAGCCCTTCTTGCGCGCCTCGATCTCCCGTCGGACACGTTCGAGCTCGATGCGTTTGGCCTCGGCCGAGCCCCAGCGGGCCAGCCGCTCCGCCGCAGCCGCCCGCTCCGCCGCCCGCGCTGCCGCGCGCTGCGCCTGGAGGGCTCGCGCTTCGGCGAGACGTTTTTTCTCCTGCGCCCTGGCGCGTTCGGTGGCGATCGGCAGGCTGCGCTGTGGCAGCCCCGCCAGTGTGAGATAGCTGTCGATGGCCTCGGGGATGCCGTCCCGCCAGTCGCCGTCATTCTGGCGGGAGAACTCGTTGATCAGCGGCAGATTGAGCGCCGCGTAGACCGGCATCCAGATCTCCTCCTCGCCCTGGCGCCGACGCACGGCGAGTTTTGGATTGAACTGATACCAGCCCTGGGCGACGCGTTTGAAGAGCGCCCGGTTGTACGCGTAATCGCGGTCCACTTCATTGCGGGCGAGCACGCCGTTGAGATGCGAGCGCCGGTTGCGCTCCGGGCGAACGATATTGGCCGGCAGATGCAGCCAGGCATCGAGAATCGGCTTGTTCTCGAAGGCGCCGTTGCTCCGCCGCTGGCAATGGGTGAAGCGCGACTTGAAGAGAACCCATAGCGTCTGGAAGAGGAAGTACTCGGACAGGTGCCGGTCGAGGCGAACCAGGCGTTCGCCGGTATTGACGTCGACGCTCATCGGGGCGAGCTGTTCGTAAAGCGCGGCGAGTGGGCCGCGGGCGAACTTCGCATCGCGGAATCCCTCGCGCAGCGCCCAGTGCAGCGCGTTGTACCCATAGTGGTCGACGGCATCGCGGTCGGCGCCGCGTTCGAGCAAGGCTTCGACCAGGGCGACGTTGCCGGCCGCCGCCGCCGCCATCAGCGGCGTCAGGTTCATCGGCAGCCGATGCTCGCTCCCGTACTGCTCGCACTGCTTCAGGATGTCCTTGAAATGGCTGGCGAAGTAGGGAACGTAGGTCTTCCGTCCGAAGGTCGCGCGTTGCTGCGCGAAGTTCGCCGCCTGCTCGAACTTCGCTTCCTCAGCCAGCCATGTGGCGAGTTGCGGTTCGTCATGGCAGGTCGCGTATTCATAGAGCTGCTGCTTCATTTTGGCGCCGGGGAGCTGCTCGCGGAACACCTTGACCAGCAGCTCGACGACTTTCGCTTCGCCGAAAACCGGCCAGGGAACCGGCGTCTGCTTGAGGATCGTGCGACGGATCGCCTCCGCCTGTTCCTGCTTGCCCTGCAGTTCGAGCTTGCGCGCTTCCTTCTGCCAGTCTTCGAGGCTCGACTTCCCGGCTTCGACCTTGACCTGCCCGAGATTCATTTCGAGCAGCCCAAACAGGGCATGGCCGGTATCCGACTCGATCACGTAAACATTCCTGATCGCACGGGTCAGCGCCACGTAGAGGGCATTGACGAAGAACTTGTAGACCTCCAGCGACTTGTCGGTCTTGTCTTTCGCCCGCCGGTAGTCCAGCGTATCGGCGGTCAGATCGGCCGCCTCCACACCGTCGACGATCTCGCTGAACTCGGCGCGGTGGTCGGAGATGAAGCGGTAGAGGACGATATTGTCGTATTCGAGCCCTTTCGCTTCATGGATCGAGAAGAGCAGCGGCGTTGCGAAGTGCTTCCTGGCTTCGGCCTTGTCCTCGTCGCGCATCACCAGCACGGCGAACTGCGTCGATTGGCGAATCTTCTGGTCGAGCTCGCGCTTGCTGGCGTCCTTGTCGGGCATCAGCGCGACCTGCCCGGCTTCGCCGCCAACCGCCTGCACGAGGAAGTTGCTCTCGCGGTCGATCGAGCCGAAGCGCCGGTGCTTGATCTTCAGCAACTGGTTGGCGACACGGGTGGCCTCGAGCCCGTTGCGGAAGTTGGCGGTGAGTACGCGCAGTTCCTGCCGCTCGGCCAGCTTCGGGTCTTTCCAGAACAGGCTCTTGACCTGGCTCCAGGAAAAGAAGTTGGGATGGACAATCTGGTTCGAATCGCCGCAGAGCAGGAAGTGGCCCGGCCGCTTCAGGGTCCTGAGGACCAGCGCCAGTTGCACCGTGGTGATGTCCTGTACCTCGTCGACGACGACGAAGTCGTAGCGCGGTGCCGCCAGCGCCTGCCAGTCCTGGGCGACCAGATTCAGGTCGTAGAGCTTCGCCTCGGCGAGCCAGGCGCGGTACTTTTCGAAGAGGTCGTAAAGCCGCTCGCGCAGATCGACCGGAAAGATCGACTGGCGCACGCCGAGCGCCAGATAGTCGGCGCGCGCGAGGACGCCGCCGGCGCCGGCCGCAAGCACGCCGCGGATCTCCTCAAACACCTGATGGCCGTCGAATTCCCGGACGGTCTGCCGCAGGCGCGCGAACCAGCCAGCGAAGTCGCGCCAGCTTGCCTCGCGACCCGGCGGCACGCGGATCGACTCGACGAATTCGCGGTAGGAGAGGAAAACGGCCTCCTGGCCGCCGTGCTCGAAGCCGTTCGCGTAATAGAGGTCGCGGGCACTTTGCGCGAGGTAGCTGGAGTGCGTGACGTAGAGCACCTCGCCTTCGGCGTGCTTGAGTTTCTCGAGGGTCAGCGCCGTCTTGCCGCTGCCGGCGCTGCCGACGACGATCAGCGGTGCTGGCTGGCGATAGATCGCCTCTTGCGTGTCGTCGAAGGAAATCGGCTTGTCGAGCAGGTGAATCGTTGTCCGCTCCGGGTGCAGGTAGCGCACCGGCAGGGCTTCAGCGATCGCCGCGTCGGCGTCGATGTCCAGGATCTTGCTCTCGTCGATCGCCGCGCCGCGCAGAAAGCGCGACTTGTCGTAGTCGTGATTGGCGATCACTTCCAGCATCAGCGCGCAGACTTCGTCGCCGTGGCGAAGCAGCGAGAACAGCAGCCGGTCGGCGTCGTCGAGCCGGGCGCGGTAGAACCTGCCGTGGCTGAGATTGACCAGCTTCTTGACCTGTGCGGCACGAAAGTCGTTGCGGGCGATGGCATCAGCCACCTTGCGGTAGCTGGCCTTGACGCGCGAGGTGTCAAGGCCGGTGTATTCAAGAATTTTCACGGTGAGTTTCGGCGTGGAGGGTGTGACAAGGAAGCCGGATCCTACTTCGCCGCAGTCGGTCCTGGCCATTTATTCAATGACAGCGACTCTGCGGGCATGGGCGGCGAAGTCGAACCGCATGAGGTGTCTGCTCGCGCAGCGTAGCTCGGCGGCTTGACGCCGGCGAGTCGACGACGCGAGGGCGCGGTTCACTACCAGGCGACGCGCTGATTGAGCTCGTAGTCCGCTGCCGGCCGGGCCTCGGGATCGCTTGTGCGCACTGTCGGGCCGTCGGTGATGACGGTGATAATCCGCATCGCGCCGCCACAGTGGGGGCACCCGAGCGGGAAAACGTCCTACCTACGGGCTTTTCGGAATGGAAGCAGGCTTCTGCGCCAACCAGCCGGCGTTCTCCGAAATCTGGAATCTGGATTTTTCAATGACCGCCATGCGGCGCGTGCGTGACTGAGTACATCCGGCCGTCGCCGTCGCCGTAACCCGCCCGGCGGCAAGTGCTCAGGCTGCCGTAGCCATGTGCATATCGACATGGATGTCACAAAACGGACAGCGCAAGGCGCCGGCCTCGGTGCGCTCGAGCAGCCCCAATGTGACGAGTTCTGCTGCATCCTCGTGCACACGTTTCACGTCACGTCCAAGACGGCGTGCAAGTTCGCGGACCCCGACCGTACCGCCGTCGTGCTGCATGGCCTGGAGGATGCCCCAGCGCCGTTCGGTCAACCTTCCAAAGAAGGCTGCCGGCGTCTCGAAGTTGAGGGTCTCTCCCTCATCGGTCGAGGCTGTCGCTGCCTTTCCAGCCTGGCGCAGGGCCCCTCGCCAGTCTAAGCCCAAGGTGATTGTCAGTCTGCATTTGCTCATCGCGTCCTCCTTTTATCCACTTCCTTGATGAAGTCCTCGATCAGCTGATCGATCGCAGCGAAGCGATAGGGAAACTCCTTGCCGTCAAGAGGGCAGTGATCGCCCTTGCCTCTCTCGTTGTCAATTTCGACAACATGCAGGCTCCAATACACGTCGGCGTTGAGTGACCATGAGCGAACTACCACTAATTGAAAGTCCACGTGGTTGGACGGACGAACGGCAGTTCATAGCCGGGAGGCTGAGTTCGCAGGAGTGCCAGTAGGCGGTCGTTGGCCACAACAATGCTTTTTGGTAACGGCTGCTTTCGCGCGCGAGGCTGACGGGGTGCTCCCGGCCAACAAGATACGTAGAGGAGGCTAAAAATCGCCCGGCGCGAACGTCGCCTAACTGATCCGGAACCGGCCGCCGGGCTCTGTTCGCTGTCGGTCCAGTTCTCGGCCATTGCGGTCATTGGCGGAATGTGCCATGAGCGTCGGCTGTGTTGCGCATTGCCGCCGTTGGGACCGGGTTCGCGGAACGAATCTGGAGCGTTGCCCCCGAGCGACTGCTTACCGAGGAGCGCTACTCATCCCTCCGGCCCATTCATGCCGGTCGAGCTTTTGGAAAGCGGGGATTCGCCGCAACATTCCGCGCGGTGGGAGCGGCCGTTGGTTACGGCGGGGTGATATTGGCCACCTCTACGGCGGGTTTGAGCGCGTAGCGGCCAGGGCCAGACTAGTGTCGTCGAAGCGCCGCATCCCCCGCGCACCGTCCTGATAGCGAATTTCAACATCGAACCCACTGCAGTGCCAGCGCAGGGCTCCGGCGATGTCCGGCACCTGCAGGGCGAAAGGATGAAGTCTATCCATGCGGGTCTGGCGAAGCGAACGGCACGAAGCCCTCGGCGGCGGCCAGGCGTGCCAACGCCTGTTCGACGATCGCGCGTGCGATTCCGGTGGCGCGCTGCAAGTCTAGGTGCAAGGCGACGTCGGCGGGGTTGCGGCTGGCGCATTCCGCGCTGTAGTTCTCGAACGCGTGCAGGTTCATCACCAGATCCACCAGGTGCCGCGGACACTCGCATTCGATGGTGCGGGAAAGGTTGGACAATTCGGCCAGCGCGCGCTCGTCGAATCTCGGCGGAGGCGCGTCGGCGGCGTCTGGCCCGCCGAGCGCAGCAATAGCATCGAGGGATGGCCGACGCACCAGGCCAAGGCAAATCGCCTCGATCTCCCCGGCATCCGAGGTCGCGCGCGCCACCGCATGACCGGCCGCCCGCATTCGCCGTATTAAAGCGCTCGGCGCAAAGCGATACAACACGATCGCACGGGCAGCTCCGCAGGCCGCCTTTATCGATGCCACACGTTCGAGATCACCATCGTGCAAGGTCTGCAACTCGACGATTACGACGTTTGCCGCCACCCCTGCCAGCGCCGTCAACGCTTGCGCCGGGTCCGGGCAACTCGCCACCACCTTGAGCGCGCTCCCGGCAAACGCACTTTGGACCCTTTGTGCGATCAGGAGCGGACTGACCAGCGCGACTCGGATTGCGGGGTCATGCTGCACCGAATCCTGGCGAGCAGGCTTGTCGTACAAGGTCTCAGACGCAGCACGCATGGCAGCGAGCCCGTCGCTGTCGACCGAGGCCACCGTACCTATCGGATGACCCATGTCGACCAGTTGCTTGATGAGGGTCAGGCGCCGGATGTCTGCCGCCGAATAGAGGCGCTGCCGACCCGAACTCAAACGCGGTCCGACCACCGCATACCGCCTTTCCCAAATACGCAGCGTGTTGACGGGCACGCCGGCGAGACGTGCCGCGACACCACTGCGGTAAGCGCCAGCTTCCGACTCACCAGATCTTACGGGGTCACTCATTTTGGCCTCTTATGGTCAATGTTGTTGCCGATAGAACCGCTTGTTGTATTCCGTTTGTCACGCTTTTATTGTACAGCACACTTTCATCGCAGTCCACCTTGTGACTGGAACGTGTCAATATGGGGTCGCTTGCTCATCGGCACTTCTGATGAATCACTTGTCGCCAAGGAGGCTGCATGCCGTCGATTGCTCTTCACTCTGATTCCAGCCAGCGCCTTCGGCCTGGGAACTGGAGGAATCTCGTCTGCCCAGCGGATCCGCTTGGCGGATTCCGACAAGCGAGCGATTTCCTTGGGCTACGTGCGCGACGCCTTAGGGGTCGATGCAAAGAAGCAGGTCACCTTCACCCAGGGGCATTTCTGCAGCAACAGCCAGCACTTCGCCGGCGATGCAGAAGACAGCTCGACGCCATGCGCCGTCGTTGGCGGCAAGCAGGTCAACGCCAAGGGTTGCTGCATCGTCTGGGTCAAGAAGACTTCACGGCTGGAAAGGACATCGATGGCGTCCGCTAATGGGCACCCGTCCAGTTTGCGCCATCGATTCGGTATCGGAGTATTTGCAGCCGGGCTAGTGCTGGTGGCTTGGCTGCCCCTGGGGGTCTTCGGCGTCGTTCCATTCGCCTTCGTCCTGCCGGGCGAAACTGCCCTGCGCGCTCACGCTTCTGCGGCGATCGCCTGCCTATTGGTCGCTGCTTGGGCCCTCTGGAGGCGTTGATCGCGCCGCCACATTCATTTCTTCAACCGCAACACCGCGAAAGGACAAGCTTCATGATCAAACTATCTGACATATGCATTTTCATCTCGGTGCTTATAGCGTTTGCCGTTTCAGGCTTTCTCTGGTTCAACGGCCAAAAGGAGGAAGGCCTATTCACGGCAGTTTGGGTCCCGTCGATTCTCGGCTTCGGCATCTATTTCAGATTGCTCGCCCTCAAAGGAGTCAGCCATGACTGATACCACCATTCTCTACGTAGGCGTCGTGTGCTTCGGCCTTATCGTAGTCGCTCTCATCACGGCCTTCCGTGAGATAGGCAAGATGACGGACGAGAGTAGGGCGCGCCAGGCGCAGGTGCCGCGCGCGGCGACGTCCGCCAATCGTGCCGTCGTCGACTCCGGCCGCGTGACCTGAGCGGTGGTGGGGTCGAAGGGGCGGCATCCTGCTAGCTTTTCGCGTTCCGGTTCCGGCGACGGCGGTGCCGAGTCCCGGGCGCGGAGGCCACAACGACAGTCAAATGTGGCCCGACAAGCCACTTGTCCTCATCGACGGGCGGCTGCGGACGGCAATTGGCCCAAGGTCGTACTCTTTGGCGTGACACGGCGGCGTACGCACATTGCGATGTCGCTCAGCGCCTGGACATCTTCCACCCTGATGTCCAGTCCTGCTGCGGATCGGCATTGTGGTGTCGAGTTTATTGCTCTAGTCCAGGACATGAACGCCTGCCGGCCGCCGGAAACCATCACTCACTTTGCCCTCGACAACCGCTCGGCTCATTTCTTGAAGGAGATCGTGGCCTCATTGGCGACCCGACCCGAGCCTCTTGAACATGTTCGTACGTCCGAACATCGTTGCCGGCTCAACCCAATCAAATGTGCCTTCTCAAGAAGGGCGCGTGCCCTCCTGCGCCGTATCCGTGTCGATTCGGTCCCTGAACTCAAGACTCGCAGCCTCCCCAAAGGCATTGAGGAAAAAAACACCACGCCAGTTGTCTTTCGCTGGAAGACGCTCGATCCAGCGGTCGCTTGATACGTAAATGTCTTCTCGGAACGCTCTACTAGTCGCCGTGCAATCATCCCGGTGACAAAAAACAAGAAAATTTCACCGAAACATCGAACCTAGCTTCTTTCAACTTGTCTTAGACAAAGAGGCTAAAGTCTCTTGCACCAAGAAGTTTTTCTTATTTTTACAGGAGAAAGTCATGTTCCAACTCAAGCCTGTTTTATTCGCCGCCTCGCTCACCGCGTTGAGCATGTCTGCTGTTGCCGCCGATAAGGACATCGTCGATACTGCCATCGGTGCCGGTAACTTCAAGACCCTAGTCACCGCAGTGCAAGCCGCCGGTCTGGTAGATACGCTCAAGGGCAAGGGCCCGTTCACCGTCTTTGCGCCGACCGACGCAGCCTTCGCCAAGATACCGAAGGACCAACTCGACGCCTTGATCAAGGACAAGGCCAAATTATCGGCGGTACTCACCTACCACGTCGTGCCCGTAGTCGTGATGGCCAAAGACGTCAAGGCGGGAGACGTAAAGACCGTACAGGGTGGGATGTTGCATATAACCACCGACGGCGGGGTCAAGGTAAATGGTGCCAACGTGGTGGCTACGGATGTCATGGCCAGCAACGGCGTGATCCATCCCATCGACTCGGTATTGATGCCTAAATGAGTGCCGGGGAAGGCGGGTTCGCCCGCCTTCTGTCCAGGACGAATGGGGCCGCCGCCTCCATCGAGAGTCGGTTCGGTCCAATTTTTACACCACGCGCGGATCAGTAGGGCCGGTCAAAGCATTGGCCAGTCCTCCCCGCTACTGACGCAGGTCGCGACGCTACCCGTTGTCGCGAGAGTCCCACCCCCCCATAAGCCTTTGACTGTTAACGACGTTGACTCAGCGGCAACGATTTCAGGGAATGTGCGCGCTCCGCCAAACAGCACCCGCGCGAGCATGCCACGGCCGCCGATGGCTGGGGGTCGAGCTCGCCAAACGTCACGTCAGTGGCGGGTACCCTCACCAAGACCCCGAGTATCAACCCGTGATGACGCTGACGACGCCGCCTTGGCGACGGATCCGCGCGAGCTCGCTCCAGAGCACGCGTACCCTGTCGTAGGTCTGGACCGTCCAGTTGCACGCCGCCTTTGCCGGAGCGCTCGGGAAGTCGCCCTCGTCCACGGCAAAGCCGGTCGCGATGACGGCGCCGCCCTTGAGGACGAGATAGCGGTGGAGGCGCTCGCCGGGCATCCGCCAGACAATGGTGCTCGACGAAAGCTGGTTCAGAGCGCCCACCCTGATCCAAAGGCGCGCTGCGTGGTGGATCAGTCTGACTAGGCGCGTGGCTACCTCCTCAGGGGTGACGACGTGCACGGTATCGCCGAGCATCGCGTCGTCGTTCGCATCGACCCCCGTTTCTTCCTCTTCCTCGGGGGTGGAGTCCATCCTGGCCACCAGCGTGCGCACCTCGCGCACGCCCTGAGCGAGCAGCGCGCGCAGGGTCGGAACCCTTGAGGTCGGCCAAACCGCCATGAATAGGGCCAACCCTTCGGTCGCCACGCTCGGCTCGACGTCGCGAAAGAACAGGGTTGGAATGAGCTCGGGTGCGGCGACCGGCAATGTAAGTGCCAGTTCGATCACGCGCAGGGCCGCGAATGGATCTTCTCCGGAAAAGGGCCCATAGCGGTAGCTCGTCTCGACGACCGCGGGTCTAAGCTCGTGGTCGAAGTGCGAGAGGCGGCGGTCGCCGGTCTTCAGCGCGACGTTGTAGGGCGGCGCGTGCAGCTTGATCAGGTCGGTCTCGAGTAGCGCGGCCTCGAGCGCAGTCTCGCACGGGGTCACCTCGATCTTCTGAACCTGGGTGAGCATCTCCAGCTTGTCGGACGCGTGCTTCTGGCTCGGCCGGAAGTAGGTGTTGACGCGCGCTTTGAGCGACGTCGCCTTCCCGACGTATAGAATTCGTCCCCCGGGGCCGAGCATGCGGTAGACGCCGGGTGCGTCGGGCAAGGCGAGCCTGACGTCGCGCTCGACCTGGAAGCGGCGCATCGGCTTGACCCGGTTCGCGCCCTTGTGCGGCTTGCCGTCCTTGAGCCACTGGGTGAGTCCCTCGACGGTGGTCACGCTGTGCTTCTCCGCCAGCTCTTTGCAAAGCGCGCACCAGATGTGGCGCGTCGCATGGACGTGGCTCGCGGCCCGCTTCGCGGCGTCGACGCCGAGGCCGTAGTAGCCGGCGATGGCGCGGATGCTCCGGCTCGGCAGGTCGGGGAAGATGCGCCGGCTGATCGCGTGCGTGCAGATCATCGTTAACGGGTGGTTCCTGGCCGCCGTGTGCCTTCGCCAGATCTCGTCGAGAAACGGCGCCTCGAAGCGCGCGAAGTGCACGACGGCGAGCGGCCTCGGGAGCGCTTCGACCACGGCGTGCAGGCGCGCGAAGACCGCTTCCTCCGCCACCGCAAGCGTCAGGTCCGCCGGCTCGAGGCCGGTCAGCTTCAGAATGCGCGACGGGATGATCTCGTCGGCCGGGCCGCGCACGACGGCGCCCTCGACAGGCCCCTCGATGCCGCGGCTCCAGGCCAGCTCCAGGATCCTTCCGGCCGTTGGCGTCGTAGCGGTCGTCTGGGCATCGAGAAACAGGGCGTCGACGTCCTCGAGCCTCATGGCGTGCCCCCCGCGCTGCCCCAGAAGGCGTGCAGATCAGAGAGGATGCTCGTCGAGACAAGCTCCCTCACCGAGTCCACGTACCAGTCGCGCGGCATCAGGTCGCTGTAGCTTCGCTCGACGAAGCGGCCGTCGATCAGCACGATCACGCCCCGGTCGAGCTCCGAGCGGATGACGCGCCCCGCGGCCTGGATCACCTTCGCCATGGCTGGATACGTGTAGGCGTAGTCGTCGCCCTGGCCGTAGTGCTTTTGATAGTAGTCACGCAGCGCCTCGCGCGCCGGTCCGACGCCGGGAATCGCCGGCCCGACGATGATGGCGCCGACCAGCAGGTTTCCCGGATAGTCGACGCCCTCGGATAGTCCGCCGCCGGCGACCGCCAGGAGCAAGTTGTGCTGGCCGGGCTCGGCGAGCTGCCGGAGGCAGGCGGTTATCTCGTGACGTGTCATCTGTGGCTTCTGCACAAGGAGCGTTAACCCGGGCGGTGGTGTCAGGTACGCTGCCGTATCGGCGAGGAACTGGAAGCTCGGGAAGAATACGACGTAGTTTCCGGGGCGCACAGCCGCGATGCGTTGGACCGCGTCGGCGATCCTGCCAACCTCGCGCGCGCGATCCCTGTACTTGGTCGACACCTGCGGGATGATCAGCAGCTTGCGGTTGGCCTTCGGAAACGGCGAGGTAAACTCGGCCGTGTGGAGACTTTCCTGGTTGAAGCCGGAAAGCCGCGCGTAGTAGTCGAACGGCTTGAGCGTCGCCGAGAAGCCAACGACCCGCCTGAACGCCGAGAACGACTGGGCGAGCGCGTCGCGCGCATCGCAGCAGACGACGCGGAGGAATTCGTCTCCTTTATCCCGCTCGTAGAGCGTGACGAACGCGTCGGCTGGCTGGGCGAGCGCGGCGAGGAGGCCGTCGATGCTGCGAACGAGGGTCAGCACAGGATCCCTGGCGCCAATCATCGCGGGCGAGGCGAGGTAGCGCGCCATCAGGCCCTGGGCTGCCGCGCCGAGCTGCTCGACCTTCCTCGGCGCCGGGGTGACGCGAGCCACGTTGCCTCTGGCCGGAGCGACCGAGGAGATCAGCGCCACGGCCGCGCGGGCAAGTGCGCGGGCGTCGTCGACGAACTCGGGCGAGAGCAAGGCGGCGTCTCCCTCCAGTCGCTCGAGCTCGTTTCGTGACAGCGCCGCCGAAAGGTTCTCGTTGGCCCGAACGAAGAGGTTATGGGCTTCGTCGACGACAAGGCTCGGCAGGCACGCCTTGCCGCGCAGGGCGGCGGTCATCCGCCCGACCAGGCCATGGGGGCCGATTACGTAGTTGTAGTCGCCAACGATCACGTCAAAGAGCGGTGCCGCGCCGAGGGAGAGCTCGTAGGGGCAGACCTCGTATTTCCGCGCGAAGCCCTTCAAGGTCGCCTCGGTGACGAGGGGGTGCCTGACGAGCTTCTCGGTGAGCTTGCCGGCGGCAACCTTGGCGTAATAGTTCTTCGCAAACTCGCAGCGCTCGGGCGTGCAGACGGGCTCGTCCTTCATGCAGATGCGACTCCTGGCGGTCAGGGTAAGCGAGCGAATGCCCGATTTTTTAGATTCGGCCTCCTGGAACTGGCGGACGGCGTCCTCGGCAACGCGGTGCTGGCTGTTCTTGGGTGTTACGTAGATGACGGGGCTACCGCCGAGGAGGGCGTGGCGGAGCGTCGGATGGAGGATGCCGAGCGTCGTGCCGAGGCCGGTCGGGGCCTGGATCATGACGTAGTCCTTGTCCACCAGCGCCGTCTCCAGCTCGGCCATGAGCTCGATCTGACCGGGGCGCGGCGTGGCGAAGGGAAAGGTCAGCGCCGCCCCAAGCTTCTTCCGCCGGCGGTCGAGCGCGCGGCGCGCCTTCTCCTCTTCCTCGAGCTCGGCGAGGCGGCGGCCGAGCCAGGCTTCGTAGCGCGCCGCGTCGTACTCTAAAGGCATCTCGACCACAAGCGCCCGGGTGCGGGTCGACACGACGGTCATCCGGAGCACGGGGACGACGCCGTGCTTCTCGTTGTAGAGGTAGGCGTAGGTTTGAAGCTGGAGCCTATATGGATGATCGGGAGTGGCTTCGAGGCGCCGGGCGAGCGCCTCGGCGTCGAAGGCGCTCTTGATCTCCTCGAGGAGCGGCGGCTGGCCGGGGACGATGCCGTCGATACGCCCGCCGACGCGGAACAAGAGCTTGCCGATCGCGAACACGTGAGCCAGCGCCACCTCGGCCTCGTAGCCTTCGATCTGCCGCGAACGCTCCGCCTGGAGCGAGACGTGGATTTCGACACCCTGCTCGGTCGTGGCCCCGTAGCCCGAGTGGACCTCGATGCTTCCGGTCCGGGGCGCGGGCAGCGCGAAATCGCGGACGGCTATCGGGATGGCTCGGCTCATGGAGGTATCAAACCGCAGACAAGCCATTAAAACAACCCAATTTTAAAGCCATGCCCGGATTGAATCGCACCAGAGACACTCGAACAGTCTGCACAAAGTTTCAAACTGTGCATGGCGGTCGCCAAGCATTGCATAGCAACCCTTGGCGGACTCCGGGGGGCTTCCATGCATTACGGGTGCTAGGCGGAGCTTCTCTCTATGCGGGATCACCACCAGATGGGCGCTCAGCAAACCAACGTTCGACCACCATAGTGTGCAGTGGAAATGCCAGAGGCTCGGGCCGGGCCAGCACCCTGCGTTCGCTGACCTCGGCACTGGCAGCGAATGCCGGCAGTTCGCTGGCGCGGCGCGGCAGGGCGGTACCGAAGACCAGCACCGTACCATCCGGCGCGCTCAGCACATCAAAGAGCCGCAACTCGGTCGGATTGACGATGATTCCAGCCTCTTCGCGCAGTTCGCGTACCGCTGCGGCCTGCCAGGATTCGTTCTGCTCGATGAACCCACCGGGCAGGGCCAGCTGACCCTGGCGCGGCGGGATCGCCCGCCGAACCACCAGCACGCCGTCATCCACGGGCAGCAGCAGCACCGAAACCGGCAGCGGATTGACGTAGCTGATTGCGTCACAGCCGGCGCAGGTCCGCGGCCAGGGCTGATCCAGGGCGTAGGCGGCACCGCAATACGAACAATACGAATTTTTCAGGTGCGGGCCTGGCATGCGGTGTCCTCGGTTGAATTGAGCAGGCGGAAGGAGAGGACAAAGAAAGGACAAGAAATCCAATGGGATATCATGGATTGAAGGAGTATGGCTGAAGCAGTGTGAAGTCGTCAATCGCCGATTCTGGGCGGGCATGCGGCAAACGTCACAGGCGTCGCCAATAGTCCAATGGCACCGCAAGCACTGCCTGACCCCTGGCGAGCGGCCAAAATAGGGTGAGGAGCGGCCCTTCGGGAAATCCAATTTCTGCGAAACGGCGCGCACTGAGGCAAGTTTTTTTCATGAACACTTGCGCATCCTGTCCGAGGCCAACATCGGTACGCCAGACTCGGAGGATTGCTGCCAAAATCCCGCTCCGATCGCGGTCGCTCCCGCGCTCTGCCGCCGGTCGTGACCGATCATCTGATCGCCCTAAAGGAAGAGTTGCCCCAGTTGTCCATTCCGCAACTCATCCGGGTCGCCTTCGAACGTGGGATCGCTACAGAGGCGCAACCCGTGCCGCGCTCAACCGTCCATCGTCTGTTCAGCCGTACCGGCCTGATGCACAAGACGGCGGAGCCTTCTGAGCAAGACCGTCGGCGCTTTGCCTTCGCCCAGGCCGGCGAGTTGTGGATGAGCGATGTCATGCATGGCCCCACCGTCGCCACCGGCGAACGGGGTCAGCGGCACAAGGCCTATCTGATTGCTTTTATTGATGATGCCACGCGGCTCATCCCCTATGCCGCCTTCGCCCTGGCCGAGAACACCAAGGCCTTTCTGCCGATCTTCAAGCCGGCGCTGTTGCGCCGAGGGGAACCGATGCGCGTACAGGCGGCGAGCAGGGTGAGTAGTGGAATCAGTTTGAGCAGGCGCGGCTGCAGCAAAAAAGAAAGTTGTTTCATCCGCAAATCTCCGCAAAAGGTCCTGGCGCGAAATCCCGCAGAAGGCGGTAGAGCGTCTCGCCGCAGTCCGCCTCTACCTTGCCGGTGAGTAGCGGATCGGCGCGGGTGGCGCCCCGGTTGATGGCATACACCGGCTTGCCGAGTTTGTGTGCCTGATCGGCAAAACGAAAACCCGAATAGACCGTCAGCGACGTCCCGACCACCAGGAGTCCGGCCGCCACTTCAATCGCGCGAGCAGCGTGTGCCACCCGTTCGCGTGGCACGCTGTCGCCAAAGAAGACCACGTCCGGTTTTAACACGCCGCCGCAGGAAGTACAGTCGGGTACGCTAAAACCGGCATAAGACGCGTCTTCAAGATGTGCGTCGCCATCCGGCGCGACCCGGAAGCGGTCCGCCGAATCGGCGTCGAAGCCTGGATTGGCCAAGCGCAGCCAGGCCTGCAGGGTGCTGCGCGGGTAGATCTCCTGGCATCTCAGACAGCGCACGCGGTCGATGCCGCCGTGCAGTTCGACTACCCCAACGCTGCCCGCCTTCTGGTGCAGGCCATCGACGTTCTGGGTAATCAGCGCACTGATCGCGCCGAGCGCCGCGAGTTCAGCCAATGCCCGGTGTCCCGCGTTGGGCTCGGCCTGCCCGATGGTCGGCCTGCCGACAAAACTGCGTGCCCAGTAGCGCCGGCGCACCGCTTCGGAGCGCAGGAATTCCTGATGCTGAATCGGCTTCGACTGCAGCCATTGGCCATTCTGGTCGCGGTAGGCGGGAATGCCGCTGGCAGTGCTGACTCCGGCGCCGGTAATCACGGCCAGCGGGCCGGTTTGGAGCAGAGTGCTGATCAGACTAAGGTCATCGCTAGCGGTCATGCTGCGGTGGACATCGATCTAGCCTTCCCGTTCTCGATCCGCCAGCCGGTGCAAATCCTTGAAGGCAGACTCGCCATTGATGATGAGGATAGCGCCGGCGGCCAGTCAGCGCGGCGCGCTGGATTCCGCAGTATCCGGCTGCGGCCAGCTCGATGGGAAACCGCCGAGGCCGAGCATCAACGGCGTGAGGAATAAGGAACGACTTGTTCTACCAAGCGCCAGAGGCTAATACAGCAGCGCATCAATTCACAAGCACATAGGCCTTGCAGACGCTGGCCGGATTGCCGATCTGCTTCACGCAAAAATCGGCGACGTCGGCCCGCGCAATTATGCCATTGCGCCACTGTGACGGCTGATCAAGCGCCTGGTAGCGCCCGGTGCTTACGCCGCCCGTCAACACGCCGGGGCGCACGATCGTCCAGTCCAGCGTAGTCTCCTTGATCAATTGCTCCTGGATACTCTTGTCCGCGTAGGCGCGGCCAAACACCGCGTGAAACGGCAGCCGCTGCAGCACGCTAATGCTGTCCCGGCTGTCGCCGGCGCCGAATCCCGTCACGCAAATCAAGCGCTTGATGCCTCGCGCCGCCATTGCGGCCACCAACACCCGGGTCGCATCGGAGAACAGACGTACAGGACCGAACAATTCCGTGAAGCTTACACCCAGCGTCTGGATCACGACATCCACGCCTTGCAGCGCCGCCTCGACATCTTCGCGGACGAGCGCGTTGCCACACACTTTCTCGAGCTGCGGAAGCGTGAGGCTGATGCTGGTGGCAGATCGCGCCAGCGCGCGCACTTGATGGCCTGCCTCGAGTGCGCTTCGGACGGTCTCCAGACCGATGCCTTTACTGGCCCCGATGATTAATACACGCGCCATGATCAACCTCCATTTACTCTCAGTAGTGTCCCCACGTTGGGATGATGCGAAATCGGTGCGGTCGACGAAGGTCCCAAGAATAGGAAATTCAACGCATTATGCATGAGTGTCTTCTATCGTGGCCGCCTCAGTCAATCGCCGATGTCGCGCCAGGAAGTCCCAAGCGTCGCCAGAAAACCTTCCGCAGCGCACCCCCAGCACTGCCAGTTCCTGTTGCCCAGAGAGTGGCTGCAATGCACAGATGAGCAGCCTTTCAGAATGCCTTTTCAGCGAGCCTCGCTAGCTGCACAGATCATATCCATTAGTAATTTGTTCCGACAGGCAGGTTACGCTGCAATCCGGTCATTCAGCCTGAGAGCCTCGACAAGCGGGAAAGGGTCGATTCCAGTAATAGCCTGAAGTGCCAACCGGTCGTTCGAGCCAACATCCAGAGCTACGACCGCTGACCTGCCCATTGCGGTCATTGGTGCCACAAAGCACCAATGACCGCAATGGCCGAACTGCCGCCGGATCAGTGATCCCCGCCTCCGGCAGCTTTGGGATCCGTAAGCTGCCAGTGCGATCGCAGCGGTCATTGAGATCGCAGCGGTCATTGGGCCGCTCCGGGTCGATGCCGGCCGAGCTTCCGACTGCGGGATTTTTCGCCCGGCTTCCCCGGCGCGAATGGCCGCTCGCCAGAAGTTACAGGAATGTAATCCGGGCGTCAGCCTGCTGTGCGGGCAAGTTATGCAGAATGCGCCACCAGATGTCACTTGCCAGTTCAACTCCCGGAACGGGATCTTGTCATGAAGCCATTTCGCCTTCTCGCCTTCTCGTCGCGCCCGCCGTCGTATCGTCCGCCAATGCATTCGCCCGGGATGCTGCGCGGGTCGAGGTTTTCAAGAGCGCCACTTGCGCTTGTGGTGGCGGCTGGGCCGAGGATCCTGGCGGCAAGGGTTTCGCGGTGACCAGCCTCAGGGTCGAAGAGGTGCCTGACGACCGCGAGAAGTTGGGGATGTGGGCGCAGGCTGTTTTGCGCCACAGCGCAAGGCTTCCGGCCGCGGTTTTTACCAGCCATGGAATGACAGCAGACCTTGATCCGGCGCACTCGCCGCACTCGCAGCGCGCCGTGTGCTGGCCATTGCGCTTGGCAGCGTGCCTGGTCGGTGTGCTACTGAGCCTGTCGGGAATGGCCGCTTCGCCGCCAGCGGCGCCGGAAGGCAGCCTGGGATTCTGGCTCGAAGAGGCGTGGCTAAGAAACCCGCAGGCGAAAGCAGTGGACGCCCGCGAGGGCGAAGCGCGCGCGGCGCAGGAACTGGCCTCGGGGCTGACGCCGGAGCCGGGGTCGGTCAGCGTCGGCGCGCTCAACGACCAGCTGAACAGCAATCGCGGCAAGCGCGAGATCGCCGTCGAGCTGAACGCCTACCTGTGGTTGCCCGGACAGAAAGCGGCCCGCGAAGCCGAGGCCGAGAGCCGCTTCGATGAAGTCGGCGCCAGGCGCGCCGCCCTGCGCCTGGAACTCGCCGGCGCGCTGCGCGAGGCGTGGTGGACGCTGGCCGCAGCGCGTAATAGTGCCCGCCTGGCGGTGGGTCGCCTGGAGACTGCGCGCGCGCTGGCAAGCGAAGTCCAGCGTCGCTACCAGGCTGGTGATCTGTCGCGGATCGACGCCAACCTGGCACAAATGGAAATGCAGGCCGCCGAAGCCGAGTCGATCGACGCCGACAGCTCCTTGCTGCAGGCGGAGCACGTCTTTCGCGCACTCACCGGGGCACCCGCGCCGTCGTCGATCAGCGCCGAACGGCCGGCGACGCCAGGGCATGGCGGCACAAAGCCGTTGGCACCGGAGACCTTTTCACCCTCACCCTTGCACCCGCAGCTGACCGCCGCCGCAGCCGCTTCGCGCAGTGCCCGCGCCAAGGTCAAGGTCGCTGAAGAGTCGCGGCGCGCGGCGCCCGAAGTGAGCTTGCTCGCGCTTCGCGAACGCAGCGACTTCAATGAATCGTATTCGGACAGCATCGGCATCCGTCTGAAGATCCCCTTTTCTTCAGGGGCCCTGGTGCGCCGTGAAAGCTCGGCGGCGCAGGCCGAGGCCGATCAGAGCGACGCTGAAATGCAGCGCCTCGAGCAGCGCGTCGAGCTCGACGCCATGCGTGCCCGCCAAGCTTTGCAGGCCGCCGAGCGCCAGTACGCGCTCGCCGAGCAGCGGCGCACGCTGAGCAGCGACAGCCTGCGCCTGGCGGAAAAAAGCTTTGCCCTGGGCGAAGCCGACCTGGCAACGCTGCTGCGTATTCGTTCTGCCGCTTACGCTGCCGACACTTTTCTCGGCCGCCAGGGGATTGCCCGTGCGGCGGCCATTTCGCGCCTCAATCAGACCCTGGGAGTGCTGCCGTGAGAGTGTTGTCGTGAAGCAGCTTCTGGCCACCGCCCTGCTGACGGTCGCGTTTTCGGCCTTTGGCCACGGCGGCGAAGATCATGGCGCGCCGCCCCCGGCGCTCAGCCAGAGCGTCGCGCCACGGGCCAGTGCCGCCACCGCCGACTTCGAAGTCGTCGCCGTCCTCGAAGACGGGAAACTGCTGGTCTATGTCGATCGCTTCGCGAGCAACGAGCCGGTGGCGGGTGCCAAGGTCGAAGTCGAGAGTGATGTGACCAATGCGCAAGGCCTGGCCAGCGAAACCTCACCCGGTACCTACGTCCTTCAACTCGCCGCCGACTTTCCGGCGGCCAGGCATCCGCTGACCATCAGCATCGAGACCAGCGACAATGCTGATTTGCTATCGCTGATCCTCGATACCTCGCAGCCGCCAGGCACCGCTGCGCCGCACACCCATGCCTGGAGCGAGTGGGCGGTTTGGCTCCTGGCCGCCGGGCTGCTGTTCGCCGGCGCCGCCTTGCTCCTGCTCCGGCGCCGCCGGCAACACCGATCCCCGCGAGGCCACCAAGCATGAACTTGCGCAGCATTTTCGCCTCCGTCACGCTGTCCTGCTTCGCCAGTGCCGCGCTGGCGCATGGCGGCGAGGATCACAGTCAGGACAACAAAGCCGCCGCAGCAGCGCCGGCCAGCACGCCAGGCGACGGCGCCACGGCCAGCGGGCGCCACGCCGCATCGCCGCAGCGCCTGCCTGACGGCAGCCTGTTCGTGCCCAAGCCGCTGCAGCGGCAGATCGGCGTGCGCAGCCAGCGCGTCGTCATCGCTCCGCTCTCCGCGACGATCGAACTCAACGGCCAGGTGATCGCCGACCCGGAGACCGGCGGCCGCGTGCAGGCGACGTTTGCCGGTAGCATCGAACCCGGCCCGAAAGGCATGCCGGTTCCCGGCAGGAAAGTCAGCAAGGGCGAGATCCTGGCCTACCTGCGCCCGGTCAGCAGTGCCATCGAGCGGGGTAACCAGAGGGCACAGCAAGCGGAGTTGGCCGGCGAGTTGGCGATTGCGGAAGCACGCCTGCGCCGGCTGCAAGCGCTTGAAGGGGCCGTGGCGCACAAGGAAATCGAAGCCGCACGCATCGAGCGCGGCGCGCTGCGCAAGCGCCTGGCGGCGACCAGCGCCAGCATCGACGGCGCCGAGCCCCTGCGCGCACCGGCGGCCGGCGTGATCAGCGCCAGCAGCCTGGTCGCCGGTCAGGTCGTCGATGCCAAGGAAATCCTCTTCGAGATTATCGACCCATCGCGGCTGGCGGTGGAGGCACTGGCCTACCAGGCGGGCATTGGCGCGACGCTGATTTCGGCCAGCGCCCTGTCCGAGCAAAGCGCGCTGGAGCTCGCTTTCGTCGGCGGTGGCCGGCAGATGCGTGAGCAGGCGCTGCCCCTGCTATTTCGCATCGTCACGCCGAACACCCTGGTCGCCGTCGGGCAACCACTCAAGGTGATCGTGCGCACGGCGCACGAGATCGAGGGCGCCGCCGTGCCGCGTTCGGCGCTGACGCGCATCGGTGCCGGCGAGACGGCGGTGTGGGTGCATACCGAGGCCGAACGTTTTGTCGCCCGCCGGGTGCATCCGCAAGCGCTCGATGCGAACACGGTTGCGATCAGCGACGGCCTGCACGACGGCGATCGCGTCGTGATCGAGGGCGCCGGACTGCTCTCGCAAGTGCGCTGACATGTTCGAACTGATTATCCGCGCCAGCCTCAAGCAACGGCTGCTCGTCCTCGGCATCTCGCTGTTGCTGATCATCTACGGCGCGATCACCCTGCGCCAGGTGCCGGTCGATGTCTTCCCCGACCTCAACAAGCCGACGGTGACGCTGATGACCGAAGCCGGCGGCATGGCGCCGGAGGAGGTCGAGCAGCTGGTCACTTTCCCGATCGAATCGGGAATGAACGGCATGCCCGGGGTGACGCGCGTGCGCTCGGTCTCCGGCATCGGCCTGTCGATCATTTATGTCGAGTTCGAGTGGGGTTCCGACATCTACCGCAACCGCCAGCAGATCGCCGAACGCCTGAACCTAGTCCGCGATCAGTTGCCGCCGGGGGTGGTCCCGCAGCTCGGGCCGATTTCGTCGATCATGGGCGAGATCCTGCTCATCGCCATTCCTGCCGACCCTGCCAAAGTCAGTCCGATGACCGTTCGCGAGTACGCCGACTGGGTGATGCGACCACGCCTGCTGACCATCCCGGGCGTCGCGCAGGTGATCCCGATCGGCGGCGAAGTGCGCCAGTACCGCGTCGAACTGCGCCCGGCGCAGCTGCAGGCCCTGGGCGTCGAACGCGAGAAGCTGGAAGCCGCGCTGCGCGACTTCGGCGCCAACACCAGCGGCGGTTTTCTCGAAGTGCAGGGCCGCGAATACCTGATCCGCCAGATCGGCCGCAGCGCGCGCATCGAGGATCTGCAGAACCTGGTGGTCACCGTCAGGAACGGCCAGCCGATCGTTCTCAAGCAGCTCGCCGACGTCAAGCTGGCGCCGGCGATAAAGCGCGGCGACGGAAGTTTCCAGGGCAAGCCGGCGGTGATTCTCTCGGTGCAGAAGCAACCGGCCGCCGACAGCGTGTTGCTCACTCGCGAAGTCGAGAAAGCCATCGACGAACTCGCCAGGAGCCTGCCCGAAGGCATCGAGGCGCCGTCCTTCCTCTTCAAGCAGGCCGATTTCATCGAGCACTCGGTGAACAACGTCGAAGAGGCACTGCGCGATGGCGCGATCCTCGTCGCGGTGATTCTCTTCCTGTTCCTGCTCAACGTGCGCACGACGATTATTTCGCTGATGGCGATTCCCGTATCGCTGCTGGCGACGGCGCTGGTCTTCCGCTACTTCGGCCTGTCGATCAACACCATGACCCTCGGCGGGCTGGCGATTGCGATTGGCGAACTGGTCGACGACGCTGTCGTCGGCGTCGAAAATGTCTTGCGCCGCCTGAAGCTCAACCGCGCCGCCAGCACGCCACGCCCGGTCGTCGAGGTGATCGCCGCGGCGACCCTGGAAGTGCGCTCGGCCATTGTTTACGCGACGCTGATCATCGTTCTGGTGTTCGTGCCGCTGTTCGTCCTGCCGGGCATCGAGGGGCGCCTGTTCACGCCGCTCGGCGTCGCCTACATCGTCTCGATTCTCGCCAGCATGATCGTCTCGGTGACACTGACCCCGGTGATGGCCTACTACCTGCTGCCGCGCATGCAGCAACTGCATGCCGGCGACAGCCCGCTGGTGATCTGGCTCAAGCGTGTCGACGCGCGCCTGCTGCACTGGTCCTTCGCACGCGCGCGTGGCCTGCTGATCGGTGCGCTGCTGCTGGTGCTGGTGGTCGCCGCCAGTGTGCCCTTCTTTCCGCGTTCCTTCCTGCCGCCGTTCAACGAGGGCACCCTGACCGTCAATGTGCTGCTCAACCCGGGCACCGCGCTGAGCGAATCGAACCGCATAGGCACACTCGCCGAGCAGCTCGTCGCCCAGGTTCCCGAGGTGACCAAGGTCGGCCGGCGTACCGGGCGCGCCGAACTCGACGAACATGCCGAAGGCGTGCATTACACCGAGATGGACGTCGACCTCAAGGCTTCCGATCGCGGCCGCGCCGAAATCATCGCCGACATCCGGCAACGTCTGGCCACGCTGCCGGCGGCGTCCAATGTCGGGCAGCCGATCTCGCACCGCCTCGATCACCTGCTCTCGGGCGTGCGCGCCCAGATCGCGCTGAAGATCTACGGCGACGACCTCGACACCCTGCGCGGCCTGGCCGCCGAACTGCGCGCGCGGCTGGCGCAGATCCCCGGCGTCACCGATCTGCAGATCGAGAAACAGGTACTCATCCCGCAAGTGAAGATCCATCTCGACTACGAGCAGGCGGCGCGCTACGGCGTCGCCCCCGGCAATCTGCTGCGCAGTCTCGAACAGATGATCGAGGGCGAGCGGATCACCGAGATCGTCGAGGGCAATCGTCGCTTCGACCTGCTGGTACGCCTGCCGGAAAGCGCGCGCAGCCCGCAGGCGCTGGCCGACTTGCTAATCGAAACGCCGACCGGGCACGTGCCGCTGTCGAAAGTCGCCAGCGTCGAGGAAAGCGACGGCCCCAACCAGGTCAGCCGCGAGAACTCGCGGCGCCGTATCGTGCTCTCGGCAAACACCGACGGCCGCGACATGTCGCAAGTGATCGCCGACATCCGCAGCGCACTGGCTGCCAAACCGCTACCCGATGGCTATTTCACCGCGCTAGAAGGGCAGTTCCAGGCGCAGGAGGAGGCGGCGCGGCTGATCAGCCTGCTGGCGACGATCTCGCTGACGATGATCTTCATGGTCCTCTACAGCCGCTACCGTTCGGCCGTTCTGACCCTGATCATCATGGGCAACATCCCGCTGGCGCTGGTCGGCAGTGTCATCGCGCTGTGGATTTCCGGGCAGCCGCTGTCAGTCGCTGCACTGGTCGGCTTCATCACCCTGACCGGCATCGCCACCCGCAACGGCATTCTCAAGATCAGCCACTACATCAACCTGTGCGCCTTCGAAGGCGAGACTTTCGGCCAGCACATGATCGTCCGCGGTTCGCTGGAGCGCCTGACGCCGGTGCTGATGACGGCGCTGGTGGCGGCTTTCGCGCTGCTGCCCTTGTTGCTCTCGGCCGACGCGCCGGGCAAGGAAGTGCTGCACCCGGTGGCGGTGGTGATCTTCGGCGGGCTGATCAGCTCGACCCTGCTCGACAGCCTGCTGACGCCGCTGATGTTCTCGTTGTGGGGCAAGCCGGCGCTGCAGCGCCTGCTCGCCGCGCATGACAGCGAAAGCTTCTGACCCCGAGACTGCTGAACCTGTTTCAACCAACAAGGAGTTTCCCCATGCCACCGATCAAAGCCCTGCTTCTCGCCGCCTCCAGCAGCGCCTTCATGCTCGCCAGCCAGCCCTTGCTCGCCCATTCCGACGACTATCTGGATACCCAGAAAGGGGCCAATGGCGGCCAGTTGCGCATGGCGGGTCCCTATCACTTCGAGCTGGTGGTCGCCAGCGACAACAGGGAAGCCAGGGACAGCGCGGTCGTCGTGCATGTCACCGACCATGCCGGCGCCAAGATCGCGACGGCCGGCGCGACCGGTACGGCGACCATCCTCGCTGGCAAGGAGAAGAGCACTGCGACGCTGACCGCCGCCGGCGACAACCGCATGCAAGGCGGCGCCACATACGCATCGACGCCGGACATGAAGGTCGTCGTCTCGATCACCGTGCCCGGAAAAGCGGCCGAGCAGGCGCGTTTTACGCCGCTGGCGGGGAGCAAGTAGGCGGCGAGCAGATGGCAGCGCTGTCTGGTGTTTCTCCTCGGCCGGATCGCCGTCGCTGGAGCTCGCGAATGCCGACCTTGTGCTGCTCCAGTTGCACGTAGGGCGGTGATCTGCGCGACGTCGTCCGGGGTCAGGCCGGGAACCGGTGCCATGTCGCCGCATTTCCAGGGGTGCGCGCGCCCGCCGGCCGGCGCGCGAGGCGTACTTGTTCGGCAACGACTCCGGCGCTCATTCGCCGGCGACGGCGCCCCAGCGCGGGATCAGCGTATGCGCGACGCGCAGTTGATCGAGAATTCGCGCCACGACGAAGTCCACCATGTCCTCGACGCACTGCGGATGGTTATAGAAACCGGGGTTGGGCGGCAGGATGACCGCTCCCGCGCGCACCAGGCGCAGCATGTTCTCGAGATGGATGGCGGACAGCGGTGTCTCGCGCGGTACCAGAATCAGCTTGCGGTTCTCCTTGAGGACGACGTCGGCCGCACGTTCGATCAGCTTGCTGGCCAGTCCCTGGGCAATCGCCGCCAGGGTTCCCATCGAGCACGGGCAGATGACCATCGCGTCGGGCGGGTTGGAGCCGCTGGCGACCGGCGCAAACCATTCTTCGCGGCCGTAAACTTCCAGCCTGCCGGGCAGGGCTCGATAGCGTTCCTGCAGCGTGGCCTGGGCGTCGCTGGCGCGTGCCGGCAAGTCCAGCCCCATTTCCTGCTTGGCGACGATCTGTGCGACCTGCGAGTAGAGCAGTTGCACGCGGCAGTCGGCGGCCAGCAGGCATTCGAGCAAACGCACGCCGTAGGGCATTCCGGAGGCGCCGGTGAAGGCCAGGCAGATGGTTTCAGGCATTTTCGACCTCCGTCATGTCAATGTGAAAGTCGCGTAAGCGACTCACGAAACTCCCGTCTCCCCCTGCGGGAGAAGGGCCAGGGGTGAGGCGGGGAATTCGGGGAGCATGCTCCCTGCCCGGCGAACGATTCCGGCGTGCAAGCCGGAATGCGCACTGCAAGTGAGAGGGGAACGTTCATGACGTTCATGACCTGGGGTAGCTCGACGGGTCATGAACGTCAGTTTCCAGCTCTTCGAGCAGGCGCGTCGCCAGCAGGCCGTTGATGATACCGAAGACGAGCGCGGCGACGGCGAAAAACGGGACCATCAGAAACAGGCCATTGTGGGGAATCAGCCATAGTCGTGCCAGCAGGAGTTGGCCGCCGATGTGCGCGAATGCGGCCAGGATGCTCCAGCTGATCGGGCCGAACCAGCGTCTCGGTAAGCGGTAGGCCAGTCCCAGCGTCAGCAGGCTGAAGAGCGCGCCGGTGAGGCTCATGAAGAAGCCCGGCGAAAGGAAGTAGCCGAGCAGCAGGCCGCCGGCAAAGACGCGCAGGCCGGTGACCCAGGCCGCCGCCGCCCAGCCGTGACGTGCGAGAACAATCAGCGTGACGATGTTCGCCAGCCCGGGCTTGACCCCCGGCAGGGGAAGCGGGATGGCCGCGTCAATCAGCGATAGCCCGATTGCCGCTGCTGCAAGCTGCGCGATGCGGTGGTCTTCAGGCGTTGCGAGTAGGCGTATCAGTGGCCGCTCCTCGCGCATCGGCGTGCTCGGCAAGGCGGCGGCAATGTTGCCGCTGCGCTCGACAAGCTCGCTACGGCTTTCAGACGAGTTTCACCGCGAGTTCGCCGACGCCGGCGACACTCGCTTCCAGCACATCGCCGCGTTGGACCTTCGATACGCCGGCCGGGGTGCCGGTGAAAATCAGGTCACCGGGCGCCAGCTCGACGTAGGTCGACAGATTGGCGATCACCTCGGCGACCTTCCACGACATCTGGTCGAGGTCGCCGTTCTGGCGCAGCTGGCCATTGACCTTGAGCGAGATGGCGCCGTGCTCGGGATGACCGATGCTGGCCCGCGGCTGGATGGCGCCGATCGGTGCGCTTTGATCGAAACCCTTGGCCATGTCCCATGGGTGGCCCTTCTCCTTGGCCGCGCGCTGCAGGTCGCGACGGGTCAGATCAAGGCCCACGGCGTAGCCATAGACCCATTCGAGGGCTTTTGCCGGTGAGACCGCAGCGCCTCCTCCGGACAGCGCGACCACCAGTTCGACCTCATGCTGCAGATCGCCGGTGGCCGGTGGATAGTGAACATCGCCGCCGCCAGGCACCAGCGCGTCGGCGGGCTTGCTGAAGAAGAACGGTGGCTGGCGCCCGTCGGCACCCATTTCGGCTGCGTGCGCAGCGTAGTTTTGCCCGACGCAGTAAACCCGGCGCACCGGGAAGAGGGTGTCACTACCAGCGACGGGTACGCACACCTGGGCGGCGGGCGGAAAGACGTAGGGCATGCTTGCTCCTTGGGGTTTAAGGTTTCAGACGGGGTTGTCGAGATCGGCGAAATGACAGTCGAGGCCGAAACGTTCGGCCAGGTGTGCAGCGAGCGCCTGTACGCCGTAGCGTTCGCTGGCATGGTGACCAGCGGCCAGGTAGGCGACGCCGGATTCGCGCGCCAGATGGACCGTCTGCTCGGAGATTTCGCCGCTCAGGTAGAGGTCTGCACCCAGCGCGATGGCCTCTTCGAAGAGCCCTTGCGCACCGCCTGAACACCAGGCGACGCGCTTGACCGGGCGCTCGCCGTCGCCGATGAGCAGCGGCTCGCGTTGTAGCACCGCAGCGACGTGTTTGCTGACCGCAGCGACGGTCGCCGGCTTTTCCAGTCGTCCGTGCCAGCCGATGTCCTGCTCGCCGAAGCGGCCTTCGGGCAGCCAGCCGAAGCGCTTGGCCAGCTGCGCGTTGTTGCCGAACTGGGGATGGCTGTCGAGCGGCAGGTGATAGGCGATCAGGTTGATGTCATTGTGCAGAAGGGTTTGCAGACGTGTTCGGCGGATGCCGGTGACGCGACCGTCTTCACCGCGCCAGAACCAGCCGTGATGGACCAGGATGACGTCGGCGGCACGCGCGACGGCGACGTCGAGCAGCGCCTGACTGGCGGTGACGCCGGCGACCAGGCTGCGGATTTCAGGCCGTCCTTCCACTTGCAGTCCGTTTGGGCAATAATCCTTGAAGCGGCCTGCGTCCAGGATCTCGTCCAGGTAGCGTGTCAATTCTTCGCGTTTCATTCACTCGCTCCGGTTTCGCCCATGCGCAGGCTCTGGCTGATTTTTGCACAAACGGTGACCTTTGGTGTCGCCCTTCTTTTCGTCGTCAGTACCCTTAAGCCCGAATGGCTCGGCAAGGCACCGATATTCGGCACCAGTATCGTTGCCCTGCAGGAGTCGGTGACGCTGGGCGAGGCGCCGACGCTCGTTGCGCCCTCGTATCGCCAGGCGGCGAAGAAGGCGCTGCCGTCGGTGGTGCATATCTTTACCGCACAGAAGGTCAGGGCGCGTCGTCATCCCCTGTACGACGACCCGGCTTTCCGTCACTTCTTCGGTGACGATCCGGGCGGTGATGGGCCGAGCAGTTCGGGCCTGGGCTCGGGCGTCATTGTCAGCTCCGGCGGCTATGTTCTCACGAACAACCACGTTGTCGAATCCGCCGACCAGATCGAGGTCGCGCTCAGCGATGGCCGTAACCTGAATGCGCGCCTCGTTGGCAGTGACCCGGAATCCGATCTGGCGGTGCTGCAGATCACCGCCGACAACGGCAAGGCGCTGGCCTTGCCATTGCCGGCGATCACCTTTGGGCAGATGGACGACGTTCTGGTCGGCGACGTGACCCTGGCCATTGGCAACCCCTTCGGCGTCGGTCAGACGGTGACCATGGGCATCATCTCGGCCCTCGGCCGCTCGCACCTGGGGATCAATACTTTCGAGAGCTTCATCCAGACCGACGCGGCGATCAATCCGGGCAATTCGGGTGGGGCGCTGGTGGACAGTCGCGGCAACCTGATCGGCATCAACACCGCCATCTACTCGCGTTCCGGCGGTTCGCTCGGCATCGGTTTTGCGATTCCGATTTCGATTGCGCGCAATGTCATGGAGCAGATCATCGCGACGGGGACAGTTACGCGCGGCTGGATTGGCGTCGAGGCGCAGGAAATTACCGTCGATCTCGCCGAGTCTTTCGGCCTGCCCGATACTCGCGGTGCGCTGATCGCCGGCGTCCTGCGCGGCGGCCCGGCCGATGCGGGGGGGATCAAGCCGGGTGATATCCTGCTCGCCGTCGCCGGTCGCGCAGTCGAGGATCCGCATGGGATGCTCGACCTGATCGCCGGCCAGAAGCCGGGCGAAGCGGTCAGCTTCCAGTTGCGTCGCCAGAACAAACTTTTCGACATCACGGTCAAGATCGGCAAGCGCGCGCCGCAGAGTCGCGGGGACGACTAGCGGTCATGACATGTCGAGATACCCCAGACATTGAAAGTCACGACTGCCCCCTCTCACGTGCAGTGCGCATTCCGGCTTGCACGCCGGAATCGTTCGACGGGCAGGGAGCATGCTCCCTGAATTCCCCGCCTCACCTCCGGCCCTTCTCCCGCAGGGGGAGAAGGGAGTTTCGTGAGTCGCTTGCGCGACTTTCACATTAAACAGGAAGGCGGGACATGTGCCAGCTACTCGGCATGAACTGCAATGTGCCGACCGACATCTGTTTCTCTTTTGCCGGATTCCAGGCACGTGGAGGCGCGACCGACGTTCATTCCGACGGCTGGGGAATTGCTTTCTTCGAAGGTCGCGGTACGCGTGTTTTCCTCGAACCGCAGCCCTCGTGTTCTTCACCGCTGGCCGAGCTCGTACGCAGCTATCCGATCCACTCGCAAAATGTCATCGCGCATATTCGCAAGGCGACGCAGGGCGTTGTGGCACTCGAAAACACCCACCCGTTCATGCGCGAACTCTGGGGACGTTACTGGATTTTCGCGCACAACGGCCACTTGCCCAATTTTTCGCCGCCGCTCGACAGCAGCTTCACCCCTGTTGGCGACACCGATAGCGAACGCGCGTTTTGCTGGCTGTTACAGAACTTACGGCAGCGCTTTGGCAGTCATGCGCCGAGCCAGGCGCTGCTTTTCGAGGCGCTGCATCAGCTGACTCTCGAGCTTGCTGCGCAAGGGGCGTGCAATTTCCTGTTGTCGAATGGCGACTGCCTGTTCGCGCACTGCTCCACACAGCTTACCTACATCATTCGCCAGGCACCGTTTGCCGTTGCCCATCTACGCGACCAGGATGTGAGCATCGACTTCAGCGCTGTGACGACGCCGGAGGATCGCGTTGCGGTGATCGCCACGGTGCCGCTGACCGACAACGAGCAATGGACGACGCTGCCCAGCGGCAGTCTGTGGCTGTTCGAAGAGGGGGCTCCGGTGCGGCATCGGCTGACCGTCGCCGGGCCGGAGAAAGTGGCGAAGGCGGAGAACGCCGAGAACGCCGAGAACACGCCTTCCTGAAAAACGCGGCCGCTGGGCTTAATGTGAAAAAGTCGCGCAAGCGACTCACGAAACTCCCTTCTCCCCTCGCGGGAGAAGGATCAGGGGAAGAGGGGGACGGTCATGGCTTTCATCATCAGGGGGTGTCTCGACAGGTCATGACCGTTAGCCGCACACCGCCGCCGCGCGGCCGCCGTGGCGGCGTTCAGGCGCCTGGTTTCTGGTCTCGCCCTGCTTGCGTATCGAGGTCGGTGACAGCCTTGTTCATCTCGTCGGCACTCAGCGCCTTCCATTCGCCTTCGGCTGCGGCGGCAGGCTCCTCATCGTAGGGCCTCTCCTGAGGTGCAGAGCGCTTGGTCACCAAGTGAGCCAGCGCCAGCCCGAGTTCAAAAAGCAGGCACATCGGTATGGCCATCAGCAGCTGTGAAACGACGTCCGGCGGTGTCAGGACGGCAGCGACGACAAACGAGCCGACAATGACGTAGGGGCGCCATTCCTTGAGCTTGGCGAGGGCGACGATGTCGGCATACACCAGGACGACGACCAGCACCGGGACCTCGAAGGTCACGCCAAAGGCCATGAAGGTGGTCATCACGAATGACACGTACTTCTCGATGTCGGTCATCCAGGCGACGCCTTCGGGCGCCACTTTGGCCATGAAGCCGAAAACCGTCGGAAAGACCAGAAAATACGCGAAAGCCATGCCCACGAAGAACAGGAAGACGCTCGCTCCGACCAGTGGCAAGGCCAGTTTCTTCTCGTGGGCATAGAGACCCGGGGCGATGAAAGCCCAGAGCTGGTAGAGGACGTAGGGCAGGGCGATCAGGAAAGCGACCATCAGCGCCACTTTCATCGGCACCAGGAAAACACCGATCACGTCGGTGGCAATCATCTGGCCACCTTGCGGGAGTTTATCCAGCAAGGGCTGGGCCAACTGCGAATAGAGTTCCTTCGCCCAGGGGACCAGACAAAGGAAGACGATGCCGATGGCGATCAGCGCGCGTATCAGACGGTCGCGTAGCTCGACCAGGTGCGAGAGGAATGAATCCCCGGTTTCTTCGCTCATTGTTGGATCAGACTGTTCCGGCTGGTTTTTCGGGGCTGCCGGGCGCATTCGCAGTTGGCGTGGCGGCGGTGGTCACGGCCGGCTGCGTTGGCTCGGTCGACGCTATGCTCGGCTGGGTGTTCGCAGCCGGGGTGCTTGCGTCGCCGCTGACCGCTTGCGCGGTTTGCGTCATGGCCTGGCGTGCGGCCTGCATTTCGCCGTTCAGCGACTGCTCCACGCTGCGCGCGGAATCCTGGATCTCGGCGCGCAGTCTCTTCAACTCGTCGAGTTGCATTTCGCGACTGATGTCGGATTTCACGTCGCTGACGTAACGCTGCACACGTCCGAGCAGGTGCCCGGCCGCGCGCGCCACTTTCGGGAGCCGCTCGGGACCGATCACCACCAGCGCGACGACCGCTATGAGAATCATCTCGGAAAAGCTGATATCAAACATTGGCCGTCGGTGAGTGAATAAGCGATGAGAAACAAGCAGCGAGAGCAGCGCGGCCCCTGGCGGGCGGCCGGGCGCTCACGCTGCTGGCGGCTCGACTAGCACTAGCTCCTGGTCTTTTCGCGGACCTCGCCCTCGATGGTTTGCGCGTCCTTGACCTGTTGCGGTGCCTGTTGCTGTGGTGGCGGTGTGCTGTCGGTGGCGGCCTGGTCGTTGCTGCTCGCTTCCTTGATGCCGTCCTTGAAACCCTTGACCGCACCGCCAAGATCGGAGCCCAGTCCGCGTAGTTTCTTGGTTCCGAAAACCAGCAGGACGATGACCAGAACGATCAACCAATGCCAGATGCTGAAAGAACCCATGTCAGGTCTCCATTAATGTGAAAGTCGCGCAAGCGACTCACGAAACTCCCTTCTCCCCTCGCGGGAGAAGCGCCGGGGGAAGAGGAGGGGGTTCATTACTACCTTGATCTGCGCTATCTCGATGGGTCATGACCGTTAATATGGAATACGGCTTTGGCCACCGCCACCGCCCGGCAGGCGACACGCGTGGCCAGGGCTTGCCGTCAGACTCGTTTGAGCATTGGCCCGACCGGTTCTGGCCCGCCGACGATATGCGCGTGCAGGTGCTGCACTTCCTGATGACCGATCACGCCGGTGTTGATGATCAGGCGGAAGCCGTCCGGGCTGCCTTGCTCGGTCGCCAGGCGGTTGGCGATGGCCAGCATGCGTCCGAGAACCGGCAGATCCGCCTCGCTGGTACTCGCCAGCGAGGTGATGTGGCGTTTCGGAATCACCAGGACATGCACCGGACGAGCCGGCTTGATGTCGTGGAAGGCAAAGACTTCGTCGTCTTCGTAAACCTTGCGCGCCGGGATTTGACCAGCCGCGATCTTGCAGAACAGGCAGTCTTCCATGACTCAGCTTTTCCTCGACTTTTTCTCGTCGATGCCCGAAACGCCTTCGCGGCGCCGCATTTCCTGCAGCACGTCTTCGATCGACAGGCCATAAAAGGCGAGCAGTACCATCGTGTGGTAGAGCACGTCAGTCGACTCCCAGACCACATGCAGGCGGTTGCCTTCCTTGCCGGCCATGATCAACTCGGCGGTTTCTTCGCCGATTTTCTTGAGGATGGCGTCCGGCCCCTTGGCCATCAACTGGGCTGTGTACGAGGTTTCCGGGTCGGCCTTGCGGCGCGCAAGCAGGGTCTCTGAGATCCGGTGCAGCATGTCCATGTTCATTTACCGTAGATTTCCTTGGGATCCTTGAGCACCGGGTCGGCCGTTACCCACGTTTCCCTCTGCAGTTGATAGAAAAAACAGCTCTCGCGACCGGTGTGGCAGGCAATTCCGCCTTCCTGGTCGATCGACAGTAGCAGCACGTCGCCATCACAGTCGGTGCGAATCGAGCGTACGCGTTGCGCATGACCGGATTCCTCTCCTTTGCGCCACAGTCGTTGACGAGAACGCGACCAGTATACCGCGCTACCGCTGTTTACCGTCTCCTGCAGTGATTGGCGATTCATGAAGGCGAACATTAGCACTCGACCACTGCTGGCATCCTGGGCAATTGCCGGAAGCATTCCCTGCGCGTCCCATTTGAGGGCGTTCAGCCAGTCCTGGCCGGGGTCCAGATCACTCACAGGCGGACCTCGATCCCCCGCTCGCGCATATAGGTCTTGGCCTGTCGAACGGTGAATTCTCCAAAATGGAAGATGCTCGCCGCCAGGACGGCATCGGCGCGGCCATCGCTGACGCCGTCGACGAGGTGCTGGAGATTGCCGACGCCTCCGCTCGCGATTACCGGAATTTCCACTGCGTCCGACACGGCGCACGTCAGCGGCAGGTCGAAACCGTTGCGTGTGCCATCGCGATCCATGCTGGTGAGCAGGATTTCGCCGGCACCGAGCTGCTGTACGCGGCGCGCCCAGGCAATGGCGTCGATGCCGGTGTGGCGGCGTCCGCCATGGGTGAACACCTGCCATTCACCCGGCGCCACCTGCTTGGCGTCGATGGCGACGACGATGCATTGATTGCCGACCTTGGCCGAGGCGTTGGCGACCAGGTCCGGGTTCTCGACGGCGGCGGTGTTCATGCTCACCTTGTCTGCGCCCGCGTTCAGCAAGCGCCTGACGTCGGCAACCGAGCGCACGCCGCCACCAACGGTCAGTGGAATGAAGACTTCGGCAGCACAGGCTTCGACGACGTGCAGGATGATGTCGCGCTGATCCGACGAGGCGGTGATGTCGAGAAAGGTGATTTCGTCGGCCCCCTGCTGATCATAGCGGCGGGCGATTTCGACCGGGTCACCAGCATCGCGCAACGCGACGAAATTGGTGCCCTTGACGACACGACCGGCAGTTACGTCCAGGCAGGGGATGATGCGTTTGGCCAGGCCCATGCTCAGTCAGCGCCTTGATCTTGCCATCTGGTGGCGCGCTCAGGCATTCGCCGCCCGGTCCGCTTCCGCCTGTGCGACGGAAAAATCCAGTGAGCCGTCGTAAATGGCGCGGCCGGCGATGGCGGCGCTGATGCCTTCCTGCTCGACCGCACAAAGCTGCCGAATGTCGTCGATACTCGACAGACCGCCGCTGGCGATGACCGGGATCAGCAGTGCCTGGGCCAGCTTGACGGTGGCTTCGATATTGAATCCGGAAAGCATGCCATCGCGACCGATATCGGTGTAGATGATTGCCTCGACACCGTAGTCCTCGTACTTCTTGGCCAGATCGATGACGTCGTGCCCGGTCATCTTGGACCAGCCGTCAACCGCCACTTTGCCGTCGCGGGCATCGAGGCCGACGATTATGTGGCCGGGGAAGGCGCCGCACGCATCATGCAGAAAGCCGGGATTCTTGACCGCCGCGGTGCCAATGATCACATAACTGACGCCGTCGTCGAGACAGCGTTCGATGGTGTCGAGATCGCGAATGCCGCCGCCAAGCTGGACGGGAATGTCGTTGCCGACGGCCTGCACGATTTCTTTGATGGCGTTCTCATTTTTCGGCTTGCCGGCGAAGGCGCCGTCGAGGTCGACCACGTGCAGGCGCCGGGCGCCCTGGGCAAGCCATGCACGCGCCTGCTCGCCGGGAGAGCTGGAGAAGACGGTTACCTGCTCCATGAGACCCTGTTTGAGCCGGACGCACTGTCCGCCTTTGAGGTCAATCGCGGGGATAATCAACATGTCGGAGTGATTGAAGTGAGTTGGAAGGAGGGTGAGGAGGGTGAGGAGGGCGCTGGAAGCAGGCAGACCGGCACTCGGTCAGGGCTTCCAGGCGACGAAGTTGGCCAGCATGGCGAGCCCGTCAATGGCGCTCTTTTCCGGATGGCACTGAATGGCAAAGATATTATCCCGAGCCACTGCGCTGGTAAAGGGTATGCCGTAGCGGGTGGTGCCGACGACGTAGTCCTCATCCTGAGGTTCGACGAAATAACTGTGCACAAAATAGAAGCGCGCATCGTTGGCAATGCCTTTCCAGAGCGCGTGTTCGCGGCTGTGCCTGACCTCGTTCCAGCCCATGTGCGGCACCTTGAGCTTGCTACCCATGGCGTCGATCATTTTCTCGGCGGGAAAGCGGCGCACATTGCCGGCGATCAGGCCCAGGCCGGGGACATTTCCTTCGTCGCTATGCTCGAAGAGCATTTGTTGACCGATACAGATACCCAGAAAGGGCTTGTTGCGGGCGGCTTCGAGCACCGCGCTACGCAGGCCGCGCGTCTCGATCTCGTGCATGCAGTCCGGCATGGCGCCTTGCCCGGGGAAGACTACGCGTTCGGCGGCAGCGACCGCGGCCGGATCCGACGAGACCAGCACCTGGCGACCGTCGGCGACGTGGGCCAGCGCTTGCCAGACCGAACGCAGGTTGCCCATCCCGTAATCGACCACGACGATCGCCCCCCTGGCTGCAGCGAGCGCGGCCATCAGAGCGTGCCTTTGGTCGACGGAATGCTGGCGCCGGCGCGAGGATCGATTTCGACGGCGGCGCGCAGGGCACGTCCGAAGGCCTTGAATACCGTTTCCGCCTGGTGGTGCGCGTTGTCGCCGCGCAGATTGTCGATGTGCAGGCTCAGCAAGGCATGATTGACCAGGCCCTGGAAGAATTCATGCACCAGATCGACGTCGAAGGCGCCAATCATCGCGCGCTTGAAATCGACATGGAATTCGAGGCCCGGGCGGCCGGAAAGGTCGATCACCACGCGCGAAAGCGCTTCGTCGAGAGGGACATAGGCGTGCCCGTAGCGGCGCAGCCCTTTCTTGTCGCCCAGTGCCTTGGCCAGCGCCTGGCCGAGAGTGATGCCGATATCCTCGACGGTGTGGTGGGCGTCGATGTGCAGGTCGCCGTCGGCTTGAATGTCGAGGTCGATCAGGCCGTGCCGGGCAATCTGCTCGAGCATGTGATCGAGAAAGGGGACGCCGGTGGCGAAGCTGCTCTGGCCGCTGCCATCGAGGTTCAGGCGAACGGTGATCCGGGTTTCGAGTGTATTCCTGGAAACTTCTGCTTGCCGCATCGGGAGACCATGGCAGGGTGGCAAAAAAATGTCGGGTTTGAAGAAAATCTTCGCGCTTCGCGTGTGAGCACTGAAACAGTGCCGCCAATCGGCGAACGTCGCCTTGACCGACAGAGGCGCATGATACCATTTCACGCTTCCCTTGCATCCGAACTGAGTCGCCTTTCATGAGCCGCTACTGGAGTTCCCTTGTTCATCGCCTGACGCCTTATGTTCCTGGCGAGCAGCCGAAGTTGGTTAGGCTGGTCAAGCTGAACACCAACGAGAATCCCTATCCGCCATCCCCGCGCGTGCTCGAGGCGATTACCGAAGAGTTGACGAACGGCGGCGAACGGCTGCGCCTGTACCCGGATCCGAGCGCCGATCGCCTCAAGGAAGCCGTTGCCGCGCGCTTTGCAGATTTTGGCATCAGGGCGCAGCAGGTCTTCGTCGGCAACGGCTCGGATGAAGTGCTGGCGCATGTATTCATGGCGCTGCTCAAGCACGAACGACCGATTCTCTTCCCCGACATCACCTACAGCTTCTATCCGGTCTACTGCGGTTTGTACGAGGTCGCTTTTGCGACAGTGCCGCTGGATGAGAATTTTGCGATTTCTGTCGACGACTATGTGGCAGCCAACGGCGGCATCATTTTCCCGAACCCGAATGCGCCGACGGGCTGCCTGCTGCCGCTGCAAGCGATCGCCTCCCTGCTAGCCAGGCATCGGCAGTCGGTCGTCGTCGTCGATGAAGCCTACGTGGACTTCGGCGGCGAGTCGGCGATGGTGCTGGTCAATGAGCACCCGAACCTGCTGGTCGTGCGCACCCTGTCCAAGGCGCACTCGCTGGCCGGCCTGCGCGTCGGCTACGCGGTTGGTCAGGGTGAGCTGATCGAGGCGCTGGATCGCGTCAAGAACAGCTTCAACTCGTATCCACTCGATCGCCTGGCGATTGCCGGCGCCGTCGCCGCGATCGGTGACCAGGCGTATTTCGATGGTACGCGGCAAGCGGTGATGCGCAGCCGCGAGGCGCTGTGCAGTGCCTTGTCGGGGCTGGGTTTCGAGGTCTTGCCGTCGGCGGCCAATTTCGTTTTTGCGCGTCACCGGCAACGCGATGCGGCTGAACTAGCTGCTGCCTTGCGTCAGCGCGGAATCATCGTGCGCCACTTCAATTTGCCACGCATTGACCAGCACCTGCGCATCACCATCGGTACCGATGCGCAGGGCGAACTGCTGATCGAAGCTTTGCGCGAGATTCTCGCTTGAGTGCCCGAGAGTCGGCGATTTTGAGATTTTGAGATTTTGAGATTTTGAGTGCGGCGCTGCAGGGCAGGCGCTGCCGCTCAGCTCTCGATGCGATACTCGGCCGAGCGGGCGTGTGCCGGCAGCCCTTCGCCGTAGGCCAGTGTCGCCGCAATGCGCCCCAGCGTTTTCGATGCCGCCTGCGAAACGCGGATCAGGCTGCTCCGTTTCTGGAAGTCATAGACGCCGAGCGGTGACGAGAAGCGCGCGCTGCC
>NZ_CAJQUC010000022.1:0-462346 GCF_907163155.1 Candidatus Accumulibacter sp. ACC012
CGGTGGCCCAGCCGGCCTCAAACCACCCCCCAACCATAGGTCTAACCAATGAACGCAATTCCTCAAGTCGCGACACTTAGTCCGGATCGCGCCATTTCGGCCCCAGCAGGCAAGTGGACGGTTGCCGATGTCGAAGCACTTTACCAGCTTCCCTTGATGGATCTGCTGTTTCGCGCGCAACAGGTGCACCGCGAGAACTTCAACGCCAACGAGATTCAACGCTCGACGCTGCTTTCGGTAAAGACCGGCGGCTGTTCGGAGGATTGCGGCTATGTTCGCAGGCGGCGCGCTACAGCACCACCACCGAACGCGAAGCGCTGATGCCGCTCGATGAAGTGATCGCCGCCGCCCAGGCTGCCAAGGACAAGGGCGCCTCGCGCTTCTGCATGGGCGCCGCCTGGCGTGGCCCGAAAGACAAGGACCTGGCCAAGGTCACCGAGATGATTCGCACCGTCAAGTCCATGGGTCTGCAGACCTGCGTCACCCTGGGCATGCTCAAGGACGGCCAGGCCGACGAACTCAAGGAAGCCGGCCTCGATTACTACAACCATAATCTCGATACCGACGCCTCCTTCTACGGGCAGGTGATCACCACCCACAAGCACGCCGACCGGATCGACACCCTGGGCCAGGTGCGTGAAGCAGGTATCAAGGTCTGTTCCGGCGGCATCATCGGCATGGGCGAATCGCGCCGCAACCGCGCCGCGCTGATCGTCCAGCTCGCCAACCTCAACCCGGCCCCGGAGTCGGTGCCGATCAACAACCTCGTCCCGATTCCCGGAACGCCGATGGCCAATGTCGCGCCGGTCGATAGCTTCGAGTTCGTGCGCACCCTGGCTGCCGCGCGAATCACCATGCCAACGAGCTTCGTGCGTCTGTCGGCGGGTCGCCAGGAGATGTCCGACGAGCTGCAAGCGCTCTGCTTTCTGGCCGGCGCCAACTCGATTTTTTACGGCGACAAGCTGCTGACCACGGCAATCCGGAAGCGGATCGTGACGAAGCCTGTTCGAGAAACTTGGCCTGCGCCCGATCTAGTCACTCATGAAAGCACCGGCGCAGTTCGTTGATCAGCGCCAGGTGCGACGCAGTTTTGCCCGCGCCGCGGCCAGCTACGATGAAGTGGCCGTGCTGCAGCGCGAGATCGCGAGCCGCATGCTGGCCAGGCTGGACTACGTGCGCATCGAGCCCGCAGCGCATTCTCGATCTCGGCTGCGGTACCGGCGCCAACCATCACCGCCCCTGCACGCGCGCTATCCCGGAGCACTGCTCATCGGCGCCGACTTCTGCGAAAACATGCTGCGCGCCAGCCAGGCCTCGCGCTCACGCTTGCGCTGGCTGATGCCCTTCCTGCGTCGCCAGCGAACGCCCTTGCTGGCGGCGGATGCGGCGCGCTGCCGTTCCCGCCGCAGTCGATCGGCCTGCTCTGGTCGAACCTCATGCTGCACTGGCTTGACGACCCGCTGCAGCATTTCGTGAAGCGCATCGCCTGCTCGACGTCGGTGGCTTGCTGATGTTCTCCGCCTTCGGACCGGATACCTTGAAGGAGCTGCGCAGCAGTTTCAAGGACGGCCATGTGCACACCCAGCGCTTTACCGACATGCATGACTACGGCGACATGTTGCTTGAATGCGGCTTTTCCGACCCGGTTGATGGACGCCGAACTGCTGACCATGACCTACGCCGGCCTTCGACCAACTGCTCATCGATCTGCGCCATAGCGGCTCGACCTGCGCCATGCAGGCACGTAGCCATGGCCTGACGGGGCGGGCGGCATGGGCCAGGGCACGCGCGGCGTACGCACGGCTCGCCGCCGACGATGGCCGCGTGCCAGCGACGGTGGAAGTGGTTTACGGCCACGCCTGGAAAGCGGCGCCGAGAAAAACCCCCGCCGACTGAGCATCGTCCGCTTCGACCCGCAGCAGCGGATGCGTTGAGCGGGCCGCCAGCCACGAGCGCCGGCGGCCGAACTTTCCGACTTAGCGGAAGAACTCCTCGAGGCGGATGAAGACCTCGTGTTCGGCGCCGTGCCGACGCACCGCCAGGACGTCCTCCAGCTTTCTCCACCTGCTTGACCATCTGGTCCAGACGTTGGTCTTCATTGACCAACAGCCAGATGCGACTGGTCGCGCCACTGCCCACCGGCATCACCAGGATACCTTCGACGTTGTAGGCGCGGCGCGAGAACAGACCGACGACGTGCGACATGACACCCGGGTGGTTGTAGACGTCCAGTTCGAGCACCGTACGAGCCACAGCCTGGTTTTCCATTCTTGAGATCGTGTTCATGGTTTTTCAGCCTCCGATCATGTCTTTGTTGGCGGCACCGGGCGGCACCATCGGCAAAACCTGTTCGTGCATGGCGATGCTGGCGTGAATCAGCATCGGGCCGCGGCTGGACAACGCCTCGGCCAGGGCTGCACGCGGATCGCTGGCCGTTATCGAGATCGATGGCCGGCACGCCAAAGCCTTCGGCAACGCGAACGAAGTCGGGCATGCCCTTGAATTTCGAAGCGTAGATGCGCTCGCCGTAGAACATCGTTTGCTGCTGGAAGACCAGGCCCAAAGATGAGTTGTTCATCAGCACGATCTTGACATTGACCTTCTCCTCGGCAGCGGTGACCAGTTCCTGGATATTCATCAGAATGCTACCGTCACCGGTAAAGCAGACCACCGTCCGTTCCGGTTCGGCGAGAGCCGCGCCGATCGCTGCCGGCATTCCGAAGCCCATCGTGCCAAGGCCACCCGAGGTCAGCCATTGGCGCGGCCGGCGCAGCGGGTAGGCTTGTGCCACCCACATCTGATGCTGACCGACGTCGGTGGTGATCGTCGCCTGATCGTCAAGGCAATCGGCGACGGCGCGGATCAATCCGTAAGGCGTACGCGGATCGTCGATTCCCGGCAGGCGTAGCGGATGCGCTGCCTTCAGGCTGGCCACGCGCGCCAGCCAGGCTTGCCGCTGCTGCTCCTCGACGGCCGGCAGCAAGGTCTGCAGCACGGCCCCGACGTCACCGGCGATACCGACATGCGCGGTCTTTATCTTATCCAGTTCCGAGGGGTCGATATCGATATGGACGATCTTCGCCTGCGGGCAGAAACCGGCCACTTTGCCGGTCGCACGATCGTCGAAACGCGCACCGACAGCGATCAGGAGATCGCACTCGTCCAGCGCAAGGTTGGTAAAACGCGCGCCGTGCATACCGAGCATACCCAGCGACAGGGAATGCTCGACCGGCATCGCGCCGAGGGCCATCAGGGTCATCACCGTCGGTAGAGCGGCTTTTTCGGCCAGCGCCACAGCCGCTGCGGACGCTCCCGAATGCACGACACCACCGCCGAGGTAGAGAATCGGCCGGGAAGCCTCGTTGATCATCGCCGCGGCGACGGCGACCCGTTCAGTCGCTGGCGCCGGAACGATCTCGGCGACGCCGACCGCGGGCCACTCGCCGACCTCGACCACTTGATTCTGAACGTCCTTCGGGATGTCGATCAGTACCGGCCCCGGCCGACCCGAAGCGGCGATCCGGAAAGCCCGCGGAACGACTTCGAGCAGATCCTCGGCACAGTTGACCAGGAAGTTATGCTTGGTAATCGGGATACTCAGACCATAGGTATCGACTTCCTGAAAGGCGTCGCTGCCGATCATCGCTCTCGGCACCTGCCCGGTGATTGCCACCAGCGGAATTGAATCCAGCTTGGCGTCGGCGATTGCGGTGAGTAGATTGGTTGCCCCGGGGCCCGACGACGCCAGGCATACCGCCGGCAAGCCTGTGGTACGCGCAATCCCCTGCGCCATGAAACCGCCGCCCTGTTCGTGCCGTGCAAGCACGTGGTGAATCAGCGCCGACTGTGACAAGGCATCATAAATGGGCAGTATTGCTCCGCCGGGGATGCCGGCGAGGGTGCGAACGCCCTGTCGTTCCAGCAGGCGCACGACAATCTGTGCGCCGCTGAGGGTTTCGGATGTTTGCTTGGGCAAGAGACTCTCCTTGAATTGAATTGCGCTGCTGACTTGGTCGAATGTGGCGTCAGAAAAGAAAACCCCCGCTCGGCTTGCACCGGCGGGGGTTTCTGGAATGAGTTGTCGTTTCTTTCTACACTTTGACTGCTCTTCTCCCGGCCCTCGACGGTGTGTCCCCTGGTACGCGTACCAAGGGTACGACGCCTAGCAGAGAGACGCCGACAGCAACGACCACAAGCGCACCAGTGGAAGCAAGCGGATAAGTACTATGGTCGTGGAAGTGGCGCATCGTGGTCACGTAGAAGTCATTTGAGCCGAAAGGCAATTAGAACCGAGCGTGGAAAATAATGCAAGCCTTACACGGGATCAGCAGCACCGACCAAACAGACTGTCGCAGCGACAGGCTCAGTCGTGCCCGCCTGCCTCGGCTCTCCCTTGCGCACCGCCCGCATCACCTGCCGCTGGCAGCGCCTCGTCATCAGGGGCTGGCAACGGCGGCGCGGCGGCCAGCGGTACCTGGTGGTTGACTTGATAACTGGCAATCAGAATCAATGCTGACGACGCCAGGACCACCAGCATGATCGAAGCGTCGAGATAACTGGGCAGCAAGAACGCTTCGCGAACGTGTAGGAAAAGCAGGACGGTAATCAGGCCGCGCGGGGCAATCCACATCAGAGGCCCGGCGGCCGCCGGCCCCAGCATCAACCGCAACATGATGAAACGACTACCGTAGACCACCGCCAAGACCAGGCCCGCACCCAACCAGGCAGACGACGACGTGAGGTCGGAGAGATCTGTCCAGTAGCCAAACAGCACGAAGAAGAAGCCGCGCACGACGAAGGTCAGTTCCACGACCAGGGTACGAAACTCGGACAGCGTCGTTTCGTATTCTCTGCTTATCCACAGGCTTACCGGCCGAAAGCGGGTAACCAGCGACGGCTTATTGAGCAACAGGCCCAGAAAGAGCACCATGATCAACGGCGAGAGATGCAGCAGCTCGCCTGTCGCGTACAAGGCGAACAAGCCCGCCAACAGCGGCACGAAGCGGATCGGCCCAGACACTCGCAGCAAGAGCAGCATCAGCACCAGAGCGCAGAGCATCGACAACAGCAGGGACAGCACGCCGCCACCGAGCAGCGCCAACAGAGCGCCAGAAAGCGTACCGTCCGAACCCAGCAGCGAAAAGAAAACCAGGACGCCGATGATGTCCGACATCGAACTTTCGTAGGTAATGAACTCGCGCGCCTTGGGCGGCAGAAACGTACAGCTGGGAATGGCCACCGCGCTGCTGATAACGGCTACCGAGGTTGCCAGGAGAATGGCCTGCACGACGTCGAGACCCAACACCCAGCGCGCGGCCAGCGCGAAGCTGAGGGTAGCGATGACAAAACCCGCAGTCGCCAGGAGAAAGGTCGCGGCGATGAGGCGCAGACGCTGGCGTCGCAATTCGATGTCCAGGGCGCCTTCCAGCACGATCAACACCAGGCCGATGGTACCGATGATGGGCACCAGGGTACCTGCCCAGCCCAGTGTCACGCCAACGGAGTCGAGCAACGGCCGCGCCAAAAGGCCGCTGGCGACCAATACGATCACCGACGGCACACCCGAACGCCGGCAAAGACGCTCGACCGCGAAAACGATAAGCAGGAACACGGAAGCGCTGAGGATGGTGGGATAAGTCATGGTTCGATTCGAAGGCCAAGCACGCGTCGCGAACAAGAATCATCGCGCCACGCATGGGCTCCTGCAGGCAGTTCGCCAGCAGGCCTTGATCACACAACAGCCGACGCGCTTCCGCCAGCGCCGCTCGGCGCACGCGAGCAGCCCTGCCAGAGCGACGACAGCGTCGGCAAGACGGGTGGAGATCTGCGTTCTGGAAAGCTTGCCGGAACGGCGGACGGACGCCCGTCAGACGGAGAGGATGCGCCAGTTGGCAAAAAAGTGCTGGGAGGTCCTGGCACCATCGCTGGCCTGTCGGCCTCGCCCGGGACTGCGCCCCGGAAGAACCGATACGGCAATCAGCCAGCGATATACTTTTCCATCTGCTGGATGATGAACTGCTGTTCGGAAATCGTTTCCTTGACCACGTCGCCGATGGAAACGATGCCGAGGAGCATGTGATCGTCATCGAGAACGGGCAGGTGACGGAAGTGCCTTTCGGTCATGATCGCCATGCACTCGTCCACCGTCTGGTCGGGCGTCACGTACAGCACCTTGCCGCTCATGATGTCGCGAACCCGCGTGTCTCGCGAGGATTTGTCCTGCAGGGAGACCTTGCGAGCATAGTCACGCTCGGAGAAGATGCCCAGCAACTGCTCCTTCTCGATCACCAGGACCGCACCGACGTTGTATTCGGCCATCACCTGCAAGGCCGAGAAAACCGAGTCGTCCGGTGCAACGGTTACCAGCTTCCCACCCTTGCTAGCAAGGATTTGCTTGAGCGTCTTCATGAAACGTCCTTTCTGGTCAAGAAGTCACGCCACCATACTAGAGCGTCCGCCGCCCATTGCCAAGGAAAGTCTTCCCCGTGCGACGGTGTCGTGAAATTCGCCGCCAAGTCCTGCGAGAAAATCAGCAGCCAGAACGCCTAGCGCAAACCGGCAACGTACTCGGCGACGGCATTGATCTGCGGGTCGGAGAGCTTGCCGGCAATGACGCGCATCATGCTCTCGGCGTCGTTGGCGCGTTCGTGGCTACGAAAAGTCTTCAACTGGCTGACCGTGTACTCCGCGTACTGTCCTGCCAGGCGCGGATACTGCACCGGCAGACCGGCACCGGCGGGTCCGTGGCAGCCTGCGCAGGCCGGAATGCCCTTTTCGAAGTCGCCCTTGCGCCACAACGCCTGGCCTTGGGCAAGCAGTTTCTCGTTGGTCGCCACCGAAGGTGTCATCTTTTGCTGCGAGAAATACACCGCCAGGCTGTGCATGTCTTCATCGGAGAGCGCCGCGACCATGCCACCCATGATCGCGTTATCACGTACCGGGGGCTTGCCGTCAACCGACTTGAAGTTGGTCAGCTGCTTGTACAGGTACTGCGGGATCTGACCAGCCAGAATCGGATTGGCCGAGGTCGGACTGTTGCCGTCGGCGCCGTGACAAGCAACGCAAAGGCCTTCGGCAATCTCCTTGGCTTTTGCCAAGTCAAGCTTTGCTGGTGCCTGCTCTGACGCGAAGGCGGGTAAACTGGCGGCCAGGAGAACCGCAACTGCCGTTGTACGAATCATGTCCAAACTCCCATTGACAACAATGACTGCTCTGAGGCCGGCGAAGCCAAGCGACAAACCTGATATTCTATATCAGTTTGCTGCTTGGACACGTGCCGGTCCATCTACTCTCGGGTTCCCTGATGCCACTCTTCCAGAAAGCTGCCTTCAGCACGACCGTGGCCAAGCTGCGGGATCTACCCGCCGATTCGCAGTGCGAAGTTGCGTTTGCCGGACGCTCGAACGCCGGCAAGTCGTCGGCAATCAATACGCTGGCCAATCACACCCGCCTGGCCTTTGTCTCCAAGACACCGGGACGAACGCAGCACCTCAATTACTTTCTGCTCGAACCAGGAAAGTACTTCGTCGACCTGCCAGGCTACGGCTTCGCAAAAGCCCCGGAGGAGATCCGCTCGCAATGGGAAGGCTTGCTCGCGCCCTACCTGCGCCACCGCGACGCGCTCTGTGGTCTGGTGCTGATCATGGACAGTCGCCATCCACTCACCGAACTCGACTTGCAGATGTTCGGCTGGTTCGCGCCAACCGGCAAGCCAATTCACGTCCTGCTGACCAAAGCTGACAAGCTGACTCGCCAGCAACAGACACTGGTTTTTCGCGAGGTCCAGGAGGTATTGGCGGAAATTGGCGAGAACTTCAGCCTGCAGCTGTTTTCGAGCCTGCAGAAATCCGGCGTCAAGGAAGCGGAAGCGGTCCTCGCTGGCTGGCTAGACCTGCCGCTGAAGGACGAGCCGGCACCGCGCACTGGACTGGCCAGCGAGAAGAAAGCCCGCCCCAAGAAGCGCGGCGCCATCGGCTGGAGTGCGCGCAGCGGCAGCAGTGTCACCAAGTGTCACTAGTCAAGGCGCAAAAAAAAGCCCCCGGCAAAGGGGGGGCCGGGGGCAACATGCCTTACAGGAATAAGGCACCCGCTCAGGGAGGTGAAGCGGGGGATGGCGAAGCCATCCGCCAGATAAGAGCGCACTGACCAGCGATAGTTCCCGGCAAGAAGTTTTTTCCCATCAATCGTATCTATTTAATCGTAGCGAATTCTATGGACCACCAAGCCGACCCCAAAGCACGCTTCCCTGGCACGCGCATGCGCCGCATGCGCCGCGACGACTTTTCCCGCCGCATGATGTGCGAATCGCGGCTGAGCGCTGACGACCTGATCTACCCGGTCTTCGTCCTCAACGGCATCAACCGCGGCGAGCCGATCGCGTCGATGCCGGGCGTTGAACGGCAGAGCCTCGACCGCGTGCTGAAGACGGCAGAGCAGGCACTGCGACTGGGTATCCCGGCGCTGGCGGTGTTCCCGGTCATTGACGCGGCCGGCAAGACGGCGGCAGCCGAAGAAGCGTACAACCCGGATGGTCTGGTGCCACGGGTGGTTGCGGCGCTGAAAAAAGAATTCCCGGAACTGGGCGTGATTACCGACGTCGCCCTCGACCCCTACACCAGCCACGGCCAGGACGGCCTGATCGACGCCGACGACCCCGCCGGCTATGTGCTCAACGACGAAACGCTCGAAGTACTCGCCAGGCAGGCGCTGGTGCACGCCCAGGCAGGCGCCGACATCGTCGCCCCCTCGGACATGATGGACGGTCGTGTGGCCCGCATCCGTCACGAACTGGACGCGGCGAGGCAGATACATACGCGCATTCTGGCCTATTCGGCAAAGTACGCATCGAGCTTCTACGGCCCGTTCCGCGACGCTGTTGGCTCGGCCGGCAATCTTGGCAAGGGCAACAAACACACTTATCAGATGGACCCGGCGAACAGCGACGAAGCGCTGCGCGAGGTGGCCCTCGACCTCGCCGAAGGCGCCGACATGGTGATGGTCAAACCGGGCATGCCTTACCTCGACATCGTCCGGCGGGTCAAGGAAACCTTCCAAGTGCCGACCTACGCGTACCAGGTCAGCGGCGAATACGCGATGCTAAAGGCCGCCGCCCAGAACGGCTGGCTGGACGAAGAAGCATGCGTCCTGGAAAGCCTGCTGGCCTTCAAGCGGGCGGGTGCAGACGGCATCCTGAGCTACTTCGCCCTGAGCGCGGCGGGATGGTTGAAAACCTCTAGGTGAGGCCAGGCGCTGCACGCAATCCGCGAAACCCCTGCTGCGCCGGACCTTCGACGAAGCGGTAGAACAGCCCGCCGGCCAGCAGGCTGGCCGCCCAGGCGACGACCATTCCAGCCAGATTGAGCCACGGATCAGCCATGGCGACACGCACGAACAGCCCGTTGACGATCAGGCAGATCGGAAAGTGAATCAGGAATACCGAGTAGGAAATCTGCCCCAGGTAGGCGAGCAGGGAGGACTTCGGCCAGCGCACCAGGAAGCCGTAGCGGCTCGCGAGGCCGAGTGCCAGAGCCACCACCAGCGCCACGGCGATACGCGAACGGTAGTCGAGCAGCAGGGCCATGACCACCGCTACGGCAATCAGCAACAGCCAGCGCACGACGTGCTTCGCATTCGCCGCCCAGAACGTCAGCGCCCCGAGCGCGTAGGACGCGAAGAAATACAACGCCCAGTTGTCCCATTCGGCGTCGCGGTTGAAGTGGTATAGAGAAAACAGGGCCAACGTGGCGACCAGTAGCAGACCGACGATCGCCGCGCCGGCGATGCCGCGTCCGAGGCCACAACTGATCCCACGTGCCAGCCAGAGAGTCCCCAGCAACAGCGCAAACAACTGGAAATCGATGGCGATGTACCAGACACCCGTCGACAGCCCCTCGTAACCGAGGATGCTTTGCAGGAGCAGCGCGTGCGCCAGGAACTGCCGCAGCGTCGGCCACTCAGGAATGGAATCATGAGTCATCAGGGCACGGGCAATGGTCGCGCAGCCAATGCCGATCACCAGGGCGATGAGGTAGGGAACGGCCAGTTTCAGGTAACGTTTCAGGAGCAGGCGCAAGGGCTGCGCCGACACCAGGTGGCCAGCCGGAGCAAGACTGCGCGCAGCGAGGAAGCCACCAATAACCAGAAACACCTGCACCACCGCGCGCGCGTGCTGACTCAGCCAGGAGATGAGGTCCGGAATCAGCGCGTAGGCATGGTCAGACATGGGTCCGTAAAAGGCCAGGTGATGCAGGACGATCAACTGCACCGCCACGGCCTTCAGCGCATCGATGAATGGCAATCGGGAAGTCACTTCCGCCACCTCGATTCAGCCCGCAAGGAAACGCTGCCGGAACTCGTCGAGCGGCATCGGCTTGCCGCGCAGGTAACCCTGCATCTCATCACAGCCTTCACCAGCCAGAAAATCGCGCTGCGCCTCGGTCTCGACGCCTTCGGCGATAACCGTCAGTTGCAGGCTATGGGCAAGGGCGATCACCGCGCGGGTGATCGCCCGATCCTCGGCGTCGCTGGGCAAGCCGCGCACAAAACTCTGGTCGATCTTCAGCTTGTTGGGCTGCAGACGCTTGAGGTAGGCAAGCGAGGAATAGCCGGTGCCAAAGTCGTCGATCACCAGGCCGAGTCCCATGTCCCGCAGCGCGTCGAGAACCTGGCCGCTGTTCTCGGCCTGGGTCATGATCGCGCTTTCGGTGATTTCCAGTTCGAGGAATTGCGCAGGCAGGCGCGACGTTGCCAGCGTCTTGCGAGCGGTTTCCTGGATTCGGCCGCGCCGGAACTCGACGCCGGAGACGTTGATCGACAGCACGCCGGGCTTGAAGCCGGCGGCGACCCACGCCGCCCACTGGCCAGCGGCGGTCTGTTGGACCCATTCGCCGATCGGGACGATCAGCCCCGACTCCTCGGCAAGTTTGATGAACTCGCCCGGCATCACCAGACCCAGCTCTGGACGCAGCCAGCGCACTAGTGCTTCGGCGCCGACCAACTCGCCGCTGCCCAGCGAGAACTGCGGCTGCAGGAAGACGCGCAACTCGCCGCGGTCTATGGCCCGCCGCAGGTCGGTTTCCATCTGCAGGCGCGCCAGCGAAGACTGGGTTAGTTCCTGGGTAAAGAACTCGTAGGTGTTGCGGCCGCGCTCCTTGGCCCGGTACATGGCCACGTCGGCATTCTTCATCAGCGTTTCGGCATCACCGCCATCCTGGGGAAAGAGGCTGATACCGATGCTGGCGCCGACGTAGAACTCCTGCTCGACAGTCACCGGCGAGTCCTGCAAGAGGCACAGAATCTTGTCCGCGATATGCGAAACGGCCGCTGGATCGGCAAGATCTTCGATGATGATCAGGAACTCGTCGCCACCGAGGCGACCAACAGTGTCCGCTTCCCGCCGCAATCGAGTCAGGCGCCGCGCCACTTCGCAGAGAACGCGATCGCCGACCTGATGGCCGAGGGTATCGTTGATGTTCTTGAAGCGATCGAGGTCGACAAACAGCACCGCCAAAATACGGTTGTCGCGCCGAGCACGCTGCAGCGCCTTGTCCAGGCGATCCCCGAGCAAGAGACGATTGGGGAGGCCGGTGAGCGGATCGTGATGCGCCTGGTGGTCGAGCTGATCGTGCGCCTTGCGCAACTCGGTGATGTCCGAGAAGACGCCCACATAATGCGTCACCTGGCCCTGCGCATCCTTGACGGCGCTGATCGTCAACGACTCCAGAAACGCCTGCCCATCCTTGCGCCGATTCCACAATTCTCCCCGCCAGCGCCCACAGGTGTGCAGGGTCCGCCACATTTCGCGGTAGAAGTCCGCGTCCTGAAGCCCGGACTGCAGGATACGCGGGTTGACACCGACGACATCGTCCTCGCAGTAACCGGTGATCTCGGAAAATGCACGGTTGACGGCGATTATCTCGCCCTCTGGCGAGGTGATGGTAATGCCTTCGGCGCTGCTGTCGAAAACCGTCGCCGCCTGCTGCAGACGCTGCTCCATACGCTTGCGCTCGGTCACGTCGAGCATGATTCCGACCAGACCGCAAGCCGCTTCGCCGGGAGCACCGTAGATCGCCTTGTGAAAAACGACGTCGCGGTACTGGCCATCGGCGCGCAGCACCTGCGCTTCGTCGACCTGCGAACCGGCGCGCTGAAAGAGTTCTTCGTCAGCCGCCATATAGAGATCGGCAAGCTCGCGCGGTGCGACATCGTAGACGCTTACTCCGACAACTTCTGCGCGTGACTTGCCGATCATTTCGAGGAACGCCTGATTACAACCGAGGTAGCAGCCGGCACGATTCTTGTAGAACACCGGACCCGGGATGGCCTCCACCAATTGGTGCATGAAATCCAGCTGTTGCGATAACTCATGAGTACGTTCGGCAACGTGTTGCTCGAGTTGGAGATGGCTTTGCCGCAGTGCATCCTGGGCAGCGCGATGCGCCGTTACGTCCTCGTGCGTCCAGATCCAGGTCTGGCCTTCGTCCTGTTCCTCGATCGGACGGCCGATGACATGGACCCAGATCGGAGTGCCATCGCGACGGCAGAAAAGGACTTCCCCCTCAAAGGCCCCAAGCGCTGCACCCTGACCATAGAACTGCTGCCCGGCGTCTTCCCACGCTTCCTGGCTGGCATAGAGAAGGCGCGTCGGCTGTCCCGTAAGACCGCCTGGCGGAAAGCCATAGATCTCCTCGAAACGGCGATTGCAGCGCAAGATCGTGCGCTCACGCTGATACGCGATGCCGATCATCGCGTTGTCGAAAATCAGCTGCTGCTCCCAGAGGCTTTCGACCAGAGCCTCTTCGGCTGCGCGGCGTGCGGTGATGTCCTGAAACAGCCAGACGTGGCCTTCGTCATGATTTGCCGGGTCGAGCAGACTACCGGTCACCTGGCACCAGATCGGTGTGCCATCGGCCTTGCAGTACTCGACCTCGCCGACGAAAGTCCCGCCTTCGTCGATACCGCGCAGAGCGCGTTCGCCGGCTGCGCTCCAGGCCAAATCACTGGCAAAGCAAACGCGCGTTGACTGGCCGATCAGTTGACCTGGCAGAGAGCCAAAGATCCTCTCGAAGCTCGGATTGCAGCGCCGGATGATGCGGTCACGCAGAAAAGCGATGCCGATCGGCGCACGCTCGAAGAGCAGCGTCTGCTCGCGCAGCAGCGCGTCCATGGCACGGCTCGCCTGGCGCTTCGCGGTGACGTCTTCGTAGAGCCAGATGTAGCCCTCATCGGGCTTCGCCTGATTGATCATGCTGCCGGTGATATGGCTCCAGATCGGCGTCCCGTTGCGGCGAACAAACGCCGTCTCGCCGCGGTAGATGCCGGTTTCGCGAATCGCCGCGTAGGCCTTCTGCCCGGTTTCCAGCCAGGCCTCTTCGTTCGGGTAGTAGATGCGCGTCAACTGCCCGATCAATTCGTCTGGCGCATAGCCGAGAATCTCGGCGAAACGCCGGTTGCAGCGCTGGATGAGGCGATCGCGCAGGATCACGATACCGGTTTCGGCGTTCTCGAAAATGAGTTGCTGCTCGCGCAGCAACTGCGCGCTGGACTCGCGCGCGTCGACCTCCTGCGTGATGTCGCGCACAATCCAGACGGCACCCTGGCCCGGCGCGGCAGGGTCAATCGCCCGGCCGATGAGATGAGCGACAAAGCTACTGCCGTCGCGGCGCGCCAGTTGCATTTCGATATCGAGTGTCTCGCCGACGCTCAGTGCCGCACGCGCTTGCTCGCGCAGCGCCTCACAGGCCGCGCTATCGGGATAGAAGACACGGTCCCGCTGCCCGACAAGAGTCCCCGACGGCCAGCCAAAAAGTGCTTCGGCGCGCGGGTTGCAGCGGTACACGCGGCGATTGCGTGTGCACACCACGGCACTCCCCGAATGCTCGAGGATAGCCTTGTACTCAAGTAGCTGCTGTTCCAGTGAACCTGACTCTCTCATGGCGACCAACGGAAATTTTTCGGGGAAAGTGTACACGACTGTGGAAGGCCGCGGTGGAGCAGCGCTTACCCGGAAAAGAAGGTGCGGGAAGCGCTGTCGTGGCAGATATATCGGCCGCGCTTCAGAGCCGGGCGAGATGGCGCGGCAAGTCGAGAATCGAAACCAGCCGCACGTCGACCGAAGCCGGCTGGCGCGTTTCCGCACTCACCCAGACGGTCCTCATGCCGAGTCGCTTCGCTGTACGCAGATTGGGCAGAGTATCTTCAACCATGATGCAGCGCTGCGCATTCAGACGCTCGCTGCGCAAGAGGTGGCGAAAGCCAGCAACTGCCGGTTTCGGTTGGAAGCGAAGGCGTTCGACCGAATAGATGGCGTCGAAACAGCGGTGAACACCGGTCATTTCCAGAACCGCCTCACTATAACGCAGCGGCGCGTTCGAGAAGACAATCTTGCGCCCTGGCAAGCGACAAAGCATGGCCTTCAGGGCGCGCTCGAAGACCAGCATCCGCTTGAGGTCAGGAAACTGGTGCGTATGCCAGAGAAAATGCTTGGGATCGATTGCATGATGGCGCATCAGGCCGAGCAGCGTGGCGCCGTAGCGCTGCCAGTAATCCTGCCGAATACGCGTTGCCTCCTCCTCGTCCACACCGAGGTGCTGGCGGATGTACGCCACCATCGAACGGTTGATCTGCGGAAAAATATGCGGACTGGCGTCGTGCAGAGTGTTGTCGAGGTCGAAAAGCCAGACCGGCGCGGACGCTCTCAGCAGAGTTCCCTGATCAATGCGACTTGATCATCGTGCCGACGCCGTGATCGGTAAGGATCTCCAGCAACAGCGCGTGTTCGACACGGCCATCAATGATGTGCACACTCCTGACGCCGTTACGTGCGGCATCGAGCGCCGAGCTGATTTTCGGCAACATGCCGCCCGACAGGGTCCCGTCGGCCACCAACTGGTCGATCTCCTTGGGCGTCATGCCGGTGATCAACTGTCCGCTCTCGTCGAGGACACCGGGCGTATTGGTGAGCAGTACCAGCTTTTCGGCCTTGAGGATTTCGGCGATCTTGCCGGCGACGACGTCGGCGTTGATGTTGTACGTCTCGCCGCCTTTGCCAACGCCGATCGGGGCCACAACGGGGATGAAGCCGCCTGACTCGAGGTGACCGATCAGCGACGGGTCGATCTGCGTGATATCACCGACCTGACCGACGTCGATCAGGTCACCAAGGTTCTCGTGGTTGGCCAGCAGTAATTTCTTGGCGCGAATGAAGCTGCCGTCCTTGCCGGTCAGTCCAACAGCCTTGCCCCCCGCCTGATTGATCAGGTTGACGACATCCTTGTTGACCTGGCCCCCGAGAACCATCTCGACGATGTCCATCGTTTCGGCGTCGGTGACGCGCATTCCCTGAATGAACTTTCCTTTCTTGCCCACTCGGGCGAGCAGGTTTTCGATCTGCGGACCGCCGCCGTGCACCACCACCACGTGCATCCCGACCAGCTTGAGCAGTACCACGTCGCGCGCGAAGCACTGCTTGAGATGCTCGTCGGTCATCGCATTGCCGCCGTACTTGACGACGATGGTCTTGCCGTGGAAGCGTTTGATGTACGGCAGCGCCTCGGCGAGAATGGCAGCTTCGTTGGCAGGGGTGAACACACGATCGTTCATGGCTGGAGTCCTTTTAATGACCGGCGGATTTTACGCGGCAGCGGTGGAAATACAAAGACGGCGCACGCTGAACGCTGCGCCGCGAGCCCAATGATCGCGGCCACGCCGACCGACGACCGCGCTCAGCGCCCGCTGCCACCCTATCGCGGCCGCTTTGCGCCCTCACCAAGCGGCCCCCTGCACTTCGGTTCGCTGGTCGCCGCCGTCGGCAGCTATCTCGACGCCCGCGCCCACGGCGGCCAGTGGATGCTGCGCATCGAGGACGTCGACCAGCCGCGGACGGTTGCCGGTGCCGCCGACGATATCCTGCGCACGCTGGAAGGCTTCGGCTTCACCTGGGATGGTGAAGTGCTCGTCCAGAGCAGGCGTCTTGACCTTTACCACGCCGCAATGGTGCGCCTGCAACTCGACGGCGAGGTCTACCCCTGCGCCTGCTCGCGAACGGAAATTGCCGCCTGCTCGCCGCCACGATCGGTGGACGGCGGCCTGGTCTACCCGGGAAGCTGCCGCAACGGCCTCGCCGCGGGCCGAGCGGCACGCGCCTGGCGGCTGCGCGTAGCCGACGCGACGATCGCCTTCGGCGACCGCGTTCAGGGCGAGGTGCAGCAGAATCTCGACCGCGCCGTCGGCGACTTCATCCTGCTGCGTGCCGACGGCCAGTACGCGTACCAACTGGCAGTCGTCGCCGACGACGCCGCGCAAGGGATCAACGCAGTCGTCCGCGGCGTCGACCTGCTCGACTCGACACCACGGCAGATCTGGCTGCAGCAATGTCTGGACCTGGCAACGCCGACTTACGCGCACCTGCCGGTGGTGACCAATGCCGCCGGCGAAAAGCTCTCCAAACAAACGCGGGCTGCCGCCGTCGATCTATCAGCCGGCAGCGCAGTCCTGTCAGCAGCCCTCCAATTTCTTGGTCACGCGGTACCGCCGGAAATCAGCGCCGGACCGCTCCGCGATTTCTGGCCCTGGGCAATTGCCGCCTGGTCGATCGAGCGCGTTCCGGCCTTGCGCGGCGTCTGCCCTTACTAGCGCTTGCCGCCGTAACCGACGATGCCGACCAGGGTCCGCACCAGGTTGTAGCTTGCCCAACGCAGCAGGCGCGAATTCCAGGGCAGGCGCTTCCAGCTATCGATCGGCAGTTCGCGGGCGCCATTGCGCATCGCCTGTTCGAGACTCTCGCGCAGACTGTTGGCGAACAGCGGGTCCTTGACGACGATATTGGCTTCCCTGGCCAGCAGCAGACTGAAAGGATCGATATTCGACGAGCCGACGGTCGCCCAATGACCGTCGATAACCGCCACTTTGGCATGCAGGAAGCTGCGCCGATATTCGAAAATGCGGATGCCGTAGCCCAGTAAGCGACCATAAAGGGCCTGCGTCGCGTAGTGGAGGAGGCGATATTCGATCCTCCCCTGCAACAGGATGACCACCCGCACGCCGCGCTTTACCGCGTCGTGCAGGGCGCGGCGAAAGCGCCGACCGGGCAGGAAGTAGGCGTTGGCGAGCAGAATGTCCTGCTGCGCAGCGGCAATGGCCTCGAGATACGCCTCCTCGATGTCGCGGCGATGGAGAATATTGTCGCGCACCACGAACGCGGCAGCCTGCTCGCCACGCGCTCCCAGATCGGTCTGCACACGCCTGGTAAGGCGGTAACGACGATTCAGCTTTGCCCACAACACGATTTCCCACAGTCGCTGCTGGGCCTGCTGGATTGGCGCCAGCAAGGGGCCTTCGACGCGAACTGCGTAGTCATAGCGCGGCGGGATCTGATACGGCGTATTGAGGTCGTCGATGACGTTGATACCGCCGACGAAGGCGATTTCACCGTCGATCACCGCCAGCTTGCGATGCAAACGACGCAGACGATGGCGGCGCAAACGAAAGCGCGCGATGTCGGGTCGGTAGACCATCGCCTGTACGCCAGCGGCGAGCAAGGCCGGCTGCAGAGACTCGGCGAACTCCCGAGCGCCGAAGCCGTCGACCAGCACACGCACCGTGACACCCCGTCGAGCAGCGCTTGCCAGCGCCGCGGCGACCGCCTGACCGGTCGCATCGTCCTCGAAAATGTAGCTTTCGAGGTGAACGTCGTGCTGCGCGCCGTCGATCGCCCTGATCAGTTCCGGAAAGTACTCGGCTCCGCTGTTCAGCAAGGTCAAGCGATTGCCGGGCAGGAAGTCAGCGGCCATGGAGTTGACTCCGGACCCGGACCCGGCTTCGCCTGGCACACAGCCTTACTGCCTGGATCCGAAACGCGGCCGCGCAAAGGACTTTACCGAATCGGCAGTCGCTCAAGCCCGCTACTCCCCCTATGCCCATAACTCGCACCATCGCCGCCAGGCGCGTCGAGCAGCTATTCTCGACGCTTCGCGCACACGCGTCCAGCGCCGTGCACAAGGCTTTTTGCGCGCCTCGGAAAATGCAGTGCCGCCAAAATACGCAAAGCTGATGCCAACCGCAAGCGCACGGAGCGAAGCTTCGCTGGTCACCACTTGCCGACCGGAGAAACGAGGGTGAGAATGCGACTTTCTCCACCGGGCGAACAGCTGCCTGGCCAGGTTCGCGGCAGCGGATGCGCCGAGCCTTGATCCACGTCAAGGCCCAGCCCCTAGGCCTGCCCTCTAATACACGGTTTTCTTTCGGGAAGTGCACGCACGATGTTTCGAATCTCCCAGTACATGCAGGAACTCGTCGCACCCAAGCAGCCCGGCCCCAAGCAGAACCCGCCGGCGCCGGTGGTCATCTGGAATCTCATCCGCCGCTGCAACCTGACCTGCAAGCACTGCTATTCGATCTCGGCCGACAAGGACTTTCCCGGCGAACTGAGCACCGAAGAGATTTACGCGGTGATGGACGACCTCAAGCGTTTTCGCGTTCCGGTGCTGATTCTCTCCGGCGGCGAGCCACTGCTGCGCCCGGACATCTTCGCCATCGCCCGACGCGCGAAAACGATGGGCTTCTACGTCGGGCTGTCGTCCAACGGAACCTTGATCGACGCGACGAACATCGACCGCATCGCCGAGTGCGACTTCGACTACGTCGGCGTTTCGCTCGACGGCATGGGTGAAACCCACGACAGGTTCCGGCGAATGGAAGGTGCTTTCGAAGCGTCCCTGAAAGGCATTCGCCTGTGCCGCGACCTAGGCCTGAAAATTGGCGTCCGCTTCACGATGACCCAGGACAATGCGCACGACCTGCCGCGCCTGCTCGAACTGGTCGAGGACGAAGGCATCGATCGCTTCTACTTCTCGCACCTCAACTACGCCGGCCGCGGCAACAAGAACCGCAAGGACGACGCGCAACACAAGCTGACGCGCTGGGCCATGGACCTGCTCTTCGATACCTGCTGGGACTATCAGCAACGTGGCCTGCACAAGGAGTTCACCACCGGCAACAATGACGCCGACGGGGTCTATTTCCTGTACTGGGTGAAAAAGAACTTCCCCGACAAGGCAGCCAACATCCGCGCCCGGCTGGCGCAATGGGGAGGCAATTCTTCGGGAGTCAATGTGGCCAACATCGACAATCTCGGCAATGTCCATCCCGACACCATGTGGTGGCACTACAACCTCGGCAACATCCGTGAGCGGCCGTTCTCGGAAATCTGGACGGATGTTTCCGACCCGCTGATGGCCGGTCTGAAGCAGTTTCCGCGCAGCGTTTCGGGGCGTTGCGGCGACTGCCAGCATTTCGACATCTGCAACGGCAACACGCGTGTGCGCGCGCAACAGCTGACCGGCGACCCTTGGGCCGAAGACCCCGGCTGTTATCTCGACGACGAAGAAATCGGCGTTGAACCCGGCCGCGAACGCTTGACGGTCACCCCGCACATCAGAATCCGGAGAGCCTGATGAACTGGCGCCTAGCTATGTCTGCCGCCTGCCTGGCAGCGTCTCTTGCTGGCGGATCGTCGTTCGCCAGCGCTGTCGGAGGGCCCGAGGCAGCCGGCGTCCAGGCACTTTACAAGGAACACTGCGCCGCCTGCCACGGCGAAACGCGCTTTGGCGGTGTCGGGCCGGCTCTCCTGCCGGAAAACCTGGCCCGACTGCGCAAACCAGAAGCGTTGAAAGTGATCAGCGACGGGCGCGTGGCGACGCAAATGCCGGCCTTTGGCGACAAGTTGAGCGCCGATCAGGTGCAACAACTGGCAGACTTGATCTACAACCCGATAACGCCGGCGCCGCAATGGGGGGAGAGCGAAATTCGCGCCTCGCAAGTGGTCAACGCCGACGCCGGCAAACTACCCGACCAGCCTGGTCCGGGGCTGAAAGGTGCCGACCCGTTGAATCTGTTCATCGTCGTCGAAACCGGCGACCATCACGTGTCGGTGCTCGACGGCGACAAGCTCGAACGCCTGCACCGCTTCCCCAGCCGCTACGCACTGCACGGCGGCCCGAAGTTCTCGCCCGATGGCCGCTTTGTCTATTTCGCTTCGCGTGACGGCTGGATCACCAAGTTCGACATCTACAATCTGCTCGTCGTCGCTGAAATCCGCGCCGGCCTGAACACCCGCAACGCTGCCGTTTCCGGTGACGGCAAGTGGGTGATGATAGCCAACTACCTGCCGCACAGCCTGGTCCTGCTCGACGCCAAAGACCTCTCGCTGGTGAAGATCATCCCGACGCTCAACGCCGCCGGCGACAAGACCTCGCGCGTCTCGGCGGTCTACGACGCGGCACCGCGCAAGAGTTTCGTCGCCGCCCTGAAGGACGTTCCCGAAGCCTGGGAGATCAGCTACGACCCCGATGCAGCGCCAGTCGCCGAGGGACTGGTGCATGACTTCCAGTATCAGGAGGGTCACTTCACGCCGGGCATGTTCTACCCGCAGCGAACCATGCTCAAGGAGTATCTCGACGACTTCTTCTTCACTCAGAGCTACGGCGAGATCCTCGGGTCGTCGCGTTCGGCAAGCAAGGGACAGGTGATTTTTCTCGACGGGCGCAAGAAGATCGCCGACCTCGACCTACCGGGAATGCCGCATCTGGGCTCGGGAATCACCTGGCAATGGACCGACCCCAAGGGTCGCGTGCGGACGGTCATGGCCTCGCCAAACCTCAACGAAGGGGTGGTGACAGTCATCGATCTCGAGACCTACGAGAATGTCAAGGAGATCAAGACCCTTGGCCCGGGTTTCTTCATGCGCAGCCACGAGAACAGTCGCTACGCTTTCACCGACTCAATGATGAGCAAGGAAAACAAGCACGTTCTGCAGGTAATCGACAAGCAGAGCCTGGAAGTGGTCGGGCAGATCAAGGCCAAACCGGGACAGACGCTGGCCCACGTCGAATTCACTCGGGACGGCCGCTACGCGCTGGCCAGCCTCTGGGAAGACGATGGCGCGCTGGTCGTGATCGACGCGCAGACGCTCGAGGAAGTGAAGCGAATCCCGGCCAAGAAGCCGGTCGGCAAGTACAACGTCTGGAACAAAATATCGCGTTCCGAAGGCACCAGCCACTGAGCCAGGCAATGACCGTGACCATCAACCACTCCTTGCGCAAGCTGCTGGCTGGTGCCCTGCTGCTCGCTTGCACGGCGACTCTGGCGGTACCGAAAGCTGCCGAGAACGGTGCTGCCGAAGTCACCATTGGCGCACCGACGGTGCACCCGAAACCGCCGCCGAAAGGCGCGAAGAGTTCGCCAGCAGCGCAAGCCAAGGTGGAAAAATCGAGCCCGGCTGGCAAAGCGACACCGCGGACGAAGACGACGGCCAAGGCGAAGAGCAGGACGAACACGAAGACAGATTCGAAAGCGAAGAGCAAGTCACGGAAGTAGTCGCAAAGCCCAATAGCGCCGACGCCAGAAGGACGTTCTCGACGCCTAGCCTGGATCCGCTTGGCGGTACTTTTCTGCGCGTGGGGCAACAGCGAGGGTGACGGTCCTTGCCGTTCAATCCATCCTCCCTCCCGGAGTTCTTGATGTACAGATTTCCTTGTTTTCTGATCGCGCTGGCGCCCTTGCTGGCTTCGCTGTCCGTTTCTGCGCAGCTTGCGAGCATCGAGCTCAGCGCCGGCTTTTATCGTATCGAAGCGGAAGTCGCTGCGGATGACGCCAGTCGCGCGCAGGGTCTGATGAATCGCCGCAGCCTGCCGGCCAACCACGGGATGCTGTTCGTCTTTGCGCAGGCGACCCGCCATTGCATGTGGATGCGCAACACCTACCTGCCGCTGTCGGTCGCGTTTCTCGACCAGGAGGGGCGCATTCTCAACATCGAGAAAATGCAGCCGCAAACCGAGGACAACCACTGCGCCGCTGGTGAGGCCCGCTACGCACTGGAAATGAACCTCGACTGGTTCGCCAGCAAGGGAATCAAACCGGGAACGCGCATTGCCGGCATCGACAAATCGCCGCGTCCCCAGTAACGGTCATGCCATGTCGAGATACCCCAGATCATGAAAGCCATGACCGCCCCCCGCTGTTCCTGGCCCCTCTCCCGCAAGGGGAGATGCGAGTTTCGTGAGTCGCTGGCGCGACTTTCACATTAAGCAAAGCTGGCCACGTGTTCAACAGCAAGGCACCCCAAGGGCCTTGGCGCAGCCGATTGCTGCGCACGCCCGACAACGTCGCTTTCATCCCCTGGTTGCGTGACCGCGGCTCGCTGACTGCACGCATCCAGGCCAGAGGACGCTTTGCGGTGCGCGTGCTGCGCCAGGGCTTCGGCCTGCCGACTGCCGATGAAGCACGCCTGCTCGGAATCGAACCAGGCGTACGGGCGTGGGTTCGTGAAGTCGCTTTGCACTGTGACGAACAACGCGTCGTCTTCGCGCACACCGTCTTGCCGTATCGGCCACGCGGCCCACTGCAACTCTGGCTGGCACGCCTGGGCAACCGCTCACTTGGCGCGCTGCTCTTCTCGCACCCCGGCTTCAGGCGTGGAAAGATCAACTACAAGCGGCTCGATGAGCGCCATACACTGTTTGCCTCGGCGCTCGGCGCTCTGCAACTTGAAGAAGTGGAGGCAGGCTGCCTGTGGGCACGTCGCTCTCACTTTCGCTTTGGCGCGCAATCGGTACTGGTCACCGAGGTCTTCTCGCCGCGAATGCTGCAACTGCGCGAAACCAACAAAAAGGAAACACACGCAGCACGCTGATGCTATAATGCACGGCTGCACTGAGCGGCCAAGGGCTGCTCGCTGCGACGAGCATCGCGAACCTGGCCGTAACTCTCAAGCCCCCCTGCCTTCTGGTGTCGATTCATTCAGCGCCGCACTGGCACAAAGCTTTTGTGCCGATAGCTGCTGACTTCCGCGAATCGATCGAAGCGATCGACTTGATCAAAGTCTCTCTCAGCTTTTCGTTGGTTGGCGTTGCATTTGTTTTTTCGCAACGCACTATGCCGTAGAGGTAGCGTGCGGCGCATCCATAGAAAAGAGAACCATGACTTTTGCAGATATCGGCCTCCACCCGGCCATCCTCAAAGCACTCACCGATTCCGGTTACAGCGAACCAACGCCGGTCCAGAAACAAGCCATTCCGGCGGCCCTCGAAGGCCGCGACCTGATGGTTTCCTCGCAAACCGGCTCAGGCAAAACCGCCGCCTTCATGCTGCCGGCACTGCATCGCTTCGCGTCGCTCGAACGCGCCCCCGAAGCAGCGCGCCCGCCCGCCTCTCAGGAACGTCGCCCGGCCCGCTCGCGCGGCAACGATCGCCAGCGCTTCCAGCCAGCACAGCCGAAAATGCTGGTCCTGACGCCGACTCGCGAACTCGCCCTGCAGGTCACTGCCGCCACCGAGAAGTACGGCCGCCAGGTGCACCACGTGCACGCTGTTGCCATCCTCGGCGGCATGCCTTATCCGAAACAGATGGAACTTCTTGGCCGCAACCCGGCGATCCTGGTCGCTACGCCGGGTCGTCTTATCGACCATATGAACTCGGGCAAGATCGACTTTTCCCAGCTGCAGGTACTCGTCCTTGACGAAGCCGACCGCATGCTGGACATGGGTTTCATCGAAGACATCGAAAAGATCGTTTCGGCCACCCCGACCGAGCGCCAGACGATGCTCTTCTCGGCAACGCTCGACGGAACCGTCGGCGAGATGGCCAAACGGATGACCCGCAACGCGCTGCAAATTCGCGTCGATGCGACCACCGCCCGGCATGACAACATTGAGCAGCGCATGCACTTCGTCGACGACCTGTCGCACAAGAACCGCCTGCTCGACCACCTCCTGCGCGATGCCTCGATCGACCAGGCAGTGGTGTTCACCGCCACCAAGCGCGACGCCGATACGGTCAGCGATCGTCTCAACGTCGCTGGCCTCAACGCCGCCGCGCTACACGGTGACATGCATCAGGGCGCGCGCAACCGCACACTGACCGCCATGCGTCGTGGCCAGGTACGCATCCTGGTTGCCACCGACGTTGCCGCACGCGGTATCGACGTCCCGACGATCACGCACGTCTTCAACTACGACCTGCCGAAGTTCGCCGAAGACTACGTGCACCGCATCGGTCGTACCGGTCGTGCCGGCCGCAATGGCCTGGCCATCTCGCTGGTTCATCATGCCGAACACTTCAACGTCCGCAAGATCGAGCGCTTCACCAAGCAGTTGATTCCAGTCGCTGTCGTCGAGGGTCACGAGCCGACGCGTCGGCCGTCGCCGGCAAAACCGCGACCGACCGGCAAGCCGGGCTGGAAGGGTGGCGACAACCGCCAGGGCAAGCCTTTTGCTCCCCGCCGCGAAGGCCTGCCGCGCACACCTCACCACGAAGGGCCCAAGAGTGGTCATGGTGGCGGTGGCGGCGCGAACGCCAACCGCCGCGCTTACGGCGATCGCTGATCACTGATCAAGCCGCTATCGAGAACGAAAAAGCCCGCACTCAGCGGGCTTTTTTCTGCCCGTGCCAATGCACTAGAAGCTGCTTTTCGCCGCAAGCACTGGCAGGCCGCCGCCGTTTGTTGACCGGGAGAGGCGATCCTCGATCCCATTAAGAGAAGTCACAACATTGCTCCCCGACTGCTCGATGGCCGTTAACAGCTCGGTCTCGATGCGATCGAGCCGGGCGAGAAGCGCCGGGTCAGCGCCACCCGACGCCGCGTTGCCCGCGCCATGCCTGCCCATCGCCTGCAGTTCGGTGGTAATGAAGCCGCGCAGATCGGTAAAGCGCGAGGCCTCGGCCCGGTCCGCCAGCTCCTGGTTGGCTTTCAATTCCTGCGCATGGCGACGAGAATCGAAGAGCGCCGAGGCCTGCACGTAAATCACGAAGAGCAAAAAGTAGGCCGTCAGCAGGCCCACCACGCCCAACATGATCGCCCCGATCGGCGCCTGCACTTCAGTCACGCCCAGCGAAAGCGTGGTCGGGGCAATGAACGCGCCCCAATTGAGCGCCGAAAAGCCAGCGGTAGCGCCGAGGATGAGCAGCAGAAACAGGGTGCGAAACTTCATGAGGTAATCACTCCTTCATTGGTTGCCGAAAAAGGGCTCGCGCGACGGGGACCGAAGCTCGATAGTATCCCAGGATTGGCGAATGGTCGCCACTTGCAAAAACCCCGGCTGCTTAAAGCGAAAGTCGCCTGCCCGACTCACGGAACAGCCGCCGAACGCATTCGCGCCAGGATGATCTCGCTCTTCGCAAGCAGCGCCGGAGCGTTGCGGTTGCGGTCGTAGAAACGCGGCCGCGGAACCATGGCCGCCAGGCGGGCCGCCTGCTCGGCCGACAACTGACTCGCCGAAATGCCGAAATAGTGGCGGGCGGCCGCTTCGGCGCCGAAAACGCCGCTGCCCCACTCGATGACGTTGAGGTACACCTCCAGGATCCGCTGCTTGCTCCAGACGGCTTCCAGCATCAGGGTGATGATTGCCTCTTCGGCTTTCCGCAAGGGGGTCTTGGCCGGGCTCAGGAAAAGATTCTTCGCCAACTGCTGAGAAATCGTCGAGCCACCGGCGACAACGCGGCCTTTCTTCTGGTTCGTCTCGATCGCGTTCTGGATGCCTTGCCAGTCGAAACCTTCGTGATCGAGGAATTTACCATCCTCGGCGGCGACGATGGCGCGCTTCAAATTGGCCGAGATCTGCCCATACGCGATCCAGCGTTGCTGCAACTGCGCCTGCGCATCCGCGACGCGCAATTCGGCGAGGCGAATCTCCATGAACCGCGTGCTCTCGGGATTGACCCAGTTCCACCACAGCACCCAGCCGAAAAGCCAGAACTGAAAGACCAGCAGCAGGCCGATGACCGCCAACAGCAGCCGCTTCAGCCAGACGCCGAGGCGAATCATCCGGCCGGCCCGGCCTCGCTCCTGGCACGTAGCGCGGCAATCACCGGCGTGCTGTCGGGGCGGAGGCCGCGCCAGAAATGGAAGGCTTCAGCCGCCTGCTCGACGAGCATGCCCAGACCGTCGGCCAGGCGCTCCACGCCCTGCGCTCTGGCAAAGGCGAGGAATGGCGTGTCGCCCTTCCCGTACATCATGTCGTAAGCCAGGCTGGCGGGTGCGAAAATGCCGGCCGCCGCGGGCAGCGGTGGTAGCGCACCGGCGAGACTGGCCGAGGTGGCGTTGATCACCAGGTCGAAGGACTGCCCAGCGAGTTCCGGATAGCCACCAGGGCACAGGAGGGAAGCACTAGCGCTAGCGGCGAAGCACTGCACCAGCTCCTGTGCTCGGGAAACGTTGCGATTGGCAATCACCAGCGTCGCCGGCCGCTGCTCGAGCAAGGGCGCGACAACGCCGCGCGCTGCGCCGCCGGCGCCAAGCAGCAGGACACGCCGGCCGGCGATCGGGCACGCCAGATTGACGAGGAGGTCGCGCAGCAGGCCGGCGCCGTCGGTGTTGTCGCCGACAATCTCGGCGCCGTCGAAACGCAAGCTGTTGACCGCCGCCGCAAGTTCGGCGCGCACGCTCAGGCGAGTCGCCAGACGAAAAGCCTCTTCCTTGAACGGCACGGTGACATTGGCGCCACGACCACCGGCGGCGATAAAAGTACGCACACTGGCGGCAAAACCGTCGATCGGCGCCAGCAGTGCCTCGTAGCGGAGGTCCTGGCGGCACTGCCTGGCAAAGGCCGTGTGGATCACCGGCGACTTGCTGTGGCTGATGGGATTGCCGAAAACGCAATATAGATCGCTCATCCTGGCCTTATTTCTTGCTTTCGAGACTGTCGCTCTGCGTGAAACGCAGGCTGCGGGTGAATACCAGAATGTCGGTATCCTCCCGGATAGCTGGTGGGAAATCGCCGTACGGGGCAGCCATGGTGACGATGCGACGGGCGGCGTCGTCGAGGATCTGGTGGCCTGACGAGCGATTGATCTCAATACGCAGGAGGCTACCGTCACTCTTGATGCTGACGGTCATCACCAGTTTGCCGTAGAGCTTACCCCTGGCCTCCTCGGGGTAGTTGAGGGTGCCGACGCGCTCGACCTTGCTCCGCCAGGCCTCGATATATTGTGCGAATCGGTATTCGCTGGCGCGGGTGCCGATGAACTTCTTGCGCGGGCGCTGATTGTACTCGTTGAGTTCCTTGTCGATCGCGCCCTCAAGGCGCGCCATGGCCAGCGCGCTGTGCGCCAGATCGCGGCCGCTGACGCTGGGCGGCGGCGTCGGTGCCAGCTGCTCTTCCTTGTCCGGCTTTGGCGCGACCAGCGTACGGCTACGCGCTTTTGCGGCCAGCCGCTGCTGGTGCGCTTCGAGTTCCTGGATGCGTCGTTGCGACTGTTCGAGGTCGTCGCCGTCCTGATGGCGCGGTGCCGGCGGCAAGGGCGTCGCCGCGCGGTGCTCCTGCTCGGTGTTGCCGCCCCCGTCGAGATTGGCTTGCGCCAACACCTGCGCATCGGCAGGTTTTCGCGGCGAACGGCTATTGACCAGGATGATATCGAGTGCCCGCTCCTGAAAAGCGCGCGAAGCGTCTGGAAAGCTGAAATGCACCGCCAGCAGCCCACCATGCAGGAGCAGGGAAACCGCCACGGCCAGCCACAGTCTGCTTGCCGCCAGCGGCGATTGATAGCGATCGCGGAGGGCAGCGTTCACCTCAATCGATCGCCTCCTGCAGCTCGTCGTCGGCAGCTGCGACAGCCGCCGGAGGCAGCGTCTCGACATAGCGGCAGCCGAGTTCGAGCGTCAGATAGTCGATCGACTCGACGTGCAGCATGATTTCCTGACCGGGCTTGAGCTCGGGTGCCGAGGGCACGCGCTGCAGCAGCGGCAGCTGATCGAAGCGCGCCAGGTTCTCGCGACCGATAATTGTCGCCTTGATCGTTTCGACTTCGTGCTGCCGCAACCAGCGCAGGCACCAGTAACGTTCCATGCTGCGCTGGAAGTCGGCGTAGGCAGCGTAGGTCATGTCAAAATCGCTCAGAGCGGCGAAAAGATCGTCCGAACGCGCGGCAAAAGGCGGTGTATCGCCATTCAGATAGGCCACCAGCTGCCACTGGTTGAGCAGGTCGATATAACGCCGCAGCGGCGAGGTCGACCACGCATACTGCTTGACGCCGAGACCTTCGTGCGCCTGCGGCGAGGTGCTCATGCGCACCTTGCCGCCAGGCGTCTGGATACGATAGATCGCGGTCACGCCCTTGCTGGATAGCAGGCCACCCCAGGTGCTGTTGGTGACGATCATCATTTCGGAGACCAGCTTGTCGAGCGGACTGCCGCGTCGGCGAGCGCTTATCTCCACCGCGCAGGCGTCAGCATCGCCGAGGTCGCCCTGAATGCGAAAGTTGTAGTCGAGAAAAGTCTGCGTTGCCGACGGCTTGCCACGGCGACCTTCGCAGGCATTGGCCAGCTGCCAGAGAGTCATCAGCTCGTCGCGAAAAGCGAACTCGGCAAGGCCGGCGGCAATGCTGGCTTCGTTGAACAGGGGTTCAAGGTCGTGATGGCGGAGATTGGCGACCACTGGGACGATCTCGATGCGCGACTCGCAAGCGGTGATTTCGAACTCGGGAGTCACCGTCAGGTACAGAGAAATGGCCGCACAGTCACGGCCAGCGCATAGCGTAAAGGCCTCAACCACCTTTTCCGGGAGCATGGTGATCTTGCTGCCCGGCAAATAGACCGTAGACAGTCGATCGCGCGCAATCGCGTCGAGCGGCGATCCCGGCGCCATGCCCAGCGTCGGCGCAGCGATGTGGATCCCGACCTGCCAGCCGAGTCCGGGCAGCACCTGCAGCGAGAAGGCATCGTCGATCTCGGTGGTTGCCGCGTCGTCGATCGAAAATGCACGCACGTCGGCGCGTGGCAGGTTGCTCGGCAAAAGGGGTGCGGCGCAGGCCGCAAAGCCCGTGCCCTGCGGGAAATACTCGAACAGGAAACGCTGCAGGTGATAGTCGTGAGCAGAGCGGATGGCGCCACACTTCTGCAGCAGATGCGGCGCCGAAAGGCCGCTTTCGCTGCACGCCGCTTCGAGCGCCTTGGTTTCACTGCGATTGCGGTCGGGCTTGTAGAGCAACTGGCTGAGAATCGGCGTGAACTCCGGCGGCAGCGTGAAGGCCTTCAGTTCGCCGACCATGCGCTCGATGCTCAGTACTTGCTGGCGCTTCTTTTCGAGACCCGCAAGAGCGGCCTGGAGAATATCGGCTGCTGCCTTGCGGAAGCGGCCCTTGCCTTTGCGATGGAAATAGACGGGCGCCGAATGCAGGGCCAGCAGCAAGGCCGACGCCTCGACCGCCGTCGCGACATGGCCGAAGTATTCGTTGGCAAAATCAGAAAAAGAAAACTCGCCGTCGCCCAGGCACTCCCAGAGAAACTCCTGTTCTATGCTGGCGGCGAGCGCCTCGGCCTGCTCGAGCAAGAGCGTCGGTACCGGCTCGCCGTAACGCAGCAGAACGTTGGCCGCCTTGATCTTGCTGCGCTTTCCGGAAGCCGTCTCGACCTGCAAGGAGCTGTCGTTGTCGACCAGAATAGTGGCCGTCCGGAAGGCGCCGTCTTCTTCATATAGAACATGCATCACTACGATTGTAACCCACAGAATTCAATGATTTGCGGTACGAAGTCAGGGAAACGGGTGAAGCTGTGATCGCCGCCTTCGACGACTATCTGTCGGCAGCCGGCAAAACGCTCGACGGCGTGCCGGTAGTCGAGCACCTCATCGCCGGTTTCGACCATCAGCAGGTAATGCGACGGGGTGATCAGCGGCGTGTCGAGCGCGCGCAGTTGCTCGACGTGCTCGGCGCCAAACTCGAAGCGACGGCCACTGGTGTAGTTGACGTGTGTTCCCAGCAGCCCCTCGAGCAGGCTTGGGGCCATTACCGCCGGATTGATCAAGACGGCGTTCAGATCCCGCCTTTCGGCCAGCCAGGCCGCGTAATAGCCGCCCAGAGAACTGCCGACCAGCGTCGTCGGCGCGTCGTCGCTGTCCAGCAAGGCCTCGACGGTGGCGATCGCAGCGCGCGGAACGTGCGACAGCACGGGGCAGGAAAAGCGGTCGGCGAGACCCGCTACGGCCAGAAACTCGGCCAGCAGGCGCGCCTTCCACGACGCTGGCGAGGAGCAGAAGCCGTGCAGATAGATGATGCGTGGGGCGGCCAACTCAGTGATCTCCCCAGGAAATGAAGTCGTACTGCCAAGTCACGAGAATCAGTATCCCGAAGGCGATGCGATACCAGGCGAAAATCGAAAAGTCGTGCGTGCTGATATAGCGAAGCAGCCCGCGCACGGCCCAGAAAGCCGAAATGAACGCCGCAACGAAGCCGACCACCCACATTCCGATATCGTCGACAGAGAGCAGCGCGCGCTCCTTGTAGAGCTGGTAGATGCTCGCGCCGATCAGCGTCGGCATGGCCAGAAAGAAGGAGAACTCGGTGGCGGCGCGGCGCGAAAGGCCGAACAGCAGGCCGCCAATGATCGTCGCCCCGGAGCGTGAAGTCCCCGGAATCAGCGCCAGCGCCTGTGCAAAACCGAGCTTGATCGCGTCGCCCAGGGACAGGTCGTCGATCGACTCGACGCGGATGCGATGCTCGCGGCGTTCGGCCCAGAGAATGATCAGGCCACCAACGATGAAGGCCGTCGCCACCACCGGCGCGTTGAACAGATAGGCCTTGATCGTCTTTCCGAACAAGAGCCCGATGATCGCCAGCGGCAGAAAGGCGACCAACACATTGAGCGCGAAACGCTGTGCGCCGGGATCACTGGGCAGACCGCGCAAGACCTGCATGATCTTGGCGCGGAACTCCCAGCAGACGGCGAGCATGGCGCCGGACTGGATGACGATCTCGAACAGCTTGCCGCGCTCGTCGTTGAAATCGAGCAAAGCGCCAGCAAGGATCAGGTGGCCGGTCGACGAGACCGGCAGAAATTCGGTCACCCCTTCGACGATGCCGAGAATCAGGGCTTTCAGCAGCAGCAGCAGGTCCACGTGGAGCTTTCGGCAAAAAGGCGCATTTTAGCACTCACGGCCGGGTTGCCCGCTCCAGCGCCGATAACCAGGCGATCGCCTGTTGCCGGTCGTCGCCGCACATTTCGTCGGAGGCCTGCAGGCCGGCGCAGAAGGCCGGTCGCTCGGGCCGCCCCCACAAGCGACAACGCAGGTCCGTGCTCAGATTGGCGCAGGGCTCGCCGGCCGGTTTTCCCTGCGCATGGCCGGGCATCGGCGTGGTGATCGAAGGTGCAATACAGCAGGCCCCACAGCCGGCACGGCAAGCACGAAGCACAGACGTCAGCGACTGACTTGCGGCGCAGCGCTGACAGAGGCTGTGGTTTGCTCGCCTGCCGCGCCGTCGCTGCTGCCATAACCAAGACGCCTGGAAAGCGTCGCCGCCGCTTCCCGTGTGCCCTGCGCGATCGAACTGTCCAGCGCGACGTCAAAGCTGCCGACGACGCCCAGAGCAGTAACCGCCGCCACCATCCGACCGGTGTGCCCGAAAACGGGCGCGCTGACGCCGTTGATCCCCGGCGTCATGCTGCCCGCCGCACGCGACATGCCGTCACGGCGAATGTCTTCGAGTTGCAAAGTCAGCGTCGACATCACCTCCGCCGAGGTCTTTCCCGCAGCCTCGGCGGTGGCCTGCACTTCGGCGTCGAGCATCTTTTTCAGATAAGGTGAACGGTAAAAAGCAGAGAAGGCCAGCCCGGTCGCCGAGGTCGTCAGCGGCAGCACGACGCCGGTGCGCAGGGTGACGGTCACCGCGCCGCCGGCTTCGACCCAGCGCACGCAGGTGGCGCCGTGATTACCCCACATGGCCAGGGCGACGGTGGCGCCGATCTGCTCGCAGAGGTCGTCGAGCACGGGCCCGGCCAGGCGCACCGGGTCCAGCCGCGCCAAGCTGGCCAGCCCCAGTTCCAGCGCAAACTCGCCAAGGTCGTAGCGCCCGGTATTGGCATCCTGCTCGACCAGCCCCATGCGCATGAAGCTCACCAGATAGCGACGGGCCTTTGCCGCCGGCATGCCGGCGTTGCGGGCGACGTCGCGCAGCATCATCGACCGCTGGCTGGCCGCCAGGGCACGCAGCAGACGCGTGCCGACTTCGATCGACTGAATGCCCTGGCGCTGCGGAATCGCTTCAGTGTCGTCGCGCGCAGGCATCTTTGCTGCTCAGCGGCGGGTGCGAGGCGGCAGATGGCAGATCAAGGGGGCACGGCTCAGGCAAGCGCCTGCAGCGCAGCTTCGTAATCAGGTTCGTCCTTGATTTCGGCAACCAGCTGGCTATGCAGCACCCGGTCGTCGCCGTCGAGCACGATCACTGCCCGCGCGGCGAGGCCGGCCAGCGGACCGTTGCTCAGAGAAACGCCATAGTCCTGGAGGAACTCGCGACCGCGCATGGTGGACAGCGTGAGCACCGACTCGAGGCCCTCGGCAGCGCAGAAGCGGCTCAGCGCAAACGGCAGATCGGCCGAGATACAAAGCACGACGGTGTTCGCCAGACTGCTCGCCTTGGCATTGAAGGTACGCACCGACGTTGCGCAGGTCGGCGTGTCCACGCTCGGGAAGATGTTCAGCACCTTCCTCTGACCGGCAAAAGCGCTTAGCGAAACGTCGGCAAGATCCTTGCCAACGAGCGTGAACGCAGCTGCCGTCTGACCCTTCTGCGGGAAATCACCGTTAACCTGAAAAGGGTTGCCACCGAGAGTTACTGTGCTCGTCATGTTGATTCCTTTGTTTTCTGGAGAAGGGATGGTGAAAGTTGGCAATCAATCGGCACCGCATGGGCGCCCGGCCTGACCGTTCTGGTCAGCGCTCTTTGGTCATTATTTCACGGTGGAAGTTCTCGAACCACCACCGCATCAACTTTGCTCGGCCTGCATCGCCTGCGATTGACACCCTCCTTGACCGCGAACCGGCGCAGGCCACCGACTCTGCCAGCGATGCCGCGAGCTGGCCATTCGCCACCAGTTCGCGTGCCAGGCAGTCTGCTGCCCTGCACTTACTGAACCTGCCTGGCATGCATGCGGTAGCCGTTGCGACCAGCCGTCTTGGCAAGATACATCGCCGCATCGGCGTCGCGCAGCAGGCCTCCGTGGTCGTCGCCGTCCTCCGGATAGAGCGCGATGCCAATGCTGCAACCGACCTGCACGCAATGCTCGTCAAGCTGGAACGGCTGCCTGACCGTCTCGATGATGCGCTGCATCACGCCTTCGACGGCCTCTCGAGATTCCGGCTCGGCCAACACGATGACGAACTCGTCGCCACCGATCCGGGCAACGGTGTCGGAAGCACGCACCATCGCCAGCAGGCGCTTGGCGAGCTCGACCAGTAGCGCATCACCAACCGCATGCCCCATGGCGTCATTGATCGGCTTGAAGTGATCGAGGTCCAGGAAAGCGAGTGCCAGCAGGCGTTTGTGTCGCGCCGCCTGCGACAGGGCGAGATTGATGCGCTCCTCGAGCACCATGCGGTTGGCGAGTCCCGTGAGCGGGTCTTGCCGAGCAAGAGCTTCCAACTGCACTTCGTAGTGTTTTTGCTTGCTGATGTCCTGCAGCGTCTCGACGGCGCCAATGGCGCGTCCATCGGCGCCGTGTAGTGGCGCCGCGGTGAAGTACAACCAGCGCCCGCCGCCCGGGAACTGCGGAAAATAGTCCCTGGCTTCCCAGGCACCGGCGATCAAGGGTGAAGGTCGCAGCTTGCCGGCGTAGAGCTCGCCCATTTGACCCTCCGTCGCATCAAGCACCAGGTCGGCCATGACCGGTCGCGGATGCGGATAGAACGGTCGCCACTGCTCGCGCGAGCCGATCATCTGCTCGGCCGGCGCCCCGAGAATCGCCTCGCAGGCGCGATTCCAGTGCGTGACGCGATGCTCGGCGTCAATGACGAAGGTTGGCACCGGCGAGCCCTGAACGATTTCAGACAACAGCAAGGCAGCATCGCTGGCCGCCCGCTCGGCTGCCCGCTGCGCGGTGACGTCGCGCAGCGTCTCCACGGCCCCGACGACAACGCCGCTCTCGTCGTGCAGGGCTGCGGCGCTGAAGACCAGCCACTTGCCGCCATCGGGCATCCGCGGGAAGAAGTCTTCGAGTTCCCAAGCGTCCTCGAGCGAAGCCGATGGACGATATTTTCCGGCGTAATAGCGTTCGAGATCCTCCAGCCGTGAGCCATTCAAAGCGAGATCTGCGATCACCGGTCGCGAGTCCTGGTAGAACGCGGACCACGCTCGCGTCGTCCCCAGCACGGAATCCTGAGAAACCCCGGTAAGCTTCTCGCACGCCCGATTCCAATGCACGACGCGGTGCTCGGCGTCAATCACGAACATCGGGATCGATATGGCTTCCACGACCTGCCTGGCCCAGGTCGACGAAAGCTGCTCTCGGGAACGATCGATACCTCCACCGTTGTTCATGCCGGGCCCTCCATTGGCAGACACTTGCCGTGAAAGTCGCGCCCGCGACTCACGAATCTCCCTTCTCCACGTGCGGGAGAAGGGTCGGTAAAAAGGGGAACGGTCACGATATTCATCATCAGGAGAGTCTCGACATGTCATCACCGTTTGGGTATATCAGACAGTATTCAAATGCTGCGCGATGCGGCTGGCAAGAAGAAATGAACCCGAAAGGAGCCTTTTTTTGCGCAAGGTAGCTGATTGCTGACAATTTGTCAGGTTTACCGCAGACGGATTGCCCACATCGCCTTGTATTTCATCCATCTCTTCGACAGCCAGGGAAGTGCGATGCCCGCGATCACCGAAATCAGCCAAATCCTGCTTGGCAACTCTGCCGCAACACTGCCTTTTTCCGCCTTCGTGCTGGCCAGTCTGGTGCTCGCGGCCACACCGGGGCCGGGAGTGATCTATATCGTGACGCGCACCCTGGCCCAGGGGCGGCGAGCCGGGCTGGTTTCGCTGGCCGGCGTCGCGCTCGGCAACCTGGCCAACGCCGTCGGCGCGTCGATCGGCCTGGCGGCGCTGTTTGCCGCCTCCGCACTGGCTTTTGCCGTCGTCAAGTACGCTGGCGCAGCCTATCTTGTCTATCTGGGCATCAAAGCGCTTGGCGAAGGCGCTGCACGGCAGACGGACAAGGCGACTTTCGGCGCCGCCGAACTCACGCCGATATTTCGCGAGGGCTTTGTCGTCGCGCTGCTCAACCCCAAGACGGCGCTATTCTTCGCCGCCTTCCTGCCGCAGTTCGTCGACCCAATGACGTCGGCACTATTGCAGAGCGTGCTTCTGGGATTGCTGTTCGTCTTCATCGCCGTCGTCACCGACTGCCTGTACGTGCTCACCGCGAGTGCGGTGGAGCCAGCGTTGCTGCGCCACGGCCGGCTGCGCGGCGTCGGCCACTACCTGAGCGCCGGGGTCCTGATCGGCCTCGGCGTCCTCGCCGCCGTCACGGGAACGCGCAGCAGCAAATAGCCTCAGGCGTAGCGTCTTGTGCGGCGGCGTGCGAGGAGTGCGAGTAGAGCGCGGGCGACAGTCCCGCGCAGCACCGCGCCTGGCGCGCGCGGCCGCTCAACGCGGCACGCTGTTCAGCGCCCAGTCGTACTCGATGAAGTCGATTCCCACCAGATTCTGACGCAGCATCGCCTGTTCGGCCGGCGTAGTCGCCAGCAGATTGGCATAACTGCCCAGGAACTGTCTGAGCGAGCCCACGCCACGGTAGCCAGCCGAGAAATCCTCGCCGTACCAGTCAAAAATCTGCGAGACGACCAAAGTCGCCGTCTTCGGGTCGTAGCGATTGCGCGTGCGATCAGCGAGGAAACGCCGCGTCTGCTGCTCCAGCTGGGCATCCAGGCGCTCGCCGACGAAAGCCTCTTCGCGCAACATCGGGCAGCCGACCGAGGCGCAATTCACCGCAAAATGGATGCGCGGATCGTCATGAGCGCCCGGCTTGCGAATCACCTCGTGTTCGATCCAGTCCAGATGGCGGCGCTCGCCGAAAAGCGTGAAGAACTTCTGCTTCCACGGACTATTGAAAACGATGTTGCCGAGATCGCGAATCGAATTCAGATCCGGATATTTGCCGAGAATCAGCTCGACAGTGAAAGCGTTGTAGGCGTTGATCAGAAATGCAAGTTGCTGCGACTTGGACCAGGAATCGAACTCCGCCCGCGGCACCGCCGAGAGACTGTCGAGATAGGCCTGCAATGCCGTCCGCTCCTGCGCCAGCCCGCCATAGTCCAGCTGCGACGCCTTGCCCCCATCGATGAGCACGACATGCCGTTTGAGCAGCACCGTCCACGCCGCGTGACTATGGTCGAAAGCCGCACTGGCCGCTAGCGGCAGGCACAGGAGCGCGAGCGCGAAAATCCCGCTGGTCCATTTCGTCCATTTCGTCCAATGCGTCGATTTCGTCCAATTCGTCCAGCTCTTCATGCCATCTCCCGGATCCGGCCGCTACTCGCCACACGGTCAGCGAATTTCATTGAAAAACGACCGCCCGACGAGCGGCAGGCGCAGGCGATGGCAAGCGAGCAGCACGCCAACCCGCAGCAGGCTGGTCCACACGCCCATCTGTTCGAACTTGCGCGAATCGGTAATCGCCTCTTCGCTGAGCAGAATCGGCGTGGTGGCGCGGCGCAGGACTTCGCCGAAGGCTACATCCTCCATCACCTCGCACACCGGAAAACCGCCGAGCCGCTCGAACAGCATCCGCCGCACGAACACCGCCTGGTCGCCGAAAGCAATCTTCGTCAGCCGGCTGCGCGTGTTGTCGAGACGCGATATCAGCCGCAAGCGCCAGTCGTCCCCGGAAAAGCGATGCCTGAAAGCACCGGCCAGGACGCCATCGGGCAGCGCCGCGATACGCTCCAGCGCCCCCGCCGGCAAGAGCGTGTCGGCATGCAGGAACAGTAACCACTCGCCACCAGCAGCCGCAGCGCCAGCGTTCATCTGACGCGCCCGGCCTTTTGCCGACTGCAGCAGCTGCACGCCGGCAGTCGCCGCGGCAATGCTGGCCGTCGCATCGCTGCTGCCACTGTCCACGACCAGCACTTCCGCCGGCCGCTGCGGCAACACATTGGCTAGCGTCGCGCCAATGCGGGCTTCTTCGTTAAACGTCGGGATGATCACGGAGATCGTGTTGGAGCCTGGCATTCTGTTATCCGGCATGGAGGCGACAGGAGCTTGGTCGTCCAGGCGCGCCGATCCTTACGTTGCCGTCAACTCCACCGCCCCTACCCTAGCGCATCGCTAACGGTCATGACAGTCGAGATACCCCGGATGCTGAAAGTCATGACCGTCCCCCTCTTCTCCCGGCCCTTCTCCCGCGAGGGGAGAAGGGAGTTTCGTGAGTCGCGTGCGCGACTTTCACATTAACAGGGAATAGTCAGCTCTCTGCTCTCGAGCTTGAGCAGTCAAGCTTTCACACCCGCACCCACAATCACCAGATGCACCCGATACGGACCATGCGCGCCGAGGACGATGGTCTGCTCGATGTCGCCGGTTCGCGAAGGGCCGGAAACGAAGTTCACGGCGCGCGGCAGTTCACCGCACTCACCACGTTCACCACTCTCGTGGCGGAGCAGCGCGAAGCCTTCCTCCATGCCGGCGACGATACGTGCTGCGTCCACGATGGCGATGTGCGTTTCGGGCAGCAGGCTGGTCGTCGCAGCAGTGCGTGACCCGGAGAGCAGCATCAACGTGCCGGTCTCGGCGAGGGCGCAGAAGGTGCCGGTGATGCCGACCAGATCGTCGTCGCGCGCGGCGCGGGCTTCGACACTGAGGCCGGCGCCGGCCCAGTCGAGGTCGGCGTACTCCTGCCAACAGACGGCAGCGGTCGGCAAGCCGCCGGCCGCCAGGTAGCGGGCGATCGCTGCCGGCGCTGCAGCAAGGCTGGCGACCTGCTCGATGCTTGACGACATCGCCAGCGAGCGCTTGCAGAAGCGGTCGACCAGGTCACCCGTCAGCTGCGGACGAGGGCCTGCGGGCGGCGCGGCGATCTCCGCGATGACGCTCGCCCGGCGTTCCTCGGCGGACGCCGGATGGTGCTGTAGCGCGGCGCGAACGCGCGCCAGGATGTCGGCTCGCGATGAGTGCTGGTTCATTTGCGGAGCTCTCCGGTGGGGTCGGCATTGATACCGCCGTGGGTGCCGATCGCCGCATCGGCGGGAGTCAGACAGATGGCGGCCTTCTGCAACTGCAGCGCGATACGAGCGCCGGGAACGATACCGCGCCGCTGTGCGACCGCGGAGCCAATGGCGAAGGACAGCGCCGCGTCGCGGCGGTCGGCGATGTGCGCGGTCACCGTCGCATGTCCGCGCCAGGCGAGTCGCTCGCTGACGGTCGCGGCGAAGGTGTTCTCGCGACCGGCCTGGTGGTCGCGTACGAGAATCACACCGGCTTCGGGAAGCACCCAGCAGACGCGGTCGCCGACGGCGAAGCCGGCGTGATGGCTGGCTTGCAGCGGTTGCCCCAGCCAGTCGATCTGCGTCGTATCGGTGGCCGCCGACTGCGCGCTCACCGTAGCGCCGAAGAGGTTCGGCTGATCGGTCAGGCGCGCGACCAACGCACTCCCTGGTCGTGCCAGCAGTTCGTCTGGGGCGGCGGTCTGCAGCGTGTGGCCGTGATGCAGGACGGTCATGCTGTCGGCGAGCAGTGCTGCTTCCTCGAGATCGTGAGTAACCAGAATGATCGGGATGGCCAGCGAGCGCCGCAATTCGATCAGCTGCCGCAGCAGTTTGCGGCGCGTCACTTGATCAAGGGCCGAGAAGGGTTCGTCGAGCAGCAGCACCTGCGGTTCGCGCGCCAGCGCGCGGGCGATCGCCACGCGTTGTTGCTGACCGCCGGAGAGCTCGGCGGGGCGGCGCGCTTCCAGCCCTTCGAGCTTGCTGCGCGCCAGCCAGTGGCGCGCTTGCGCGGCGCGCTCGCGCGTCGGCAGGTGCTGCAGTGCGACCATCACGTTGGCCAGCGCGCTGAGGTGCGGAAACAGCGCGTAATGCTGGAAAACGAAGCCGACACGCCGCTGCTGCGGCGAGACATCGACGCCGCGGCTGGCGTCGAACCAGGTTTCGTCGCCGCAGCGCACGCTGCCGCCTGACGGCCGGTGCAGGCCGGCGAGGCAGCGCAGAATGGTCGATTTGCCGCTGCCCGAAGGGCCAACCAGCGCCAGCAACTCGCCACTGTCGCAGGCGATGTCGGCGGCCAGCGGTATCGGCGCACTCTGTTCGAGGCGCGCGACGAGCTTCACCGGCGCAGCACCGAACGACCGAGGCGACTGACCAGCAGCACGGCAACGAAGGACAAGGCCAACAACAGCGCCGACATGCCGGCCGCCGCCGAATCGTTGAACGCCTGCGCCTGATCGTAGATGGCGATGGCGATGGTCTTGGTCTCGCCAGGCAGGCTGCCGCCGACCATCAGCACGACGCCGAACTCACCGAGTGTGTGCGCGAAAGTCAGCGCCAGCGCGGCGGCGATTCCCGGCCAGGCCAACGGCACTTCGATGCGCAGAAAGGTCTGCCAGCGCGACAGCCCGGAGACCCACGCGGCTTCGCGCACTTCGCGCGGGATGGCGGCGAAGGAACGCTGCATCGGCTGTACGGCAAAGGGCAGGTTGAAGATCAGCGAAGCGGCAAGCAGTCCGTCGAAACTGAACACCAGCGCCCGCCCGGTGAGCGCGTGGTAGGCCTGGCCAAGAGGCGAAGCGCCGCCGAAACCGAGCAGCAGGTAGTAGCCGAGCACCGTCGGTGGCAACACCAGCGGCAACAGGATCGCCGCTTCGAGCGCCGCCTGGTGGCGAAACTGCGACCAGGCCAGCAGGCGCGCCAGCCAGATCGCCAAGGGCAGCAGCAAGATTGCCGTGGCAGTCGCCAGTTGCAGGGACAGCGAGAGCGCTTGCCAATCAATCACGGCGAACGCCGCGGTCACGGTGCTCACCGCGCTCACCGCTCCCTGCTTGCCGGCAGCGAAAATCCGTTGCGTTCGAAGATGGCGCGCGCCGTCGGTTTTTGCAGATAGTCGTAGAAACGGCTGGCGTCTTCGCCGGCGTGACGGGTCAGCGCCATACGCTGACGCAAGGGCGGGTGCCAGTTCTCGGGAATCAGCGCCGCGACGCCGTGCCGGGCGAGCTCGGGCGCCTTGACCAGCGACCAGGCAACGATGCCGCCCTGCGCCGAACCGCTGAGTGCAAACTGCGCCGCCTGCGCGACGTTCTCGCCGAGCACCAGCTTCCCTTGCAGCACTGCCCAGAGGCCGGCGCGTTCGAGGACGGCACGCGCGGCACGCCCGTACGGCGCGTGCTGCGGGTTGGCGATCGCCAGATGCTGTAGGCGACCATCGCTGATCGCCGCCGCCAGATCGCGCAATTCGCTGTCGACCTTCAGCGACGAGCCATGCGGCGCCAGCAGTGCGAGACGGCCAATTGCGTAGAGCTGGCCCTGGTCGCGCAACAGACCCTGCTCGGCGAGGCGGATGATGTACTCCTCGTCAGCCGAGAGGAAGAGTTCGAAAGGTGCTCCCTGCGGGATTTGGCGGGCGAAGTTACCCGAGGAACCAAAGGAGAGGGCCACCTTGTTGCCCGTTTCTTGCTCGTAACGGGCCGCGATCTGGCCGAGCGCGAACTGCAGATCGGAGGCGGCAGCGACTTTGGTCGGCTGGGCGTTGGCAACATGGGCAACGCTGGCGACGAGGCTCAGCAGGAGGAAAAGCAGGAAGCGCATGTTGTTGTGATTGGTGGGGGAAGGCGTGCCTGCCGCTGACGAACGTGGCAAATAGCAGCGACTGCGCACGCGTATGACGGTCGTCGAACAGCGAGGGTCGCGAGCCGCAGCCCGCGGCTCCCCTCTCCCCAAGCCCTCCCCCATGAGGGGGGAGGGGCGAGGGGTGGCGCTGGCAATGGAAGCGCCGGCAGTTGTGTGGCGCTGTTCATGTCAACACGTGTTGTGGCTCGCCGCGAGCGAAGGCTTCGAGGTTGCTGATCAACTGCTCGGCGAGGGCCTGCATCGCTGGCTGGCTGGCCCAGGCGATGTGCGGGGTGAGCATGAAGTTGGGCAGCGCCAGCAGCTCGGGAGCGAGCAGGGGGTTGCCGTTGCGCGGTGGCTCGACGCTGAGGACGTCGAAACCGGCGCCGGCGATCCAGCCTTCCTGCAGCGCCCGGGCCAGGGCGCTTTCGTCGACCAGGCCACCGCGCGCGGTATTGATCAGCAGGGCGGAAGGCTTCATCGAACGTAGTTCGCTTTCGCCGATCAGCTTGCTCGTTTCGGCGCTCAGCGGGCAGTGCAGTGAAACCGCATCGGCTTGGCGCAGCGCTTCGGCGAACAAGGTATAGCCCGGACGAACGCTGAGCGCATCCTTGCGTTCGCTGCGCAGCACGCGCATGCCGAAGGCGGCGGCCAGGCGGGCGACGCCGCTGCCGAGGTTGCCGCTGCCGATCAGCGCCAGCGTCGCGCCATGCAGATCGCGGATCGGGTAATCGAAAAAGCAGAACTGCTCGGCACGCTGCCAGCTTCCGTCGGCAACCGCCTGCCGATAGGCGAAGATGTTGCGCGACAGCGCCAGCAGCATCGCCAGCACGTGCTCGGGAACGGTATGCGCAGCGTAGCCACGGATGTTCGAGACGACGATGCCGCGCACGCGGCAGGCCTCGAGGTCGATGTTGTTGGCGCCGGTCGCGGCGACCGCGACCATCTGCAAGGCGGGCAGCGCGGCGATCAGTTCGGCGTCGATCCGCAGTTTGTTGACGATGGCTATCGTCGCTCCGGCGAGCCGCTCCTTGACCTCGCCCTGCAGGGTTTTCGCATGTTCGGCCCAATGGTGCGGAAAATCCGGCCGGCGGACTTCGGCGATGATCGAGTCGCGCTCGAGATAGACGATTCGGTGCATGGCTCCGCTCAATCCACGCAAGGCTTGTCGTAGCGGAAGGCAATTTCGGCAACCTTGGCGCCCAGCGCCGGATCGCCGGCGAAGCACAGCCGGCTGACCTCGCTGAGCCCACAAAGCCCTTCGATAGCCGCCAGGTCGCCGTGCAGAACGTTGAAAACACCGCCAGGGAAAGCGCTGCGAGCGCTCAGTTCGGCCAGTGCGAAAGCGGCTGATGGCGCTTTCGGGCTCGGCTTGACGACGACCGTCGCACCGGCCAGCAGTGCCGGAACGGCATGCCGCAACGGGCCGAGGAGTGGCGCACTGTCGTCGCTGACGATGGCCACGACAGCATTGGCAGCCGTGCCGGTGCTTCCTGTGTCGCTTGCGGCGGCGGGGGCGACGCCGCGCAGCAGGCTCAGCGCGTCGCCGACTTCGGCTGCCGCGAGCGCAGCGTCCTTGCCGCTTTCCTCGCTGATCAGCGCCGCAAAATGCTCGCCGTACCCAGCCAGTGCATCGGCCAGCGCCAGCAGCAGCGCGGCACGCTCGGCGACGCTTCGGGCGGCCCAATCAGGCAGCGCCGCCTGCGCCGACGTGGCGGCAGCAAGCGCTTCGGACGCGCCACACAGGGGTGTGCGCCGCTTGATCTCGCCGCTGGCTGCGTCGCGGACGTCGAAAAAAGCCGGCGCCATGGTCAGATAGGCGCGCCCATTGATCCACAGCGGTATGGCCAGGACCTGATCGGTTTCGGACATCATTCGGAAATTTTGCTCCTTGCTTACTTAATGTAAGAGTCGCGCAAGCGACTCACGAATTGAGGAAATGCTCGCCAGCGGACCAAAGAGGACAAAGCGCCGGCATGCTTCACTTGCCGCGCCGCTGCTGGCGATACAGTTCGTGAAACGTCCTGCCCTGCGGTGCCGGCAGGTCGCGAGCAGCGCTCCAGCTCGGCGCGATAGGCAGCACTTCGATGTGCTCGCGGCCAGCGGCGAGCCAGTTCAGATAGCGGACGGCGATGCGGGCGCTCAGCGCATAAAGCGCCGGGCGCGCCGCCAGCCAGGCCCAAAGTCGCAGGCCGAGGCGTTCGCTGCGCGGGCGCAGGCCGGCGCGCGTCTGCCGCTGGCGCAGCTGGCGCAACAGTCCCGGCAGAGGAATCCGGACAGGGCAGACGACGCTGCACTGCTGGCAAAGTGTCGAGGCCTGCGGCAGGTCGAGCGCTTTGTCAATGCCGCCGAAGAGCGGCGTCAGGACCGAACCCATCGGCCCCGGGTAGACCCAGCCGTAGGCGTGCCCGCCAACCGTCTGATAGACCGGGCAATGATTCAGGCAGGCGCCGCAACGAATGCAACTCAGCATCGACTGGAACTCGGTGCCGAGCAGGCCGACGCGACCGTTGTCGACCAGGATGAAGACCATCGTCTCGGGACCATCGCCATCATTGGCATCCTCACCGGCAGGACTGCTGCGCTTGTTGCCGGTGAGCAGCGAGACGTAGTTGGAGATCACCTGGCCGGTGGCCGAGCGCGGCAAGAGGCGCATCAGGGTCGCGAAATCGTCCAGTGTCGGGACGATTTTTTCGATACCGGTGATCACCACATGCACTTTTGGCAGCGTCGTCACCATCCGCCCGTTGCCTTCGTTGGTCACCAGCGCGGCACTGCCGGTCTCGGCGATCAGGAAGTTGGCGCCGGAAATGCCCATCTCGGCGCTGACGAAATGCTCACGCAGCACTTCGCGCGCTTCCCGGGTCAGTGCCGGAATGTCGGTCTTGCGCGGCGTGCCGTGCGTCCTGGCAAAGAGGTCGGCGACTTGGTCCACGTTCTTGTGCATCACCGGCGCGATGATGTGCGACGGCGGTTCGTTGCCGGCAATCTGCAGGATGTATTCGCCGAGGTCGGTTTCGACCGGCTGGATACCGGCAGCTTCGAGTGCCTGGTTGAGGTCAGCCTCTTCGGAAAGCATCGACTTCGACTTGATCACCTTGCGCACGCCGTGCTGCCGCGCGATGTCGAGCACCAAATCACAGATTTCCTGGCCGTCGCGCGCCCAGAGAACGGTCGCGCCGCGTGCCGTGGCCTTCTCTTCAAAGACTTCGAGCCAGGCGTCAAGCTTGCCGACGACGCGTTGGCGGATCGCTTCGCCAGCGTCGCGCAAGGCTTCGAAAGCCGCGTCGCCCTGACCTTCGCTGGCCCGCTCCTGGTCATAATCGCGCACCGCTTGCGCACGCGTGTCGACGAATTTGCCTTTGGCCTTGCGCAGATTGGCCTGCAGGCGAACGTCGGCGAGCATCGTGCCGACGCGCGCCTTGAAGAACATTGACTGTTGCCGCATCAGCCAGGGTCTCTGTCGGCGTTGTCGGCGCTGTCGGCGCTATTTGCGACAGGGCCGGCGACGGCGGACTCGTAGACTCCGGCGAGCACCTCGGCGATGTGCAGCACGCGCGTGCGCCGGTCACCCATGCGCCGCAGCTTGCCTTCTATATTGAGCAGGCAGCCGAGGTCGCCGCCAACAACGGCGTCGGCGTCCGCCAGGCGCAGGTTCACGCACTTCTTCTCGGCGATGGCCGCCGAAATATCGCCAAACTTGAGCGAGAAAGCACCGCCAAAGCCACAACACTCCTCGGCAGCCGGCATTTCCTTGAGCGTCAGGCCGGGCACGCGCGCCAGCAGCGCGCGTGCTTGCGCGCGGATGCCGAGGCCACGCAGAGCGCTGCATGAATCATGGTAAGTGACGCTGCCGGCAAACTCGCCGGGCACGGCATCGACGTTCAGGACGCTGACCAGAAAATCGCTGAGTTCGTAGCAGCGTCCGGCCAGGCGTTCGGCGCGGCTGCGCCAGGGCGGGTCGTCGGCAAACAGCGTCGGGTAAGCATTCCGGATCTGGTCGGCACAAGAACCGCTGGGAACGACCAGGTAGGCAAAGGCTTCGAACTCGGCAATCGTCTTCCTGGCCAGCGCGACCGCCGCCAGCTGGTCGCCGCTGCTGTACGCGGGCTGGCCGCAGCAGGTCTGGCTGGCCGGAACTTCGACCTCACAGCCGGCGGCCTCGAGCAGCCGGATGGTCGCGAAGCCGACGCTCGGGCGCATCAGATCGACCAAACAGCTTACGAACAGGGCAACGCGCATGATGGTAAGATATTGCGCCGCACAAGGTAGGGTGGGCGAGTGGCAGAACGAGCAATAGTAGTCTCCCGCAGGCGAAAACAAAAGCTTGCAGAAACTTGCGACGCTTGCGGACGCTGCCGAAAGGATCGACAGGAAGGAAATGGCGGAACAGCAGGCAGAAAAGACTTCGATTCAGGTCATCGAGCGCATGATGTCGCTGCTCGATGTGCTGGCCGATCTCCCCGACCCGGTGAGTCTCAAGGTGCTGGCGAAGAACAGCGGCCTGCACCCGTCAACGACGCACCGGATTCTGGCGGCGATGACCAGCGCCGCGGTCGTCGAGCGCCACGAAAACGGCAGCTACACGCTCGGCATCCGGCTGCTCGAACTCGGCAACCTGGTCAAGTCGCGGATCAACATCCGCCAGGTCGCCCTGCCATACATGCAGCAACTGCATGAGAGCATTGGCGAAGCCGTCAATCTCGGCATTCGCCACGACGACGAGATCATCTACGTCGAACGGACTTCGAGCGGCCGCTCGCTGGTGCGTGTCGTCTATCTGGTGGGTGGTCGGGCACCCTTGCACCTGACTTCGGTGGGCAAGCTGTTTCTCGCTGCCGACAGCACCGCGGCTGTGCGCGCCTATGCCCGTCGTACCGGTCTGCCGGGCAAGACGCCACATTCGCTGACGCGCCTCGACGCGCTCGAAAAAGAACTCGACAAAATTCGCCGCCATGAAGTGGCTTTTGACAATGAAGAGGCGGAGATCGGCCTGCGCTGTATCGCCGCACCGATCCGCGACGACGAAGATCAGCTGGTCGCCGGCCTTTCCGTTTCGGCGCCCAGCGATCGGCACAACCCCGACTGGGCGAAGCCGATCAAGGCCATCGCCGAGGACATCGCGCGCGCCCTGGGCCATCAACAAACAGTGCGGCGCAGCTAAGGCGCGCGCTGGCGATGATTGCGCCGCGTGCCGTCTTGCAGGCGCGATGCTTGCTAGACTCTTGCCCCTGCCACGGAGCCCATTGAATGTCCCTTCCGCCGTCGCTGCTGCCCTTTCTGTTTGTCTTTCTGTGGAGCACAGGCTTCATTGGCGCCAAGTTCGGCCTGCCCTACGCCGAGCCCTTGACCTTCCTGCTCACTCGTTACCTGCTGGTGCTGACGCTGATGCTTCCCTTTGTGCTGCTGACGCGCGCGCCGTGGCCCGCCAATCCGCGTCAGTTCTTCCATATCGCCGTTTCCGGCGTGCTGGTGCACTGCGTCTATCTGGGCGGCGTGTTCATGGCCATCAAGCACGGTTTGCCGGCGGGGGTAACTGCACTGGTGGTCGGCATGCAGCCGCTGCTGACCGCCTGCGGAGCCGGCTTCCTGCTCGGCGAACGCGTCTCGCCGCGGCAATGGCTGGGCCTGGCACTGGGCTTCGCCGGGGTGAGCCTGGTCGTCGCCAACAAGCTTGGCGACGTAGCGTTGGCAGCAATGCTCGTTCCGGCCATTGCCGCGCTGCTCGGCATTACTCTCGGCACCCTGTATCAGAAGCGCTTCTGCCCGAGATTTGATCTGCGTACCGGATCGGTGATCCAGTTCCTGCCGACGGCGATCATCACCGCGCTGGTCGCCTCGGCGACCGAGAGCATGGCCATCGAGTGGACGCCGCAGTTTGTCTTCGCCCTCCTGTGGCTGGTTCTGGTGCTCTCGGTCGGAGCGATCAGCCTGCTCAATGTGCTGATCCGCAGCGGCAGCGCGGTCAATGTCGCCACTCTGTTCTACCTGACGCCGCCAAGCACGGCGCTCATCGCCTGGCTGCTCTTCGACGAAACGCTGAGCGGCCTGGCGGTCGCCGGCATGGTGCTGGCGGTCAGCGGCGTTTATCTGGCCCGCGCCACACCGCGATGAGGGACTGCGCTCAGGATGGCAGAGCACGCCCATTGCGCATTCTCGGAATCGACCCGGGCTTGCGCATCACCGGTTTCGGGCTGATCGAAAAAAACGGCAACCGGCTGGCCTATCTGGCCAGCGGCTGCATCAAGACCGATGCCAGCACCCCTCTGCCCAGCCGCCTGGGGACGATACACGCCGAACTGCTGACGCTGGTCGCCCGCCACCAACCCGACCAGGCAGCCGTCGAAATTGTCTTCGTCAATATCAATCCACAATCGACGCTGCGCCTCGGCCAGGCGCGTGGCGCGGCGATCACCGCGCTGGTCGTCAGTGGCCTCGAAGTCGCCGAGTACACCGCCCTGCAGGTTAAACAGGCAGTGGTCGGCAACGGTCACGCCGACAAGGTGCAGGTGCAACACATGGTGCAGCGCCTGTTGTCCCTGTCGGCCGAACCGAGCCCGGATGCCGCCGATGCCCTGGCCTGCGCGATTGCGCATGCGCACGGTGGCCAGGGCATCGGGCAATTAGGCAGCCGCGGCCTGCACGTTCGCAATGGCCGCTGGCTGGTCGCCAAGGAGAGCAAACGATGATCAGCCGTATTAGTGGCATCCTGCTGGAAAAAAATCCGCCGCAGGTGGTGGTCGATGTGCATGGCGTCGGCTATGAACTCGATGTCCCGATGAGCACTTTCTACAACCTGCCCGACAACGGCGAGAAGCTCAGCCTGCTGACCCATTTCGTGGTCCGCGAGGATGGGCATTTTCTCTACGGCTTCGCCAGCGAAGGCGAGCGCTTCGCATTTCGTCAGCTGCTCAAGATCACCGGCGTCGGCGCACGCATGGCGCTGTCGGTGCTGTCAGGCCTGTCGGTCGGCGACCTGGCGCAGGTCGTTGCCCGTCAGGAAGTCGGCAGACTGACCAAGGTGCCGGGAATCGGCACCAAGACTGCCGAACGCCTGTTGCTCGAACTCAAGGGCAAGCTCGCCGAGGCGCTGCCGACAAGCACCGTGGCCGTCGCCGACAGCCGCAGTGACATTCTCAATGCGCTGTTGGCGCTGGGTTACAATGAGCGCGAAGGAGGCGCCGCAATGAGGCAGTTGCCAGCCGAAATCACGACTTCCGACGGCATTCGGCAGGCGCTCAAGTTGCTGTCAAAAGTCTGAACCGCGCGTGAATCCATGAACCCTGGCCACCAGCAACTGATCCAGATCGCCGCTGTTGCGCTGCTGCTGATGCACGCTGGTCCTCGGTCGGCTGCCGAGCTGGCGGTCGAAGCCGGGAAGCAGCCATGATCGAAAGCGACGATATCGGCACCGTGCCGATCGAGCGGCTGATTTCGGGCGAGTCGAAATCGACGCAGGAAGAAGCCATTGAGCGCGCGCTGCGGCCGCGACGGCTGGCCGATTACGTCGGTCAGGCAAAGATTCGCGAGCAACTGGCAATCTTCATCGAGGCCGCCAAACGACGCCGCGACACGCTCGACCATGTTCTCCTCTTCGGCCCGCCGGGGCTGGGGAAAACGACACTGGCGCACATCATCGCGGCCGAGATGGGCGTCAACCTGCGCTCGACTTCGGGACCGGTACTCGAAAGGGCCGGCGATCTGGCGGCGATCCTGACCAATCTCGATGCCCACGACGTGCTGTTTATCGATGAGATCCATCGCCTGTCACCGGTCGTCGAAGAGATCCTCTATCCGGCACTGGAAGACTTCCAGATCGACATCATGATCGGCGAGGGTCCGGCAGCGCGCTCGGTCAAACTTGATCTGCCGCCGTTCACGCTGGTTGGCGCGACCACCCGCGCCGGTATGCTCACCAACCCGCTGCGCGACCGCTTCGGTATCGTCTCCAGGCTCGAGTTCTACACCCCCGAGGAGCTGACACAGATCGTCACCCGCTCGTCGCAGTTGCTCAAGGTGCCAACCGATGGCGGCGGCGCGCTGGAGATCGCACGCCGTTCGCGTGGCACGCCGCGGGTTGCCAACCGGCTGCTGCGACGGGTGCGCGACTTCGCCGAAGTCAAGGCCTCCGGCCGGATCACCAGCGAGGTCGCCGACGCGGCGCTGCTGATGCTCGACGTCGACCACGGCGGCCTCGACGTCATGGACCGCAAGCTTTTGTCAGCGATAATCGACAAGTTCGGCGGCGGCCCGGTCGGTGTCGACAACCTCGCTGCGGCCATTGGCGAGGCACGCGACACCATCGAGGATGTCCTCGAACCCTACCTGATTCAACAAGGCTTCCTGCAGCGCACGCCGCGCGGTCGCGTGGCGACGGCGGCCGTTTACCGGCACCTGGGCCTGGAAAACCTGCTCGGCGAGGCGCAGGTCGAGCTCTGGCGAAACACCTGAACGGCGAGCGCACAGGCGCGGTCACAAAAGCTTACTTTCTACACGAAGAAAGCTGCATTAGAATCTGATCCTACGATGAAATCTCCACTCAAGCTCAGCACTTTTTCGATTCCCGTTCGGATCTATTACGAAGACACCGACGCTGGCGGGGTCGTCTATTACGCCAACTATCTCAAGTTCCTCGAACGCTGCCGTAGCGAATGGCTGCGCGCAATCGGCCATCAGCAGGCCGAGCTGCTGCATGACCCGGGAATTGCCTTCGTCGTACGCAGTGTCCAGGTCGACTTCCTGAAGCCGGCACGCCTGGACGATCAGCTGCTGGTCGATCTCGAAGTCGAGAAAATCAGCCGCGCGCAGATCTTCTTTCGCCAGACCATCCGGCGCGCCGACGAGAGCCTGGCAGGCGGCTCGGGTGAACTGCTCAGCGCGACCGTGCACCTCGTTTGTGTAACCGCGGCACAGATGAAGCCAACTTCGATTCCCGCATTTCTGCGGTCCCAACTGGAAGCACTGCAATGAACGTCTCGCAAGACCTCTCGATCCTGCACTTGATCCTCAACGCCAGCGCCGTCGTGCAGGCGGTCATGCTGTTGCTGGCCGGTGTTTCGTTCATGTCCTGGTACTACATTTTCCGCAAGTGGTTCACGGTTAGAGCGGCACGATCGCAAAGCGAGCAGTTCGAGCGCGACTTCTGGAGCGGCGGCGATCTCAACAGCCTTTACCAGAGCGCCATCAACGACCGCCACAGCACCGGCAGCATGGAACGTATCTTCGAAGCCGGATTTCGCGAGTTCACCAAACTGCGCAGCCAGAAACACCTCGACGCCAAGGATGTCATCGACGGCTCGCGCCGTGCCATGCGCGCCACCTATCAGCGCGAGATGGACAGCATCGACTCGCATCTTGCCTTTCTCGCTTCGGTCGGCTCGGTGAGTCCCTACGTCGGCCTGTTCGGAACCGTCTGGGGAATCATGCATTCCTTCCGCGGCCTCGCCAACGTCGGCCAGGCGACGCTCTCGGCGGTTGCCCCGGGGATTGCCGAAGCGCTGGTGGCAACGGCCATCGGCCTCTTCGCGGCCATTCCGGCAGTGGTCGCCTACAACCGCTTCGCGCACGAGATCGACCGCCTGTCGTCGCGCTTCGAGTCGTTCATGGAGGAGTTCTCGAACATTCTGCAGCGGCAAGTGAGGTAAAACCATGCGTCCGCGCCGCCTGAAAAACGAGATCAACGTCGTCCCCTATATCGACGTCATGCTGGTGCTGCTGGTGATCTTCATGGTCACCGCACCGATGATGACCACCGCCAGCATCGACGTACCGTCGGTCGCCAAAGCGGCACAGCCCCCAGCCGACGCGCTGCAAGTGAATGTCCGCGCCGACGGGTCCCTGACCCTGTTGGCGCCGGGGGGCAGCGAAACTCCCGTGAAAAGCAGCCAACTGCCCGCGGAGATTCGCGCCGCACAGGCTAGCAACCCGGAACTGGCGGTGGTCATCGTTGGCGACCGCAGTGTCAAGTATGAAGCAGTGCTCAAGGTAATGGACGAGTTGCAGCGCAACGAGGTCAAACGCATCGGCCTGCTCGTCCAACTGTCCGGCAAGTGAGTTCGGGCCAGTGAACTCTGTCGACCTGCAAACGCCCCCGCTCGCCGCCGAACCGACCAAATGGCCCTCGCTGGCGCTGGCTGCGCTCGTCCATTTGCTGCTCATCGGCGCCTTGTTCTTCGGCGTGCAATGGAAGAGCAAAGCCCCGAAGTCGGTCGAAGTCGAGGTCTGGCGCAGCGCGCCAGCGCCAGCTCAGCCGATCAAGGCCGCAGCAGCACCTGAAGCCAAAGCGGAGCCAAAGCCCGAGGTAAAGCCGACACCACTACCGCCTGCAAAGCCGAAACCGGCGCCGGAACCGAAGCCCGAGCCCAAGCCTGAACCGAAGCCCGAGCCCAAGCCGGCACCGAAGCCGGCACCGAAGCCAGAACCAAAGCCAGAGCCGAAGCCAGAGCCGAAGCCAGAGCCGAAGCCAGAGCCGAAGCTCAAGCCGGACATTGCGCTGAAAGACGAGAAGAAACCCAAGGAAGCGCCCAGAAAGGAAGAAGTCAAGGAGCCGCCGAAGAAAGAAGTGCCGAAGCCAAAGGAAGCGCCGAAGAAGGAAGAGCCGAAAGCGAAAGAAACAGCGAAGAAGGAAGAACCCAGGCCCAAGGAAACGCCCAAGAAGGAAGAGCCCAAGCCACAAGCGGAGCGCCGCCCAAGTTTTGAAGACGAGCTGGCACGCGAGAAAGTGCAGATAGAAAAGCAGAAAGCAGCGCAGGAAGCGAAGCAGAAGGCGGCCGAGAAAGCCGCTCAGGACCAGCGCGCCCGCGCCGACGCCCTGGATCGTCAGCGCAAGCAGTTACAAGCCGAGGAGGCAGCACGCGGCTTGGCCGAGTACATGGACAAGGTACGTGGCAAGATTCGCGGCAACATCGCACTACCGCCAGGCATCCAGGGAAATCCCGAAGCGGTGTTCGAGGTCACCCAACTGCCAAGCGGCGACATTCTCGACGTCAAGATCCGCCGCTCTAGCGGCAATGCGGCCCTCGACGCCGCCGTCGAGCGCGCGATCCGTAGATCGTCACCCTTGCCAAAGCCACCTAACCCGGAGCTTTTCGATCGCGAAATAAAGATCCCCTATCGTCCACGCGACGACAGCTAGCGACCGCCATCGGTCTCGCCGCAAAGGTCTCCGGGTGGTCGCTCAATGGCGCTGCCGAAACCGATAGCTGGCGGCTGTTCCCGCCACCTGGCAAGCGACACTCGACGCCATAATTTTTTGTTACAAATACCAGGAATGCAAAGGCGATATAATCGCGCATTCTGTATTGGATCATGCCATGTCAAGAATACTCTGCCAACTCCGTCGTATCGGCCTGCTTGCCATCTGTGCGCTTGCTCTGCTGCAGGCTTCGGCACATGCCCAATTGACCATCGAGATTACTGGCGCTGGGGCCAACCGCATTCCCGTGGCCATCGCGGAATTTGGCGGTGATCCGGCCGCTTCCCGGATTCTGACTTCGGTCATCCGTGGCGACCTGGAACGTAGCGGCCTGTTCAAGATGATCGACACCAGCGGCGAGGCTATCACGGAGACCACCCCGCCAAATTTCGCGGACTGGAAAAGTCGGGGTGCCGACGCGCTCGCCGCCGGCAGCATCGGCTTGAGTCCTGATGGGCGCCAGGAAGCACGCTTCCGGCTTTACGACGTCAGCCGGGAGACAGTCCTCGGCGGATCTGCTTTCGTGACCTCAAAAGCGATGCTGCGCGCTGCCGGACACCGCATCGCAGACGTGATCTACGAAAAGCTGACCGGCGAACCGGGCGTTTTCTCGACGCGAATTGCCTATGTGGTCCGGGTCAATGCCACGCGCTACGAGTTGCACATTGCCGACGCTGACGGACAAAACTCGCAAGTGGCGCTGATCTCGAAAGAACCGATTATTTCGCCCTCCTGGTCGCCGGATGGCGACCGCCTGGCTTACGTCTCCTTCGAAAACAAGAAACCGGTGGTGTATGCTCACTCGCTGGCTTCCGGCAAGCGCGTCGTGGTGGCCAATTTCAAGGGCTCGAACTCGGCGCCGGCATGGTCGCCAGACGGCCGCCGTGTAGCCGTGGTGCTCAGCAAGGAAGGTGGTTCGCAGATCTTTCTCGTCAATGCCGACGGCACCGGTGCACAACGCCTGACGAGTAGCAGCGCAATCAATACCGAACCCTACTTTTCCCCGGATGGACAATTCGTCTATTTCACCTCCGACCGTGGCGGCAGCCCTCAGATCTACCGGGTCGGGATCGGCGGTGGCGACGTGGAGAGGGTAAGCTTCGAAGGTAGTTACAATGTCAGCCCTCGCCTTTCGCCAGATGGCAAGTCGATGGCCTTCATCAGCCGGCGTGATGGAGGCTTTCGTTTGAGCGTGATGGACCTGGCAAGCAGGCAGGTGCAGGTTCTGACCGACTCATACAAAGATGAATCACCGACTTTTGCGCCGAACGGCCGGATGATTCTGATTGCCACCGAGTCTGGTGGTCGTGGAGTGCTGTCTGCAGTATCTACCGATGGCCGCATCAAACAGCGTCTCTCCATTTCGGCGGGCGATGTTCGTGAGCCGGCCTGGGGTCCATTCAACAAGTAATTTGCCGCTTTATTTGCCGCTTTAATTGCCATTTTGTGCAGGAGATAGATTCATGAAACAACTCGTCATCCCGGCTGCTATAGCGCTTCTGCTGGCGGCCTGCAGCTCGACACCCGACGCCGACAAAGCCGGCGGCGGTGCGCCGGTTGAGTCGCGCGGACCGGGAGTGGCCACCGTCACCACAGGCGGTGTCGACAGCCAGCGCTTGCCCCCCGAGCTCACCGACCCAAACAATATTCTTTCCAAGCGCAGCGTCTATTTCGATTACGACAACTTCGAAGTGAAAGCTGAATACCGGGATCTGGTCGCTTCGCACGCCAAGTTCCTCACCCAGAACCGGCAGTTCAGGATACTCATCCAGGGCAACACCGACCAGCGCGGCAGCCGCGAATACAACCTGGCGCTCGGTCAGAAGCGCGCTGACGCGGTGAAGAGAATGCTGGCCTTGCTCGGCGCTCAGGAAGAGCAGCTCGAGGCGGTTAGCCTGGGCGAGGAGAAGCCAAAAAATGAAGGCCAGAACGATGCCGCTTGGGCGCAGAACCGCCGTGCCGACATGCTCTATAACGGTGAGTTCTAGGATGCCGGGACCCTGCAGCGGTCGCTTGCCGACCAGAACACGCGTCATTTCGATCGCCCTGTTGCTCGCCGCCCTCGGCGCGCAACAGGCGCACGCCGGTCTCTTTGACGACGATGAGGCGAGGCGCCAGGTCAGCGATCTGCAGCTCAAGTCGAACGAGCGCCTGGACACGGTTGCAAAAGGTCAAATGGAGCTGGCCAATCAAATTCAGGCGCTGCGCGACGAAAACGCCCGCCTGCGCGGCCAGGTCGAGACGCTCAACTACGAGCTCGATGCGGCCACGAAGCGGCAAAAAGACTTCTACATCGACCTCGACACTCGCCTGCGCAAACTCGAGACACCTTCGGCGTCAGCAGCGTCGGCGACTGCGGCCGGCGCGGCCGTCAAACCGGCAGACGACAGCAGTCCGGCAAGCGAAGCTCCTCGGAAAGTCGCCAGCGACCCGGCCACCGAAACGCGCGAGTACGAGGCAGCGCTGAATCTGTTTCGCGCGAACAAGCTCAAAGAGGCGGCGGCGGCCTTCGAAACGTTCGCCAGGGCGCATCCGGACAGCACGCTGACCCCGAACGCTTACTACTGGCTCGGCAACGCCCATTACGCCATGCGTGATTGCCGTCGGGCGCTCGAAGCACAGCGCCTCGTCGGCAGCAAATGGCCGGCGCACGCCAAGGCCCCCGATGCACTGCTCAACGTCGCCACCTGCCAGCAGGAGCTCGGCGACAGCAAGAGTGCCAAGAATACCCTGGACGCGCTGCTGGCCAAGTATCCGGACAGCTCGGCGGCGAAAGCCGCCAGGCAACGCCTGAAAAAATAGGCGCTTGGCCGCCACGCGCAAAGTGCTGACGCTCAAGATCAGCGAGATTTTCCTGTCCCTGCAGGGTGAAAGTTCGCGGGTTGGCTTGCCGACGGTCTTTGTCCGCCTGACCGGCTGTCCCCTGCGTTGTGTGTGGTGCGACACGGCCTACGCCTTTGCCGGCGGTCAGACGATGTCGCTGCCCGAGATTCTCGCCGCAGTCACCGTCGCCGCTCGCGACGTCGGCCGGGTCTGCGTGACCGGCGGCGAACCGCTCGCCCAGCCGGCTTGCTTGCCACTGCTCAGCGCTCTCTGTGACGCCGGCCACGCCGTTTCTCTGGAAACCTCGGGCGCCCTCGATATTGGCCAGGTCGACGCGCGCGTGGCACGCGTCGTCGACATCAAAGCCCCCGGCTCCGGCGAGAGCGATCGGAATCGTTGGCAGAACCTGGCCCTGCTGACCGCCAACGACGAGCTCAAATTCGTCCTCAAAGACCGCTCCGACTACGAATGGGCACGTCAAATGATCGAGGAACGGCAGCTTGCAGCCCTCTGTCCGCTGCTTTTTTCACCGGTGGACAACGAGTTGCCAGCGGCAACGCTGGCCGACTGGTTGGTCGCCGACCGCCTGCCAGTGCGCTTCCAGTTGCAGCTGCACAAGATTCTTTGGGGTAAGCTGCGAGGCAAGTAAACCCTTGCGAAAGAGCAGCCATGACCGAGCAACGGCGTCACTATGCGCGCATTGCCTTCGCTTCACCGGCCCAGTTACTGCTTCCTGAGCAGCGCTCCGAAGTCTTGCTCTTGGTCCTCGACCTTTCCCTGCGCGGTGCACTGGTCCAACTGCCACAGCTGCCCGCGCACGCCGAGCTTGGGCCCGGAGCAGCCGCCGAACTCCGCATCACCCTCGACGACGGCGGCACGAAAATTTGCATGCAGACCACCGTCGTGCACCGCAAAGGCCACCGGATAGGGCTCGCCTGCCAGGGCATCGATGTCGATAGCGTCACCCACCTGCGGCGTCTGGTCGAACTGAACGCCGGCGACCCCGAGCTACTGGAGCGCGAGCTTTCGGCACTTCTCGCCACGTAGTCGGCACCACCAGACGAGCGCTTGAGCGACCATTCAAAAACAGGGAGAAGAAACCATGTCGGAGAAAAAGGCGAACACACACAGTTGGCGCGGCTTCCCGGCCACTGCCGGGCTGTGCGCTTGGGCGTTTTCCCTTTCACTAAGCGCAGCACCGGCGCTGGAAGAAGTGGCTGCCGGCGTCAAGCTCGATCCGGCGCAGATTTCCGTGTCGGGGATTTCCTCGGGCGGCTTCATGGCGCACCAGTTCCACCTGGCGCACTCGCAGCACATCATGGGTGCCGGCATCGTCGCTGGCGGACCCTACTACTGCGCTCGTGGCAACATTGTCGACGCGCTCACGCGTTGCAGTCGGTTCGCGACGCTCGAATGCCTGGCCTCCAAACTGGACCCCAAACTGTGCGGCCAGACCGACCTGGCGCCAAAAAACAGAAGTGAGATCGAACGCGCGGCAGCTGCGTCTTTCGCCGAGGCGCGCAAGCAGGAGAACGCCGGCAAGATCAGTGCGCTCGCCAACCTGCGCGACGACAAGATCTATCTGTTCAGCGGCAGCTACGACGAGATCGTCCCGAACGAGGTGATGGCCACTGTTTTCCGCTTCTATGCCGATCCCGACAAGGGCGGCGTGCGGCAAGGCAACATCGACTTCAGCAGCACTTTCCCGGCTCGCCACACGATGGTCCGCGACAGCTTTGGCAAGCCCGCCGGCAGCGTAGTTGGCGACTGTGCCCTGCCGCCGGCGCCACCTCCTGCGGCGGAGCGCAACGCCTACATCGACGACTGCCAGGCGGTGGCCAAGCAGCACCTGGAAAAAAACCACTGCACTTGTCCGGACGCCCCCGCGGCCGGCGAGGAAGCCACTGCAGCGTGTCCGCCGCCCGACAAACTTGCGGTCTGCAAGGATCTGCAAGACGTCGATCTCGCCGGCGCCATTCTCGAACGTATCTACGGCGCGCAGGCGCTGAGCAAGGGACGTATGCAGGTGCAGGAGAGCGAGCTGCGCGCCTTCGACCAACGCAAGGTTTTCGGCAAGTTTTCGAACATTCCGTATACCGCGCTGCAGAATGCCTCGATGGCCAGAGAAGGCTATGTATTCATTCCCGAGGCCTGCAAAGATGGTCGCCAGTGCAAGCTGCACATTGCCTTCCACGGCTGCAAGCAAGGGGGTACAAGCGACTATCGGCCAGGCCATACGGGCAACCTGTTCGCCAAGTACGCCGGCTACAACGAATGGGCCAAAGCCAACGACATGCTTGTTCTCTATCCGCAGATTCAGGCGCGCAGCCTGGGCCCGGTCAATCCGCGCGGCTGCTGGGACTGGTGGGGGCAGAATTACACCCACGCCGGCTACCACACCCGGGATGGCAAACAGATCAAGGCCGTCGCGCAGATGATCAACAGTCTTGTCGGTGGGCAGCCCTTACTGGAAGTGCCGCCGGAGTGAAACGATGCGCTGCAGCGGGCGCCGCCAGAAAGCAAAAGCCGTGCGGCTAGGCGCAGAATGAATCACGGCTACTCACAGGTAGAGGTAGTGGCTAACGATCATGTCAGTCGAGATACCCCGAATGATGAAAGTCATGACCGTCCCCCCTCTTCCCCCGGCCCTTCTCCCGCAGGTGGAGAAGGGAGGTTCGTGAGTCGCATTCGCGACTTTCACATTAATCGCAGATCGAGCGGAGGACAGAAACATGGCAGACCTTTCTCAACAACTCAGCGACTGGAGCAAGGCAGTCGCCAGCATGGACGTGACCACGAGCAGCGAACAATTGCTCAATATCATGGCCGGCCTGAAAGTGCCCGGCGTCAACATGGACGCCCTGGTAGCCAGCCAGCGCGACAACCTGGAAGCGCTCAACGCCGCCAATCAAGTCGCGCTGGAAGGCATGAAAGCGGTCGGCGCGTGGCAGGCAAAGCTGCTGCAGGAGACGATGCTCGAGTTGAGCGACGCGATCGGCAAACTCTCGCAGTCCGGCTCGCCGCAACAGCTGGTCGCCACCGAGAGCGAACTGGCGAATAAGGCATTCGCGACCGCAGTCAGGCAAATGCAGGAGCTCACACAAATCGTTGTTCAGGCCAATCAGCAGGCGAGTGCTGCGATTGCCAAACGCATTCCGGAAAGCCTCGGTGAAATCAAGGATGTGTTTAAACTGCCCGAAGGGCCAGCGAAATTGTGATCGTGAGCAGCACCGCGAGCCCTTCGCCAAGCAAAGCGATGCATTGCGAACTTCACCCTCCCCATATTTCGCGCTGCCACGCGCGAAAGACACACCATCCACGCCGGAAAGCGGTATATTTTCGCCCCCATGCATACGCCACCTGACTCAAACGGCCAGCGTGCCGTCGTTCTTCTCTCCGGCGGGCTCGATTCGGCAACGACCTTGGCCATCGCCCGGGCTGCCGGTTTCGAATGCCATTGCCTGTCGGTCGACTACGGCCAGCGTCATCGTGCCGAACTGCACGCGGCGGCAGCAGTTGCTGCGGCACTCGGGGCCGCCGAACACCGCGTCGTCAGCCTGTCTCTGGATATCTTCGGCGGCTCGGCGCTGACCGACATGGCGATCGACATCCCGGTCGACGGCGTTCAGCCGGGGATACCGGTGACCTACGTCCCGGCGCGCAACACCATCATGCTCTCGCTGGCGCTGGCCTGGGCCGAGGTGCTGGAGAGCTCCGACATTTTCGTCGGCGTCAATGCCGTCGATTACTCGGGCTATCCTGATTGCCGCCCGGAATACATCGCAGCTTTCGAGAGCATGGCCCGGCTGGCAACCAAGGCTGCCGTCGAAGGCACCGGGCTGCACCTGCACGCGCCGCTGATCAACCTCGGCAAGGCGCAGATCATCCAGCTCGGCGCCGAACTCGGCGTCGACTACGCGCTCACCGTTTCCTGCTACCAGGCGGATTCGGCAGGTCGCGCCTGCGCGATCTGCGATTCGTGTCGGCTGCGGCAAGCCGGTTTTGCCGCCGCCGCGGTGCCTGATCCGACGCGCTACGCCGCCTGATCGCTGCCCACCAGGGAAGCCGGACAGGCTCCGGCCAACAACCCTTATTCGACGGGAATCGTGCGTGCAATCAATACCTTGTCGACTCGATTGTGATCCATGTCGACGACCTCGAAGCGCAGCTCGGCGAACTCGAAATGCTCGGCGGCCTCGGGAATGTGACCGAGGACGTACATGATGAAACCGCCGAGCGTGTGGAAGGCGTTCTCGTCCTCCCCCGGCAGTTCGCTGGCGATGTCGAGAACGCCGCGCAGTCGCTCGAGGGTGACAAGCCCGTCGACCAGCCACGAGCCGTCTTCGCGCACGACGATATCCTGCTCCTCGGGAGAGTCCAGGGCCGGCAGGTCGCCGACAATGGATGTCAGCACGTCGGTAAGAGTCACCAGACCCTGCAGTTCGCCGTATTCGTCGACCATCAGCGCGCACTGCTGCCGTGCCCGACGGAAGGTTTCCAGCAACTGCGTCGTGTTCACGCTCGCCGGCACGTACAGCGGCGGCCGAATGATGTCCTCGATGGCCAGTGGCGCACCGGAGAGCGCGCCTTTCAGCAAATCGCTGGTGCGCAGGACGCCGACGAGGTTATCGAGGCCGTCGCGACAGACAAGCACGCGTTTGAAGGGGCTGGCGGCGAGGCGGTCGCGGATTTCCACTTCGCCATCGTTCAGATCAATCAGATAGAGATCTTTGCGGTGGGTCATGATCTCGCCGACGCGCTGCTGGTCGAGGCGCAGGACATTGGCAACAATCTCCTGTTCGCTGGCGTGGAAGACGCCCGCCCGGGCACCCTGACCCATCAGGATCTTGATTTCATCGTCGCTGACCGAAGAGTCCAGCGACTGGCGCGCACCGAGCAGGCGCAAGAGCAGACTGGACGACGACGAAAGCAGCCACACCAGCGGGCGAGCCAACAGCGAAAGCAGATTCATCGGCGGCGCGATCAGTGACGCGATGCGCTCCGGCGCGAGCAGACCAAGACGCTTGGGGACCAGTTCGCCGACGACGACCGCAAAGTAGGTTACGCCGCAGACGACCAGCGTCAGCGAGATGGGCCGGGCGTAAGGCGCCAGCGACGGGATCGTCGTCAGCCAGTCGCCGAGCGGCGCCGCCAGGGTCGCATCGCCGATAGCGCCGCTGAGGATGCCGACCGTGGTAATGCCGACCTGAACGGTCGACAGAAAGATCGACGGCTCATGATTCAGCGCCAGTGCCGAGCGAGCGCCAGGCTGGCCGTCATCGGCGAGCTTTTGCAAGCGTGACTGACGTGAAGACACGACGGCAATTTCCGACATCGCCAGAATACCGTTGAGCAGAATCAGAAAGAAGAGTAGTGCGATATCCATTGATGTAGGCAGTAGAGCTTGGCAGTCGCTCTGGTTAACGGGAGTTGTCGGCATTATATCGACCCTCGAGCTTGTTGAACGCTGCTGAGGAGCGCCTGCAGCACGGCGGCGCCTCATGCTGCGCCGCCGCAAAATCCGCACCCCGTTGTTTTTTTGCAACACTTTCGCACAGGGCCAGACGGCCAGAATCAATACCGCAATCGTCGCCCAGAGACAGCGGCGAATCGCCCTAGGTGCAAGGCTTTCGGGATAGCAGAGTTGGTCTTTCCGGGTGGCCGGCCCACTGCCTGTCGGCTGGCGGCCGGCGGCACTTGCCGCAGAGGCTCCGGCGCGGCGGCTTGACCACAGCCCCGAAACTCAATAGAGTCCGCCTCGAGTTGATTCGAAGCAGGCAAGTTACAGCCCACGGCTGTGACGTCACAGGGCACTTTCAGCGGCCCAGCCTGCTTTCCGCCCCTTTGCTGCAGCGCACCACCCTGCAGCGAGACCCGGCCTCAGGGTACCTGTTTCCCCCAAGTTCGAGGCTTTGCACCCATCTTTAGTTGTCACCGTCGGGTAGTAGTACTGGCGCGACGACTACAGTGAAGGAGAGAGCATGTCCGCCACTATTTCGCTCAAGAGCAAAAGGCCGCGTCGTAGCGACGCCACCTTGAGTTTCATTCAACACGGCCTGATCATCGTTGGTCTGATGCTGGCCCTGGGTAGCTTCAAAGCAGCTTTCGGCAGCAGCACCGGCAGCGATAATTTTCCTGCAGCGGTCCTTGAACCATCCTTGATGGCCCAGGAAGAGGCATCGCTTGTCGCCGCAGCAGAGGCATCAGCCGTCGTTGCAGCCGCTCCACCGCCAGAGTTGCAGGCGAAAGCCGTCGAACCCGCTCCCGAAGAGCTGCGGCCGTCGCTGAAGCACGCCCTCGACTATGTTTCGCGCCGCTACCGTGTGGCCCCCGAGGCGCTGGTGCCGATCTTCGAGACCGCGCAAAGTATCGGCCGCGAGGTCCGCCTCGATCCGCTGCTGATCATCGCCATTATCGGTATCGAATCGCGCTTCAACCCCTTCGCCGAAAGCGCGGTTGGTGCCCAGGGCCTGATGCAGGTAATGCCTCAATTCCACAAGGACAAGCTGCCGGACGACGCGGGCGAGGAACCCTTCCTGGACCCGGTCACCAACATCCAGGTCGGCGTCCATGTCCTGGACGAGGCGATCCGCTGGCGTGGCAGCCTGACTGGCGGCCTGCAGCACTATGGTGGCGCACCGACGGACCCGGCAACCGGCTACGCAAAGAAAGTCTTTGCCGAAAAGAAGCGTCTCGAAAAAGCCGTGCGCACGGGCAGCTCGCAGGCCTGAGTCGGTTCTTGGCGAGGCTTCGCTCACGAGGCCACTGAGAGAGACTCGGCACCAGCTTCGGTAACGCCGGCGCCCGCCATGCGCCGGATCGTCTGGCTGGCCTCGGCCGAGAGCAGCAACTCGGCATCGGCCAGCGGCGTCATCAGACGGTGGTCAAAGTGCATGAAGCCACCCTCGTCCTCGCAGAGGAACTCGGCTTCGATCAACGCGGCGATGAATGCCGAGAAGCTGACCTTTTCCGCGAACTCTGGCGAATTGACCACGTAAAGCAGCGTTAGCCGCTGCCCCAGGCGATGGCAGCTCTCCTCCAGCGCCTGGCGCGTCAGCCGACCACTGCCCTGCTGCTCGAGCAAGGCCAGCGTCAGGAAATGCCGTTCCAGCATCGGCCGGATGCTTTCGCCGAGCAGGTGCAGTTCGGCAAATTCCTGACTGATGGGCTCCGGCGCCGCCAGGCTGCCCGATACTTCGCTGCGCAGCAGAAGACCGCGACCAATCAACACCCGTATCACGGCCTCGCTGGCCGCCGGCAATTCGGCGGGCGACCAGCGCAGGAAAAGCTCAGCGCGAAGCAGGGCGTAAATGCCACTCACCGCCTGTGCCACGCGCGCACCGTCGAGACGGCGGTTGTGGCTCAGCAGGCAGGCGATCACCGCCGGCAGAGCGAACAGATGCAGGACGTTGTTACGAAAGTAGGCAAGCAATGGCGCCTGCTTGTCAGACACCCGAATCAGATCTCCGAGGGGATCGGCAAAACGTTCGACGACCGCCAGTCGCTCGGCGTAGGCCACCACCTCGTTGGCGTCGAGCTTGCAGGCGATGCTGGTCGGGGCATAGCTGGCTTCGCTGAACAAAGCCTGGTAATGCGCGATCATCCGCTGCAGGGCCAGTTCATCGGCGCTGCGCCTGGGTGTCGCCAAGAGCGTCAGGGCGATCAAATTCACTGGATTGAGCACTGCCGCCGCGTTGATGCGCCTGGCAAGTTCGGCGGCCGCGTGGCGGCTGGCCGCGCGCGACCATGGCGAAGGGCAGTCGCCAGCCTGGTCGCGCCAGCCGGCGTGCTGCGCGTCGAGAAAGTTGGCCAGGGCCAGCGGTTCGCCCAGGCTGACATGGACCTTGCCAAATTCCCGCTTGATGGTGCGCATGCTTTTCAGAAGGCCCCATAGCGATTCACGCTGCTTGGCTTTGCCAGCCAGTTCACGAACATAGCTGTGCCCTTCGAGCAGTTTTTCGTAGCCGACATACACCGGCACGAAGAGCAGCGGCCGGCTGTGCTCACGAATGAAACTATGCACGCTCATGCCGAGAATGCCGGCCTTGGGCATCAACATCCGTCCACTCCGACTCCGCCCACCCTCGATGAAGTATTCCAGCGGGAAGCCACGGGCAAGCATCAGGTGCAGGTACTCATCGAACACAGCCGCATACAGTGGCTCACCCTTGAAACTACGGCGCAGGAAGAAGGCACCGCAGCGGCGCAGCAGGGAACCGACGATCGGCAGATTGAGGTTGGCACCAGCAGCGATATGCGGCGGCGTCAGGCCGTTGCGGCGGATCAGGTAGGACAGCAGCAGGTAGTCGATATGGCTGCGGTGACAGGGAACGTAGATGATTTCCTGCCCTGGTGCGATGCGCGTCAGGGCAGCGAAATTATGCGTCTCGATGCCGTCGTAGAGCCGCTTCCACAACCAGCTCAGAAACAGCTCGAGGGCCCGAATAGCGCCGTGCGAGTAGTCGGAGGCAATCTCGCGAGCGAAGCTGGCGGCACGCGCTCTCGCTTCCTCCGGCGAGAGCGCGTGCGTTGCGGCTTCGCGGGTGATCGCCGCACGCACGCGCTCGCCAGCGAGCACGGCATCCACCTGCGTGTTGCGATGCGACAGATCGGGTCCGATGGCCATCTCGCGCTGACGACGAAAATGGACACGCAAGACCCGTGACAGCTTGCGTCGCGCCTGCTCCTCGTCGAGCCCGCCTTGCACCAGATCGCGCAGCGAGATCGGCGGGTTGTAGCGCACCAGAACCTGGCGACCGTGCAGCACGATTGCCAGCAGCTGTCGCCACGCGCCTGGCGGGCGCCAGGTCTCGGAGAAAAGAGCCTTGATGATCGAGTCCTGCTTGCCGGGAGAGCGCCCCCAGAGGATGACCACCGGCAGTAACTGCACGTCGAACTGCGGGTCGGCGATTGTCGTGCCTATCAAATTGGCGAGGAGCGCCGAGTGCCGGGGCGCGTCGCGCTCGCTGACGGCAAGACGGCGGTCACGATTGAGGAAAAAGAATGAGCGCGGCTGCCGCTGTCCGCCGCTGTCGAGCGACGCCTCGGCGCGTGGCAAGCCAGCGCGCCGAGACTCTTCGAAGAGCACCAGCAGGTTCGAAAAGTGGCGGTCCTGCAGGACGTAGCAGACCGGCTTCATCGGATCGAGCGGCAATTCCTGCATCTTCGCCGGGAAAACCGAGGTTCGTACCCAGAGATACAGCAGCCGGCGTGCCAGGCGGAGAAACCAGTCGGCGAGCTTGACCGCCTTCATCACGACGGCCTGGCTCCTCCTCGCTCGTCGCCGACCACTACTCCTCGTCGTCCACCTTGTGCTGCGCGACGAGTTCCTGCTGCGTGGCCGGCGGCACCTGCGCGTAATGCGAGAAGCTGATGCTGTACGAGCCTTGCCCGGCAGTCAGCGATTTCAGGCGCGACTGGTAAGCGTCCAGTTCGGCCAGCGGCACCTGCCCGGTGATGGCCATCACTCCCGGCCCACGCGGCTGCGTGCCGGTGAGGTGGCCGCGCTTGCTGGAAAGGTCGCCGGTGAGATCGCCGGTCATCGCCTCAGGTGCGAGAATTTCAATCTCGACCACCGGCTCGAGAACGATCGGCTTGGCGGCGCGAATCGCTTCGATCGTTGCTTTGCGACCGGCGGTCTGGAATGCGATGTCCTTGCCGTCGACCGGGTGCGACTTGCCGTCATGGACGGTGACCCGCAGGTCCTGCACCTCGAAACCGGCGACGACGCCGTCGGCCAGTGCCTGGCGGACGCCTTTCTCGACCGAAGCCATGAAGACACCCGGAATGACACCCCCCTTGACGACATCGACAAACTCGAAACCTGCGCCGCGCTCGAGGGGTTCGACGCGCAGCGCCACTTCGCCAAACTGACCGGCACCGCCACTCTGCTTCTTGTGCCGGCAGTGCCCTTCGGCGGCAGCGGTAATCGCTTCACGATAGGCGATCCGCGGCGGTGCGGTGTCGAGGTCCAGTTTGTACTGCTGCGCCAGCCGCGTCAGCTTGGCGCGCAAGTGCATTTCGCCGATGCCGCGAATCACCGTTTCGTTGGTCGTCGCCTGGCGTTCGATCTTGAAGCAGGGGTCTTCGATCTCGAGCTTGCGCAGGATCTCGAACAGGCGCTGCTCGTCGGCCTTGCGTACGGCGGTCACCGCCAGGCCCTGCATCGGCTGCGGGAACTCGAGCGGTTTGAGGTGGATATGGTCTTCGTCATGCGAATCATGCAGTACGCAGTCGAACTCGATTTCATCGACCTTGGCCACTGCGCCGAGGTCGCCAGGCAGCAGTGATTCGGCTTCGAGGTACTCCTTGCCCTGCAGGCGATAGATGTGTCCGACCTTGAACGGACGCTTGCCATCGCCGACAAAGAGCTGCGAATCCTTGCGAATGGTGCCCTGATGAACACGGAAAACGCCGACTTTGCCAATGAAAGGGTCGCTGACGATCTTGAAGACATGCGCCAGAACGTGCTTTTCCGGGTCCGGTTCGGCCTGGAAAGCTTCCGTCGGCCCGCCCAGCTCGCCGCGATAGAACGGTGGCGGATTGCCCTCGGCCGGACTGGGTGCCAGTTGCGCCAGAGCGTCGAGCAGCTGCGGGATGCCGGCGCCAGTTTTCGCCGAAACAAAGAGGATCGGAACCAGGTGGCCCGAACGCAGCGCTTTCTCGAAAGGCAGGTGCAATTCGTCGGGGCTCGGATCGATGCCTTCGTCCAGATAGCGGGCGAGCAGGTCCTCGTCTTCCTCAACGATTTGATCGATCAAGGCGCGATGCGCTGCAGCCACCGATTCGAAATCGCTCTCGCCGCTATCGTGGCCGAGCAATTCGACGACTTCTGCGCCCTGTTTGACCGGTAGGTCGAGCAACATGCACTCACGCCCGAAGCGCTCGCGAATCTCGCCAAGCAGCGCCGGCAGGTCGACATTGTCGGCGTCGATCTTGTTGATGACGATCATCCGGCAGACGCCACGAGCGGCTGCCAGCTGCATCATCTTTTCAGTCGATAGCTCGATACCGTTTTGCGCATTGATCACCACCAACGCCGTGTCGACGGCGGCCAGGGCGCTGATTGCCTGCCCGGCAAAGTCCGGGAAGCCTGGCGTATCGATCAGATGCACATACACGTCCCGCCACGAAAAACCCGCCAGCGCCGCATTCAGCGAGTGGCCGAATTCCTTTTCCTGGGGGTCAAAATCACAAACGGTGTTGCCTTTCTCGACGCTGCCGCGGCTGCTGATCGCGCCAGCGGCAGCGAGCAGGCTTTCGGCTAGCGTCGTCTTGCCGGCAGCGCCGTGGCCGACAAGAGCGACAGCACGCAGCATACTGGTGGTGGTTTGGCCCATTGATCATCTCCCATTCAAGTCGAACGCACGCCGCAGCTCCCCATCTAGCCACATGGCATGTCAGGCCGCACGTGCTGATATCATTTTACCCCCGCTGCGAGCCTAACGCGTGCTGCTTGCGGCCAGCTTCGGGAATGCCGTCGACAAATTGCCGTGCGCGCTCCCGCCGTCGCCAACTCGTCCTCTGCCCGGCGATCAGCTGCTGGCAGGCGGCGGCCCGAACAACTCGAACATAAGCGGAGGCAAAGCGTCCTTTTTGTGTAAACCGCGTCAGTCGGCTAAAGTGACGCGCTTCGTTTTTATGAACACCGCGTCAGGAGAAAAAATGGAAAATGATCTGCGCCAGGCCGACCTTCGCGAGGCCGCTCTCGAATATCACCGCGAGCCGACACCGGGAAAGATAGCTGTTCAGCCGACCAAAGGACTTAACAACCAGCTCGACCTGGCACTCGCCTATTCTCCTGGCGTCGCCTTCGCCTGCCAGGCCATCGTCGATGAACCCGGCTCGGCCAGCCTGTACACCTCGCGCGCCAACCTCGTCGGAGTGATCACCAACGGTACGGCCGTGCTTGGCCTGGGCAATATCGGCCCGCTGGCGGCGAAGCCGGTGATGGAAGGCAAGGGCTGCCTGTTCAAGAAATTCGCCGGCATCGATGTCTTCGACATCGAATTGGCGGAAAGAGATCCCGACAAGCTGATCGACATGATCGCCGCGATGGAGCCAACCCTGGGCGGCATCAACCTGGAGGATATCAAAGCCCCGGAGTGCTTCTATATCGAGGCCAAGCTCAAGGAGCGCATGTCGATCCCGGTCTTTCACGACGACCAGCATGGCACGGCGATCATTTCGTCGGCCGCGATCCTCAACGCGCTCAAGGTGACCGGCAAGAAAATCGCCGAAGTGACGGTCGTTTGCTCCGGAGCAGGGGCGGCGGCAATTTCCTGCCTCAACCTGTGGTGCGATCTTGGCGTGCGTCGCGAGAACATTCTCGTCTGTGATTCGAAAGGCGTGATCTACGCCGGCCGCGACGCCAACATGGAGCCCACCAAGGCGCGTTATGCGCGTGACACCAACTGCCGCACTCTCGGCGAAGCGCTTGCCGGGGCCGACGTTTTCCTCGGACTCTCGGCAGCGGGCATTCTCGAAGCCGAGATGCTCACCAACATGGCCAAGGATCCGATTGTCTTCGCGCTCGCCAATCCGACCCCGGAAATCATGCCCGAACTGGCGCGGAAAGTGCGCCCGGACGTGCTCATCGCCACCGGCCGCTCGGACTATGCGAACCAGGTCAACAACGTCCTCTGTTTTCCCTTCATTTTCCGTGGTGCGCTCGACGTCGGCGCAACGGGTATCAACGAGCAGATGAAGATGGCCTGCGTCAAAGCCCTGGCAGCGATGGCGCAGGAAGAGGTGAGCGACGAAGTGGCCATGGCCTACCCTGGCCAGGAGTTGGCTTTTGGCCGCGACTATCTGATCCCCAAGCCGTTCGATCCGCGTTTGATTACCATCATCGCCCCGGCGGTTGCCCAGGCGGCGATGAATTCGGGAGTGGCCACCCGACCGATCGCCGACATGGAGGCTTACCGCGAGAAGCTGCGTGAGTTCGTCTATCAAAGTGGTGTCGGCATGCGCGCGGTGTTCTCGGCCGCCAAGCGCAGCAGCGAAACGCGCATCGTCTATTGCGATGGCGAAGACGAACGCATGCTGCGCGCGGCCCAGACGATCATCAATGAAGGGCTGACGCGCCCGATCCTGATTGGTCGCCCGGAAGTCATCGCGGCGGTCGTCGGTGGTGTGGGTGGGGCGGGGGCGGGTGGGGGCGTGGGGACGGGGTCATACCCTGAGTATGGTCCACTACTCTTGCACAGGAGGGAAGGGGTTGGGTGCGGGGGGTCGAGGGAAAGGAGAGAGGAAGTGAGGAACACACAAAGAGACACAATATAAACGAGAACAGTAAGGACAAATACAGGTGAAAAACGTTGGGGGAAAGAGAGTACAAAAAAGAGATGAAGAAACAAACCAGTAGAGCATGAGTTATCCTAGACTATAGAAAGCTGGAGTATCGAGATCCTACACACTTGCGAAAACAAAGGGAACACGGCGAAAGATCAAAGGAATATCCAGCCGCGCGAACACCATGGGTGCGGAATACGTGTCCTACTCATCCGCGGCTGATACTAGAGACGCACTACAACTCCAACCAGGAAAGAAGAGAAGGCTGCGCCGAAGGTTCGAGCGACGCCCCGGAATACTCCCCGCATTCAGGCCTACAAAGTCACCCACCGCGGGTTCGCCCAGCAAAGTCCCAGGCGTGATCGTCCGCGCCAAGCGCCGGATCTGGAGATTGACGGCGAGATGCACGGCGAAAGCGCCATCTCACGAGCATCCGCGAACCCTCGGACCCGCAGTCGCACTGAGCGGCGAGGCGAATACTGGTGATGCCCAACCTTGATGCGCCAACATTTCCTACAACCTGCTCAAGATGAGGGGGGCGACGAATTGCGTCGGCCCGATCTGCTCGGGCGCGGCGCGCCCGGTGCATGTACTGGCAGCGACGTCGACGGTTCGTCGAGTGGTGGACATGAGCGCCCTGATCGTCGTCGAGGCAGCAAGCGAGTAAGCGTCGCAGTTCATCCGGCGACGGCAATTGCCAACCGTCGCCCATTGAACGCTTGAATAGATGATTGATTGAATCATTGAATGCGCCGAATGGGCGCGCTCCAGCGCGTTCCGCGCAGTCGCTGCAGCGACACGCTCCGCGAGCGGCCCTGGGGCCGGAATGCTCGCCGAAAAGGAGCTCCTTTACAAACACGCCGAGTCAATGCATGATCGGGAAGGCTAATAACTCGGCATAGCCGGGACCTGATGGTTCAAAACGCATTACAAGGTCCTATCGCGAACAATGGCAGCCAATCCGCAAAACTCCCCGCTCAGCGGCCTCGCCCGGGCGCTGGTACAAGCTGGTCGGCTCACGGAAGCCGAGGCCGAGTCCTTGCTCGCACATTCGGCTGCCAGCCGCACCTCGCTGATCGAACAGATAGTCAACGCCAACAAGGCGACCTTCCTAGACCTGGCGCGTTTTGCCGCCGAGAAGTTCGGCTACCCCTTGCTCGATCTGTCCGCCTTCGACGACACACAGATCCAGAAGAGCGCGATTGACCGCAAGCTGATCGCCAGCCATCGCGTCGTGCCCCTGCACAAGCGCGGCAACCGCCTGGCAATAGCCATCGCCGACCCCACCAATCTGCGCGCGCTTGATGAAATCCGCTTCCAGACCGGCTTGGCGGTGGACCCGGTAATCGTCGAAGAAAACAAGCTCGCCCCCCTGGTCGCCAAACTCTCGGAGTCGGTCGAAGACAGCCTGAAGAGCTTTACCAGCGAGGACATTGACCTCGAGTTTACTGACGAGAAGACACAGGAGAAAACCGACGATGCCTCAGCCGTCGAGGTCGACGACGCGCCGGTCGTCCGCTTCATTCAGAAAATGATGCTCGATGCGATCAACGACGGGGCCTCCGACATCCATTTCGAACCGTATGAAAAGAGCTATCGCATCCGCTTTCGTACGGACGGCATCTTGCGCGAAGTGGCGGCGCCACCGCTGGTCATCAAGGACAAGATTGCTTCGCGGATCAAGGTCATTTCGCGCCTGAACATTGCCGAGAAACGCGTTCCCCAGGATGGTCGGATGCGTCTGGTGCTGTCCAAGAGTCGAGCCATCGACTTCCGGGTCAGTACCTTGCCGACGATGTACGGCGAAAAGATCGTCTTGCGGATTCTCGACCCGGCCAGCGCCAGCCTCGGGATCGATGCGCTGGGATACGAGCCCGAGCAGAAAGAACTGTTGCTCGACGCCATCAACCGACCCTACGGCATGATCCTGGTCACTGGACCGACGGGTTCCGGAAAAACCGTTTCGCTCTATACCTGCCTCAACATTCTCAACAAGGCCGGGGTCAACATCGCCACCGCCGAAGACCCGGCCGAAATACCACTGCCAGGAATCAACCAGGTCAACGTCGATGACAAAGCCGGGCTCACCTTCCCGGTGGCGCTCAAGGCCTTTCTCCGGCAGGATCCGGACATCATCATGGTCGGCGAAATCCGCGACATCGAAACGGCGGAAATCGCGATCAAGGCAGCGCAAACCGGGCACATCGTCTTGTCGACCTTGCACACCAATGATGCGCCGGGAACGCTGACTCGCCTGATGAACATGGGCATTCCGACCTTTAACCTGGCCTCGAGCATTCTGCTGATCACCGCGCAGCGCCTGGTGCGCCGGCTGTGCACCTGCAAGAAGCCGCTCGACACACCGGTCGAGACCTTGCTCAACGCCGGCTTCCTGGAAAGCGATCTGGATGGCACCTGGACGCTCTACGGTCCGGGCGAGTGCGAACGCTGCAAGGGGAGTGGCTACAAGGGACGGGTAGGGCTCTACGAGGTGATGCCGGTCACTGAAGCGATTCAACGCATTGTCATGGCCAACGGCACGGAGCATGACGTGGCAGACCAGGCCAGACAGGAAGGCGTCAATGATTTGCGTCGCTCCGGGCTGCTGAAGGTCAAGCAAGGGCTCACCTCTCTCGACGAAATTCTCGGCAGCACCAACGCTTGAAGAGGAGGAAATAGATGGCCACCGCTGCGAAACGCACCCGAAGAGCCGAGCCGGAAGTCAAAGAATACGTCTTTCTCTGGGAAGGTAAAAACAAGACTGGCAAGGTCGTCCGCGGCGAGCAACGCGCCAACAGCCAGAACGTCGTGCGCGCGACGCTGCGACGGCAGGGAATTCTCGTCAGCAAGGTCTCCAAGCAGCGCTTCAAGGGTGGACGTCAAGTCACCGAAAAGGACATCGCGCTGTTCACGCGGCAATTGGCAACGATGATGAAAGCCGGCGTGCCGCTGCTGCAGACTTTTGAAATCGTCGGCCGCGGACACGACAACCCGGCGGTCGGCAAACTGCTCCTGGACATCAAGTCCGACGTCGAGACCGGAAGTTCGCTGTCGCAAGCCTTCCGCAAATATCCGCTGCATTTCGACCAGTTGTACTGCAATCTGGTCGCTGCCGGTGAGCAGGCCGGCATTCTCGAAACGCTCCTCGACCGACTGGCGACCTACAAGGAGAAAATGATCGCCATCAAGTCCAAGATCAAGGCCGCACTGTTCTACCCGGTAGCGATCATCGTCGTCGCGTTCGTCATCACCGCAGTGATCATGATCTTCGTGATTCCGGCTTTCAAGGAAGTCTTCAAGAGCTTCGGTGCCGACCTGCCGACGCCAACACTGGTGGTAATCGCCATATCGGACGTCTTCATCGAGTATTGGTGGGCCATTTTCGGCGGTATCGGTGGCAGCGTCTTTGCCTTCTTCTACACCTGGAAACGTTCGGAGAAGATGCAGATGGCTTTCGACCGCCTGTTCCTCCGTTTGCCTGTTTTCGGCGACATCATCCGCAAGTCGGTCATCGCCCGCTGGACACGTACCCTGGCCACCATGTTCGCGGCCGGCGTCCCCCTTGTCGAGTCGCTGGAATCGGTAGGTGGCGCAGCCGGGAACTACGTTTACAAGGTCGGCACCCGGCAGATCCAGAGCGAGGTCAGCACCGGCACCAGCCTCACTTCGGCGATGCAGAACTCGGCGCTTTTCCCGAATATGGTGAATCAGATGGTCGCCATCGGTGAAGAGTCCGGCGCCCTCGATTCAATGCTCGGCAAGGTTGCCGACTTCTTCGAGGCCGAGGTTGACGACGCGGTCGAGGCGCTGTCCAGCCTCATGGAACCGATCATCATGGTCGTTCTCGGGGTGCTGATCGGTGGCATGGTGATTGCCATGTATCTGCCGATCTTCAAACTGGGCGCGGTCGTCGGATAGTGCTCGACCTCGTCCCTGCTGACCTGCCCCCGGCCCTCTTCGCGCTGATCTGCGGAGTGCTCGGGCTGCTGGTTGGCAGCTTTCTCAATGTCGTCATTCACCGCTTGCCGACGATGATGGAGCGCGAGTGGCGCAACCACTGCGCCGAACTATGCGGTGACGAGGCACCGCAACACGAGCCGTTGTCACTGGCCAGGCCCGGCTCGCGCTGTCCCGCGTGTGGGCATGCGATTACCGCGCTCGAGAACATTCCGCTACTGAGCTGGCTGTTTCTGCGCGGCCGCTGCTCGGCGTGCGCAGCTCCGATCTCGCTACGCTACCCACTGGTCGAAGCGATCAGCGGCCTGTTGTGTGCCTTTGCTGCGTTTCATTTCGGCTATGGCTGGACAAGCCTGGCGGCCATGCTGCTGATCTGGGGCCTCATCGCCCTGACCTGCATCGACTTCGACAGCCAGCTGTTGCCGGATGCGATCACGCTGCCCCTGCTTTGGGCCGGCCTGCTTGTCAATCTTTTTGGCACTTTCGCCGACCTGCAAGCGGCGGTCATCGGGGCGATGTGCGGCTATCTTGCCCTGTGGTCTGTGTATTGGGCGTTCAAATTGACCACCGGCAAGGAGGGCATGGGCTACGGTGACTTCAAGCTACTCGCCGCCCTCGGCGCCTGGCTCGGCTGGGAGATGCTGCCCCTGACCATCCTGCTCTCGTCACTGCTGGGCGCAGTGGTCGGTATCGCACTGATCGTGATTGCCAAGCGCGGGCGCAGCGTGCCCATTCCCTTTGGCCCCTACCTGGCGATGGCCGGCTTGCTGGCGCTGTTCTGGGGAAAGCCACTGACGCGCGCCTACCTGAGCTTGCTGTAGCCTTTCCGGCTGGCAACTGGAGCCCCCGCAGCCGCGGCGGAGACGGGTAAACGATACCGGGGTTCGCGTATAATCGTGCCTTTTCGGGCGCTATCCTGCGCCTTTTGAGGGTTCGTCATGCCGATTTACGCCTATCGCTGCGAAACTTGCGGTTTCGAAAACGATCACCTGCAAAAACTGAGTGACCCGGCCTTGAGTATCTGCCCGGAATGTGAACAGGCGACCTATACGAAGCAGGTAACGGCGGCCGGCTTTCAGTTGAAAGGCAACGGCTGGTATGTGACCGATTTCAAGGGTGGCAACAAGGCCCCGTCGACAACCACAGGCCCCGAAAACAAGCACAGCTCGCCAACCGGTACGGAAAATACGACGAGCTCAACGGCGCAGGCCAGCGCTTCAAGCAGTTCAACGAGCTCGACCAAAACAACGACTTCGGCCGACAGTACGCCCGCCAGTGCGAAGAGCACGGCGGCTGTTAAAGACAAGGGATGAAGCGGTATTTCATCACCGGACTGCTGATCTGGGTGCCATTGGCGATCACAGCCTGGGTGTTGGTGCTGATCGTCGGCACCATGGACCAATCGATGCGCCTGCTGCCGACGGCGATCCAGCCGCGCACTCTGCTCGGCTTCGACATCCCGGGTGCCGGCGCGATACTGACCCTGCTGATCATCATCACCACCGGCTTGCTGGCCGCCAACTTCATCGGCCAACAGCTGGTGCGCTGGTGGGAACATCTGCTGGCGCGCATTCCGGTCGTCAATTCGATCTACAACAGCGTCAAGCAGGTTTCCGACACCCTATTCTCGTCATCCGGAAACGCTTTTCGCAAAGCGCTGCTGGTCGAGTACCCGCGTCGCGGAGCCTGGACGATCGCCTTCCTGACGGGCAGACCGGGCGCTGATCTGCTTCGCCACCTCGACGGTGACTTTGTCAGCGTGTACGTGCCGACGACCCCCAACCCGACCTCCGGCTTCTTCCTGATGCTGCCGAGAACAGACGTCATCGAACTGGAGATGAGCGTCGATACGGCGCTGAAGTACGTCATTTCCATGGGCGTCGTCGCGCCACCGTCCACGCACTCGAAAAAATCGGCAGCTTCGAAACCATCGGCGGCCGCCGTCGCGCCGCCCATCGACCCCACCATAACCTGATATCAGCAACCCGGAAACAGCATGCGAACCCATTACTGCGGACAAGTCAATTCACAGCTCATCGGCCAGGAAGTGAGGCTTTGCGGCTGGGCGCATCGGCGGCGAGACCACGGCGGCGTCATCTTTGTCGACCTGCGCGACCGCGAGGGCCTGGCTCAGATCGTCTGCGACCCGGATCGCCCGGAAATGTTCGCGACCGCCGAAGGGGTGCGCAACGAGTTCTGCCTGCGCATTACGGGCAAGGTTCGCGCCCGTCCCGAAGGAACGGTGAACGCCAACATCGCCAGTGGTGAAGTCGAGATTCTCTGTCATAAGATGGAGATTCTCAACGCTTCGGCGACGCCGCCGTTTCAGCTTGACGAAGAGAACCTGTCGGAAAGTATCCGCCTGCAGCACCGGGTAATCGACCTGCGCCGTCCGCAGATGCAGAAGAACATGCGCTTGCGCTACCAAACGGCGCGCGCCTTTCGCCGCTTCCTCGACGACGCCGGCTTCATGGACATCGAAACGCCGATGCTCACCAAGAGCACCCCGGAAGGAGCGCGCGACTATCTGGTACCGTCACGCGTTCATCCGGGGCAGTTCTTCGCCCTGCCACAATCGCCACAACTGTTCAAGCAACTGCTGATGGTCGCCGGCTTCGACCGCTATTACCAGATCGTCAAGTGCTTTCGCGACGAGGACTTGCGCGCCGACCGGCAGCCGGAGTTCACGCAGATCGATATCGAGACATCGTTCATGGCCGAGGACGAAATTGTCGCGCTCATGGAGAAGCTGATCCGGGCGGTATTCCGCGAAGTGCTGGCCGTCGAGTTGCCCAACCCCTTTCCCCGCCTGAGCTACGGCGAGGCGATGAATCGTTACGGTTCGGACAAGCCGGATCTGCGCGTCACTCTCGAACTCGTCGAAGTCACCGACGCGCTCAAGGACGTTTCCTTCAAGGTCTTTGCCGGCGTCGCCAACAGCGCGGGCGGGCGCATTGCCGCCTTGCGTGTTCCTGGTGGTGCCACGCTGACACGTGGCGAGATCGACGCCTATACCCAGTTCGTCGGTATCTACGGTGCTCGCGGCCTGGCCTACATCAAGGTAAATGATGTCACGCAGCTCAACGAGACCGGGCTGCAATCGCCGATCGTCAAGAATCTGCATGCCGTTGCGCTGCAGACCATCGTTGAGCGCACCGGCGCACAGTCCGGCGATCTGATTTTCTTCGGCGCCGACAAGAGCAAGGTCGTCAATGACGCGCTGGGCGCACTGCGCGTCAAGATCGGTCACGAAAAGGGCTTCCTGAACCCTAACCCCTGGGAGCCGGTGTGGATCGTGGACTTCCCGATGTTCGACTTCGACGAAGCCGAACGACGCTGGAGCGCCTGCCACCACCCCTTCACCAGCCCCAAAGACGGCCACCTCGACCGCCTGCAGAGCGACCCGGGCAACTGCCTGGCGAAAGCTTACGACCTGGCACTGAACGGTTCGGAACTGGGTGGCGGCTCGGTGCGTATCCACCAGGCCGAGGTGCAGGAGAGAGTCTTCAAGGTGCTCGGTATTAGCGACGAGGAAGCGCAACTCAAGTTTGGCTTCCTGCTCGATGCACTCAAGTACGGTGCGCCACCGCACGGTGGCCTGGCCTTCGGCCTCGATCGCATCGTCGCCATGATGGCCGGCGCCGAGTCGATCCGCGACGTGATCGCTTTTCCGAAAACCCAGCGCGCGCAGTGTCTGCTCACCGACGCGCCAAACAGCGTCGACGAGAAACAGCTGCGCGAACTGCATATCCGCCTGCGCCAGAAAGTCGAAACGCAGGTCGAGGTCGGCAAGGGCTAGCAGCCGTGCTACGCGCCACCGCTTCTTTTCGGCTGCTACTGGGTACGGTGGCGCTGCTCGCGCTGCTGGCAGTGCTCGGCCTCTTGGGCGCGAGCACTGCCACGGCACGCGAAAGCGTGCCCCTCAACAGCGTCGCACTGGCCGAGCTGCCTGCCGAAGCGCGGCAAACCCTGCAATTGATCAAGCAAGGCGGACCCTTCCCGTATGTACCCAAGGACGGCAGCGTCTTCGGCAATTTCGAGAAGCGCCTCCCCTTGCAGCCACGCGCTTACTATCGGGAATACACGGTACCGACTCCGGGTCGCCGCGACCGCGGACCGCGACGCATTGTCGCCGGAGCGGGCAGCGGTGGTGATGTCGCCACCTCCGGCGAGTACTACTACACCGGCGATCACTACCGCAGCTTCCGCCGAATCCGCGAATAGTTACCAATAGCCACCATCTGCCATGACTCAGAAGAATCTGCAAGCGCTGTTGGAGGATGCACGCCAGGCCGGCATCTACGCTCTGCCGCATGGCGATCGTCTGGCCCTCAGAGACGCGGCCGAGGCAGCCGGCTTTGCCTGTTTCGAGGCCGATCTCGGCGACTGCGACCGGATCGAGGCGGTACTTACCCAGCTCGGCCGCCAGTTCGGCTTCCCCGAATGGTACGGCAGCAACTTCGACGCTCTGAAAGATTGCCTGAGCGATATCTCCTGGCGCGAAGAACCCGGCTATCTATTGATCCTGTCGCGAGCTGACACCCTGCAGTTCGCGAACGCAGACGCTTTCCGGACGCTCAACGACGTCTTTGCCGCCGTGATTGATGCATGGCGTGCGCAAGACGTCCCGATGTGGGTTGTCTACGACTGCCAGACCGACGGCCTGGCGACTCTTCCGACCCTGGAATGACTGCCTACAAGCAACCGATATCGGTCCTGGTCGTGGTCCATACCCCGCAACTGCAGGTGCTGCTGCTTGAACGTGCTGCGCATGCCGGCTACTGGCAGTCAGTCACCGGCAGCCAGGAAGCGGGCGAGGCGCTGCTCGACACGGCACGGCGTGAACTTGCCGAAGAGACCGGCATCCGCACCTCTCCAGGCGAGCTGCAGGACTGGCAGGTGAGCAATCGCTACGAGATTTTTGCCGAGTGGCGGCATCGTTACGCACCGGGCGTACTGTACAACACCGAGCATGTCTTCTCGCTGCAGGTAGCGGCCGTGCAAGCGGTCAGCCTCGCTCCCGGCGAGCATCTCGACTACTGCTGGCTGCCCTGGCGAGAGGCTGCCGCAAAATGCTTCTCCTGGAGCAACCGCGACGCGCTGCTCATGCTCCCGGAGAGGGCTTCCCTGGCGAAGCGCTGACGCGCTGCGCCAGGCAGCCCGGGCAATAGCAACTGCCACCCACCTCCGGCGCGAAGGAAAGCGGCGCTGTGTCGGCTTTCTCCATGCACCAGCAAGTGGCAAGACCAGCCGCCACAGCGCAGACGAAGGACATGCCGCAAGCTGGGCAGGTGCTCGCCAGCGGCTTTTCAGGGACCTTCGACATGGCCTTCCTTGCTCTCCAGTTTCACTCTCATGGGCGCCGCGGCAAAGCGACACGCCTTGCCGTGCCCAAGCGCCAAGATCCCGGGCAGCCGTAGTCTATCCTGGCGCTGGGCAGCACGCCAGGCGAAAGGATGGCGAACGGCGAATTTTTCTGCCCATTTTCCGACTGCCGCGCGGACGATGCGCGCAAGCACCGGATCCAGCTCCCGAGCCAACACGTCCCACTCGGCACTCCGATAGGGCGCGAAAAGCGACGACGGCGTACGCTAGGCAATCGCCACTTTGCCGTCGCGGCCGCTCCTGGAGAGCGAACGGGGCAGCAAGCACGGCTATCGCAGCAGCAGCATCACGGACGGTGAAGCCATCAATGCTCCGCGGCTCTGCGGCTCATCATCCGGACGAACTTTCTCTGCTTTTAGCACTCTCAAGCCGCGAGTGCTAAAATACAATTGTTAGAAAGTAAACAGCAAGGAGGAGTCCATCCAAATGACACAAGCGTTGGCTTTACCCACGATCTCCGCCGTCGGCAGCATTGACGCGTATATCCAGGCGGCCAGACAGTTTCCCATGCTGACCGAGGAGCAGGAGTTCGGTCTGGCGACACGCTTCCGCGACGAAGGCGATCTCGGCGCTGCGCGCCAGTTGATTCTTTCACACCTTCGTCTGGTGATTTCCGTTTCTCGCGGCTACCTGGGTTATGGCCTGCCGCATGCGGATTTGATCCAGGAGGGCAATATCGGGCTGATGAAAGCCGTCAAGCGCTTTGATCCCGAGCGCGGCGTTCGGCTGGTTTCCTTTGCCATCCACTGGATCAAGGCCGAGATTCATGAGTACGTCCTCAGGAACTGGCGGATGGTGAAGCTGGCAACGACCAAGGCGCAGCGCAAACTGTTTTTCAACCTGCGCAGCATGAAAGCCAACCGTGACACGCTCGGCCCGGCTCAGGTCGCCGATATCGCCCAGCGCCTGAACGTCAAAGCCGACGAGGTCATGGAAATGGACACTCGCCTGTCGGGTCACGACACGGCCTTTGACGCGCAGGCTGACGATGACGAGGCCTTTGTTCCCGCGGCGTATCTGGCCGACAACTCCAGCGAACCGGTACATATTCTCGAAGGCCGCGCCCGCGAGCGACTGTACAGCGACGGCCTCCAGAATGCCCTGGGCAGTCTCGACCCACGCAGCCGCAGGATCGTCGAAGCGCGTTGGCTGACGGAAGAAAACCCGGCAACCTTGCACGATCTCGCAGGCGAGTTCTCGGTTTCCGCAGAACGGATTCGCCAAATCGAAGTCAAGGCGATGCAGAAAATGCGCGCCAATCTAGCGCCGCTGGTGGCCATCACCTGAGTCGCGAAGGCGACTTTCCCGCTAAGCACTAAGCAAAGCCGGCATTGCCGGCTTTTTTCTTGTGCCGCCCCGATTGTAAACATGCTCCCTGCCCGTCAAACCATGCCGGCAAGCAAACCGGAAGACACACCTTTCCTGCGCTCATTTTTGGCGCACACGGCGCTTCTTGTCCATCAACTGCATGATCATCGGCGTGAAAATGATCTGCATCGCCAGCCCCATCTTGCCGCCCGGGCAGACAATGATGTTCGGGCGCGACATGAACGAATCATGCAGCATACTCAGCAGATAAGGGAAATCAATGCCATGGGGGCTGGCAAAGCGGATCACCAGCATGCTCTCGTCGGCCAGTGGAATATCCTGAGCAGTGAAGGGATTCGAGGTATCGACCGTCGGCACGCGCTGGAAATTGACGTGCGTCGTGGAAAACTGCGGGCAGATGTAATTGATGTAGTCGGGCATCCGGCGCAGGATGGTATCCATCACCGCCTCGGTCGAATAGCCCCGCTGCCCCTTGTCGCGATGCAGCTTCTGGATCCACTCCAGGTTGATGATCGGAACCACTCCGACGCACAGGTCGACATGCCGCCCGACGTCGACCGTGTCGGTCCTGGCGGCGCCATGCAGACCTTCGTAGAACAGCAGATCGGTGCCCGCCGGCAGTTCGCTCCACTCGGTAAAACTTCCCGGCGGCGCACCATAGCGCTCGGCTTCGCCTTCATCGTGCACATAGTGGCGGCTCGTGCCGCTGCCGCTCTCACCGTATTGGCGGAACAAGTTTTCGAGCTCTGCGAGCAGATTGGCTTCCGGTCCGAAGTGACTGAAATGGTGGTCACCGGCGAGCGCTCGCTCGGCCATCTGCGCGCGCATTGCGAGACGGTCGTAACGATGAAAGCTGTCACCCTCGATGATCGCCGCGTTGACTTGCTCGCGTCGAAAAATATGCTGGAAGGCCTTCGTCACCGAAGTAGTGCCGGCGCCCGAAGAACCGGTAATCGCGATGACGGGATTCTTGATCGACATTGGGCATGCCTCCTCAAATTAAGTAATGGATGGTCCGCTGTGCGGCTCAATCGTCCCGAAAGAGGGTACGCGTCGAGAACAGTGGCGATCTGAAGGGCTGGTCTTCTCCCGTATCGTGCTCGCGGTGGTAGCGTTCGATGCGCTCGACCTCGTCGCGCGAACCGAGAATGACCGGCACTCGCTCGTGCAGACCAGCCGGTTGCACGTCAAGGATTCGCTCGCTGCCGGTTGACGCCAGGCCGCCCGCCTGGGCAACGATCATCGCCATCGGGTTGGCTTCGTACATCAGGCGTAGTCGGCCCGGCCTGGACAAATCCTTGCTATCGCGGGGGTATAGGAAAACGCCGCCACGCATCAGGATGCGATGAACTTCAGCGACCATTGACGCCACCCAGCGCATATTGAAGTCCTTGCCGCGAACACCGCTCTGGCCAGCCAGGCACTCACTGACGTAGCGCTGCACAGGAGACTCCCAGAAGCGCTCGTTGGAAGCGTTGATCGCGAACTCGTGAGTTTCCGGAGGGATCAACAGATTCGGGTGGGTGAGCAGGAATTCGCCGATGTTGCGATCCAGCGTGAAGCCGTGCGTACCGTTGCCGACGCTCAGTACGAGCATCGTCGATGGCCCGTAGAGCGCGTAGCCGGCGGCAACCTGCTGCGAGCCAGGCTGCAGAAAATCAACTGCAGTCGGCGCGCCGCCACTACAATTCTCGGGGCAGCGCAACACTGAAAAGATGCTGCCGACCGACAGGTTGACGTCGATGTTCGAAGAGCCATCGAGCGGGTCGAAAACCAGCAGATACTGGCCGCGCTGGTTTTCGGAGGGAATCGGAAAGATGTCCTCCATCTCCTCGGAAGCCATCGCCGCCAGGTGGCCACCCCACTCGCAATGGCGCAGGAAGGCCTGGTTGGCCAGTACGTCAAGTTTCTTCTGCCCTTCACCCTGGATGTTTTCGCTGCCCGCATCGCCAAGCAGGTTGGCCAGCGAACCACGCGAAACGCCCTGCGCAATGGCCTTGCAGGAACGCACGATGTCGCTCATGAGCATCGAGAAATCGCCGATCAGCGCCGGATTGCGACGCTGCTCTTCGATCAGGAACTTGTTGACGTTGGTCCGTCCGCATAGCATGGCAGCACTCCGGAAGATGAAAATTTTGCTCGCCGGTCAGGAAGGCACCTGATTCTAGCCGCCTGATAGAAAAACTCTAGTTAAAGCTACTGTCTAATTTGATAAACATATACTAACCCATGAGAAACGCCACAATCCGTCAGTTGCAGATCTTCTCGATCGCCGCCAGCCATCTTTCGTTTGCGCGCGCTGCCGAGAGCCTGCATCTGACGCATGCCGCCGTCTCGCTGCAGATCAAGCAACTGGAGGAGGTCTGCGGGACGCTGCTCTTCGAACGAATCGGCAAACGCGTCTTTCTTACCGAAGCAGGCGAAACCCTGCTCGAACACGCACGCCAGATCCTGCAGTCGCTGAAAGACGCCAATGAGGCGCTGCTGGCGCTGAAGGGGCTGAAAGGCGGACGCATCGCCGTCGCCGTTGTCAGTACGGCCGAATATTTCGCGCCCGGTTTGCTGGCGGAGTTTCGCAAGACGCACGGCGACGTACGTATTCGCCTGCTGATCGACAACCGCGACACGGTGTATCGCCTGCTGGCCAGCAACGAGGTGGACCTGGCAATCATGGGCCGGCCACCACCGGCCCTTGACGCCACGGCGGTGGCCTTTGCCCCGCACCCGCTGGTGATTGTTGCCAGTGTCGACCATCCATTGGCCCAGCGGCCAAACGTCACCGTCGAAGACCTGGTCAGCGAAATGCTGATCGTTCGTGAGGCTGGATCAGGCACGCGTTCGGCGATGGAAGAGTTCTTTAAGGAACGTTCGCTCAAGCCACGGATCGGCATGGAGATGGGCAGCAATGAAGCCATCAAGCAGGCGGTCGTTGCCGGATTGGGGATCAGCTTCCTTTCCCAGCACACGCTCGGACTCGAACTCAGCGCCGGGCGTCTGAGCATTCTGAAAGTCGAAGGCACACCGGTAATGCGCCGCTGGCACATCGTCCGCCACAAGAGCAAACACCTGACGCCAGCGCTGGCCGCTTTCTGGGACTTCGTCCTGGACTTCGCGCCAGCCTACCTGTGCAAGCTGGTCTGAGGACTCGCTCGACAGGGGGCGCTTGCCGATGATGTCGACCTTAGGGCCATCCGCGGTCATTGTGCCCAGCGCGAGAAAATTCAGCTCCTTAGTCAGGGTGATCAGGCCGAAAAATGGGCTGCCGATTTGTGTGTCGGCGCTGGATGGCGGCGGCGCCGACAGAAGCAGGCATCCCTTGCGTCGACGCGCATGTGCGGGTGTATTACGGCGAGCAGACCAAGCTGCCGCGCCACCACATCGCGCGGCAGCGGCTGTGCCAGCGGGCGACCGCCGATTACTGGGTCAACGCGATCAACGGACAACCCTTCTTTCGGGTCACGCAAGTCGTTGATCGCGGCCTGATCAAGGTCCTCGAGGGCGAGACTCTGCTCCGTCTGGAACGGGACATCCCGGGTCAGCCGAACGCCGAAGTGCTGGCAGCCGAACCGTTGCGCCATCGCTTCACCCTGGTCTTCGATCGCGACGGCTATAGTCCGAAGTTGTTCAAACGCCTGAAGGCGCGTCGGATTGCCTGTCTCTCCCATCGCAAGTATCCCGGTGACGATTGGTCAGCCGCCGACGCGCCCAATGCTTGGCTGTCGGAATTATTTACACCTGGTGTCAGAAAACTCTCGCTGACCCACAAATTTTTGTTGAGTAAACAGGCTGTTTGGCGAATAAAAGACATTAAGTCAAGGCGCCGATCCAGGTCGCGCAGTTCCTGGCACATATCCTGCTTTGTTAAGGCCAGGGTAAGAGAAAGAGGGTTTCTCCACCTACTTTTCCGGTAGGCAACGAAGGGGCGCGGCGACTGCCACTCCGCTACCGCCGGTGATCAATACCACAAACCATAGAAGGAAACTCGTCATGAAAATGAATCGTCTCTGCACCGCTCTGCTCACCGCCGGCCTGGTCTACAGCGCCTCCGCCGCCGCTGTCGTCATCACCCTGGATTTCGAGGGCATCGGCGATCAGGCTTCGATCGACAACTTCTACAACGGCGGCACCGACAGCCTCGGCAATTCGGGCACCAACTACGGCGTCGCTTTCGGCAGCAACACGCTCGGCATCATCGATGCGGACGCCGGTGGCACCGGCAACTTTGGCAACGAACCCACCCCGGACACCATCATGTTCTTCCTGACCGGCTCCGCGGTTCTGAACTACGCACCGGGATTCACGACCGGTTTCTCGTTTTGGTACACCACCGTGGCGTTCGGCGGCGACGTCGACGTCTATGACGACCTGAATGCAACCGGGAACCTCCTCGGCACGATCAACCTCGCCGCACTCGGCGCTGGTCCCGGTGATCCGAGTGGCAGCTTCAGCAATTGGGCGATCGGCGGCCTCGCCTTTGCCGGTACCGCCAAGTCGATCGATTTCGGCGGCACGGTTAACCAGGTGGGTTACGACAACGTGACCTTCGGTGCTTCGCGGCCCGAACCGATCCCGGAGCCTGCCACCCTCGCCCTCTTTGGTCTCGGCCTCGCAGGTCTGGGCTTCGGTCGCCGCAAGCGCACCTGAGCGGCAATCGCTAGCTTCCTCAAAACAGTCGCAGCTCGGGTTAAGCCGGCCTTCGACAAGCTCAGGCCGTCACACCCGACCGTCTGCGACAAGCTGTGTCGCGTGACGCTGCCCTGACGAAAACCAGGAAATCCTGGCGCCCGCATCTTGCTCGGGCGCCAGGATTTTGTCTTTTCGTCACCCAGAGCAGGAGGGCGTCCTTGGCCGGTTCGCCAGGCCCTTATTCCCGGATCGGCGGGGTGCCCTTCATCCACCCCGCTTTGGCACGCTGCTCAATCCGCATCAGCACTTCCACTGCTTCGTCATCGAGGGTGCCTTCGAGGCGGGCGCCTGGAGAAAACGGTATGGCTTTCGTTGACCCATCCAGAGGCTATCGATTTCCCTGGTATGTCAGCCCTCTTCGGGCAAGCGTGGTCGCTCGCCAGCGCGGCGATCGCAGTTGTCCTGGTCGGAGCCGGCGGCCCCGCTGATCAGCTTTCGCTCAAAGGCAGCACTGTCGGCCTGGCCAGCTCGCGGCGCAACTGCCACAGCTTGACCAGCGCATACAGCGCCGGGATGACGCACAGGGTCAGCACGGTGGACGAAACCATGCCGCCGACCATCGGTGCGGCGATGCGGCTCATCACTTCCGAACCGGTACCGGTCGACCACATGATCGGCAGCAGACCGGCCATGATCGCCACCACGGTCATCATCTTCGGGCGCACGCGTTCGACGGCGCCTTCCATGATCGCGTGGTAGAGGTCGGCGGCTGTCGGATCAACGCCTTCGGCGCGACGCCTGGCGGTGATTTCCTGCCACGACTGATCGAGGTAGATGAGCATCACCACGCCGGTTTCGGCGGCAACGCCGGCCAGGGCGATGAAGCCGACGGCCACCGCGACGCTCATGTTGTAGCCCAGCCACCACATCAGCCAGATACCGCCAACCAGCGCGAACGGAACGGAGAGCATGACGATCAGCGTCTCGGTCAGGCGCCGGAAATTGAGGTACAGCAGCACGAAGATGATCGCCAGGGTCAACGGTACGACGAGGGCGAGCTTGGACTTGGCGCGCTCCATGTACTCAAACTGCCCCGACCAGGTGGCGTAATAGCCGGGCGGGAAAGTGACCTTGTCGGCGACGGCTTTCTGGGCATCCTTGACGTAGGAACCGACGTCGCGATCGCGGATATCGACGAAGACGTAGGCGGCGAGCAGCGCATTCTCGGTCTTGATGCCCGGCGGGCCGTTACGCAGTTCGATGCTCGCCAGTTGGCCGAGCGGGATCATCCCGGCGTTGCCTGGGACGAAGACCTCGTTGGCGATGCGCTGCGGATCGTCGCGTAGCGCACGCGGATAGCGCACGGTGACGTTATAGCGCTCGAGGCCTTCGACAGCGGTGGTGACCACGGCGCCGCCGAGCGCACTGCTGATCACCTGCTGGAAATCGCCGACGGTGATTCCGTAGCGCGCCAGTTGCTCGCGCTTCGGCGTGATGTCAAGGTAATAGCCGCCGGTAACCCGCTCGGCGTAGGCGCTCGAGGTGCCGGGAACGTCCTTCACCGCCTGCTCGATCTCGCGGGCGACTTTTTCGATCACCGCCAGCTCCTTGCCGAAGACTTTCACGCCGACCGGCGTGCGGATGCCGGTCGACAGCATGTCGATACGCGCCTTGATCGGCATCGTCCAGGAATTGGCCAGGCCAGGGAACTTGAGCGCGGCGTCCATTTCGGCAATCAGCTTGTCGACGTTCATACCCGCCCGCCATTCCTTTTCGGGCTTGAGGTTGATCACCGTCTCGAACATCTCCATCGGTGCCGGGTCGGTGGCGCTGGCGGCACGGCCGGCCTTGCCATAGACCGACTCGACCTCGGGGAAAGTCTTGATGATGCGGTTGGTGGTCTGCAGCAGGCGCGCGGCTTCGGTCACCGACATCCCCGGCAGCGACGCCGGCATATAGAACAGCGAGCCTTCGTTGAGCGTCGGCATGAACTCCGAACCGATGCGACTGGCCGGAAACACGGTGACTGCCATGACCACGCCCGCGAGCAGCAGGGTGACGATCTTGTGGCGCATCACCGCCTGGATGATCGGCCGGTAGACCCAGATCAGGAAGCGGTTCACCGGGTTCTTCTGCTCGGGCATGATCCGCCCGCGAATGAAGAACATCATCAGCACCGGCACCAGCGTCACCGACAGGATCGCGGCGCCGGCCATGGCGAAGGTCTTGGTAAAGGCCAAGGGACTGAACAGCCGCCCCTCCTGGCCTTCGAGGGTGAACACCGGCAGGAAGGAGACAGTGATGATCAGCAAGGAGTAGAAGAGCGCCGGCCCGACTTCCTTGCAGGCGCGAATCATGGTCGCCGCGCGATCATGTTTGGTCGCGTGCGGCGGCAGGTGTTCGAGTCGCTTGTGGGCGTTCTCGATCATCACAATCGCCGCGTCCACCATCGCCCCGATGGCGATCGCGATACCGCCCAGACTCATGATGTTCGAACCCATGCCCGTCGTACGCATGGCGATGAAGGCAATCAGGATGCCGATCGGCAGAGTCAGAATGGCCACCAGCGCGCTGCGCACGTGCATCAGGAAGATCACGCAGACGGCACCAACGATCAGGCTTTCTTCGAGCAAGGTCCATTTCAGGTTGTCGATGGCGCGTTCGATCAGTTTCGAACGGTCATAGACGGGAACGATCTCGGTTCCCTCCGGCAGGCCCGGCAGCAACTCCTCGATCTTGGCCTTGACGTTGGCGATCACGTCGAGCGCGTTCTGGCCGAAGCGGGCCATGACGATCCCCGAGACCACCTCGCCCTCGCCGTTGAGTTCGGTGATCCCGCGCCGCCCGGCCGGGACGATCTCGACGCGGGCGACATCGCGCACCAGCACCGGTGTGCCGCCGTCACTCTTCAGCACCAGCGTCTCGATGTCGGCGACCCCCTTGAGGTAGCCGAGCCCGCGCACCATGTATTCCTTCTCGGCCAGCTCGACGACGCGACCGCCGACGTCGCGGTTCGATTCGCGAATCACCTGCGACAGACGTGCCAGCGAAACGCCATAGCTGGCCAGCCGGTGCGGGTCGACGATGACCTGATATTCCTTGACGAAGCCACCGACGCTGGCCACTTCGGCGACGCCACCGGCCTTGGTCAGCTGGTAGCGGACGTACCAGTCCTGGACGCTGCGCAGGTCGGCCAGCGACTGATCCTTGCCGGTCAGCGCGTACTGGAAGACCCAGCCGACGCCGGTGGCGTCGGGCCCGATCTGCGGCGCAACGCCTTGCGGCAGGTTGCCCTGTACGGAACTCAGATATTCCAGTACCCGCGAGCGCGCCCAGTAGATGTCGGTGCCGTCTTCGAAGATCACATAGACGTAGGAGGCGCCGAACATCGAGAAGCCGCGCACCACCTTGGCTTTCGGCACCGCCAGCATGGCCGTGGTCAGCGGATAGGTCACCTGATCCTCGACGACCTTCGGCGCCTGCCCGGCGTAGGGGGTGAACACGATCACCTGCACGTCGGAAAGATCCGGCAAGGCGTCGAGCGGCGTTTTCTTGACCGCATAGATGCCGCCGGCGACCACCGCCAGGGTGGCCAGCAACACCAGGAAGACGTTGCGCGCCGACCATTCAATCAGCCGATCGAGCATCTCAGTGGCCCTCGTGCTTGGCGGTGGCCTTCTCGATGCGGGTGATCACGAACTCGCCGTCGCCCCGGTCCTCGAACTCGAAGTGCATCGGCGCGCCGGGTGGCACCCCTTTGGCGACCTCGGGACTCGCCAGCCCGAACTCCATGGTCATCGCCGGCCACTGCAGTGCTGGAATCGGCTCGTGCGTAACCGACGCGGTGTTCGACGCGATGTCCAGTGAATCAATCGAGCCCTGCGCCTGGTACAGTTTCGCCACCGCTTTGGCCGATTCTGCCGACTGTGGTGCGGTGAAGGTCGACAAGGCCGCCTTGAGGTTGCTTTCCGCGTCGATCAGGAAGTTGGCCGCGGTGACTACTTCGTCGCCGACCTGAATGCCTTCGAGAATCTCGACCGCCTCGCGTCCGCGCAGACCGATCTTCACGGCCTGCGGTTTGTATTTGCCCTCGCCCAGCACGAGCAGGACCACCTGGCGGTCGCCGGTGTCGATCACTGCCGATGGCGGCACGGTCAGGCGTGCAGCCTTACCCGCGGTGGCGATCTCGACGTGCGCGAACATGCCCGGACGCAGCATCCCGTCGTGGTTTTTTAGTTCGAGCCTGACCGGAGTGGTGCGTGTCGCGGCGTTGAGCGTCGGATAGAGGTAGGTGACTTTGGCTTCGAAGGGATGTCCCGGAAAGGCGTCGATGATCACCTGCGCGCTTTCGCCGAGCTTGACCCGGGCCAGATCCTGTTCGTAGACATCGGCGATCACCCAGACGGTGGACAGGTCGGCGATACGATAGATGACCGTTCCGGCCATGAAACGCATCCCTTCGATGGCCTTCTTTTCGAGTACCACGCCGGTGGCCGGCGAGGAGAAGGTGACCAGCGCGTTCTGCGAACCGGCCGCGCCCGCAACCTTCCAGTTGCGCAGCCGTTCGCGAGCGGCTTCGGCAAGGCGGCGGGCGCCCTCGCGGGCTACCGGATCGGCATTGCCGGCGCTCTGCTCGAGCGTCTCGGCGATGCGCAATTCCTTCTGGGCGGAGACCAGCTCCGGGCTATAGACCGAGAACAGTGCCTGTCCCTTGCTCACCGGATCACCGGTAGCGCTCACCTGCAGCCGTTCGATCCAGCCTTCGAAGCGTGGCGCAACGTCGTGAATCCGGCGCTCGTCGACCTCTACCCGGCCGACGGTGCGCAAGGCCGCGTCCAGGGTGCGTTCCTCGGCACGGGCGGTCTTGACGCCGAGCGTCTGGATACGCGCCGGGCTGACCTTGACGGCGCCGCTGTCGTCGGGTGCGTCGTCTTCGTAAACTGCGATGTAGTCCATGCCCATCGAGTCTTTCTTCGGCTCGGGCGAGGTATCGGGCAGGCCCATCGGATTGCGGTAGTAGAGGAGCTTGCGTTCGTTCTTGCCGGCTGGTGAGGGAGAGGCGGCGGTATCGCCGCTGGCTGCGTCGGCCATTGCCATGGTCGACGCAGCGGCCGGCTGCTGCCTGCCGAACCAGTAGCCGGCTCCAAGGGCGGCGGCGATGGTGGCGATCACGGCGACTGCCAGGGTAAATTTGAGACTGCGGTTCACAGCGCTTCTCCGGTCAGCAATTCGAGTTCGGCGAGGCGAACGGCGGTTTCCACGTCGGCGTCGAGCAAGGCTAGGCGAGCGCGCAGGATCTGCCGCTCGGCGTCGATCAGGGTGTTGAAGTTGACGCGGCCGCTTTCGTAACCGGACTGTGCCGCGTCGAAAGTGGCGCTGGCCTGCGGCAGCAAGGTGTTTTTCAGCAGGCGCGCCTTGTCGCGGCTGGCCTCGAAAGCGGCAAGCGTTTCGCCAAGCCGGCCGGCGAGGCGCGTTTCAGCGGCCAGCACACGCGTCTGCGCGGCGTCCAGGCGGCGTTCTGCCTCGCGCTCCTGGGCGCGCCGGGACGACTGTTGCAGCGGAATGGTCACGCCGACCATCACTTCCCAGTTGTCCGACGCGTTGTAGGGGCGGTTATTGGTCAGGCCGACGGCGAAGTCCGGATAGCGGTTCAACCAGGTCAGCTCGCGACTTTTTTGTGCAGCAACGACGCCGAAACGTTCGCGTGAGACCTCTGGCGAGCGCGTGCGGATCTGTTCGAGCAGGCTCTGGTAGGAAATTCTGGCGGGGGCTGGCGGCAGTTGCGCGGGCTCGGCCAGCGGGGCATCGCCATCGCGCGCCAACAGGGCATTGAGCTTGGCGGCATTGTCGCGCTTGCGACGTTCGGCTTCGACGAGATCGATCTTGACGCTGGTCAGTTCGCTCTGGGCCCGCAGGGCGTCCTGCTGCGGTACCAGACCGACGCCGTAGCGGGTCAGCACCAGCTGCTCGATAGCGTCGAGCAGCGACAGGGTCTCACGAAGGATGCGGATCTGGCCGGAGGCCTGGAACTGCCTGGCGTAGGCGGTCTTGATGCGGTTCTCGACCTCCAGCACGGTGCCGTCCTGCAGGGTCTCGACCTGCTCGGCGAGCGCCTCGGCGACTTCACCGCGCAGCTCGCGCTTGCCCCAGAACGGCAGCGGCTGGACGACCCGGTAGCGGGTATTGCCCACCTGCCCCGGCAGCAGCGAGGGCGCGCGTTCGGAATTCACGGTATTGGTGAAGTCCATCAGTTCGAGCTCGAAACGCGGATCGGGCAGCGCCGCAGCCGGCTCGACCCGTTCCCGTGCCGCTTCCGCCTCGAATTTGCGGACACTCAGCTCGGGATTGTGCTCGCGGGCGTAGCTCAGCAAGCCGCTGAGCGAAGCACCCAGCGGCGGGGCGAGTGGGCCCTGCGCGTAAGCCGGCGCGTTCGCTAGCACGAGCGCAAGCAGCACACAGCCGGCCGCAGCAAGGCGTGCCGTGAGCGCGCTTGGCGTGGAAAGCATCATCTGTCGGGAATCCGGTTAATGTGAAAGTCGCGTACGCGACTCACGAAACTCCCGTCTCCCCTTGCGGGAGAAGGGTCAGGGGAAGAGGGTAACGGTCATGACTTTCATGATTTGGGGTGTCTCCACGTGTCATGACCGTTAATGTGAAAGTCGCGTACGCGACTCACGAAGCGCGCTGCTCCCGTAGGCGAGAAAGGAAACTACTTCGCAGGCTCGAGTGCGGTGACCGTCAAGGCATCGCCGACATTTTCCGCGGTGAAGCTTACCTTTTCGCCTGCCTTGACCTGATCGAGCATCGCCGGGTCACTGACACGGAAAGCCATGGTCATCGGCGGCATCCCGAGATTGGCCAGCGGGCCATGCTTGATGGTGATCTTGCCGGCCGCCTTGTCCACTTTCTTCACGGTGCCTGCGGAAGCTGCTGCCTTGTCGCTAGCGGCGCCGCTGCCCGCCGGATGATGGGAATCGTGCTCGGCGGCGGCAAACACCGGGTTGGCAAGGGCCATGGTAAGCAGGGAAATGACGGGAAACAGAGATTTCATGGCGGATCCTGTGGGTAGATGATCGGGGGTCGAAAGGCGCTGAGTTTCCATCCGGAAAGGAGGACTTCTTCCTGCACAAGGATGGCGCATGCGCTGAACTCAAGATGATCAAGGCCGCCAATGATGACTGCGTCACCCGGTCAGCAAGCTGACATCGAGATTACATTACTGTAATGCTGTTCGCCATCGAGCACAGCCAACACGTCCTTGGCGGACGGCGTAGGCTCTATGTCGTTTCGTGTGGAACAAGCGCCTACCACCCTCGGCCGGGTGCCACGTAGCCAGCGCGTTGTCGTCGCCGAAGGGCCGGACGAGCTGTCTGTCGAGCGCCACGATCGGCACAGCCTGCCGGCTGCCTGGGATGCCGAGAACAGCAGCGTTGCCCGTAGCTTCGCCGACGACTGGCTTGCGTCAGGGCGGAGTCTGATCCTTGTCGTTCCGTCCGTTGTCGCCCGCCTGGAGTGCAATGCGATGGTCAATCCGGCACACCCTCGATTTCACAAGCTGATTGTGTCCATCGCCGAACCGGTGATCTGGGACAGCCGAATGTTCAGGGCGAACGGCTGACCACCGGGTGGCGGTCGCGACCAGTGTCGCGGTGCAATCACCGCAATGGCGAAATCGATCCCGTCTAGATGCGCACGCTGCGCAGCCGCAAGGCGTTGCTGATCACCGAGATCGACGACAGACTCATCGCCGCGGCGGCAAGGATCGGTGACACCAGGATGCCGGCGGCGACCGGCACCCCGGCGGCGTTGTAGACCAGGGCAAAGAACAGGTTCTGCTTGATGTCGCGCATCGTGGCTCGGGCCAAACGGCGGGCGCGCACGATACCGTTGAGGTCACCTTTCACCAGCGTGAAGCCGGCACTCGCGATGGCCACGCCGGCGCCAGTGGCCATGATGATCGTCAGGCCCTCGGCGTGCAGCGCCTTGAGCGCTTCTGGAGTGCTCTCCTTTACCGGGTCGGCGACGCTTGCCAAGCCGGCAATTTCTGCGCCAATCAGGATGAACATCACCGTCTCACCCTCGTCGCGGCGGGCGTTGGCCGCCTCGCCGAAGCTGCCTCCATCAAGGCCCATTTCCGTGAGCAGTGTGGCATTGCCCAGGGCAACCGCCTGGCCATCGACGACGCCCTTCACACCTTTGCCGGTGAGCGCCTCGAACTCGTCAGCCTTGGCCAACCCGACCCCACGTTCCGCGGCTCCCCTGACGATGGCTTCGGCGAGCGGGTGCTCCGACCCCCGCTCCAGGCTCGCCGCGAGGCGCAGCACTTCGTCCTCCTCGTGCCCGGCAGCAGGCAGGACCGCCACCAGCTTCGGTTTGCCGACCGTCAGTGTGCCGGTCTTGGCGACGATCAGCGTGTCGACCCTGGCGAAGCGCTCCAGCGCTTCGGCGTTGTTGATCAGCACGCCGGCCTGCGCGCCGCGCCCGGTGGCGGTCATGATCGACATCGGCGTCGCCAGGCCGAGCGCACAAGGGCAGGCGATGATCAGCACCGCCACCACTGCGACCAGACCGTAGGAAAACGCCGGTGCCGGTCCCCAGGTCGCCCAGGCGATGAAGGCCAGGATGGCGATGCCGATCACCGCCGGAACGAACTTGCCGGCAACCGAGTCGGCGAGCTTCTGGATCGGCGCCCGCGAGCGTTGCGCATTGGCAACCATTTCGACGATCTGGCTGAGCACGGTGTCGCCGCCGACCCGCTGCGCTTCAATGATCAACGAACCGGTGCCGTTGATCGTCGCCCCGGTGACCGTGTCTCCGGCGACCTTTTCCACCGGTACCGGCTCGCCCGAGATCATCGACTCGTCGATCGACGAGTGACCTTCGCGCACGACGCCATCGACCGGCACCTTGTCGCCGGGGCGCACCCGCAGGTGCTCGCCGACGACGACGTCCTCAAGGGGGATTTCCTCCTCGCGCCCGTCGGCACGGATCACGCGCGCCGTCTTGGCGGCGAGGTCGAGCAGGGCGCGGATCGCCGAACCGGTGCACTCACGCGCGCCCGGCTCCATCACCTGCCCGAGCAGAACCAGGACGCCGATGACCGCGCCGGCTTCGAAGTAAACGCCCACATGCCCCTGCTCGTCGCGAAAGCCATCCGGGAACAGCCCCGGAAAGAGGACCGCGACGATGCTGAAGAGATATGCCGAGCCAACACCCAGGCCGATCAGCGTGAACATGTTGAGGCTGGATTGACGACCGATTTGACGCCGCGTAGGGAGAGGGTGTCCAGCACTTCCAGCCCTCGCTTGTGGAAGTAGATTTCGGCAGCTTCTGGTCGCCTCTGGTCATGCCGCCAGCTGTACGTGATGGGTCATCGGACAGCAAATTCCTGACGCATGTAGTGCACGACCGCCTTGATATCCTCAGCGCTCAAGCCAGGCTTGCCGCCGCGCGGCGGCATCGCCATTGGCGACCCGGGGCTTTGAAAACCTTCGGCGATGCGCTTGGTCAGCACCTCGTCGGCGAGTGCCAGTGGGCCGTCCGTGGGAGTCAGATCGGGAACGTCGTCACTACCGCCGATCGCCGGCGCAACCATCCGGCAAGGCGGGGCCATACCGGCGGCGGTCAGGCAAAGCCGGTGCGGGCGGCTGCCGGAATTGGCAGGCGTGACGGCTGCAAGCGCCGCAACGGGAAAACGATCCTGGCAATACAGCCGCACACCGCTTCACCACTCGCGCCGCTGGTCTTTGGACGCAGGCTGGCCGCGGCCTGATGGATCTCGGCAATCTCGCGAACAATAGCCAGGCCCAGGCCGCTTCCTTCGCCATCACTGCCGTCGGCCCGGTAAAAGCGGTCGAAAACCTTGAGCGAATCGTCGTCGGAAATACCGCTGCCACTGTCTTCGATTTCGAGGAGGGCGAAATCGCCCTGCGCAAACACGCGCGCCGTGACGCGTCCGTCGGCGGGCGTATAGCGCAGGGCATTGTCGAGCAGATTGTTGATCATCTCGCGCAAGAGAAAAGCGTTACCGACGATGGGCACGGCACCGGCCGGCTCGTAGCCAAGGTCAATGTGCTTTTCAAGCGCTTGCACGACCCAGGTCTCGACGATTTCGCGCAGCAGTGGCTCAAGGTCGAGCGCTAGCAGCGTCTGCTGCGAGTGACCACTCGCTTCGGCGCGCTCCAGCGCCAGCAACTGGTCGACCAGGCGCGAGGCGCGATCAACGCCAGCGAGAATCTGGCTCAAGGCGTGCCGCAGCTCGCCCGGATCACGCTCGCGCATGGCCAGCTGCGCTTGCGTCTTCAAGCCGGTAAGCGGCGTGCGCATCTGGTGCGCGGCGTTGGCAATGAAACGGCGCTGTGCGTCGACGTTGTTCTGCATCCGCGCCAGTATCGAATTGAAGGCCTCGGTCAGCGGCCGCAGCTCCTCGGGGACGCGGCTCAGCGAAATCGGCGAGAGATCCGCTTCGCGACGCGCTTCGATGCGCTTGCGCAGTCGGGTCAGCGGGCGCAAGCCTTGCGACAGCCCGAACCAGACCAGCACCACCGCCAGGGGGATGATCACGAACTGTGGCAAGATCACGCTGGCAATGATCTTGTTCGCCAACTGCGAGCGCTTTTCAGTCGTTTCTCCGACTTCGATCAAGACCCGGGGCGTCGTCGACTGGGCGCTGGCGAAGAGAACCATGTAGGCGACGCGCAGCGTCTGGCCGCGGTACTCGTCATCGCGAAAATGAACCTCGCCGGGCTCTTTGTTCTCCAGGCTGATGGGCAAGACCGGCACGGGCAGTTCGGGGTCACCGACGACCAGTTCGCCGTCACCATCGAGCAAATGGAAATAGACGTTGTCGATCTCGTCGGAACGCAGAAAAAGCTGCGCCAGAGCCGGCACCGCCAGTTGCGGATGCCCGTCGTCGAAAGTGATCTGGCGCGATATCGCCGTTACATGCTCGCGCAGTGACTGATCGTAAGGGAAGCTGGCAACGCTATTGGCAAAGTAGTGGGTGAATGCGATGCTGATCGGCCACACGAACAGTAAGGGTGCCAGCATCCAGTCCAGGATCTCGCCGAAGAGCGAGCGCTGGACGTCAGGGTCTCGTTTCTTCCGCAGGTTTCTCAAGATAGTATCCGAGGCCGCGCACGGTCGTGATATTGACACCAGTCGCTTCGAGTTTCTTGCGCAAGCGATGGATATAGACCTCGATGGCGTTATGGCTCACTTCCTCGCCCCAGCCACAGAGGTGATCGACCAGTTGGTCCTTGCTGACCAGCCGCCTGGCGCGCGAGAGGAGAATCTCCAGCAAGCCGAGCTCACGAGCCGAAAGGTCGAGCATCTCGCCATTGACCATCGCACAACGGTCGGTCTGGTCAAAAGTAAGCAAACCGCAATGGATAAGCCGGGCCGTGCCCGACGAGCGGCGACTCAGCGCACGCACACGCGCTTCGAGTTCAGGCAGCTCGAAAGGCTTGGCCATGTAATCGTCGGCACCCAGATCAAGCCCTTTGACGCGGTCGTCGATACCGTCGAGCGCAGTCAGGATCAATACCGGAGTGCTCGATTTGCGAGCGCGCAACCGGCGCAGCACGTTCAGGCCGGGCAGCCTTGGCAGACCCAGGTCGAGAATTACCAGATCGTAGACGTTGGTCATCAAAGCGGTATCGGCGTCGATTCCTGTGTACGCGCAGTCGACGGCGTAGCCTCCCTTGCGCAGCGAGCGGCAAAGGCCATCGGCAATGATTCTGTCGTCTTCAGCAAGAAGAATGCGCATCGCTCTCGGTTCTTGAGCTGACGCACGTAAGCTGCCTGTAAGCCCCCGCCTTTACGCTACACACGCTACACACGCTGCTCTCCATTTCATGGTCTGGGAGTTCTGACTTCGGCCGGAACTCGGGGAGTATCCACGTAAAGTACGTGGATACTCCCCGCCATTTTTTCGCGGGCCTTTGCAGCAGTACCGCAACCGCCGTCACCGCCGCGGTCGGTCGCGGGGCGGGCTGCGGCCCTGCTATCGTGCGAGTGTAACAAAAAACCGCCCACTGTCGTCATGCACCACGCACTACGTTCCGCGAGCCATGCCGGCGCCTTCGCGGAACGCTGGCCAGCAACTCAGGCCGGGCCTTCCGCGCGCCTCCCGTTGAGCCAGGCCTCTGCCAGGCGCACCCAGTAACTGATGCCGATCGGCAGGATTTCGTCGTTGAAGTCGTAGTGGGGATTGTGCAGGGTACAGCCGCCGCTACCCGGACCGTTGCCCAACCAGGCGTAGCAACCCGGCTTCTCGGCCAGCATGTACGCGAAGTCTTCGGCGCCCATCGACGGCAGTTCGTCCATGCGCAGTTTGTCAGCGCCTAGCACGTCCCTCGCCACCTGACGACAGACCTCGCTTTCTGCCACGCTATTGACCGTTGCTGGATAGCGATGGTCGAAGCGCACTGAAATCTGCGCACCGAAAGCGCTGCCAATGCCGCTGCACAGGCGTTCGACGGCGCTCTCGACCAGCGCCTGCGTTTGCCCGTTGAAGCTACGGATCGTGCCGCGCAGGACGGCGTCGTCGGGAATGATGTTCCAGGCTTCACCGCCGTGTATCTGGGTGACGCTGACCACGGCCGACTCGCAAGGGTGGACGTTGCGCGCCACGACGGTCTGCAAGGCCAGCACCAATTGGCTGCTGACGACCAGCGTATCGACCCCTTGATGGGGCATCGCGGCATGGCAACCGTGGCCACGCACCCAGATCTCGAAGGCGCAGGTCCCGGCCATCACCGGCCCGGGCATCACCGCCATTTCGCCAACCGGGATTCCGGGCCAGTTGTGCAGGCCAAATACGGCGTCCATCGGAAACTTCTCGAACAGGCCGTCGGCCATCATCACCGCCGCCCCTCCCTCCGACTCCTCGGCAGGCTGGAAGATGAAATGCACGCTGCCGTCGAAATCAAGCTCGTTTACGTGCTCGGCCATGAAGCGCGCGGCGCCGAGCAGCATCGCCGTATGGCCGTCGTGACCACAAGCATGCATCAGACCTGGCGCGGTCGAGCGGTGGGAAAAATCGTTCTTCTCCAGCAGCGGCAAGGCGTCCATATCGGCGCGCAGGCCGATCGCCCGCGCACCACTGCCGTTGCGCAGGGTCGCAACAACGCCCGTACGCGCCAGCCCGCGATGGATTTGCAGCCCGTAGCTGCTCAACTCGCGCGCCACCAAATCGGCAGTGCGCAACTCATTGAAAGCAAGCTCCGGGTGGGCATGAAGATCACGCCGAATTGCCGCCAGTTCGCCGAGAAAAGGGATATCAAAAAGAGTCATGAGCCTGACCTGACAAAAAGGAACATCGAGAGTATGCCAGAGTGACTTGCTCGGGACTGCGCACACCGCTATCCTTGCTCACATGCACCTCGTTCTCATTAGCGGCCTCTCCGGTTCCGGAAAATCGATTGCCCTCAAGGTACTGGAGGACGCCGACTACTATTGTGTGGACAACCTGCCCTCGCAGTTGTTGCCGCAGCTTGTCGAGCAACTCGACCAGCAGGGCTATCGCAAGGTCGGCGTGGTGATCGACAGTCGCGGCGGCGACAGCGTCGCCAAGCTACCGCCGCAACTCGACACACTGCGGACCCGGAATCTCGAACTGCAGTTGCTGTTTCTTGACGCGCAGGACGACACGCTGATCAAACGCTATTCCGAAACGCGGCGCCGACATCCACTGGCCAGCGATCGGCTGACCCTCACCGAAGCAATCGCCGAAGAACGTGTCCACCTCGCCGGCCTGTCCGCCATCGCTCATCACATGGACACCACCGTCCTCAAGCCGGCAGCCTTGCGCGAGTGGGTGCGCCAGTTCGTCGCCACCGACGACATGGCGGAGCCTTGCCAGGGACTGGCGCTGCTGTTCGAGTCGTTCGGCTTCAAGAACGGCATTCCGCTCGACGCCGACCTGGTGTTCGACGTGCGCTGCCTGCCCAATCCCTACTACGAAGCCAGCCTGCGCACGCTGACCGGCCGCGACGAGCAGGTCATTTCCTTTCTCGAAGCCGAAGCAGAAGTCCTGCGCATGCGCCAGGACATCGCCGGCTTCGTTCGCGCCTGGCTACCGGCGTATATCCGCGACAGTCGCAATTACCTGACCGTAGCCATCGGCTGCACCGGCGGGCAACACCGCTCGGTTTACCTCGCCGAACGCTTGGGGCGTGAATTCCGCAGCAGTGCCCGGGTGCTGGTTCGCCACCGCGAGTTGCCGCCGCCGATGCTCGGCACTCTCGACATTTCCTGACGGTCATGACGCCCCAGAACCCCCGCTCATGATAGTCATGGCTGCTCCCCTCTTCCCCAACCCTTCTCCCGCAGAGGGGAGAAGGGAGCTTCGTGAGTCGCGGACGCGACTGTCACGGTAACGGTCATGCACTGGTTCGGGCTGTTCAAGCCCGGCGATTGGCTGATCGTGGCGCTCGGCCTGGCCTTCTGTGCTACCGCCTTCCCGCTGGCCTGGCGGGCAGGCGTTGCTGAAAAAGCCATCGTCCGGCGCGGCGGCGAAGTTTTCTCGGAACTCGAACTATCACGCAATCGGCGCATCGAAGTCCCCGGTCCGCTGGGCATCACCACGGTGGTCGTCGACCAGCGTCGAGTGCGCGTCGCTGCGGATCCCGGCCTTCGCCAGTACTGCGTGCGCCAGGGCTGGCTGTCGCGCCCCGGCGAGATCGCCATCTGCGCTCCCAACCAGGTCAGCGTCGAGGTGCGGGGAAGCAAGCAGACTTACGATTCACTCGCTTACTGAACCCGGCGCGGCACGAGCACGAGTTCGTGACGGAAGCCCTGCTTTAACGGACCAGGATCCGGTTATAATGGCAAGCCTAATCCGAGGGGCGCTGCAGGGCTGTCGCGAGACAGTTTCAGGCTCGGATTTCTCAAACGGCGCTCATCCAACCAACCCATGCCGGACATGGGAAACGGGATGGGCCCACGCTGAAGTCCTTCAGTGGGCACACGACGGTTTCCTGTCCCGGCAAAGTTCTGAAGGAGCCACCTGTGCTGGACGCTTTTAGCAAGACCCAAGACTACGTGATTGCCGACCTCGGCCTCGCCGACTGGGGCCGCAAGGAAATGCGCATCGCCGAAACCGAAATGCCTGGCCTGATGGCGATTCGCGAAGAATTTGCCGCTACCAAGACCCTGCAGGGCGCGCGCATCACCGGTTCGCTGCACATGACCATCCAGACCGCCGTACTGATCGAGACGCTGACCGCCCTCGGCGCCGAAGTGCGCTGGGCGTCGTGCAACATCTTTTCGACCCAGGACCATGCCGCCGCAGCGATCGCGGCATCCGGCGTGCCGGTGTTTGCCGTCAAGGGCGAATCGCTGACCGACTACTGGGACTACACGCACCGCATCTTCGAGTGGCCCGACGGCGGCTTCAGCAACATGATTCTCGACGATGGTGGTGACGCAACCCTGCTCCTGCACCTCGGTGCCAGAGCCGAAAAGGACCCCTCGGTTCTCGCCAAGCCGACTTCGGAAGAAGAAACGATCCTCTTCGCTTCGATCAAGGCCAAGCTGGCCAGCGATCCCGCCTGGTACTCCGTCCGCCTGGCGGCGGTCAAGGGGGTCACGGAGGAAACCACCACCGGCGTGCATCGCCTTTACCAGATGCACACCAGGGGCGAACTGCGCTTCCCGGCCATCAACGTCAATGATTCGGTCACCAAGTCGAAGTTCGACAACCTTTATGGCTGTCGCGAATCTCTGGTTGACGGCATCAAGCGGGCGACCGACGTGATGATCGCTGGCAAGATCGCCTTGATTGCCGGCTACGGCGACGTCGGCAAGGGCTCGGCGCAGGCCATGCGCGCCCTCTCCGCCCAGGTCTGGGTCACCGAAGTCGACCCGATTTGTGCGCTGCAGGCGGCCATGGAAGGCTTCCGGGTAGTGACCATGGATTACGCGGCGGACAAGGCCGACATCTTCGTCACCTGCACCGGCAACTACCACGTCATCGACCACAGCCACATGGCGAAGATGAAGAATCAGGCCATCGTCTGCAACATCGGGCACTTCGACAACGAAATCGACGTCGCGTCGATCGAGGGCTACAGCTGGGAAGAGATCAAGCCACAGGTTGACCACGTGATCTTTCCCGACGGCAAGCGCATCATCCTGCTGGCCAAGGGTCGTCTGGTCAATCTCGGCTGCGGCACGGGCCATCCGTCGTACGTGATGAGTTCCTCGTTCGCCAACCAGACGATCGCCCAGATCGAGCTGTTCACGCGGACCGACGATTACCCGATCGGCGTCTATACACTGCCCAAGCATCTGGATGAAAAGGTCGCGCGCCTGCAGCTCAGAACCCTGAACGCCCAACTCAGCGAATTGAGCGATGCGCAAGCAGCGTACATCGGTGTCGCCAAGGACGGTCCTTACAAGCCGGACCACTACCGCTACTGATACCCGAGACCTTAACAGGGGGAGATCGTCATGCGCCTGATCCTGCTCTGGCTGCTCAACGCCTGCGCACTCCTTGCCGTCGCCTACCTGATGCCCGCGTCGATACAGCTGGCATCATTTGGCACGGCCATGATCGCCGCCGTGCTGCTGGGGCTGGTGAATACCGCCTTACGCCCTCTGTTGGTCTTGCTGACACTCCCGGTCACGCTGCTGAGCTTCGGCCTCTTCCTGTTCGTGGTCAACGGCCTGATGTTCTGGCTGGCGGGTTCGTTGGTCGACGGATTCGTCGTCAGCGGCTTCTGGCCGGGCGTCTTCGGAGCGCTGCTGTACAGCATCATCTCGTCGCTACTTTCTTCCCTGTTGACCACCCGCAAGGGCTAGTGATGTTCTCCTCATGACACAGAACAAGCGTACTTTCAGCCTCGAGCTCTTTCCACCGCAAACGCCCGAGGGCGCCGAAAAGCTGCGCGCCGCGCGGGCCCGCATGGCCGCGCTCAAGCCGCGCTTCTTTTCGGTCACTTTCGGTGCCGGCGGCTCGACCCGTGACCGAACGCTCGAAACGGTGCTCGAGATCCAGCGCGAGGGCTACCAGGCGGCGCCGCACCTGTCGTGCATCGGCTCGACGCGCGAAAGCATCCGCAGCATCCTTGAAGAGTACCGCGCGAACGGTATCCGCCACCTCGTCGCATTGCGCGGCGACCTCCCATCCGGGATGGCCCGGCCTGGCGCTTTTCGCTACGCCAACGAACTGGTCGAATTCATCCGTGCCGAAACCGGCGACTGCTTCCATATCGAGGTCGCCGCCTACCCCGAGTACCACCCGCAGGCGAAGAATCCGCAGGACGATCTGCAAAGCTTCAAGCGCAAGCTCGACGCTGGCGCCAACTCGGCAATCACCCAGTACTTCTACAACTTCGACGCCTACGCACACTTCATCGACGAGTGCCAGGCAATCGGCATCGACCTGCCAATCGTCCCCGGCATCATGCCCATCGCCAGCTACAGCAGCCTGGCGCGCTTTTCCGATACCTGCGGTGCAGAAATACCGCGCTGGATCAGGAAGAAGCTCGAAAGCTACGGCGACGATAGTGCATCGATCCGCGCCTTTGGCCTCGACGTGGTAACCGGGCTTTGCGAACGCCTGTTGGCCAACGGCGCACCGGGCCTGCACTTCTACACCCTCAACCAGGACGCGCTGACCGCCGCCTTGTGGCAGCGCCTCCGCCTATCATAGGTTTTCAAGATGGCTGCACGCGAGCTACCCGTAGTTGTCCGCTATGCTCTCGAACTCTTCGCTCCGCTGGGCACCCTGCGCGTCAAGGCGATGTTCGGCGGCTGGGGCTTCTATTGCGACGATCTCTTCTTTGCCATCGTCGCCAACGACATCCTCTACCTCAAGGCTGACGCGCAAAGCGCAGCCACCTTCGAAACTGTCGGCGGCGAGCCTTTCCGCCTGCTGCGCAAGGACGGCCGTAGCGACACCATGAATTACTGGACGGTGCCCGAAGAGGCGATGGAGAGTAGCGAGGAAATGCTGCCCTGGGCGCGTGCCGCGCTGGCCGCGGCGGCGCGCAATCGCAAGCCGGCAAAGTAACTTCGTCGGCGGGGCGGAGGCACGCCAGCGTCGCGCGCAGCGGCCGCTTCGTTCGCGCGCCCCGGCCGAAAGCGCTGATTTCGGGCTAGAATGGCCCGCTTTGCGCAATCTCGCCTGCTTCAGCGGCACGCGCGCCAGCGCGCAGCCGACCCAGCCCGAAGAGGACGCATGAAGGACTATTACGCAGTACTTGGCGTGGCCAGTGATACGTCTCTCGAAGGCGTAAAGCAGGCCTATCGCAAAAAAACCCTGCAGCTCCACCCTGACCGCAATACCGCGGCCGACGCCGCTGACCGATTCCGCGACGTTCAGGAAGCGTACGAAACGCTTTCCGACGAGGGCAAGCGGCACGACTATGACGAGAACCGGCGTCGCAATCTTCTCGAAAAACCGCTTGAGACCGCGCGCGAGATCTGGAAGAACTACCTGGAAGGAATATTGCAGTGAGGCTGTCGCAATTTTTTGAAGAACTCAGCTCGGCCTACGACGCTGAGCTCGACGACCTGCTGACCGATTCGGCTGGGCACGATGTCCTCGCCCAGCGGCTGCTCCTGAAGCGCAGTCAGCTTCCCGAACTGCTGCCGATGATCGAATTCAGCCCGGAAATGGTCGCCGTCACGTTCCACGGGGGAATGGACTTTTCCAGCCCGGAAGTCATGCGCGATCTGGCGTCTCAGGACCCGGAAGACCTACCTTCCTGGGAGATACTGCTGGAGAGCGTGCATCTGCAGCCGTGGGCCAGCGAGCTGGCGAAAACGGTCCTCGAAGATCCGAACGGCGAACGCTTCCTGGTCGTCACCGCGTGCCTGGAATACCTGCACGGCCGGAATAAGCCTTCGTCAGAGTCAGGCGATCGACGGCAGCGCAACGATTTCGACGACGACCGCTCCGACCCCGACGTCGACGGCGACGACATCGATCTCGAGGAAGCGGGCGCCGACTGGCTTGCCGAACAGGGTTTTGACCGCAAAGATCGCCATTCGGGAGACAACTGATGAGTCACCCAGTACTCGTACGCGCCGAGAAGTTGATCCGCGTCGGCGACATTGTCGGGGCCGAAGCGGCGCTGGCCTCCCTGGTCGATAGCGACGGCGACGGCGCCCTGGTCGTCGCGCTCGATGATTTCGCCGCCAAGGACCTCTTGGCAGTCCTCCGCGACTTCGATTCCTCGAAGGAATCGGTGGTCAGCCTGCTGGTCCTGCCGGAGCAATTCGCGCGCGCCATCGTCCTTGAGCGTCGCTATGGCGATGCCACTCACGAACGCCTGCAGGCGATCATCAACTCGGTCATTTTCCGGGCTGACAGCGACCCCGGCGAGTTCATCGAGGCAATCGCGGCGGTAGACGGCGGCTGCGACGCGCTGGCGGACTATCTCTGTGATCGTGCCGAAATCGTCGAGCACTTCTTCAAAACCGGCACTTTCGGCTTCTTCGACGACGTCGATGAAGCGGCTGCCGAGTTGAACGACGACGAACGTCTCGACGAATTGTCGGATCCCGAGGCCAATCGCCCCTTCCTCAGCCATAGCGAAGTCAGCGATCAGGACTGGATGGAGCTGACCTGGCTCCTGCGCTACGAACATGCCGAGATTTTTCGCGATGTCCTGCTGATCTTGCGGGCGCGCGCACGAGCCGAAGAACCGCAACTTGCAAGCGACGAGACGCCAACTCGTGCCAATGAGCAGCGCCGCCCCCCGGGTGAGCCCGAGGAAGAATCAGCCTTGTAGATCGGTAGATCTCTCGATGCACCCAATGCTAGCCGCAGACAGCTGACCGCCCATGCCCAACGACCACCACCAGCTCGCCGTTTTCGACGAGCGGCCCTTTTTCGAACGTGCGCTCGCTTTCGGCGTCCGCGCCGGCATCCTGGCCGACGCGAAAATTGCCGCTATTGTCGACGACGGGCCGAAGGGCATGGTGCAGATCGCCGAGTATTTCGGCACCCAGTACCTGCGCCCGAACATCGACGAAGCACGCGAACGAATCGTCAATCTGGTCAGTTTGTTCCTTGAGGAACAAAGTGGTGGCGACCTTGAAAAAGCAGCACACTCCTTGCGTGACGGTACTTTTCTGTCGCATTCGCGGGGCGGCTCGGAAATGCTGAAAAGCCTCTGGGCAATGCCCGAGGATGCCTCGTTCGGAATCATGATCAAGCAGTCCCAGAAGCTGTTTCTCGCCGACTGGTCGCTGCGCAGTAGCGCCGACTATCGCCAGGCGCGCGCAGAACGGCAAGACCACCAGCAGACGATCGACACGGCGCTGTGGTTTGCCGAAAGCCTCGGCGTCCCTGCGGAAGAGATTTCGACCGTGGCCAGCGAGTCGATCATCCGCACCGCCGTCCTCCTGCATCTCGCCGGCAGCACGGCAGCTTCACTTCCCAACGCCGCCGAATTCGTTGGCATATTGGCGAAACTCCGCGAAAAAGGCGTCCCCGCCAAAGGCAGAAAAAGCCTCGCGGCGGTTTTCAAGGCGCTGCCGGAAGCCTATCAGGCAGCCGCTCGCAGGGAACTGCACAAGGTCGAAAGCGACGATCTGCCGCGGATTCTCGACGCCTCGCAGGCGATGAACAAGCTGATTCCCGAGCTTGAGCCCTTGTATTTCCTGCGCGACTTCGGTCTCGAGGAAGCCAGCCAGTTCAGCGCAGGCGTGTCACAGGACTGGCAGAAGATCACCGCTGGCAAGGTAGACGATAATTCGCTGCTGACGATTTTCCTCTGTCTGGCGGTCGATATGGCGCCCAGGGCGGCACTGAGCAAGGCCGCCGCACGTACGCTGATCGGCAAGATCCGGAAAGAGGGCCTGCAACGCCAACCGGCACTGGCCTTCATCCGCGCTTTTGCCCCTTACGCCATGCAGGATGACCTCGAGGCTCTCTGGAATGAAGTCTTTCCCGAGTTGGAGAACGCCCTGGTCGACCCCGCCGATACTTCCGGCAGCCAGGCGCTCACCTACCTCAAGGAAAACTGCATCATCCGTTAGTGGCGTGGACACGGCGGCCAGCAGGCGCGCCTCGCAGCCGCGGGCGCTTCCTGGACTGGCTCAACGCCGCGAGACCAGCCACACCCCGGCCAGGACCAGTCCAGCGCCTGCCAACTGCACCAGGGAAAGCGGCTCGTCGAGCAGCAACCAGGCGAAGACGATGGTCAGCATCGGGCCAAGAGTTCCGATCATCACCGACTTGCTCGCGCCGATACGGCGGATCGCCGCCGATTGCAGGAAGACCGGCAGCACCGTGGAAAAAAGCGCCATCGCCGCCGCGTAGGCATAGATTGGCAGCGGCTGCAGCAACAACGCCGACAGCGGCTGCGTGACGAGCAAATGCAGCTCCGTGGCCAGGACCGAGACCAGCATCGCCAGGGCCGTGAAGCGCACCGAACCGAGGCGCTGGATCATGCTGCCGCTGCCCGCCAGGTAGAAAGCGTAGGCCAGCGACGAAGCGAAGATGAAAAGCGAGCCGATGACTACCGATCGCGCCTCCCCCGAGAACTCGAGGTCGTGGAAAAAGACCAGGCCGATTCCCGCGTACGACAGCAGCAGCGCGCCGATCTCGCGGTGCTGCAAGGCCTTGCCCATGAACAGCACGCCGATCATCACCGTCAGCGTCGGATAGGTAAACAGAATCAAGCGCTCGAGACCGGCACTGATGTAGCTGAGGCCAATGAAGTCGAGAATGCTGGCGCCGTAGTAACCGAGCAGGCCGAGCGCAATCAGCGTCAGCCAGTCACGCCGGGACAGCGACGGCGCCGCGCGACTGGCGTGCACCGCGATGACCGCGAAGAAGGGCAGGGCGAAGCTCATCCGCAAGGCGAGCAGGGTGATCGCCTCGACCGGCACTGCCTGCGGGACGGCGTAGGCGAGCTTGACGAAGATCGCCTTGAACGAAAAGCCGAAGGCCGCCAGAATCGCCAGCGCGACCCCGAGACTTTCGGCAGACCAATTTTTCCAGGGCATGCCGATGGCAAGAAAAAAAAATAGTGCGAAAGCCTCTGGCTGACGAAGCGGGCGCTCACTGTACGTCAACGGCGACGACGGGTAAACGTCGGCGACGGCGAAAGCGCTCTCCGGTCCTCAGACCGACCGGCTGGCTGGCACGCAGCCTACCCGAGACAGCGGCCGTCAGCAGCTAAGGCTGGGCTAAGTCTTGATCGCTATCTTCGCAGGCATACACACCCGCCGGCGAGGGGAAGCGCGGCTTTCCAGGTCACACTTCCTGGCAAGCGTAAAACCCGCTTCCGGCTAACCGAGCCAGGAGGCCAGCACATGCAAACAGTGATCGACTATCGCGGCAAAACCAAGTACGACGTGAGCACCGCGTTGGCCTACAAGGATCGCCCCGCAAGGCAACAGTTCGCCGAGATGGCGTTGCTCGACCAGGTATTTACCCTTGTTGCGAAAAGCCGGCGAGTACTGGACCTGCCTTGCGGCGGTGGCAGAGTAAGCGTCCATCTGGCCAGGCAGGGCTATCAAGTGAGCGGCGCCGATCATTCCGTCGCCATGCTGCAGATTGCCCGCCAGGGCCTGGCCGATAACGGGCTTGACTGCCGGCTCGAAGAGCAGGATATCGAACAGTTGACCTACGCCGATGGACAGTTCGATACCATCGTCTGTTTTCGCCTGTTTCATCATTTCCCGACGCCGAGCATCCGGCAAAAAGCGGTTTCTGAACTCTGTCGCGTCGCCGGGAGCCAGGTCGTCCTCTCATACTCGAGTCCCTTTTCGGCAAGCTCCTTCGCCCGCCGTCTCCGGGTGCTCTGCGGTGGCCGCAGGTCGCAGAAATTCACAACGCCGCTTGGCGAGGTGGAAACCTACTTCAGAACGCAAGGCTTCCGACTGGTGAAGGACATTGCGCGCAGCCCTTTCTTCCACACGCTACACCTGGCCCTGTTCGAACGAGTTCAATAGAAGCTGAACAAGTTCTGCAGCAAAGCCACGAAAACTCCATGCGCCTTTCGTCCCCCTCTTTCTTCGCCGCTGCTCGGGCACTTCAAAAAGCCGCTGTCACCGCTGTCACGCCGCGTACTGGTCGGCGACAGGGTTGTGCCCGGATCAATCGCAGCATCCCTTCTCTACGGCTGGAAAAGTTACCGTCACCCGCAGGCCTGAACACGATTGCTGGTTAGCAAAGCCAAAAGCCAGCGTGGCGCCCACACGAACGGCAATAGCCCGAACAATCGACAGACCGAGCCCCGAACCAATCTCGTTGCTGCCCAGGACGCGATAGAACGGATCAAACACCCGCTCTCGCTCTGCGTCCGGAATGCCGGGACCGCTATCTTCGATTACCAGCGTCGTCGCGACGGCGGTAGCCAGCACCGACAAGTCGACGCGCCCACCGGCCGGCGTGTAACGAATCGCGTTCCCCACCACAGAGTCTCGGGGGCAATCGGGTGCAACTCGTCTTCGTGGCGCTGATCGATTTCATGGGCGAGCGCGGCAAGCGGGCGAAATATCTTGCGAACGATAGCGGCGACGACAAATAGCAGGATCGGAACCAGGATCAGGAAGGGCGTCAGCGTGAGTAGCGCGCCGCCGCGAGAAATTTCGTCGCGGACAGCCGTGTCCTGCGCTATGGCTAGGCGATCCCCACTGTCGAGAGCCCTGACCAGAACGCGATAGCGTTCATGACCAATACTCACCGTCTGCAGACCGTCGACCAGATCTGTTGGCAACGCCAAGGGCAGATCGGCAGACACACCGCTGGCGATCGAGGAACTGCCGGCGAGGAGTTGCACGAAAACGCGATTCTCCCGATCACGAACCTCCTCGTTACCGAGTTCTCCCACAGGCGGAGTAGCCAGGGCCAGGTGTTGCCGGACAATGACCGCCGCAAGCTGACGCAGCACGTCGTCCTGCAACTCCTCAGCCTCATGGTGCGCCAGAAAAAAAGCGAAGATACCGGCGATCAGGGCCACACCGAGAATCGCCAGTGACAGCCCGACGGACAACTTGCTTTGCAGCGACTCTCTCAGACGCTTTTCGAGACCATCCATCCAACTCCCCGAACGTTCTTGATGACTTCGCTGCCCAGCTTCTTGCGCAGCACATGAATCAGAATCAGGAATTCGACGGCATTGCTGTCCACTTCCTCGCCCCAGCCGTAGATCCTGTCCTCCAGCTCGCTACGCGACAGGATCGCACCGGGACGAATCAGCAGTGCTTGCAGGAGCGCGAATTCACGATTGGAAAGCGTTACGGGTTCGCCATCCTTGACGCGTGCCTTGTGCGCCGCTGGATCAAGCGAAACAAGACCATTACTCAGCTCGGCAGCCGCGGCGCCACCTTTCCTGCGCATCACCGCCCGCATGCGAGCCAGCAATTCGCGCATCTCGAAGGGTTTGAGCACGTAGTCATCAGCGCCGCCGTCAGGCCCAAAAGCCGGTCCTCGACGCCGTCGCGTGCAGTGATAATCAGGACTGGCACCGGGTTGGCCTGGCTGCGGATGCTGTTGAGCACCTGCAGTCCGTCCTTGCCCGGCAAACCAAGATCCAGGAGCACCAGCTCATAGATTTGACTCGCCATGGTGCTGATCGCCGTGCCCGTTGCGTAGCCAATCAACGGCGTAGGAAGCATCCTTCAAGGCGGCGAGAACGGCATTGCCGATCATTGCGTCGTCTTCGACCAGAAGGACCCGCATCTTTTCTCCTTTCAGCCAACGGCAGCATCTTCCGCCCGCAGTCCTGAGCTGACCCCGGCGGCATTGATGTCGGCTAGAATGCCGCCACTATGAGCGAACACCACCCACACGATAAGCACGAGGGCCACGAGGGCCACGAGGGCCACGATCACGACGGCAATTCGCACGCAGCGGGCCACACCGCGCACGACTATAGCGCGCATGGCGATCACGATGGCCACGCGCATCACCACCACCACGCGGACGCCGGCCCACGCCTGATCTGGGCGTTGCTGCTGACGCTCGGCTTTGCCGCCGTCGAGGCAGTCACCGGTTTCTGGTCGGGATCGCTGGCACTGCTCGGCGATGCCGGGCACATGGTCACCGACAGTGCTTCGCTGGCCCTCGCCGCCTTTGCCGCCTGGATCTCGAAACGGCCGCCGACACAACGACACACCTACGGCTACGGCCGCGTCGAAACGCTGGCGGCGCTGGCCAACGTGCTGTTCATGGTCGTGGTCGTGGTTGGCATTTCGGTGATGGCGGTGCGCCGCTTTCTCGAACCGGGGGTGGTCAACGGCGAAGCGGTAACCATCGTCGCGGCGATTGGACTGGTGCTCAACATCGGTGTCGCCTGGTTGTTGATGCACGGCGAGCAAACGATGAATACCCGCGGCGCCCTGCTGCACGTGCTCGGTGACCTGCTCGGATCGGTGGCCGCGCTGGTCTCCGGTGCGGTGATCATGTGGACCGGCTGGATGACCGTCGACCCGCTGCTCTCGCTGCTGATCTGCGCGCTGATGCTGGTGTCCAGCCTGCGCCTGCTGCGCGAGGTCCTGCAGGCGTTGATGGAAGGTGTCCCGGTGAGCCTGTCCACCGCGGAGGTCGGTCGCCGGCTGGCCGGCGTGCCGGGCGTTGCCTCGGTGCACGATCTGCACATCTGGACACTCTCGTCGAACCGTATCGCCCTATCGGCGCATCTCGTCGTCGAATCGCTGGCACACTGGCCAGCGGTCCTTGCCGCCAGTCGGCAGCTCCTCTCCGAGCAAGGCATCACGCACGTCACCTTACAGCCGGAACCTCTGCACAATGCCGTCCGCTGGCTGGCGCCCGGCGAACAACGCGGCGTGCCGGGAAGCTGAGCGAGGGATGCGGGTCGTCGCCCAACGCGTCGCCTCGGCACGGGTGGAAGTCGACGGTCAAGTGACCGGCAGCATCGGCACCGGTCTGCTGGTCCTGGCCGGCTTCGAGCCCTCTGACGCCGCCGCCGATCTTGACTGGATGGCCGCCAAGCTGGCCAGGCTACGCATTTTTGCCGATGCCGCCGGGGTCATGAACCGCAGCGTCGTCGATGCCGACGGCGAACTGCTGGCGGTCAGCCAGTTCACCCTCTTTGCATCGACCCGAAAAGGAAACCGCCCTTCCTGGAGCCGCGCGGCACCGCCGGACCTGGCGCAACCGCTCTTCGAGCGCTTTGTCCTGTGCCTCGAGAAAACCCTGGGACGGCAGGTGCCGACCGGCGTCTTCGGCGCCGACATGCAAGTTCACCTGATCAACGACGGTCCGGTGACGATCAGCCTCGATTCGCGGCAAGCGGAGTAGCCGCTGGGCGAGCCAGCAGCGCTCGCTCATCGCTAGGCAGCCAGCCGACGATCAGTCCCCTGACGCCCCCCCCATCTGCGTCTGCAGATAGTTCTGCAAGCCAACCTTGTCGATCAGATCGAGCTGCGTTTCGAGGTAGTCAAGGTGCTCCTCGGTGTCATTGAGGATCTCCTGCAGCAGGTCGCGGGAGACGTAGTCCTTGACGGATTCGCAGTGGCTCACGGCGTTGATAAGGTCGGCGTGCGCAGCGCGCTCGAGCTTGAGGTCGCCGCTCAGGCACTCGGGAACGTTGCTGCCGATTAACAGCTTCGGCACCTCCATCTTGGGCAGGCCGTCGAGAAACAGCAGACGTTCAATGATCTTGTCGGCGTGCTGCATTTCTTCGATCGACTCCTCGTACTCGTGCTTGCCGAGGGCATTGAAACCCCAGTTCTTGTACATCCGGGCGTGCAGGAAATACTGGTTGATCGCGGCAAGCTCGTTGGCCAGCTGTTTGTTGAGCAGCTGGATGACCATTTTGTCACCTTTCATGGGGACTCCGTTTTGAGGTTTGCCGCAAAAAGTGTTGCGGCGGGTAATTGGGGAAGCGCGGGTGAGCCGGGTTTCCACCCTGAGCTTGCCCGCCAGTATGACAGCGCAGCCACCGTTACAGACAGCAACGTGGCCGCGCAATTCACATCAAGGAACAGCTCGCGTCGTCACTCAGTTTCCAGCAAGCGTGGCTCCAGACAATGCGCTCCTTTCCGGCAGCTCATTCGCGCGCCCTGTTGACCCCGAGCCTAGCGAGAATGTACCGCCGCCGGCGGTCTGCAACAATCGCCAGTAATTCGAATCGGGGCCAGCGCTATGCCTCTGGCGGGTCCTCGCGAGCAGTGGCTGGTCGTGGAAGCACCGGGGCGCGCTCGATCCGCAAAGGCCCACGGAAATTGATATCACGCTGAGGAAAGGGGATTTCGATGCCCTCTTCGCGGAACGCGGCATCGATGGCACGATTGATGTCGCTGATCACGCGCTGGCGCCGGTCGACTTCGCGGATAAAGGCGCGCAGCTCGAACATCAGCGCGCTGTCACCGAAGCTCAGAAACAGTGCATAAGGCTCGGATAGCTCCGGGTTGCCTCTGATGACTTCCGGGTGATTGTTGGCGACCTCGTGAAGCGTCTCGATGACTCTCTCGACGTTGCTGCCGTAGGCAACGCCTATGGGTACCGTGATCCTTCCCCAGGTGTTGCGCAGCGTCAGGTTGGTCACCTGGCCTGAGATCAGGTCCGAGTTGGGCACGATCACATCGGCACGTTCCAAGGTGCGTATGGTCGTCGTGCGTATGCTGATGCGCTCGACGTAACCCTCGGTGCCGCCGACGATGATCCTGTCGCCGGACTTCACCGGCCGCTCCACCAGCATGATGATGCCAGATACGAAGTTATTGATGACATTCTGCAGGCCAAAACCAATGCCCACCGACATCGCACCGGCAATGATGGCCAGATTGGTGAACTGGATGCCGGCGATCGATAGCGCGACGATGACCGAAAGAGCCACTGCCAGGTAACCGAAAGTGGTGACCAGAGCTTCCCGTGCGCTGTTCTCCATGCGTGTATTGAGCAACCACTTCGACTCCAGTCGGCCCTTGAACCAGCGAGTCAGTGTGAGCAGGACGACTAGCGCCAAGATGGCCCACAGCAATTGACCGGGGACGATGTTTACGCCGGCGACCTCGAAGCCCTCGCTAAAATAGCGCAGGATATCGTTGTTGATCTCTCCAGCTCCCCAGACACGCAACACCAGCAAGGCGATAGCAATCCACAGCAAAAGCTTGAGCAGCAGTCGCAACCAGTACAGGCCGGGCACGTACTCGTCGCCCTTGAGTCCGATGGCCTGACGCAGGGTTTTTTGCCAGCGATAGCGTCCCTCGTCCAGGCCATCGAACAGATCGGCGAAAAACCGACTCGCCACCAGGGCCAGCCCGAACAACAGCAAGCTGACGCTGACGCCGTTGATTATCAGCCTCTCGAGGTTCGCATAGCCGATCCAGCCGGCAAGCAGGCCAGCGAACAAGGCCAGGCTGATCAGCAGTGGGGCGGACCACTTGTCACGCCAGTCATGGAGCCGGCGCAGCAGCCAGATAACCCAGATGACATTGAGAACCCAGAGCAGATCGAAGGCCTTTCTGGTTAGCGAAAACATGATCTCGCTGAGCAGGCCCTCCGCCCGGAGTTCTTGCACCAGCCACCAGGTCAGCGCCAGCAGGAGCAACATGCGGCTGCGCCGGCCTAGCGGCCGCGCAACGCTTTCCGACAAGCTCAGATAGTAGGTCGCGGGCCGACAGGGGCTGAGCAGGCTTCGGATACCAACCACGACAAGGAAGTAAGCCAGCAGGCCGTAAACCAGTTTGGCGACAAAGGGCAGATCGCCACCGGCGCGCGGAATGACCGCCACATAAGCGCTGAGACCGCCCAGAGCAAGCAGAACGGGCGCGTAACTGATGGCGCAGGCGACAAGCGCCTGAACAAGTCCGGCCGAGACGTCCCCATTCTCGACCTTCATGGCGGCCACCTGAGCCAACTGCCGGCGCTGCACACTGCGGCCGAGGAAAAAGCCCAGCAAGCCAAGAGCCGCGGCAGCGGCCAAATGCAGAGGGCCAAGCGCATGCCAACCTGTGGATCTCGCCGCCAGTTGGGTCGTAAAGTCCAGCCAGCGATCCGCCCCATCCAGATTGGCCTGCACCAGATCCACCAGGCCCGGTCCGCGCACCAGTAGCTGCCGCGTTTGCAGACGGCGCTGGTGATGGTCCACCTGTGAGTCCAGATCGTCAGTGCGTAGCAGCAGCAGTTTGCAGCGGGCAATACGCTCTTCCAAATCGGCTTTCCGGCGCTGCGAGTCTTGCAACGGCCCGCCGTTAGCGGACGAAACCGGTTTTTCAGCTTGCTCGCTGGATGGGTTCTCTTTGCCCGCCCCGCCGTCCGCGCGGCTATTTGGGCCGAGGATGGCCAGCTCGCGGTCCAGCTTCTTGACCTCCAGGGTCGCCCCTTGCACGCAGTCCAGCGCGCTGGCACGAACCGTGGCGACTTGCGCCTCAAGCGTTCTCAGCTCCTGCTTTGTCGCTCTCCCTGCAGAGTCGAGCTGACGTTCAATTCGATCGAGGGCTGCCGTCGCCTTGCTCAGAAGCTCAAGTCCCGGCGCCTCCGCTGCCGCCGCAGGGATCAGCAGCGCCGAAACCAGCAACAAGACCCAGACCGGGCAGCGCACAAAGCGGCGGAGAAAACGGTGGCTCGCATTACGGATCGGCATATTTCTATTCCAGAGGTGGCAACTCAAAAAACACAGGCATAAGACCTTTCCAGGCGGTGGGAAAAGGGCGATTGGTGGGTCGCGTAGGCGACTTTCACGGGAAGGGGAAGCCCGAAACTTGTTGGCCGCTCATCCGTGGCGAGCGTTCAAACATTCATTGGCGAGGTCGTGCCCGGAAAAACAGAGCCCATATCTTGTCCGTACCCACGACCCGCCCAAGCTCCCTGATGGCGAAGAAGGGGGTCAGGGCCACAAAGATGACCAGAGACCCGGCGAGCAATTCATGCGCGCCCTGACCAAGGAATTCAAGCAAGCCGCCGCCGAAACCCTTGCCTGTCCATAGTCCCTTGAACCCATGCTCACAGAGCGTGAACACCACAACCAGAAGGGTGAACATGACGGTTTTGTAGAGCGCCGGAAAAATCAGGGGCTTGTCCTCGAGGCCACGACCAATACGCAGCACAGAACCGATCATGATCACCTTGCCCAGAATGAACGCCTCGACAAGCGCTATCCAGTAGTTCGTGTAGCTAATGTCATGGGCAGCGAGGACCAGCCGGCGATACTGCGTGAAAGCGGCAAACACCAGGGTCAGGTAGATAACGATGGTCGCGTACTCGCCGAACTCGTGGAAGACTTTCTCCTTCCAGTGCCCACCTTTCTGATCACTACTGCTCATTGCTCGCTCTACCTCAACAAAGAGACATGAACTCGCCGCCCCAGGCCGCCTCCTGTAGGCGGTTCGATTCTCCTGCTGGAGGGGCGCTTCCCTTCAGTCCTCCAGCAAACGCGTATGGAAGCGCGAAAGCATGCCGCCAGCGATCGTCCTTGCCTTGAAGCCGTTTTGCAGAAGGACACGGGTCGCGTAATAGGCGCGCTGGCCAGAGCGGCAGATGACTTGTATTTCCCGATCGCGCGGCAGCTCGCCAAGGCGGGCACGGATCTGTCCAAGCGGAATGTTAACCGCGCCGGACACACTTTCCACCGCCAGTTCGGTCGCTTCACGCACATCAAGGAGAAAGCCGGCAGCGCTGCCATCCCAGTGACCCGATGGCATATCACCACGCAGGATGTCGGCGGCGACCATCCCGGCGAAGTTGACCGGATCCTTGGCGCTACCGAATTGTGGCGCGTAGCAGAGTTCTGCTTCCTCGAGATCGTAGATAGTTGCCCCCATCTGCAACGCCATCGCCAGCGCGCTGACCCGCTTGTCGACGCCATCCTCGCCGAGTGCCTGCGCGCCGAGAAGGCGCCCATCGCTCCTGCGGAAAAGAACCTTCATGGCGATCGGCCGGGCGCCCGGGTAGTAGCCGGCATGTGAATTCGGATAGAGGTAGATCTTCTCGTAATCGCTATCGCCAAGCCGCTTGAGTGTCTTTTCACCGACGCCGACCCAGGCCGCCGCCGCACCAAACAGGCCGATAATCGAGGTCCCCTGGGTCCCCCGATAGCGCGACTCACGTCCCGCGATCACGTCGGCCGCGATACGTCCCTGGCGGTTGGCCGGCCCGGCAAGGGCGATCAGGCTCCATTCGCTGGTCACGAAATCCCTGACCTCGACGACATCGCCGACGGCGAAGATATCTGGTTTGCTGGTGCGCATCTGTTCGTCAACGCGAATTCCGCCACGCTGCCCGATTTCCAGGCCAGCCGTTTTCGCCAGCGCCGTATCCGGGCGAACTCCCAAGGCGAGGATAACGATGTCGGCAGGATGGGTTTTGCCGGATTTCGTCAATACCTCAAGTGCGCCGTCGCCCGTCTGCTGGAAGCCGGCCACCCCGTCGTTGAGCGCCAGGCGAATGCCGTGACGTTCGACGTAGCCTTCGACGATGCGGGCCATGTCCAGATCGAGCGGTGCCAGGACCTGATCGAGCATCTCGACGAGAGTGACGTCAAACCCTCGGTGCACCAGGTTCTCCGCCGTCTCCAAGCCGATGAAGCCGCCGCCGATAACGACCGCGCGGGTTTTTGGCCTGACCGTCTGGAAACCGGAATACTTGTCCATACCACCGAGGAACATGGAGCCGCGCTCTATCCATTCGCGAATCGCGCGCGCATCGGGAACGGTCCGCACCTGAAAAATTCCCGGCAGGTCGATACCCGGCAAGGGCGGGCGAACGGAAAGCGCACCTGGCGAGAGTACCAGCTTGTCATAGGACTCGGTACTCACGTCACCGCTGGCCACGTCGCGCAGCGCGATGGTCTTGCTCTCCGGGTCGATGCTGACTGCCTCGCAAGCGGTACGCACATCGATGGCGAACTGTCTGCGAAAGGTATCGGCCGTCGCTACCATGAGGCTCGATTCCTTCTCGATCACCCCACCAACATGGTAAGGCAAGCCGCAGTTGGCATAGGAGACGTAGGGACCCTTTTCCACCATGACGATTTCCGCGTTTTCGTCCAGGCGCCGTAGCCGCGCGGCGCACGAGGCACCACCCGCCACACCACCGACGATGACAACTTTCGTTTTTCCTGCCTGCTGTGATCTTTCCATGGCTCACCCTTCCGTTCGGTTGATATCTACGCCTTCCGCCGCGAGGGTGTAAGTTCATGCCCTTAGCTAAAGCCAGATTATCGCAATCGCGCGCCGGTACGCCATACATTTCAGAGGGGCTTCCTGCAATTCCAGAGGTATCTCCGTGCGCTCACTGAAACAAGCAAAATTGGGCGATCAGCGCGACATCGTCGGCTTCGACCTTGGCATTTGCATGGGCTTGAAAAGCGAGTGTTGCAGCGACCCCCAACAGGCAAAATTTCCCCATCAAGACGCGGCGGATCTCGCGCAGGATATTGCATCCTCCGTGCCTGTCTTCGTCATGCCGAGCTTACTGGCGCTGGCTCGCCGATTTTCGCCCTGACGCGCCAAGCACTGGCCCCAAAGTAACTTAGGCGAGTGCCGGAAAGGAAGGTACGGATTGCGCCAGCTTTTCGATTGCTCGAAGGCTGAGCCAGACAAGGGACCGATCGAACTTGCTTCGGCAAATCGAGTCGCTGGAAAAGGGAGCTGACGGCATCGCGGCGAAGCGCGCAGCAATGGCGTCCGACGCGGCAGCGAGAAAAACCTGTGGCGATAGAAGGCAAAACACCACGCGCGGCAGCGGCGAACCCTCTGCCGTGATCGAGGCGACGAGCCACGCGGGCCGCTTGAAGCGACTTGGCAATCGATCGGCCAGCTGGTCGCCAAAAACTGCGCAGCGCCAGGCTAGGATCACACCGGCCCGCTCGTGCAACGCGGGCAATTACTGGCATCCCCACGGGGATTCGAACCCCGGTACCTACCGTGAAAGGGTAGTGTCCTAGGCCTCTAGACGATGGGGACCCGGAACTTCTTTCGGCTTGTTGGTGGAGGTACGCGGGATCGAACCGCGGACCTCTTGCATGCCATGCAAGCGCTCTCCCAGCTGAGCTATACCCCCGCGCGAAAGAAGCCGGCATTATAGGGATCAGCACCCCGGCTGTAAAGCAATACGCGACGAATCAGCAGCAAAGCGGACGAAACGAAGGAAGAACTTGCCCCAGCTTTTCGTCGCCCGTTAGACTCGCCACTCAAGTACCACTCGACCACCGCAAGGAACATGCCATGCCCGAAGCCTCCTGGCTGCTTTTCGTTGTTGCCTCGCTGGTGCTCGTCACGACTCGCGGACAAGGCATGATCCTGGTCGTCTGGCCCCGCCGCGTCGGTAGAGGGGTCACCTTCGCGGCAAGCTCGCCGCGCAGCTCGCGCAAGCAGTCCGGCCTGTGCTTTAGCGGCCAGATACGGTGGCCATGACCCGGCCACGCCTCGGCCTTGCGCTCGGCAGCGGGTCGGCGCGCGGCTGGTCGCATATCGGAATTCTCGGCGCGCTCGCCGAGCGCGGGCTCAGGCCCGACGTGATTACCGGCGCCTCGGTCGGCGCACTCGTCGGCGCAGGGTGCGCAGCCGGCCGTCTCGACGCCCTTGAACGCTGGGTGTGCACGCTCACGCAGCGCGACGTCTGGCGCCTGGTAGACACGACTTTTCGTGGCGGCGGCGTGATGACCGGCAATCGCCTGATGCACACCATCGCCAAGCAGATCGGCGACGCGCCGATCGAAAGCTTGCCGATAGCCTTCGGCGCGGTGGCGACAGATCTCTACACGGGCGAGGAGATCTGGCTGCGTGAGGGCTCGTTCATGGCCGCCGTGCGTGCCTCCAGTGGCCTGCCGGGTCTCCTGGCGCCCACCTGGCACCAGCAGCGCTGGCTGATCGACGGCGGCGTGGTGAATCCGGTTCCGGTCTCGCTATGCCGGGCCCTTGGTGCCGATCTGGTTATTGCGGTAGACCTGCGCCGCTCGCTCACGACGATGGCCATGCGCGCAGCCGAGGGCATTAGCGACAGTCAGGATCGGAAAATGGCAGCGGGAAGTGACGCCGCAGTCCAGGCGACCCCCGAAGCCAGCGCCGAGGGCATTGCCATTCTGGGCAAGTGGGCCGGCCTGGTGGACGGCCTGGTGGAGTCCTTCCGCAGCAGGCGCAGCGATCCCGGCCTATTCGAAGTCATGAGCGGTGCCGTGAACATCATGCAGGACCAGATCACGCGCAGCCGCCTGGCCATGGACCCCGCCGACCTGGTCCTGCGCCCGGACCTCGCAGACTTCCAGTTAATGGACTTCCATCGCGCCCGCGAAGCCATCGACATCGGCCGCCAGCACGTTGAGGAGGTGGCCCCGCAAGTCGAGTCGATTGCTGCTCAGCTGCTGTCGCGACGGTAGGCGAACACGGCGAGAACTGCACAAGCGGCGGCGGGGGGGCTTGCCGCTTGTCAGCGCGAAGGGCCAAAAACCAGGCTATTCAGGTAAACGCCTTGGCATTTACCAGGAAGTGCACCCAAATACTGGCCGCGTAGCCCAACAGAATCGCCCAACTCCACTTGAGGTGGGAGAAAAAGGTGTAGACGCCGCGCGCCTGTCCCATGACCGCAACTCCGGCAGCGGAACCAACCGAAAGCAGCGAGCCACCGACGCCGGCAGTCATCGTGACCAGCAGCCACTGACCCAGGTCCATGTCTGGCTGCATGGCCAGCACGGCGAACATCACCGGGATATTGTCGACCACCGCGGACAGGAATCCGACCAGGATATTGGCTGTCGTTGCGCCGAGCTGGCCGTACATCAGTTCCGAGCCCAGCGACAGATAGCCCATGGTACCCAAGCCGCCGACACAGAGGATGACGCCGTAGAAGAACATCAGCGTATCCCACTCGGCACGTTCCAGAGCCTTGAAAATGTTGTACTGGCCAGCAGCACTGCCATGCGCTGGCACGCTCGACACCGCCGGCTCCATTGCCAGAGCCGTGTCGCCCAGGTGCTCCCCTGCCGGGCGGTCGCTGAAGTGTGCGCGCCGCTTGAGGTAGTAGCCGTAGAATTTCAGCACCCCCAGGCCGGTCATCATGCCCATCACCGGTGGCAGGTGCAGGAAGTTGTGGGCGCAGACCGCCATGACGATGGTGCCCAGAAAGAGGGCGACGATGACCCAGGCACCATGCTGCAGTACCGCCTGTTCCTTGACCGGATCAGGCGATGAATTGCCGATGGCCAGGCTCATGATTGCCGCAGGAACCAGCCAATTCACCACGGCAGGAAGGAACAGCCGGAAGAACTCGCTAAACTGCACCAGGCCTTTCTGCCAGACCATCAGCGTCGTGATGTCTCCGAATGGCGAGAAGGCACCGCCAGCGTTGGCGGCAATGACGATATTGATGCAAGCGACGCCGACAAACTTCTTGTTGCTCCCGCCGACAGCGCTCGCCACCGTCGCCATCAGCAAGGCGGTGGTCAGATTGTCGGCGACCGGCGAGATGGTGAAGGCCAGACCGCCGGTAATCCAGAAGATGGTGCGCAATGAGTAGCCCTGCGTGACCAGCTTGACGCGTAGCAGATCGAAGACACCACGCTCCTCCATGGCGTTGATGTAGGTCATTGCCGCCAGCAGGAACAGGAACAGTTCGGCGAACTCGAGCAGATTGTGGCGTACGGCGATCTCGGCGGTATGCGTGTCGCCGTTCTGCGCATAGACAATCGCCACCAGTAACCAGATGATCCCTGCCGCAACCATCACCGGTTTGGACTTGCGCAGGTGCAGTGTTTCTTCGGCAATGACCAGCCCGTAGGCGAGAAAGAACACGGCCAGCGCAGCGAAACCGGCCCAGTGAGTGGTCAGGTCGAGCATCAACGACGGGACTGCTTCAGAGGCGAGAGCAGCCAGGGGAAAACAGGCGGCGATGATGGCCAAAAACATGCGGTGCGACAGGTACATAAGTCGTTTCCTTCCTCTTGACTGCAATGAACAGGCTGCTAACTCGCAGCCCACTTTCGGTGCGTGACGGACAGCTCTTCGTGGCGGCTCTATTGTCAGCGCTTGCGCAAGCTGTTCCTGACCAGTTGCGCGACGCCATCGACATTCAGCTTCTGCATCACTCGCGCTTTATGCACTTCCACGGTGCGCGGACTGATGCCCAATTCTTCGGCGATATCGCGGTTGTGGCCACCGGTGACGATCAAATCCATGACTTGGCGTTCGCGCGGCGTCAGCGTCGCCAGCAACTCGGCAAAGTCGCTGCTCTGCTCGCTTTCGTGCCGGCTCGACTGGTACTTCGATAGGGCATCGTCGATCGCTGCCGTAAGTTTTGCCTGGTCGAGGGGCTTTTCCAGAAAGTCGCAGGCCTGGGCCTTGAAGGCCTTGCAGGCCGATTCCACGTCGCCGTGGCCGGTGATGAGGATCACCGGCAAGCGGCTACCGAGCTCGAGCAGGCGCCGCTGCAGAGCTAGCCCGTCCATGCCGGGCATCCGGATATCGAGGAGGATGCAGCCTCGCCAATCCGGCGACACGGCCTGCAAAAAGCTCTCGGCATCGGAAAAGATAGCCGTGCGGTAGCCGCGCAGACTGAGCAGCAGGCCGAGCGAATCGCGTACCGAGGAGTCGTCGTCGACGATGAAAACCGTCAAGTCAAGCATGTGCCGGAGTCTTTTCGAAAGGTAGCAGAAGGCGGAACACGCCACGCGCCCCGATCTCAGCCCAGAGCTTGCCACCATGCGCCTCGGCGATGGCCCGACTGATCGCCAGGCCCAGCCCGAGGCCACTTGACTTGGTGGAGCTGAAGGGCTCGAAGAGCCTGCTCACGGCCTCACCGGTGAGGCCCGGGCCGCTATCCTCGACGCGGATGCAGATCCGGTCGCCGTCCTCCGGGAGCGCAGAGACGCGCACCCTACGCTCACCGGGCGGCTGCTCGGAAACGGCGTCAAAAGCGTTAGAGAAGAGATTGCGCAGCACGACTTCGAGCTGAGGCCTGTCGGCCATCAGGACGCCATCCGGGACCGGTTCGAGGGTGAGTTCGACGCCGGCTTTGGCGGCGCGTCTGGCGAATGGGGCTGCCGCAGCGGCCAGCAGGGCGCACAGCGAAACGACTTCAAGCTTGGTAGTGCCGGTACGGAAAAAATCGCGCAGTCGACGCACGACCTCGGCGGCGCGACACGCTTCGGCGACCATCAAGCGGATGCTGCCCGTCAGGCGGTCACCGGTCTCGCCGCGGGCGAGGAGTTCTTCGCAGGCCGCTCCATAGGCGGACAGGGCGGTGAGCGGCTGGTTCAGCTCATGCGCCAGGGCGCCGGCCATTTCGCCAGCGGCGGCGAGGCGCAGGGTCTGGCGAAGCTCGGCGCTGATACGCTGCTGCTCGTCGACCACCACGCCGATAAAGAAACCAGCCAGCACCAGCACCACGGTCACGGCCTGGATCTCCAGCACCGAGCCGGCCGAAAAGCCTTGCCAGTAGACGACGACGATCAAGCCGACCTGGATCACCGCGGCGCTGAGCACGGCGCCGGCCAGGCCTTGCCGAGACGCGGCCCAGATAATCGGCAGAAAGAGCAGGTAGAAATACTGGAAGTCCGATTCGGCGCCGTGACCGACGGCCACCCACAAAGCCATCGCCGCCGCCAACACATAACCCAGGGTATCGGGTCGCCAAAGTGTTACCCGCAGCAGTGTCCGACCGCTCTCGTCGAAAAGCATCCAGAGCAAGGGCATCGAAACCAGAATACCGACGCCATCGCCTATCCAGAAGCGGCCAACCGCCTCACTCCAACCCGCCAACGGCACCACATCGAGCGCCACCAGGGCCAGGACGAAGGCCACACTGGTGAGCAGCGTGCCGGCAACAACGATCCCCGCCCAGCGCAGCAGGCCGAAACGATCAAGGAAGATGGTCGGCCCACGCAGCCGGCGGCGTAGCGCCTCGCCGATGGCGCCGTAGCCGAGCGCCAGCATGAGAGCAATGGCGACCGATGCCGGCAGCGACGCCGGCAGGCTTCGGACGCCGATTTCGGCGAACAACACCGCCACCGCCAGCAGCAGCACAGCCTGCCAGCCATAGCGCAGAATGAACACCAGGGCCAGCGCTGGCGCCGGATTCCAGGGTGTGATGTACTGGCCGTGCAGCGGATGGAAGAAGCTCATCCAGTCGAGCGCAACGTAGCCGGCAATCAACAGCAGGGCATCGGTCCAGGACAGTCGGATTGCGCCGATCATCGCCTCCTTCAGATCGTTACTGCAGGCGTTCAGCCGGCAGCAGCCGAATGGCTGTGTACACTACGTACAATTACCTACGTGAAACATTTATTGTCCCTCAGAAGAGGTCGCTCCGGGGCTTGCTTCACCTAATTTGGCAAGAACCTGCCGTGTCCTGAATTCCGTACGCGCTAGCCCGTATTTTCAAGAACACCCTATCTGCTTATCATTAAGCTCAGTTGGGCGCCAGTCACCGTCGGTTATGGTTCGCCGCTCAATTGAATCCGGCGATGTGGAGAGTCCGCGTGTTCTATTCCTTGAGTGCTTTCGTGAGCCTGTTTGCTTTTTGGCTGCTGCTGTCGGGCTTCTTCACGCCTTTCTTGATTGCTGTTGGCGCCGCCGGCTCATTGTGCGTGCTGCTCTTCGCACACCGCATGGACGTCATCGATCACGAAGGTCACCCGGTGCACCTCGGCTGGCGAGCCCTGTTCTCGTACTGGCCGTGGCTGCTCAAGGAGATCGTTCTCTCGGCCTGGGACGTCAGTCGGCGCATCCTTGATCCACGCCTGCCAATCTCGCCGACGATGACCCGCTTCAAACCCTCACAGGACAGCGAACTGGGTCTGGTGATCCATGCCAACTCGATCACCCTGACCCCGGGAACGATCACCGTCGAAGTGGCCAGGGGCGAACTACTGGTTCACGCGCTGAGCGCTGAGGGCGCGGCTGGCCTGGCCGGCAGCGAGATGGACCGACGTATAGCCGCCCTCGAGAGACCCTCCTGATGTTTGCCACGGCGACCTTGTTTCTGTTGCTCACGGTCAGCCTGGCGCTGATGCGGGCAGTGATCGGCCCCTCGGTCTTCGATCGCCTCCTGGCGACCAACACCATCGGCACCTGCACGGTGCTCTTGCTGGCGGTCATCGGCTTTCTCACGGAACGACCGGAGTTTCTCGACCTGGCCTTGGTGTACGGGCTGCTGAACGTGATCGGCACCGTTGCCGTGCTGAAGTTCTTTCGCCAGGGCAACCTCGGCGATCCGGGCAATAGCGAAAAGGCCGGGCAGTGATCGGCATGCTGATAGACGGTCTGAGCTGGGCCTGCCTGATCGCCGGCGGCGTGTTCTGCTGCATCGGCGCAGTTGGTCTGCTGCGCATGCCTGATTTCTACACCCGCACGCACGCGGCCAGCGTCACCGACAGCGTTGGTGCCGGCCTGATTCTGCTCGGCCTGATCCTGCAGGCGGGACTTACGCTGGTCGCCGTCAAGCTGGTAATGATCGGCCTGCTGCTCTTCTTCACCGGCCCGGTTGCCGTGCATGCGCTGGCCAAGGCCGCCTTCAACCGCGGCCTGAAGCCGCTGCTGGCCGACACGGACCGTAGCGCCAGCGCCGCATCGCCTTTGCAGCCCATGCCCACCGACGAGCAATTGCCGACGCCCGGCCTGGAGGAAGCGCCATCGAAACCCTGATCATCAACGTTCTGCTCACCCAGATGATGGTCGCTGTGGTGGCGCTGACGCATGTCCGCAATCTGTTTGCGGTGGTTGTCCTTTTTGGCCTGTACAGCTTCCTCACAGCCACGGTGATGGTCGCCCTGGACGCCGTCGATGTGGCGATGACCGAGGCGGCGGTGGGAGCCGGCGTGTCGACGGTGCTGCTACTCGGCGCCCTGCATCTATGCCGCAGCGAGGAAGAAAAGCCGGCCCACAAGCCCTGGCTACCGCTGGCAGTCACCATCGGTACCGGGCTGGTCCTGGTTTATGGCACCTGGGACCTGCCCGCATTTGGGGATCCCGAGGCACCGATCCATACGCACGTGGCACCGCGCTATCTGCAGGATGGCCCGCGTGAAACCGGGGTGCCGAACGTGGTCACCGCGGTCCTGGCGAGTTATCGCGGCTTCGACACCCTCGGCGAAACGACGGTGGTGTTTACCGCCGGCATTGGTGTCATCGCACTGCTGCGCCGGCGCCGACACGTGCGGGAGGACAAGAACACGTGAAAAACGACATGATCTTGCGCATCGTCGGCAAGCTGCTCATCCCTTTCATTCTGATGTTCGCGCTATACGTCCAGTTTCACGGCGATTTCGGACCCGGTGGCGGCTTCCAGGCCGGCACCATCGTCGCCGCGACGATGGTCTTCTACGCCATCATCTACGGCCTGAACACGGCCCGCCGCGTGCTCCCCGACTGGATCGTCGAAGCGATGATCGCCGCCGGCGTGTTGCTCTACCTGGGTGTCGGCTTCGCCGGCCTCTTGCTGGGCGGCAACTTCCTCGATTATTTCGTTCTCGATGCCGACCCCGTCGTTGGTCAGCACCGCGGCATTTTCTGGATAGAGCTCGGCGTGGCGATCACCGTCTGTGGCGTGCTGCTGAAGATTTTCTACCTCTTCGCGCGAAGAGGCCCGGACTGAGCATGAGCTTCTTCAGCCACTACGACTACTGGGTGATGCTTTTCCTGGCCATGGCCGGGCTATTCATCGTCATCGCCCGCGGCAATCTGATCAAGAAACTGGTTGGGCTGGCCATCCTGCAAACCTCGGTGTACCTGCTCTACCTCGCCCCGGGCAAGCTCATCGGCGGTACGGCACCGATTGTGCACACTGCTTTCACGCTGTACTCCAACCCGCTGCCGCACGTGCTGATCCTGACGGCGATCGTCGTCGGCGTGGCGACCCTGGCCCTGGGCCTGGCCTTGGCGATACGCATCCGTGAGGAGTACGGCACCATCGAAGAAGACGAGATCCTGCACAGCGACACGGCGCCGACGTAGAACGAGTCGGCCACATGAACTACGCCGAGCATCTCCCCGCGCTGCAGATCGTCCTGCCGCTGGCCAGCGCCCCGCTGGCAGTGCTTTTTCGCGATCGTTTGGCGGCTTTCCTGCTGGTCCTTGCGGCGTCATGGGCCGCCTTCGCGATCAGTATCCTGTTGTGGCTGCAAGTCGGCGAGACCGGGCCAATCTCCTACGCCATCGGTAGCTGGCCAGCGCCCTGGGGCATCGAGTATCGCGTCGACGCACTTTCCTCGCTGGTGTTGATGCTGGTCTCCGGTATCGGCGCGGTGGTTCTGCCCTACTGCCGCAGCAGCATCGTGCGCGAGATACGCCCGGACACCCACTACCTGTTCTACGCGATGTTCGCGCTCTGCCTGACCGGCCTGCTCGGCATCACCATCACCGGCGACGCCTTCAACCTCTTCGTCTTCCTCGAGATCTCCTCGCTCTCCTCCTACGTGCTGATCGCGCTCGGCAAGGACCGCCGCGCGCTGGTGGCCTCGTACCAGTATCTGATCATGGGCACCATCGGCGCCACCTTCATCGTCATTGGCGTCGGCCTGCTGTACCTGAAGACCGGCACCCTCAACCTGGCGGACATGGGCGTCCGCTTGCAGGACATGACCAGTCACCGACCGGTGCTGGCAGCCTTGGCGTTTCTCACCGTCGGCATCTCGCTGAAGCTGGCGCTCTTCCCCCTCCACCAGTGGCTGCCCAACGCCTACGCCTACGCGCCGTCGGCGGTATCGGCGTTCCTTGCCGCCACCGCGACCAAGGTGTCGGTGTACGCGCTGCTGCGCTTCTACTTCTCGGTGTTCGGGGAAACGGCGATCTTCAAACGGTTGCCGATGGAGGACATGATGCTGGTGCTGGCGCTGGCCGGAATGTTTGTCGCTTCGACGGTGGCCATTTTCCAGGACAATCTCAAGCGCCTGTTTGCCTACTCCAGCGTCGCCCAGATCGGTTACATCGTCCTCGGCATCTCCTTCGACTCGGTCACCGGGCTCACCGCCACCATCGTGCATCTGCTCAACCACGCGGTCACCAAGGGAGGCATCTTCCTGCTCCTCGGCGCAGTGATGGCCAGCATGGGCGGCGTCACTCTGGCACGGGTTCAGGGCATCGGGCGCGTCATGCCGGTGACCACTTTTGGCATTGTGCTGTGCGGACTGAGCCTGATCGGCGTTCCGGGCACGGCAGGCTTCGTCAGCAAGTGGTATCTGATCTTGGCAGCACTGGAAAAAGGTCAGTGGTGGCTGGTGTTCTTGATCGTTCTTTCGTCGCTGCTGGCCGTGGTCTACGTCTGGCGCTTCGTCGAGGCTGCCTACTTCCGTGCGCCGCGCGCCGATCTCCTGCAGGCTCGTGAGGCTTCCCTGGGCCTGGCGATTCCCGCCTGGATCCTGGTGGCGGCGACGATCTGGTTCGGCGTCGATACTTCGCTCACGGTCGGCTCTGCCGCCAGGGCGGCGGGCATGCTGCTCGGGGTGACGCCATGATCTCCGCCGAGACGCAGATCCTCGCCAGCCTCACGCTGCCTATCGTCGGCGCGCTCGTGATCGCCCTTTGTGGAAAACAGCCAAACCTGCGCGAGGCAGCGACGCTGATCACCGCCGCGCTGCTGCTCTCCTGCGTGGCGCCACTGCTGCCGATGGTTCTCGCCGGCGAGCGGCCGAGCCTGCTGCTCTTCGAGATGCTGCCGGGACTGCCGATCGCTTTCACGATCGAGCCGCTGGGCATGCTCTTCGCCCTCGTCGCCTCGGGCCTGTGGATCGTCAACTCGCTCTATTCGATCGGCTACATGCGCGGCAACAAGGAAGAGAAGCAGACGCGTTTCTACGTCTGCTTCGCGCTGGCCATCGCTGCGGCAATCGGTATCGCCTTTGCCGGCAACGTGTTCACGCTCTTCGTCTTCTACGAACTGCTGACGCTGGTCACCTACCCTCTGGTCACCCACCACGGCACCGACAAGGCAAAGGCCGGCGGGCGCACCTACCTGGGAATCCTGATCGGCACCTCGGTCGTCTTCCTGCTGCCGGCGCTGGTGTTCACCTGGTACGTCGCCGGCACCACCGACTTCACGCCGGGCGGCATCCTGGGCGGCAAGTTGTCCAACTTCGCGCTCGGCGGACTACTCGCCCTGTACATGTTCGGCATCGGCAAGGCCGCACTGATGCCTTTCCACCGCTGGCTGCCGGCGGCGATGGTGGCGCCCACCCCGGTTTCCGCCCTGCTGCATGCGGTGGCGGTAGTCAAGGCCGGGGTATTCAGCGTCGTCAAGGTCATCGTCTACGTCTTCGGCGCCGACACACTGGTCGCCCAGGGCGGCGCGGACTGGCTGACGGCGATCGCCGGCTTCACCATCATTGCTGCCTCGATCGTTGCGCTGCGCGCCGACAATCTGAAACGCCGCCTGGCCTATTCAACGATCGGCCAGCTGTCTTATGTCATCCTCGCGGCAGCACTGCTGACGCCGCTCTCGCTCGCTGCGGCGGCCTTGCACATTGCGGCGCACGCCGCCGGCAAGATCACCCTGTTCTTCGCCGCCGGCGCCATCTACACCGCGGCGCACAAGACCAATGTCTCCGAACTGGATGGCATCGGCCGGCGCATGCCCTGGACCATGGGCGCTTTCGCCATCGGCGCCCTGTCGATGATCGGCCTGCCGCCGGCGGCCGGCTTCGTCTCGAAGTGGTACCTTTTGTCCGGCGCAATGAGTACCGAGCAGTGGGCGGTCGTCGTCGTGCTGCTGGCCAGCACTCTGCTCAATGCCGGCTATTTCGTGCCCATCGTCTACCGAGCTTTTTTCCGCCCGCTGTCGGCCGCGGATGAGCATCACCCGCATGGCGAGGCGCCTCTGCTCATGGTCGTCGCGCTGACAACGACGGCCGCTGCCACGCTGGCTCTCTTCTTTTTTCCCGGCGTGCCGCTGGCGCTGGCGCAGCAAATGCTCGGAGGCTGATGGTGAGCACTGAAACGCACTGGCTGGTACGCCCGAAAACCATCAAGCTGTTGTGGCGCGTTTTCATCGCCGTGCTGACACTCACCGTCGCTGCCGAACTCGTCGTCCATCTACATCCGCATTTCGGCTTCGACGGCTGGTTCGGCTTCCATGCCTGGTACGGCTTCCTCACCTGTGCCGCGATGATCATCTTTGCCAAGGGCCTCGGCCTGCTGATCAAGCGACCGGACACCTATTACGGGGAGGACCGATGATCGTCCACCCCGCGCTGATCCTCGTCCTCGGCGCCCTGATCCTGCCCTGGCTGCCGCGCTCAACACGTCAGGCGGCCGTCATCGGACTGCCCCTGGCCGCGCTATGGGCCGTCTGGCAGGTGCCGGACGGCGCGGTCTGGCAACTACAGTTTCTTGATTACACGCTGACGCCGCTGGCCGGCGACAAGCTGACGCGCCTGTTCGCCACGATTTTTTCGCTGATGGCCGCCGTCGGCGGTTTGTTTTCGCTGCAGCAGGAGAGCCGCCTCGAAGTACCAGCGGCGATGTTCTACGCCGGTTCGGCCATTGGCGTCGTCTTCGCCGGCGACCTGATCACCGTCTTCATCTTCTGGGAGCTGATGGCCATTGGCTCGACGCTCGTCATCTGGAGCGCCGGCAACCGCAGCGCCTATTCTGCCAGCATGCGCTACATGGCGATCCACCTGCTCGGCGGCGTGGTGCTGATGGCCGGCATCGCCGGTCATGTCGCCGCCACCGGCTCGGTGGCCTTCGTGGCCATGGCGCCGGGATCGTGGGCACAGTGGCTGATCCTCGCCGGCGTACTGATCAATGCCGGCGCACCGCCACTTTCCGCGTGGCTGCCGGATGCCTATCCGGAGGCTTCGTGGAGCGGTACCGTGTTCCTCTCGGCCTTCACCACCAAGACGGCGGTTTACGTCCTGCTGCGCGGTTTCCCCGGTACCGAGTTGCTGATCTGGGTCGGCATGTTCATGATCTTCTACGGCATCGTCTACGCCTTGCTCGAAAACGACATGCGGCGCATCCTCGCCTACTCGATCGTCAATCAGGTCGGCTTCATGGTGGTCGGCATCGGTATCGGCACCGAAATGGCGCTGAACGGCGCCGCGGCGCACGCCTTTGCGCACATCATCTACAAGGCGCTGCTGCTGATGTCCGCCGGTGCCGTGATGTACCGCACCGGGCTGCGCAAATGTACCGACCTCGGCGGCCTGTTCCAGAGCATGCCCGTTACCGCAGTGTGCGGCATCATCGGCGCGCTCGCCATTTCCTCTTTCCCATGGACCTCGGGCTTCGTCAGCAAGTCGATGATCTCCCAGGCCGCCGGAGATCAGCACCTGACCTTTGTCTGGCTGGGCCTGGCGGCGGCCTCGGCGGGTGTCTTCCTGCATGCCGGCATCAAGTTTCCCTGGTTCGTCTTTTTCCAGAAGGATTCCGGGCTGCGCCCCGCCGATCCGCCGGCGAGCATGCAGACGGCGATGCTCGTCTTCGCCGCCCTGTGTATCGGCCTGGGACTGGTCCCCGGCCCACTCTACGCCCTGCTACCCTTTGCGGTGGACTACCAACCGTACAGTGGTGCGCACGTCGTGACGCAACTTCAATTGCTGCTGTTCTCTGGCCTGGCGTTCTTCGTCATGCTCGAGTACCTGAAGCGCACCCTGACCATTTCGCTCGATTTCGACTGGTTCTATCGCGTCTTCGCCCGCCGCCTCACTGAAATGCTGACGCCGCTATTTACCGGCATGATCAGCGGAGTTGAGCGCTTCGCCGCTGCACTGGCAAGTCGCGGCGGCGAAGAACTGCGCCGACACCATGGCCCGCTCGGCGCCCTGGCACGGACCTGGCCCACGGGTAGCATGGCGCTGTGGGTGACAATAATGCTGCTCGCCTGGCTGGTTCTGTATTACCTGTTCTGACCAGGGGCTCCCCATCGCTTTCAGATGACCTGGCGAGCAAGGCAGGCGACATCGGCGACGTTGCCGAACAGCTCGTCGGCTGCGACGCCATCGTCCTGCCGCGCCCGCGTTGCCACACTGCTGGTCCGGGAAGTGGCGACAGTAGCACTTTCGCCGAGCGAGCGTGCCAAGCGGGCTTCCACTGGAGCGGCCGCAACTGCAACGCCCTTTAGAACATCGCGCTATTGATCCACAGGTGCGTAGCGATACCGGCAGCGTAGCCGAGGGCGATGACCGGCGTCCATTTAAGGTGGCCGAAGAAGGTGTATTTGCCGCGTGCCTGACCCATCAGCCCCACGCCCGCGGCCGAACCGATGGACAGCAGGGAACCGCCCACGCCGGTGGTGAGCGTCACCAGCAGCCACTGCCCTGTCGACATGTCGGGCATCATGGTCAACACGGCAAACATCACCGGGATGTTGTCGACGATCGCCGACAGGATACCGATCGCGATATTGGCATTGGTCGCGCCCCAGTCGCCATACATCAGCTCGGAAGCCTTCGCCAGGTAGCCAATGAAGCCGAGGCCGCCGACGCATAGCACCACGCCGTAGAAGAAGAGCAGGGTATCCCACTCGGCGCGGGCAATCTTGTTGAATACGTCGAACGCCGGCAGGCTGCCCAGCTGCTCGTCGTGACTGCACTCGGTCCGGAATTGACGGCTGGTCATGCCGTACTCACGGTACACGGTTTTCTTCAGGTAATAGCCGAAGAACTGCAGATAGGCCAGGCCGGTCAGCATGCCGATGACCGGTGGCAGATACATGAAGTTGTGGTAGCCGACGGCGGTGGCGATGGTCAGCAGGAACAACGCAATGATGCGCCTGGCGCCACGTTTCATCACCACGACCTTACCACCCCCGCGCGGTTGTACGTTCGGGACCGACATCGACATGATGGCGGCCGGCAACAGCCAGTTGACCAGCGCGGGAATGAACAGGGCAAAGAAGGACCCGAAACCGATCCCACCCTGCGGCGTCTCTATCCCTTTCTGCCAGACCATCAGGGTGGTGATGTCGCCAAAGGGGCTGAAGGCGCCACCGGCGTTTGCCGCCACGACGATATTTATGCAGGCAAGCAGAACAAACTTGGAGTTTTCGCCGCCGACCGCCATAACCACCGCACACATCAGCAGGGCGGTGGTCAGGTTATCTGGCACCGGGGAGATGAAGAACGCCAGCACGCCGGTTATCCAGAACAGTTTGCGCAGTCCGTAGCCCTTCTCGATCAGCCACGAGCGCAGGGCCTCGAACACATTGCGCTCGCTCATGGCATTGATGTAGGTCATCGCGACCAGCAGGAACAACATCAGCTCGGCGTATTCGACCAGGTTATGCCGCACGGCCATTTCTGCGGCATAGTTCATGCCGTGGCCAGCATAGACGATGCCGATCAGCGCCCAGATAAGGCCGGCGGCCAGGATCACCGGTTTGGACTTGCGTAGCTGGGTGAATTCCTCCGCCATCACCAGTGCGTAAGCGAAGCCAAAGATGGCCAGGGCTGCGAAACCAACCCAGTGTGCAGTCAGGTCAAGGCGCTCGCCCCCCCCTGCGGAGGCCCATGTCGGAGCCGGCGCCAGAAACAGCAGCGGGGGAATAAGCAGGCGCGAGGGCGTTGTCATTTTGTTCTCCGTGATTATCGACTGTCGCCGTGGCTAGCTTTCGACGCTCCACCACGCAGTATCCGCAGTATCCAGGACCGCCTCTACCTTAGAAGGGGCCACGTGTGGGGTCAAGTCATTGTTGCGGCTTGGCAATATTGGCTCACACGCAGAGCTGCGCGCACGTCCTGCGAAATGGCTGTTGCCCCTGCGTGGCCATTTTTTACTCGAAGGGCGCCGCCCCCTTCGGTCGGGGTGTTCGTCTGTTCGTCTGGCGCTGGAGCCTCGAACGTAACGCTGCCCGGCCTGGATCGAGCGCAGCAGCGATCTCGAATCGCTACTCGTTACGTTTGATCAGAGCCGCACCCTCGTCGTAGAGCTCCGTCAACTTGCCTTCGTCGAGGTTGAGGAGACGCAGGCAGGACGGGCCAAGTTTCTGCCATTCTTCGGTGTGACTGCCGCCGGTGACGTACTGCAGGATGTGCTCGGCGGTCTGGCTGGCAGCCACCAGATAGCGGCTGGCGCCTGGTAGACCGGAATCGAAATGGTCGATCACGTCGCGGTCGTGATGGTAGCGGATTGCCAGGCAGATTTCCTCCGGCAGCCACCAGTTCTGCGCCAGCAAACAGCCGACCAGGCTGTGATTGGTCGGCAGCAGATCCTCTTCGATGTCGGTAAAAGAGCGTTCGGCCTCGTGGTTGGCGCGATCCAGCATCTTCATGTAGTCGGGAAAACGGCGCAATAGAATGACGATGCCGCAATCCCTGAACAGGCCGTAGGTGTAGGCATCGTCAGCGCGCAGCCCCGATTTCCTGACGGTCTGGGCCAGCCAGCCGGAGAGGGCGGCAATCTGGGCCGACGCCTGCCAGAAGCGCTCGTAGTGCGCGGAACCGGGAAACGCCTGGCGCAGGCTGATCGCGGCGATGGCTCGGCTGCTTGCGTCAAGGCCGAGCATGAGCAGTGCTTCCTGGACCGAACGGCAGCGGCTGCGACAACCAAAATAAGGCGAGTTAACGGTCTTGATCAGGCCCGCGGCGAGGCTGACATCGGCGCCGATCTGTTGGCCGATGAGCGTGAAATTGGGCATATCTTTGCGCATCTCGTGGCAAATCCGATCGATGATCGTCGGTCGCGGAGGAATGTCGATGTCGCGGATCGTTCGCTCGAGCACCGCGGCGAGCCGGCCTTGTCCCGCTTGCGTGTCAAAACTCATGTGTCGTTCTCTCCTTCAGCCACGCCAGCATGGCTTCTTCCGGCATCGGTCGGGCATGAAAGTAGCCCTGCACCGCATCCACCGCGGCGCTCTCGACAGCCGCCTGCTGTTCGGCAGTTTCAACCCCTTCGGCGATCACCGTCATGCCCAGCTCACGCCCGAGCATGGCCATGGCTTTCACCACCGCGTAGGCGCGCCGGTCCTCCGGCAGAACCTTGATGAACGAGCGGTCGAGCTTGAGCTTGCTGGCCGGCAGATCCTTGAGGATGGAAAGGCTGGAGTAGCCGCAGCCGAAATCGTCGATCGCCATCCCGACGCCAGCCGCGCGAACGCTGCGCAAATTGTTCTGCACGGTTTCCGAAACATCGAGGAACAGCGATTCGGTGAATTCGAGTTCGATGAGTGCCGGCGCCACGTTGGCGCAAATCAGCGCCGCCTGTAGCGCGGGCGCGAAGCTACGCGAAGTAAGTTGGGCACGCGAGACGTTGATCGCCACCTTGGTCGCTACTCCTTCGTCGCGTAGCCGGGCGGCGAATTGCGCGCCTTGCAGCAGGCTCCATTCGCCAAGGCGGACGATGAGCCCGGTTTTCTCGGCAACCGGGATGAATTTGCCGGGCATCAAGCGTCGTCGGGGCAGGTTGCAGCGCATCAATGCTTCGACGGCCTCGATACGGCCGTCGACACCCACCAGCGGCTGGTACTCGAGCGACAGACCACCGCTTTCCAGGGCCCGGTGCAGATCCCCCTCGACGGCCAGCTCTTCGCGAGCCAGTTGCACGCCCTGCCGACCGGTGACCCGTTCATCGCCTGAAACGACCACTCTTTTACCGCCGCGGCGCTTGGCTTCCAGCATTGCCCGCTCAGCCCGTTCCAACAATCTTAGCGAGTCTTCACCGGCTTCGTGCAACGCGATGCCCATGCTTATTGATGGACGCATCAGCAGATTGTCGATAAGCAGCGGACGTTCGATCTCGACAAGCAACATCGCCCCGATTTCTGCCGCCATCTGCAGGACCGCCGAAGGAATCAGGGCTACGAATTCGTCGCTACCCATGCGCAAAAGGATACTGTCGCCGCTCAAGGCCAGCCGCAAGCGCTCTGCCACCAGCGCAATGACACGGTCACCACCGGCATGACCGAAGGATTCGTTGATTTGCCGGAAACGGTCGATATCCATCCACAATACGGCCAATGGGCTAGCTGTCGACTCCGCCTCGGTGACCGCCCGCGCGGCCGCGTGCAGGCCGGAGGAACGGCTCAGAAAACCGGTGATGGGGTCGCGGCCTGGACGATTGTCGTGCATCGGAATGGGGTAGCTGCGGTAAGCCTGCTAATTCGAAAGGCTTCAGCGTAGGCATGGCGACCACTTCCTCCTTGACCGCGCGCGCCATTCGTTTCACCATTTGTGGGCTCTATGTCGTTTCGTGTGGAACGGGCGCTGGTTTTGGCGGTTTGAGGGGGCGGCGATGTCAAGGGCGGACGCAGTCCGGGCGCAGCCGAACCCTTTACATCGCTGCCCGCTCGCTTACGCTTCCTCCGGGCCGAGGAAGGCAGTCTGCCGCCCTCGGCATGGAGGACAATAGCGGCCTTTCCTCTCGCGGCCTCTTCCTCATGATTGAAACGCTGTTCACCCAGGCTCTGGGCCTCGTTGCTCCTTGGCAGGTAGCTGAAGTCATCTTCAAGCCAGAGTCGGGACGGATCGATTTCCAGGTCCGATTTGGCGCGGCCAATCATGCTTGCCCGGCTTGCGGTGCGGCAGCGCAGCCGCTGCATGACCGCTTGGCGCGTTCCTGGCGCCATATGGATTTCTTTCAGTACGAAGCCCACCTGCATGCCGAGGTGCCGCGAGTGGCCTGTGCCGGTTGCGGCAAGGTCACGCAGATCGCCGTGCCTTGGGCGCGAGAAGGCAGTCGCTTCACCCTGCTGTTCGAGGCTTTGACGCTGATGCTGGCGCCGACCATGTCGGTCCTGGCGGCCGGCCGACTGCTGCGTGTGCGCAGTCGCAGACTGTGGCGCGTGATCAATCATCATGTGGGCCAAGCGCGTGCGCAGGAAAGTCATGCCGAGGTTCGCGTGATTGGCGTCGATGAGACCGCCAGTAAGCGCGGCCAGACGTACATCTCTGTTTTTTATGATCTTGATGCACAGCGCTTGCTGTTTGCGACGCCGGGACGGGACAAGGCCACGCTCGGGAAGTTCGCCAGCGACCTTACCGAGCATGGTGGTCAGCCGACCGCGATCACCCATGTCAGCATGGACATGAGCGGCTCGTTCCAGGCCGGCGCCGCCGAGCACTTTCCAGCAGCCGAGGTCTGCTTTGACCGCTTTCACGTCGTTGCTCTGAGCAGCACGGCGCTGGACGAGGTGCGACGAGCAGAGGTCAAGAGCGAACCCGAACTGAAGGGCACCCGCTGGGGCCTGCACAAGAAGCCCGCCGACTGGACCGTCAAACAAACCGAGACCATGCACTGGTTGCAGCGCTCGAACCTCAAGACCGCACGGGCCTGGCGGATCAAGCAGGCGCTGCGCTCCATCTACGCCACCGCCACGACACCTGACGAGGCCACGCCCCTGCTCAAGCGCTGGCTCAGCTGGGCCAGCCGCTGCCGACTCGAACCATTCAAGCGCCTCGGCAGGACGATCAGCAAGCATCTTCCTGGCGTACTCAACGGTTTTAACGCCGGCAAACACAACGGCCGCGTCGAAGCGATGAATCGATCGCTCCAGGAGGCGCGCGCACGGGCGCGCGGCTATCGCCGCGTCGAAAACTTCATCGCCATGGCCTACCTTATCGCTGGGAAGCTCACTCATTTGCCCACCTCGCCCTTCGCCCCGTTCTTGCCCGTTCCACAGGAAACGACCTAAACCCCATTTGTGCCAACCCCTCGTCAACTTCATTGCGGATTGCCATCAATGACCAAGGAGAGCACGCTCGCCAGCTCGTGGCTGATTCTTTTTCGCCTCCTCGAAGCGCATGGCGTCGAAGCTCACACGTGGCTGCGCGAGTTGGGCGTGGACCCGGAACTGGCACGACAGCCCGGCGCGCGAATACCCAGCTGGGTGGTCGATGTCGTCATTGCCCGCGCCGCCGCCGTGATCGACGATCCGGCTTTCGGACTGGCAGCGGCCGAGTGCTGGCATCCGTCCAACCTGGGAGTGCTGGGCTATGCGTGGTTGTCGAGCAGCACGCTGCGGCAGGGATTGCAGCGCATGCAGCGCTATGCCCGCATTATCGGCGACCGTTGGGGCTGCCGTTGCGTCGACGAGACGAACGGGCTGCGTTTTGTCTATGATCACAACCGTAGCGACCTGGTCGTCGGACACGTCATGAGCGACTACTCTCTCGCACTCATCGTCGCCATGTGTCGCAGCAATTTCGCCCGCAAGCTCAACCCGGTGCGCATCTTTTTGCGCCGGCCTGCGCCGGCAGACCCGCGCCCGTACCAGGATTTCTACGCTTGCGACGTGCACTTCGGGGCGGATGAGGACGCTTTCGTACTCGCCACTGCCGACGCCGAAATGCCCTTGCGAACGGCCAACCGCGAACTGGCAGCGGCCTTCGACGCGATTCTTGCCGAACAACTGGCCGCGCACAGCAAAGAGGACTTCATTTCGCGCTGCCAGGTCTTCCTGCTAAAACAACTGACTTCGGGTGAACCCAGAGTAGACGATCTGGTCAATACCCTGAGCATGAGCCGACGCACTTTGCAGCGCAAACTCCGGGAACAGGGCACCAGCTACCATGAGCTTCTCGAAGAAACACGCTATGAACTGGCCAAAAACTACCTTCAGGAATCGACCAAGAGCGTAACGGAAATTACCTTTCTGCTCGGCTTCTCGGAACAAGGCGCGTTCACCCGCGCCTTCAAGCGCTGGAGCGGTGCCGCGCCGCGTGACTATCGCACGGCATTGGCGAGCTAGAACGCCGAGGCTCGCGGCCGCTATGGCAAGAACCGCGGACGGCGTCACATTGCTGCACACGGAGGGGGTCACGGCGAACATTACTACTGCAGCTTTTTGTGGCCGTGCTCAAACTTGCGGACCGCGCGACTTGCCGCGATATAGCGTACGGCCGTCTCTGCGCAGCCGAGCGCCGACCCGGGCGGCCAACAAGCTAGCCGGCGAGTCGCGCTTCAGACGGGACGCCGGCAACCTCGACCAGACAATCGTAGAAAGTGGCGCCGCCGCCGATATCGGTGAGTGCCTGGCTGGTCACTTCGTTGCAGTTGCGACCGTCGGGGGAAAGCTTGCGCCACCAGATCGAGGTGGCCATGGCGACACCGGGGCGAACGCGGTCGCTGACGATGGCACGGGCCTGGAACTCGCCACGGCGGTTGAAGATGCGTACCAGGCTGTCGTCGGCGATGCCCCGTGCCGCCGCGTCGGCCGGATGCAGATGGATCGCCGGCGACCTTTCCTGGGCCAGGAAACGTGCCGAGTTGGCAAAGCTGGTGTTCAGGAAGTTGCGCGCCGGCGGGGTGATCAGGGCCAGCGGAAACTCGCTGGCCAGCGGACTCTGCCGCCATTCGCGCGGGGCGATGAAGTCCGGCAAGGGGTCGACGCCGGCGCTGCCAAGAACCGTGCTGTAGAACTCGCATTTTCCTGAGGGCGTTGGGAAGCCGCCATTGGCGAAGGGCGCGGTAGCGCGTGGCAGGTTCAGCCGGGCATGTCCGTCGGCCTTGAGCTTCTCCCACGACAGGCCGGCCAGACGCGGGTCCTTCCAGTCGAAGGCCTGACGACAGAGGTCTTCGTCGGAGTCGGCAAAGCACGCTTCGCTGAAAGCCATCGCGCCGGCCAGGCGACGGAAAAGTTCGGTATTCGACACGGCTTCGCCAAGTGGCGCGATCGCCGGCTGATTGACCTGGATATGCAGGTGCCCATAGGACTTGTGGATGTCGAGCTGTTCCACGTGGCTGGTCGCCGGCAGGAGGATGTCGGCGTAGTCGGCGGTGTCGGTCTGGAAGAGATCATGGACGACGGTGAACAGGTCGTCACGGGCAAAGCCACGCACGACTTCGCCCGATTGCGGTGCGATCGCCACCGGATTGCTGTTGTAAACGAACAGCGCCTTGATCGGCGGCCGGGCGCGCAGCAGATCCTGGCCGATGGTGCTCATATTGATCATTCGCGGCGTCGGGCTGGGCATCAGATCAGGGCGTTCGAGGGCGGCGCTATCGACCGGGTAGTTGCCCGAGCTGGAAAGCAGGATGCCGCCGGCAGGGTGTCGCCAGGCACCGGTAAGTGCCGGCAGGCAGGCCAGTGTGCGCAGCGCCATGCCGCCGCCGGCGGTGCGGTTGATGCCGTAGTTGGTACGAATCGCGGCCGGGGTCGTGCTGCCGTACTCGCGCGCCAGTTGCTCGACTTCGCTGGCGTCAATGCCGCAAATCGTCGCTACCCGCGCCGGCGGGTAGTGCAGCGCGCGCTCCTTGAGGGCGTCGAAGCCGAGCGTATGCTGGGCGATATAGTCGTAATCAAGGAGCTCGTCGCGGATCAGCACGTGCATCAGCCCAAGTGCCAGTGCGCTGTCGGTTCCCGGCAGCAGCGCGATGTGCTGGTCGCACTTGTCGGCGGTCGCCGTACGGCAGGGGTCGATGGCGATCAGGCGTGCACCGCGTCGTTTCGCTTCCTGCGCCAACCGCCAGAAGTGCAGGTTGGAGACGACGCTGTTGCTGCCCCAGATGATGATCAGGCGCGCATCGACGACGTTCTCGACGTCGAAGCCGAAGCTGCCGCCGATACTGGCGCGGTAGCCCATTGCGCCAGCACTGGCGCAGATCGTGCGGTCGAGCTGCGACGCTCCGAGGCGGTGAAAGAAGCGGCGATCCATCGAAGCGTAGCCGAGCAGGCCGGAGTTGCCGGCGTAGCTGTAGGGAACGATCGCTTCGGCACCGTCGCTGGCGATGATCTGGCGATAGCGATCGGCGATCGTCGCCAGCGCCTGCGGCCACGAAATGCGTTCGAAAGCCGCGCCAGGGCCTTTGGGTCCGATCCGACGCAAGGGATAGAGCAAGCGCTCCGGGTGGTAGATACGCTCGGGGTAAAAGGCGACCTTGGTACAGAGCACGCCAGCGGTCGGCGCGTGATCGGCAGCGCCGGCAACCTTGACGACGCGACCGTCGCTGACGCTCACTTCGAGGGCGCAGGTATCCGGGCAGTCGTGCGGACAGGCGCCGCGGACGCTGTGTGTATCGGCAGGGGTGGAGGGGGGCGAGACCATGGCACTTTACCCGTTCTGGTGGCGATGCTTCGAAGATAGCAGCTTCCGCCGCTTTTCGGCAGCCTTTGCCATGGCCTGGCAGCGGCGCCAACCGACTGGTCGCTGGCCGCTGCGGTGGCATGCCCGGACGGGAAGTGCGGCCTGCCGATGCGAACGCTTTCTGTCCTATGATGTCGGTACAGGTCTAACTGCCGCAGCAGTCAATGCGTCGCCATGCCCAGGGCGGGGCAAGGCCCTCTTTCCCGACCAGGACCACCCGCAGAGCCACCCGCCATGATGCCACTCTCTTCTCGCCGTTTTGCCGCCCGTTTTGCTTCCCTATCCGGTCCGCGATCGAAGTTCGCGCTGCTCCTGCTTGCAGCTGTTGGCAGCACCCTGCTCGGCGCACTGGTCGCCGACAGCAGCGCAGCAGGCAACGCAAGAGCCCAGGCCCAAGCCTGTCTGACACCAGCCAGCTGGGCGGTGTTGACCGATCAACAGCCGCAGACGGTCAGCAAGCAGCAGATCCTGGCCGACTTGATCGGACGCGAGGTGCTGCTGCTCGGCGAACAGCATGACGACGCCGATCACCACCAATGGCAGTTGCAGGTGCTCGCGGGGCTGCACGCGCTGCGTCCGGACATGGTCATCGGCTTCGAAATGTTTCCCCGCCGCCTGCAGCCGGTACTCGATCGCTGGGTAGCCGGCGAACTGAGCGTCAAGGAGTTCCTGCGCCAGGCGGAGTGGGAAAAAGTCTGGAACACGCCGCCAGAACTGTATTTGCCACTGTTCGAGTTCGCGCGCCTGAACCGGATTCCGATGCTGGCCTTGAACATCGACCAGGAACTGACGCGCAAGATTGCCGACCAGGGCTGGAAGGCAATAGCGCGTGCCGAACGCGAAGGCGTCGGCCAGGCGGCCGCGCCGCCGGACGCCTACCGCGACTTCCTCTTCGAGATTTATCGCCAGCACGCGACGATGCGCGGTAAATCGACCAAGGCAAAGCCCGGCGACGCCGCTTTTGCCCACTTCGTAGACTCGCAGCTGGCCTGGGATCGGGCGATGGCGGAAGTGCTCGCCGCTCAGGCAAAGCCGACGGCGGCCGGCGGCAAAGCGCTGATCGTCGGGATCATGGGCAGCGGCCACCTGCGCTTCGGGCATGGTGTGCCGCACCAGTTGCGCGATCTCGGCGTGCGCTCGATCGGCACGCTGTTGCCGATGGCGGCGAGCAGTCCTTGCGAGGAGCTTTACCCGGGGCTCGCAGACGCCGTCTTCATGGTGCCGACGCCGCCGCTCGTGCCGATCGCACCGCCGCGCCTTGGCGTGGCGCTCGAAAGCAAGGACGGGAAAATACTGGTCGCCAGCGTGAGCAAGGCTAGCCTGGCCGAGAAAAGCGGTCTGCAGGATGGTGACCAGATCCTCGCCGTCGCCGGCCAGCCGCTGTCCGGCCTGACGTCGCTGCTGAACTCGATACGACAGCAGCCGCCGGGAACCTGGTTGCCACTGCAGATCGGGCGCGCCGACGAAAAAATCGAAATCGTCGTCAAATTCCCGGCCGAACGATGAGTCGCTGGCAAGCGCTGCGCTCGCTGCTGCTGCCGTTGCTGGCGCTGACGATGCCTGCTTGGGCACTCGCTGCACCACCCGTGCCAGCGGCGCATCTGGCACTCGAACTCACTCTCGATCCGGGCACTCGCCAGCTCGCCGTGGTCGCCTCGGTAAGCCCCGGCGAGCGAAATTTTCGCTTTGCACTGCACGAGTCCCTGCACATCGAGACGGCGTCGGTCGACGGGCAAGCGATCGTGCTCCGGCCGGCCGGGCAGCAGGGAAATCTGCGCGCCTGGCAGGCACGATTGCCGACAGCCGATGCCACGCTGCGCATCGAATACCAGGGCACACTACCGGCTCTCGCTGGGCACCTGGACCATCGCCAGGTACTCGGGCGACTGCCGCCGATGGCGGCTGTGGAAGGTAGTTTTCTACCTGCCGGCAGCGGCTGGTATCCACAGCCAGCGGCTTTGTTCACCTACCGCGTTCGCCTGAGCGTCCCCGGCGAGCAACGCGCGCTGGTCGCCGGCCGGCTGCTCGAAGAGGAATCACCGGCGGCCGCCGGCGATCACTATCGCGCCAGCTTCGAGTTTGTCCATCCGGCGGACGGCATCGACCTGATGGCCGGCCCGTGGATCGTTCGCGAGAGGATGATGCCGACCAGTTACGCCGCACCCTTGCGCCTGCGCACTTATTTTACGCGCGAGCTGGACGAGATCGCTGGCCTGGCCGACGCCTACCTCGAGGACACGGGCGCCTATATCAAGCGCTATGGGCGGGAAATCGGCGCCTATCCGTTCAGTGGCTTTTCGGTGGTTGCCAGTCCGCTGCCGACCGGCTTCGGCATGCCGACCCTGACCTATCTCGGTGCCGAAGTGCTCAAGCTGCCTTTCATTCGGGCCACCTCGCTGGGCCACGAGATCCTCCATAACTGGTGGGGAAACGGCGTCTACGTCGATTATGCGACAGGTAACTGGGCCGAAGGCTTGACCACTTTCATGGCCGATTACGCTTACAAGGAAAACGAATCGGCTGACGCCGCGCGCGCCATGCGCCTCGGCTGGCTACGCGATTTCGCGGCGCTACCGGCGGCCAGCCGGCAGACCCTGGCTTCCTTCCGCTCGCGAACGCACGGCGCGGCGGCGGCGGTCGGTTACGGCAAGGCGGCGATGCTCTTCGTGATGTTGCGCGACCTGCTCGGCGAACAACAGTTCCGCGCGGGCCTGCAGCTGTTCTGGCAACAGCAGCGCTTTCGCATCGCCGCCTGGGACGACCTGCGGCAAGCCTTCGAGCAGGCGTCGGGACAGTCGCTGACAATTTTCTTCAGGCAGTGGCTGGAGCGCGACGGCGCACCCAAACTGCAGATCCAGAGCGCCAGCACCAGCACGCTCGCCAGCGGCACAGGCCTGACCATCGAAGTAACACAGAGCGCACCCGCCTACGCCCTGCGTCTGCCCATCGAAGTGAACTATGGCCAGCGCTCCGAAAACCGTGCCGTCGACATCGACGGCCTGCAGCAGAAAGTCGCTCTGGCAGTCGACGGCCCGGCGCAGAGTGTCGTCCTCGATCCGCAACTGCGCCTCTGGCGATTGCTCGACGCCGCGCAACTGCCGCCGATCCTGCGCCAGTGGATCGTCGCCCGCGGGCCGCGGCTACTGCAGGTCTCGAACCCTCCCGAGGTGCGCGAGGCAGCAGCAGCGCTGGGCGCACGGGTCTTTGAAGCCGCGCCACGGGAAATCCCGCCAGGCGATCTGCGCAAGACGACGACCCCGGCATTGATGATCGGCCTGCATGCCGACGTTGATGCGGCGTTGACGGCAACCGGCTTGCCGCCGCGTCCGCAGCAGCTCGAGCAGCAGGGAAGCGCCCAGGTATGGACCATTGCTGGCCAGGCGGAGGTGCCGATTGCCGTCGTTTCGGCACGCGACGCCGGCTCTCTGCGCGCCCTGCTGCGCCCACTGCCGCACTACGGCAGCCAGAGCTGGCTGGTCTTCGAGGGCAGTCGCGCGCGCGCGCGCGGCGTCTGGCCAATCATCGAGCAGCCAGTGCCGGTCAGCACGGCCGGCCGAAAGGCCGGCGACTAAGCGCCACGCCAATGCCTGCGTGCCGCCTGCCGGCACCTTGCGGACGCCGCCAAGCCTGACAAAACCGGGAAAGCCGTGCTATCGTTCTGCCTTTTCGTCTCGACCCTCGCAAAATGCGTTGCTTTTGCGGCGGCGCACTGACTTTCTACGCGATCGAACCGATTCGCACCGTTCCAGCCACTAATGCCGCCGCGCGACGCGTGCAGGGAGACTGATGATGCCGTTTTTGAAACGAACAATTGCCACATTGGCGGCAACGACACTGGCCGTTCCCGCCGTCATGGCGCAACACATCGCACAGACCCCGCCAGAGGCGGACGCCAAGACCGCCTGGAGTGCGCCCGAGCCGTGGCGAACCGACCGTTTCTACCTGCAGACCAGCATCGCATCGGTGCACTTCGACCCGGACGACGAGCACGACAATTCGCAGGCCCTGATCAACCCCGAGTGGCGCCTGGACAAGCAGTGGCTAAAGGGTCAGGTGCTGGTCGGCGCAGCCAGTTTCGACAACTCCTTTGGCCAAGCTACCTGGTATGCCTACGGCGGCCTCCTCTGGCGGCCGGTCGAGACGGTGCAACCGTTCTACCTGAAGCTTACCGCTGGCGTCATACATGGTTATCGGGGTGAGTATCAGGACAAGATCCCGATGAACGGCTCCGGGTATGCTCCTGCCATCATACCGTCGATGGGTTACTGCTATAACCGCTTCTGTTCGGAGGTGGTGCTTTTCGGCGCGGCAGGCATGATGTGGACTGTCGGAATGACGCTGCCCTGAGCGTCGTTCTGCTGCCAAGAAGATATAGCTGCATTCGTCGCGCAGGTTGGCGGCGGCCAAACCGAGCTGCGCTACTTTCCAGCCTTATGCGGCGATTTGCCACATTCCGCGCTGCAACATCACTCCCTAGAATGCCCGCACAAGAAAATCATTCAGGGAGTGTTGCTAATGAAGCGGGACAGGAAAGTGATCGCCAATGCGGTCGCAGCAGCACTGGCACTGCCCGGCATCTGGCAGGTCGCCGTGGCGCAGGAAGACGCGGCCACGCCGGTCATGTCGGAAGTAGTGGTCACGGCAGCACGCATCGAAGGCGGCGCGCCGCTCGACAGCAGCCAGCTCGGCGCGGCGAGCATCGCACCCTACCGGGCATCGACCAGCGATAGCGCAAGACTGCTCGACGCACTGCCCGGTGTCAGCAGCTACGGCGCCGGTGGCGTTTCCAGCCTGCCGGTGATTCGCGGCCTGGCTGACGACCGCATCCGCATTCAGGTTGATGGCATGGACCTGATCTCCTCGTGCGCTAACCACATGAACGCACCGCTTTCGTATATCGACCCCACCAACGTCGATAACATCAAGCTGTTTGCCGGCGTAACGCCGGTCAGCGCCGGTGGCGACAGCATTGCCGGAACCATTCAGGTCAACTCGGCGCCTGCGGAGTTTGCCAAAGCTGGCGAAGACACTCTGCACAAAGGCCAGGCCGGTGCTTTTTATCGCAGCAACGGCAACGCTCGCGGCGCCAATCTCTCGGCGACGATCGCCAACGAGATGCTCAGCCTCAACTATTCCGGCTCGACGACGCAGGCCGACAACTACCAGGCAGGGGGAAAGTTCAAGCCTTCCGGACTGTCGGCTGGAACCTCGGAATGGCTTTCCGGCGATGAAGTGGGATCGTCCTTGTACAAGTCGGAGAATCAGTTGCTCGGCCTGGCGCTACGCTACGCCGAACATCTCTTCGAGCTCAAGTATGGCTACCAGCATATTCCGTATCAGGGCTTCCCGAATCAGCGCATGGACATGACCGATAACACCAGCAATCAGGTCAATGCCCGCTATCTGGGTCAGTACGATTGGGGTTCTCTGGAAGCGCGCGCCTATTACCAAGACACACGACACACCATGAATTTCCTTGAGGACAAGCTGGAAACCAGCGGTCCGATGCAGAACCTGGCCGGCATGCCGATGGACACGCGCGGGAAAACCACCGGCGCACAGCTCAAGGCGGAGATCGTTTCCTCGGAGCGCGATTTGTTCCGCGTCGGCGCCGAGTATCAGCGCTACCGGCTCGACGACTGGTGGGATCCGATCTCACCGGTCGTGGCGATGCCGATGGCGGGCATGAAAGGCTCAACTTTCTGGAACATCAACGACGGCCAGCGCGACCGCTTCGACGTCTATGGCGAATGGGAAGCACGTTGGGATCGGCAGTGGCTGTCGCAGCTCGGGCTGCGCAGCAGCACGGTGCGCATGGATACCGGCGACGTGCAAGGCTACAACCCGCTGTTCTACGGCAATCCGGAGAATCCGGCGTCGATTCCCGGCGCTTTCAACGCCAGCGATCGCCAGAAGACGGATCACAACATCGATCTCGCAGCCCTGCTGCGCTTCACCCCCGCTGCCGAAGAAACCTACGAGGCGGGCTATGCGCGCAAGACGCGTTCGCCGAATCTCTACGAACGCTACGCCTGGTCCAGCAACAACCCGATGGCCATGAACATGGTCAACTGGTTCGGCGACGGCAACGGCTACGTCGGCGACATTGACCTGGATCCAGAAGTCGCGCATACGCTCAGCGCGACGGCCAGTTGGCACGACGCGGCGCGCGAGCAGTGGAATTTCAGCCTCACGCCGTACTACACCTACGTGCAGGATTACGTCGACGCAGTGCGCTGTTCAGGTGGCAGCGGCATGTCACCGTGCCAGGGAAGCAACCTGACGCGCACCGACAACTTCGTTTACCTGCAGTTCGCCAATCAGACGGCGCGCTTGTACGGAGCTGACGCCAGCGCCCGTGTGCCTGTGCTACGAAGTGGCGCGCTCGGCAATGTCAGCATGACCGGTGTGCTGAGCTATGTGCGCGGAAGGAATTCGCAGACTGACGACAATCTCTATCACATCATGCCCATGAACGCGAAGCTGGCTCTGGTGCAGCAGTCAGGCGCGTGGACCAACACCATCGAAGGGGTATTCGTCGCCGCCAAGACGCTGGTGTCACAGGTTCGCAACGAAGTGGCGACCAGCGGCTACGGCTTGCTCAACCTGCGCAGCAGCTACGAGTGGAAGCAGCTGCGCGTCGATCTCGGCGTCGACAATCTGTTCGACAGGTTCTACGATTCGCCACTCGGCGGCGCCTATCTTGGCCAAAGGCCAATGCTCTATGGGACCACCGTGCCAGGTATGGGACGCTCAATCTACGCCGGCATGAACCTGAGCTTCTGAGCACGAAGAGCCGGGCCGTTGTCGGCTCGCGCGCAGCACGGACCTGTGGGTCGATCAGGCGGCGGCGCCGCGCTCGATGATTACGCCGACGCGCTGCACGCCGCTCATCATGCCCAGTTTGGCGATCGAGACGCGCACCCAGGTGGCGCCGAAGTCTTCGAGCAACAGCGTTGCCACATATTCGGCAAGCCGTTCGAGGAGATTGAAGTGGCGCGCTGCCAACTCGCTGCGCAGGCGCTCGGCGACCATCGCGTAGTCGATAGTGTCACCAATATCGTCGCTGGCGCCGGCGCTGGCCGTCGACGTGCCGATCTGCAACGAGATTTCTATCGTCTGGGGCATCGCCTTTTCGCGCGGGTAGATGCCGATGAGCGTGGAAGCGCGAAGCGCGTCAATGAAAATGATGTCCATGCGGCGTGGCGTCAGGTCGGTGTAGAATCCCGGGCTGGTCGCGCAGTCTGCCGCGCGACGAGGAGTGTGCGCATTCTAACCCAGAGCCACGCCGACCATCTGAGCAAGCGAGCAGCCAAGCCGCCACCGACCGTCCGACGACCCACTTTACCCCTATGCCGCCCTCCCTGCTTACCGCCCTTGCCGTCCTGGCTGCCTATCTGCTGGGGTCGATCTCCTTCGCACTGGTCGCCAGTCGCCTGTTCGGCCTCGCCGACCCGCGCAGCTATGGCTCGAAGAACCCCGGTGCGACGAACGTCCTGCGCAGTGGCCACAAGGGTGCGGCGATATTCACCCTGATCGGCGATGCCGGCAAGGGCTGGCTGGCAGTGTTTCTTGCCAGCCACTATGCGGCGCAGTATGGTCTGCCCGACTACACCCTTGGAGTGGTCGCGCTGGCGGTTTTTTTTGGTCACCTGTACCCTGTTTTCCTCAGCTTCAAGGGCGGCAAGGGCGTCGCCACGGCGGCCGGCGTCCTGCTGGCGATCAACCTCTGGCTGGGCCTGGCGACGCTGGGCACCTGGCTGTTCGTCGCCTTGATCTCGCGCTACTCGTCACTGGCGGCGCTGATGGCGGCTGCGGCAGCACCCGTTTTCGCCATTCTCGCCTGGGGCAAGGATGGCATCGTCCTGGCCATCGGCATCATTTCGATGACGCTGATCGGCAAGCACTGGCCGAACCTGCAGCGCCTGATGGCTGGCAGCGAGCCAAAAATTGGCGGCAGGACGCAAACGCCGGCCAGCGACACCACGTCAGTGAAAGCAGCGAAGCCAGTGAAACCAACGCGATCAAAGAGCCCGCGTTAGGCGCTAAACGCCATGCAACGGCCAGCGTGGCCGCACGGCAAAAGCGCCGGCCACTTTTCCGGCCATGTCGGAATTGGCGCTCTGCAAACGCAAGGCGCCGGCCAGGGCGATCATCGCGCCGTTGTCGGTACAGAATTCGAGTTCTGGGTAAAAGACCGCGATTCCGGCCTTCCCGGCGCGCGCGTCGAGCTGGCGGCGCAGTTCACGGTTGGCGCCGACGCCGCCGGCGACAACCAATTGCTTGAGACCGCTCAAGGCCACCGCGCGTAGCGCCTTGCTGACCAGCACTTCGACGATCGCATCCTGGAAACCACGCGCAATATCCGCCCGCTGCTGCTCGCTGATCGTCGCCAGCTCGCGGACCTTGGTCAGCACCGCGGTCTTCAAGCCGCTGAAGCTGAAATTCAGATCAGCGGACTTGAGCATCGGGCGCGGCAACTTCACCACATCCGGGCGACCCCGTTCGGCCAGCTCGGCCAGCGCCGGCCCCCCCGGGTAAGCCAGGCCGAGCAGCTTGGCGGTCTTGTCGAAGGCCTCGCCAGCCGCGTCGTCGAGGGTTTCTCCCAGCAACTCGTACTCGCCGACAGCGGTAACGCGCATCAATTGGCTGTGGCCGCCAGAAACCAGCAAAGCGACAAAGGGAAAACGCGGCGGCCTGCGCGACAGTAGTGGCGACAACAGATGGCCCTCGAGATGGTGGACCGGCACGCTTGGCCGCTCGAGCGCCGTCGCCAGCGCTTCGGCAAAGGCCGCACCGACCAGCAAGGCGCCCGCCAGACCCGGTCCCTGAGTGTAGGCAACGGCGTCGATGTCGGTCAGCGAGCGGCCGCTGTCGGCAAGAACCTGGCGCAGCAAGGGTACGACGCGCCGGATATGATCGCGCGAGGCGAGTTCTGGCACCACCCCGCCGTAGGCCTGGTGCATGGGTACCTGCGAGTGCAGGGCGTGCGCGAGCAGGGCGCCGCCAGCAGAGGTGCTGTACAGCGCCATACCCGTTTCGTCGCAAGAGGATTCGATTCCAAGAACCAGCATCGCGCCATTCTACCGCGGCCGGCCGACACGGTTTCATGAGTGCTCGCCGGCACGCGTAAGCAGAGGACAAAAAAAAAGCCCTTGCCCAACAAACGGGCAAGGGCTTTGCGAGCAACGAGCACTAGTTGCGTTGCTGCAGAACCGTCGGCAACACGGTCTTGGCCATGCGCTTGGCGAAGTAGTAGATACGCTTCTGTTTCTCGATGATCTCCACTTCCAGCGTGTAGGCCAGGATGCGATTGGGCTCCTCCGCCACCAGCCGGCGAGCCTCGTGAGTGGCGGCGGAGTCGGCGATTCGGTTGATCTCGTCCTTCATCCCGGTGACTATCTGTGCGGAGCGCTCGTTGCTCTGCGCAACCGCCATCACCGCTGCCGCAACGGCCTTGCTGATTGCCGCCTGGAAGCCATTGAGCACTCCCTGGGTCTGTTCGCTGACCTGGATCTTGTCCTTGATGCGGTCATGCCCCAGCGCTACCAGGTTGGTTTCGACGATATCGCCGATGTTCTCCAGGTTACTCACCGCTTCCATCAGTTGCATCAGCTCCTTGGTCTGTTCTTCAAGCAGCGGCTGCCGGCTGATCTTGGCCAGGTAGTCGAGGATGCCAGCGTGCAGGATATCGACCGTGTCGTCCATCTGGCGTATTTCCTCGAGCGCCTTGATATCGCCCTTGATGATCGCCGGCATGATCCCCTTCAACATCGCGTTGACGGTTTCGCCCATGTGCATGACTTCCATGCGCACGCTGTCCAGGGCCAGCGTCGGCGTGGTCAGCAGCTCCTCCTGCAGGAACTTGGTGCGTACGATCATCGCCTCCTCCTCGAGCGGCTTGTCAGGCACCAGCCACTCCGCCGCGCGTGCGATATAGGTGGTGAACCAGATGAAGATGCAGCCATTGGCGACGTTGAAGAAGGTGTGTGCGTTGGCGATCTGGCGCGGCGTTTCCGCTGCGAGCAGCTCTATGCCGCTGAGCCCCGGATAGACCGGCGACATGGCGACGGCCGCGTCCCTGATAACGGAGACAAACGGCAGCCACATCAGGACGCCGGTAGTCGCGAGACCGGTATGCACGATGGCGCAGCGCACGGCTTCCCGCGGCTTGCCGATGGCGGCCAGCATTGCCGTCACGCAGGTGCCGATATTGGCACCCATGACCAGCGGGACACCGGCATCCAGGCTGATAAAGCCCTGCGACGCCATGACGATGATAATCGCCGTGGTTGCCGAAGAGGACTGGATGATCCCGGTAAAGATAGCCGAGACGAGCACCGCGAGAAGCGGGTTGGTCATCGTCTGCATCAAGTCGAGGAAGGGCTGGTAGCTGCGCAGCGGGTGCATTGCCTCACCCATCACGTGCATGCCGAAGAACACCAGGCCGAGGCCCATGAGCATGCCGCCATAGGCCTTGATCTTCTCGTTCTTGGAGACAAAGAGCATGCCAAAGCCGATCGCGACCATCGCCAACGCCGCCTTGGTGATCTTGAAGGCGACAATCTGTCCGGTAATCGTGGTGCCGATCTTGGCACCGATGATCACTCCGACCGACTGTGGCAACGACATCAGCCCTGCCGAAATGAAGCCGACCAGGAGTACGGTGGTCACCGACGACGACTGGATCACCGCCGTCACCACGGCGCCGGTTCCAACGCCCGCGAACCGATTGACGGTCAGCTTGGCGAGGATGCTCTTCATGCGCTCGCCGGCCACCGCTTTCAGCCCTGTTTCCATCTGCGTCATGCCGTAGAGGAAGAGCGCCAGGCCGCCGAGCAGCTCCATGGTCATGCCGCCCCAGTTCATGCCGGCATCGCTCGCCGTCGCGGCCAGCGCCGGCCAGGCGATGACGCCGAGCAGCGCGCCGACGATGCCTAGCGCAACCGTCGCCCCGGTAGTTGTCTGGGATTGTTTCAGACAAGCGTCGAGCATAGCTTAAGTCTCCTCCGGTCGTTACGACTCAGTGTTTTGCTTGCTCTTTGACGATGGTCACCGGCAGCTTGGCAAGGCCAAGAACCTGCTCGGCCACGGATCCCAGCAGCAGGTGCCGCAGGCCCGTCGCGCCTTTGCTGCCCATGACGATCATCCGGGCCTTCTCCTTCTCTACGACCTGGAGAATTCGCGTCACCGGAATACCTGTCACCAGCAGGATTTCTGCGCTGTGCAGTGCTTTCCGCTCGGGGTGCTTCTTCTGCACGTTGGCCATGAACTCATCGAGCATCTCGGCAGCGATATCGGCGATTCTGGTCAGCGTCTTTTTGCTGGCCATGCGCGCGTAGTAGCCGGGCATGTTCTGTGGATCATGGACCACATGCAGAACCACGAGCCTGGCCCCCAGGCCAGCAGCAAAATCGCTGGCCAGCAGCAGCGCAGCCTCGGAATGCGAGGAGAAATCGACAGGCACGAGAATCGGCCCCTGGGCGGAGTCCTGCGGGTGTGAATCGTGTTTCTTGTCAGTCATGCGGCAAAAAGTCCTCTTCTGGTGGAAACTGACTTGCGCAGTCAGTCGCCGAATGAAATTCAGACCGAGAAAGCCGAGCAAGCCGAGCAAGCCGACATCTCGTCGCGAGCTTTCGGCCCCCGCCGCCGCCCCCTCGACAGCAGTTGCTGGGGCAATAGGTCACGGGCGAGCGCCCGACTGATAAATAACTGAAGGCTTCACTGAGAATGCTTTTTGTAGGCGCTCTGCGGCCAAGCAGACGCAAGAATACTATAGGTTGTTGCCACATATCGTGTTTTTTGTGCGTTTTTTTCCCGCCAGATGCGTACGCTTGGCGGCGGGGCGCTGCCGACGAGACGGCGTGCAGTCACACGCTGGCAAACTGCTGGCGGCGGCGCGCCAAACGACGCTAAAGCTCGGAACAAGCAGTGTTTTCCCGGCAAAAGCTTGTTTCAATGCCGTATTGCGCCTATCCTTGCTGCTTGCGCGTTCCCCGCATCGTCTCGGCTGCCGGTCGGTCGGTGGAAGGGTAGTGCACTGCGATCCGGCGCGCCAAATGGCGATCTATGCTGGCCAACAAATCCTGGGACGGGGGCATTTCATGGACTGGTTGAGGGAAACCGTCGACTTGATCAATCTGTCGGAAATCGATTGGGAACTGACCATTCGAATTCTGATTCAGTGCATTCTGTTCTCCTTTTCGGCGTTTTTCTCCGGCTCCGAGACCGCACTTTTCTCGCTTAGTCGCATTGATCTGCAGAAATTGCGCAATTCGCGCAGCCCGCATTCCGAAAGCATTCATGCGATGCTCGACGAGCCGCGGCGACTGATCGTCTCGCTGCTCTGCGGCAATGAGTTGGTCAACATTTCGGCAGCCGCCAACATGACCATGATCCTGGTCACAGTGTTTGGCGAGAAGGATGCCGGCTGGATCAACATCGTTGTCATGGTGCCGCTGCTACTGCTCTTCGGCGAGGTGACGCCGAAAACCATCGCCGTCAATGCGCCGGTAAAGTTCGCCACCAAGCTGTCAGCGCGTTTTCTGCCCAAGTGGATCTTCATTGTCACCCCCTTGCGTGACGTGGTGCGGCTGGTTGCCGACCGCGTCACCACCTTCGTCGTCGGCGAACACGTCGATCGCGAGAACATCCTCAAGCCCGACGAGTTACGCACCCTGATGGCCGACAGCGAGGAAACCGGGGTCATCGAAGCCTCTGAGCGAGTGCTCATCGACAAGGTCCTCGAGTCCGCGGAAACCGACGTGGCGCGAATCATGACGCCGGGACCGCGCATCCGCTTTCTCGACGCCGATCTGCCGATTGCGGAATTGATCGAGCGCTTCCGTGGCTATCGCCATCCGCGCGTTCCCGTCTACCGGGGCCACTGGGACAACGTGATCGGTTTCCTGCACGCCGAAGATCTGCTGCGCCGGGTGCGTGTCGATGGCGATATCGCGAAGATCGAACTGCCCGAGATTCTGAAGCCCGCGCATTTTGTCCCGCCCACCAAGAAAGTCGACGAGATGCTGGAATATTTCCAGCGCTTCAACACCCGCGCCGCGGTGGTCATTGGCGAGTACGGCGAGGTCCTGGGTATCGTTACCATCAAGGACGTAATGACTTTCATCTTTGGCGAGATTTCCGGGAAGATGAGAGGACAGGAGCATTACCAGCAGGAAGGCAACAACAGCTTTACCGTCCCGGGCTACATGCGCCTCGCCGATTTCCGCACGCTCACCAACTTTGACATCGACGACCCGCTGATGAACACCATCGGTGGCGTTGCACTGGTACTTTTTGGCCGCCTGCCGCGGGTCGGCGAGAAGATATTCAGTGCCGACTATGAGCTCACGGTGAAGGAAGTGAGCGGCATGCGCATCACCAAAGTGCGCGTCTCGTTTGGACGTACGCAGGAGGAAGATGGCAGCTCTGCTCCGGCAGAACCGCTGGACATGGAAAGCCTCGCCGATGCAACGTCGAACGAATCACCAGCCGATCAGGAACAGGAGTCGCTGGACGAATACGAGGACGAGTTGTTGCGAGAAGCCAGAGACGAGGATTCCGAGACCGCTGACGATCAGCCAGCGGAGAACGACAAGCCGGTAGATCAAACCACGGCCGCGACAAACTAGGCGAGGAGAAGAAGAATGGACGGGGTTTCGATGGACGTAGTCTTTCAACTGCTGATCATCCTGTTTTTTCTATTGCTGAAGGGGTTTTTCTCGGGTTCCGAGCTAGCAATGGTCAATGCCGACAAGATCCATCTTCGCCATCAGGCACGCCTGGGTGACCCGGGAGCGAAGCTGGTGCTGGAGCTGTTTCGGACACCCGATGTCATGCTCGGAACGACACTGGTCGGGACCAACATTGCCACGGTGACCATCACCACCATGGGCACACTGATGTTCATCGACCTGCTGGGAGAGTCCGGTGACCTGGTCTCGGTGCTGGTGTTCACGCCCTTCCTGCTGATTTTTGGCGAGATCGTTCCGAAGAGTATCTGCCAGCAAAAGTCCGACTGGATCGTCACCAAGATCATTTACGGGCTGCGCTTCTTCTCGTTCGTGTTCTATCCGGTGATCTTCGTCTTCAGCCGCGTCGCACGTTTTGCGGCGCGCCTTTTCGGCGGAGCATCATCTGGGCAAATTGGCTTTATCACCAAGGACGAGTTGCGCGTTTTGCTCGATCTCTCGGAAACGCCCGCCGACGGCGGTGGAGCCACCAATAAGCAGCGCATTCGGCGCATTTTTCGCTTCGCCGACACCACGGTCGGTGAAGTGATGACGCCGCTGGCCGAAGTCATTGGCTTCAGCGAGCGGCGCGGCATGGACGAAGCGGTCAGTCGAGTCTGGGAGCACGGCTTCAATCGTCTGCCCGTCTTTCGCGGCAACATCACCAACGTCACCGGCGTGATGACCCTGACTACCTGGGACCTGTTGCTGCCGGACATTGACAAGCGTCCAACGGGTGACTTCATTCGCCCGGCGCTCTACCTCTCTCCGAAGCAGACCATCGATCAGGTCCTGCCCATGCTGCGGGGGCGCAACGACCACATGGCGATCATCGTGGACGAGTTCGGCTCGGCGGTCGGCATCCTGACCATGGAAGACATTTTCGAAGAGGTCGTCGGAACGGTCGACTCGGGCTACGACTTCGACAACATGAAGCCACCACGGGTCGTCATCGAGTCGGAGAACGACGATCGACATCTGGTCGGCGGCCGAGCCCCGATCTCGGAACTCAACGACTCGCTACGGCTGAATCTGCCTGTTGGCGAAGCGCACACCCTCGCCGGTTTCCTGATCAGCCGTCTGCGCCACATTCCCCTGGTCGGGGACAGTGTCGAAGAGCGAGGCCATCGCTACACGGTCATCGAAGCCGATGCGCGCACCGTCACCAAGGTGCGCGTCGAACGTTTGTAAGCTTCTCCCGGCGAGGCGAGAAGCGAGTTTCGTCAGTCGCTGATGCGAGGTGCACGATAAGCCGGTAGCACCAACGCTACCCCGGCTTGCCCACGGTCACTTGCCGCACTTCACGCCAGCGGTGAGCGTGGCCCACCGTCCGGGATGTAGGCCTCCTGCGCCGATTCTCCCGTTCCTGCTGTCGGAAGCGAACTGCGTTTCCCGAGACTTTGTCTCGCGCTCCGTGACCTATTTCCTCTCGCGTTCTACCGTACAAGCCTATCGTCTCGGTCAACGGGGCGCATTGGCGCCAACCGGTCAACAAGGAGGCAGGAAGTGAGTGAAGGCGGTCTGGAGAAATGCGAGCTATGCGACTCACCAGGTGGGGAAATAATCTGGGAGAACGGTATCTGTCGCGTGGTGATGGTCGCAGACGCGGACTATCCAGGTTTCTGCCGGGTGATCCTGAACCGCCATCTCCGCGAGATGACCGACCTGCCGCACAAGGAAAGAATGCAGCTAATGACGGTGGTTTTTGCCGTCGAAAGCGCAATGCGCCGCCTTTACCAGCCGGACAAGGTCAATCTGGCGAGCCTGGGCAATATGACGCCACACGTGCATTGGCACCTGATTCCTCGTTGGCAGGACGACCGGCATTTCCCACAGCCCATCTGGGCGCCAACACAGCGGGCGAGAGCTGCCACGCAGCGCCAGCAGGTCAATGCCCGGCAGCTGGGCGACCAGATCATCGCCGCCCTACGTACCACTTAGATCGCAGCTTGCAGTCAGCAAAGAGGCAACATCATGAGCGCAGTTCTCACCACAACCAGAGCCACCATGAAAATTTCGGACCTCCAAACGGGTTTCAGAATTCTCTCGCGCCTGCCTTTGGCCAACTCACATCAAGCTCAGTTGGAGATCAACAACTTCCTGGATAGCATGCTGCAGGCACCGCCACCGGCCGACGTCTACCTGCAACTCCTCGAACAGACCCGGATTTCCCTGTGTTTCATCGAGGAACAGCTGGCCCGCGAGTACACCGGCAAGGCCTTGCCACTGAACGACCTGGAGGAAGCCGCTTTTCGGCAGGTGGTCGCGACCTGGCTCAAGGCCTCGCACGCCTACGCGCATTGCGCGCAGTTGCAGGCCGCTGACGACGGCGAGAACGAGGCCGACCGGCTGGCACTGATCCTGCATCGCTGCATCTACTACACCGGGATGGCGATCACCGAACATCATCGCGCCCGTCGGCAACTGCCGCATGGGATATGGTTGAACCTGCACGGCTTCTATGCCAGTGCCGAGGAATGGGGGGTGGCGACGCTGGCGGTGCCAGACTCCCTGGACCCGCTGGGGCGCAGCACACACTGCACCGCCGCATTCGCCACTCAGCTACTAACCGAGCTTGCCGGCCCGTACAGTCTCAGTGTGCGGCAACTCGGCGTGGTTCGACGCTGGGCGGGCAACTGGGCGCCACTGCTGACCGTCCATCCGGTGCTGCCCGGGGAAACCCTTCCAGCCACGGCCGTGGACCTGATGAAGGATGCCGGCCTGCGGCCCACCAGTGAGTGCCGGCAACCAGAAAACATCCGTCGTATCGACAGCACTCGTCTGGCGCTGCAGGTCAAGCAGACCATGAAGCAACTGCAGGAGAAGATTGCACCGTCACAGCTCGGTCTCGGGGAGGACAGCACCGCCAGCGAGTGCCTGCAGCTGCTTAAGGACCTGGCCAGGCCGTGGTCCTTCCTGCGCGCGGCGCGCCATTTCCGCCGCCACCTGAGCTCAGGAACGGCGAAGGTGTGCACCGGCTTTGCCGGCGTGCACTATGCCATCTCGGGGACAGAGTTCAGCCAACCCGAAAGTGCGCACCATTATTCTCGCGAGGAGTTCGACAGCCTGTTCACCTTCCGTCACGGGCTGGACCCGACGCAGCGGCTGGAAGTTCGCAAGACCCAGCTGGGCTTTGCGGCCGACGATTGGGAGCTACTTGACGAGAGTGCCAATGGTTTCCGTTTGCTACGCTCGACCGCTGGACGCCGCTTGGCACCCGATCAGTTGCTGTCGATTTGCCCACAGGACGGCGGCTCGCATTTGCTGGCACGGGTGGTGTGGTTGATGCAGGAGCAAGACGGTGGCCTGATGGCCGGCATTTCTGCGCTTCCTGGCAAACCCCAGGCAGTGGCCGCACGGCCGCTGGCGCGCGAGGCGGGACACGCCGAACTTTATGGCCGCGCCTTCATTTTGCCGGCGGTTGCCGCCATCGCTGCCGAGCAAAGCCTGGTCATTCCACGAGGGTGGTTCTACTCCGGGCGGCAGCTGGAAATCCACCTCGATGGCGTTTGGCGAGTGAAGTTGGACCGCGTTATCACCTCTGGCGAGGATTTTGACCAAGTGAGCTTTTCAGTCACCTGAACGCTGCCGGGGCGCCCACCCCGGGTCGCCATGGAACTTGCTGCGCACAAGGGTCCTTCGCCGCACTGCCGCCGCGCCGGCAAGGCTTGCTGCCAAGCGCTTCCCTGCGGCAGTTTTGCGCTATCATGGCTGGCCCGACTGTGTGTAGAGGCATCCATGGCTGGCTTGGACGAGACCACGAAGATTCCGACCGAAATCAAACTGCATCAGAAGTCCCGCATCCTGGAGCTTGTTTTTCCCGACGACGAGCGTTTCGAGCTCAGCTACGAGTTCCTGCGCGTGTTTACCCCATCCGCCGAGGCGCGTGGCCACGGCCCGGGCCAGGAAGTCCTGCAAGTGGGCAAGCGTGAAGTCGGGATCGAGCGCATCGAGGCGGTCGGCAACTACGCCATCCGACCCATTTTCTCAGACGGTCACGACAGTGGCCTCTATTCCTGGGACGTGCTCTACCAACTCGGCAGCCAAAAGGAAGAACTCTGGGCGCACTATCTGGCCCGCTTGGCGACGGCTGGCGCCAGCCGGGAGCCGGGGCAAGCGCCTGCGCTGCCCGCCAAGGCCCCGACGGGCAGCTGCGGCAAGCGTTAATCCATGTGAGCTTATTTCTTTGAGTTGGAACGATGGACGATAGAAGCACGACCCATTTCGGCTTTGAGGAAGTCGCCGAAGGCGAGAAGGCGCAGCGCGTTGCGGATGTTTTCGACTCGGTGGCACAACGGTACGACCTGATGAATGATGTCATGTCGGGGGGCTTGCATCGCCTGTGGAAAGCCTTTGCCATCGCCAAGAGTGGCGTCCGCGAAAACTTCCGGGTGCTCGACGTGGCCGGGGGCACCGGCGACTTGGCCCTGGCTTTCGCCAAAAAACTGCGCGGTAGCGGAGAGGTCTGGCTGACCGATATCAACAACGCCATGCTCACGCGCGGCCGCGACCGTCTGTATGATCGCGGCGCCCTGGTCCGCGTCACTCAATGCGATGCCGAGAGCTTGCCGTATCCCGACGACTACTTCGACTGCGTGACGGTTGCCTTTGGCCTACGCAATATGACGCACAAGGGTCTCGCGCTGGGCGAAATGCGCCGCGTCCTGCGACCGGGCGGTCGCCTGCTGGTGCTGGAGTTCTCGCAGGTCTGGAAGCCGCTGGCGCCAGCCTATGACTTCTACTCGTTTAAGGTCATCCCACGCCTCGGCCAGCTGATCACTCGGGACGAGGCGAGCTACCGCTATCTTGCGGAATCGATTCGAGTCCATCCTGACCAGGAGGGCCTGAAAGGCTTGATGGAACAGGCAGGGCTCGAACGTGTCGAATACTTCAATTTGGCGCTGGGCGTTGTTGCCCTGCATCGTGGTTTCAAGTTCTGATGAGGAGAGAATCGTGAAGAAATTGTTTCTAGCTTTGGCTGTGTGCGCCTGTAGTTTCGGCCTGATGGTCGAGGACGCCGAGGCACGTCGCTTCGGAGGCGGCAGCTCGATGGGCATGCAGCGCCAGGCCACGCCTCAGAAGGCCGCTCCAGCTCCGACGAATGCAGCGTCACCCGCCGCCGCTGCACCCAAGCGCAATTGGATGGGCCCCTTGGCTGGACTCGCTGCCGGCTTGGGCATAGCGGCACTCTTGTCGCATTTTGGTCTGGGTGAAGGAATGGCCAACTTGCTGATGATCGCGCTACTGGCGATGGCGGCGTTTTTCGTCTTCAAGCTGCTGTTTCGTCGCAAGGCTGCGTCGGCGGCTGGTGCTGGCCAGCGACCATTGGGCTACGCAGGCGCAGGCGCTACAACGGAAGTGCCCGCGCCCGCGCAGCGCTTTGACGCGCGCCAGGAACTCGCTGGCGGCGGCCAGCCGGGGCAGAGTTTCGGCGCTGCCGAGAAGCTGTCGGCGCAAGCACCAACGAATATTCCGGCGGATTTCGACGTGGCCGGTTTTCTACGCGTCGCCAAGCTGAATTTCGTTCGCCTGCAAGCGGCCAATGACGCTGGAAATATGGAGGATATCCGCGAGTTTGTCAGCCCCGAAGTTTTTGCCGAGATCAAGCTGCAGATGGGTGAACGGCACGAGGCGAACCAGCAGACAGACGTGGTGACAGTCGATGCCGAGCTGCTCGAGCTAGTTACCGAGGGAACCCGCCATATAGCCAGCGTGCGTATGAACGGCATGATTCGCGAGGAGGCCGATACAGCAGCCGTAGCGTTCGACGAAGTGTGGAACCTGTCCAAACCGGTCGACGGATCTGGCGGTTGGGTGGTTGCCGGTATCCAGCAAGTTTCCTGAAGAGCATGTGGAGCAAGCCGCCGCTTGCGGTCCTCAATCACATTTTGACGGGTGAAGACTGGGCGCGTGCGCGTCTGGCCCGCTTTGCCGGGCTGACGGCGCGAGTCCAATTCGCCAACATGCTCCTGCAGTTCACGATACTGGAGTCCGGCTTGTTGGCCGTAGCCGAAACGTCGGCACCCGTGGCGGTCAGCATTCGGCTGCCCGATGACGCGCCGCTGAGGGCGCTGACCGATCGCCCGTCACTGTTTTCATCGGTGACCATTTCAGGCTCGGTGGATCTGGCAGAGACGCTCGCTTTCGTTTTCCGGAACCTGCGTTGGGATGTCGAGCAGGATTTGTCAGAACTGCTAGGCGACATCGTCGCCCGGAGAGCCGTGCGGCTGGCAAGAGGACTGGCGCAATGGCAGGTTCGAGGCGCGAGGAATCTCGCATTTGGCCTGGCGGAGTACCTGACCGAAGAAGAGAAAGCCATTGCCCCGCGCCGCGAGCTTGAAGCTTTCTGTACAGAGGTCGACGCGCTTCGCGACGATTTCGCGCGCATCGAGAAGAGGCTTGGACGGATCGAACTGCGTTGCCGCGAGCCCGGGCGTACCTCCCTGAGTTGAGCCCCAGAAATTAAGCCCGCCCCCCAAAAAAAAAGCAGCCTGAGCTGCTTTTTTTTGCCTTGCGAATGTCGGCGCCAGCATGAACTCTGCTTCAGCGCGGCCGCAGTCTCTTGATCGCCGCCAACTGGGCAACTGCCTGCGCCAGTTCAGCTTCCGCTGCGGCCAGACCAACGTCCGAGGTATGATTCTGCAACAGTTCCTCGGCATGGCGCTTGGCTTCGACCGCCTTGGCCTCATCGAGGTCAGCGGCACGCACCGCGGTGTCGGCCAATACGGTAATCAGCGCCGGCTGCACTTCGAGCATCCCGCCGGACACATAGACCAGTTCGTATTCCTCGCGATCCGGAATCTTGAGGCGCACGGTGCCCGGCTTGATGCGCGTCAGCAACGGCGTGTGACGCGGATAGATGCCGAGTTCGCCGGACTCGCCTGGAAATACCGCGAAGTCGGTCTGGCCGGAAAAAATCAACTCCTCCGCACTGACAACGTCGACGTGTACTCTGAGTGACATGATGTTCTTCCCTTGCTGAGTCGCTTTCGCACCCGAAAGCAGCGCGAAAACGACGTTCTCTTGGCCCGCTCTAGAGCGTCTTGGCTTTCTCGAGCACTTCTTCGATACCGCCAACCATGTAAAATGCCTGCTCAGGGATGTTGTCGCATTCGCCGTCGACAATCATCTTGAAGCCCTTGAGGGTGTCCTTGAGCGGGACATACTTGCCCGGAGAGCCGGTAAAGACCTCGGCAACACTGAACGGTTGCGACAGGAAGCGTTGAATCTTGCGCGCCCGATGGACGGCCAGCTTGTCTTCCGGCGACAATTCGTCCATTCCGAGAATGGCGATGATGTCACGCAATTCCTTGTATTTCTGGAGAGTCATCTGCACGGCGCGAGCAACGTTGTAATGCTCTTCGCCAACGACCTGCGGATCGAGCTGACGCGAAGTCGAGTCAAGCGGGTCGACGGCCGGGTAGATACCCAGCGATGCGATATCACGCGAGAGAACGACTGTTGAGTCGAGGTGCTGGAAGGTCGTCGCCGGAGAGGGGTCGGTCAGGTCGTCGGCGGGCACATAGACGGCCTGAATCGAGGTGATCGAGCCCACTTTTGTCGACGCGATACGTTCCTGGAGGCGGCCCATTTCTTCGGCCAGCGTCGGCTGATAGCCGACTGCAGACGGCATCCGGCCGAGCAGCGCCGACACTTCGGTACCCGCCAGCGTGTAACGGTAGATGTTATCGACAAAGAAGAGAATATCGCGCCCATCGTCGCGAAAGCGCTCGGCCATGGTCAGCCCGGTCAAAGCCACGCGCAGGCGGTTGCCCGGCGGCTCGTTCATCTGGCCGAACACCATCGCCACCTTGTCAAGAACATTGGACTCCTTCATCTCATGGTAGAAGTCGTTGCCCTCGCGAGTCCGTTCACCGACACCGGCGAATACGGAAAGGCCCGCATGTTGCTTGGCGATGTTGTTGATCAGTTCCATCATGTTGACGGTCTTGCCGACGCCGGCGCCCCCGAACAGGCCAACCTTACCGCCCTTGGCAAAGGGACAGACGAGATCGATAACCTTAATCCCGGTTTCCAGCAGATCGACGGATGGCGACAATTCGTCAAACTTGGGTGCCAACTGGTGAATCTCGCGCCGCTCGTCGGTGCCAATGGGCCCGGCTTCGTCGATCGGCCGCCCGAGAACGTTCATGATGCGGCCGATCGTGGCGTCACCGACCGGCACGGAAATGCCGGCACCAGTATCGTTGACCTTCATGCCACGGCGGAGTCCATCGGAAGAGCCCATGGCAATGGTGCGCACGATACCGTCACCCAGTTGTTGCTGGACTTCGAACACTAGGTCGGCTTCGCACATCTCCGACTCTTCGGCCTTGTCGAGCTGGAGGGCGTTGTAGATGTGCGGCATGGCGTCACGTGGGAACTGGACGTCCACCACGGCGCCGATACACTGAACAATGTTTCCTTGATTCATGGTTGTATCCCTAATCAATAAACTAACTATCGCGTGGTCAGGCGTCAGACAGCCGCTGCGCCGGCGCAAATCTCTGATATCTCTTGCGTAATTGCGGCCTGGCGAGCCTTGTTGTACACCAGCTTGAGTTCACCGATAACGTTCTTGGCGTTATCCGTAGCGGACTTCATGGCCACCATGCGTGCACTTTGTTCGGAAGCCATGTTCTCGGCAACGGCCTGGTAGATCATCGCCTCTACATAACGCACCAGCAGGTCGTCAATGACCGTCTTGGCATCAGGTTCGTAGATATAATCCCAGCGATTCTCTCCACCACCGACGAGGTCGCCAGACAGCGGCAGCAACTGATAGAGTATTGGTTCCTGTTTCATGGTGTTGATGAACTGCGTGCAACCGATGTACAGGACGTCAATCTCGCCTTTGATGTAGGCGTCGAGCTGAACCTTGACCGGGCCAATGAGTTTTTCCAGGTGCGGCGTGTCGCCGAGCCCGGTCAGCTGCGATACGATGTCGGCCCCAGCACGCTGCATGAAACCCAGACCCTTGCTACCGATCGTCGTTACCCGCAGTTTCTTGCCTTCGGCATTCCACTCTTTCATCTTTCCGAGAGCAAGACGCAAAAGGTTGGTGTTCAGACCGCCGCACAGTCCCTTGTCGGAGGTGATGGTGATCAAGCCGATGGCTTTCACATCCTCACGGACCGTCAGGAAGGGATGGCGATAGTCGGTCAAGGCGTGCGAGAGGTTGCCCGCTACCTGGCGAATTTTCTCGCCGTAAGGGCGAGCCGCTCGCATCCTGTCCTGCGCCTTGCGCATTTTTGATGCGGCGACCATCTGCATGGCCTTGGTAATCTTGGCCGTGCTCTCGATACTCTTGATCTTGTTGCGGATTTCCTTGCCGCTAGCCATGGCAACCTCCTCGATCGATCATCAGGCCAGGGTGGCCTTGAACGCCTCAATCGCCTTGGTGAGCTTTTGCTCAGCGTCAGCGTCGAGGTCCTGTGTTGTGGCGATCTTGCTGATGAGGTCAGCGTGTTTCTGCTCAATGTAGCTCTGCATCTGCTTCTCGACCGCCAGCGCGTCCTTCACCGCAACATCATCGAAAAAGCCCTTGTTCACCGCCAGGAGGGTCACCGCCATCTGGGCAATCGACATTGGCGAGTACTGAGGCTGCTTCATCAGTTCGGTCACCAGACGTCCACGATCGAGCTGTTTGCGCGTCGCTTCGTCCAGGTCAGAGGCGAACTGCGAGAAGGCGGCGAGCTCGCGGTACTGAGCGAGGGCCAGACGAATATGGCTACCGAGCTTCTTGATGACTTTGGTCTGGGCAGCACCACCCACGCGGGAGACGGAGATACCGGCATCCATGGCAGGGCGAACACCGGCATTGAAGAGGTCGGTGTCAAGGAAGATCTGTCCGTCGGTAATCGAGATGACGTTGGTCGGAACGAAGGCAGAAACGTCGCCGGCCTGGGTCTCGATGATCGGCAGGGCGGTAAGCGAGCCGGTCTTGCCGGTGACTTCGCCGTTGGTAAACTTCTCAACCCATTCTTCGGAAACGCGAGCCGCACGCTCAAGCAAGCGTGAGTGCAGGTAAAACACGTCGCCCGGGTAGGCTTCACGTCCTGGCGGGCGGCGCAGCAGCAATGACACCTGGCGATAGGCCCAGGCCTGCTTGGTCAAGTCGTCGTAAATGATCAGCGCATCCTGGCCACGATCCCGGAAGTACTCGCCCATGGTGCACCCCGAGTACGGTGCGATGTACTGCAGGGCGGCAGTTTCCGAGGCTGTGGCGGCAACGACAGTGGTGTACTCCATCGCTCCGTTCTCTTCGAGTTTGCGGACGACAGTGGCGACGGTCGAGGCCTTCTGACCGACAGCAACGTAGATGCAGATAAGGTTCTGGCCTTTCTGGTTGATGATCGTATCAATGGCTACCGCGGTCTTGCCGGTTTGCCGGTCACCAATGATCAGCTCGCGCTGACCGCGACCAACCGGAACCATGGCATCGATCGACTTCAGGCCGGTCTGCACCGGCTGCGAAACCGATTTACGCCAGATCACCCCGGGCGCCACTTTCTCGATCTTGTCGGTCAGCTTGTTGTTGATCGGGCCCTTGCCGTCGATCGGCTGACCAAGCGAGTTCACCACCCGGCCAAGGAGTTCGGGACCGACCGGCACTTCGAGGATGCGTCCGGTGGTCTTGACCGTGTCGCCCTCACTGATCTGCTCGTACTCACCGAGGACCACCGCGCCAACCGAGTCGCGGTCGAGGTTCAGGGCCATGCCGAAGATATTGCCCGGAAATTCGAGCATTTCTCCCTGCATGACGTCGGTAAGGCCATAGATACGGCAGATGCCGTCGGTCACCGAAACAACGGTGCCCTGGGTGCGCAGATCGGCGCTGATATCAAGATTCTCGATCTTGCTCTTGATCAGTTCGCTGATTTCTGAAGGATTCAACTGCATGGAAATTCTCCTAGTTCTTGAGCGCCAACCGCAGGCTCTCCAATTTTCCGCGCACGGAAGTGTCGAGGACCTGGTCGCCAACCACAATCTTTACGCCGCCGATCAATGATTGATCAACGACCACGTCGGCAGTCAGCCGGGTCTTGAAGCGTGCTTCGAGGTCCTCGATCAGCGCCTTGCGCTGCTTCTCGTTGACCGGAAAAGCGCTATAGATCGTCGCTTCCTTGACGCCCTCCTGGCTGGCCTTGAGGCTCTCGAACAGGTGCGCGATTTCCGGCAGGGCAGAAAGCCGCTCATTGGCAGCAAGAACGTCGATCAGATTGGCTTCGCTGCCCACAAGCGCCTCGCCAGCCAGCGACTTGAAGAGCTCGCTTTTCTGCGCGGCAGACAGTTCCGGGTTGCCGATGCATGAACGCATCTGACTATCCCCGGCTATTGCGGACAGCAGCGACAAGCGCTCGGACCAAGCTGGCAGCGTGTTTTCGTCCAACGCGACGCGGAAAACCGCCTCAGCGTAGGGACGCGCGATGGTAGCGAGTTCGGCCATGGTCTTATAGTTCCTGCTTCAGGGCGGCTAGCATGTCGGCGTGCCCCTTGGCGTCGACTTCGCGCTTCAGGATGCGCTCGGCACCGGCAACCGCGAGATCGGCAACTTTGCCGCGCAGCTCGGCTCTGGCCTGCTCGACCTGCTGAGCAATCTCCGCCTGTGCGGACGCGACCACCTTGTCGGCTTCGACTTTTGCAGCCAGCTTCGCCTCTTCAATCACCTGCAAGGCGCGCTTTTCGGCGGCGACGACTATTTCAGCCGACTTCACCTTGGCTTCACGCAGGGAATCGGCCGAACGCTTCGAGGCCAGCTCGAGCTCATGCCTCCCACGCTCACCGGCGGCAAGCCCGTCGGCAATCAGTGCCTGGCGATCAGCAATCGCCTTTTGCAGCGGCGGCCAGACGTACTTCATGGTGATCCAGATGAAGACGCCGAACCAGACCGCCTCGCCAAATAACGTTGCGTTGATATTCACGCTAACCTCCTTTTAGGGGTGAGTCAGAAAGGAGAAGCGATCAGCCCTTGACGACGGCGATGAAAGGGTTCGCAAAGAGCATGAATAGGGCGATACCAACGCCGATCATGGTCACCGCGTCGAGCAGACCGGCAACGATGAACATCTTGACCTGCAGAGTGGGGATCATTTCCGGCTGGCGAGCGGCTCCTTCGAGGAAGCGGCCACCGAGAATACCAAACCCGATGGCGGTACCCAGGGCACCTGCCCCGATCAGGATGGCGACGGCGATGGCGGTGTTACCAAGCAACATTGACAGAGCGGCTTCCATTGGTGGTTCTCCTAACAAAAAATGCTAAATGGATTAAACAAGGACGACGTGAAGCGGACAGCGCATCAAAACACCCGGTGTTCGCCCACTAACCGTGGGACTCGCTGGCCATCGACAGATAAACAATGGTCAACATCATGAACACGAAGGCCTGCAGGGTGATGATCAGGATGTGGAACAAGGCCCAGGGCAGTGCCAGCGGCAACTGCCAGACGCCGAGCAAGGCGATCAGGATGAAGACCATCTCGCCAGCGTACATGTTGCCGAACAAACGCAGCGAGAGAGAGATCGGCTTGGCGATGTCTTCAATGACGCGGAAGAGAATATTGACAGGCGCCAGTTTGATGCCAAAAGGTACGGCGACGACTTCGTGGAAAAAGCCACCCGCGCCTTTCACCTTGATGCCCATGACGATCATGATCGCAAACACGCTCAGGGACATGGCGAAAGTCAGATTCGGATCGGTTGTCGGCACCACCTTGAGGTAGTGAATGCCGAAGACGCCGAGAATCAGGGGCAGGAAGTCGACCGGGATCAGGTCCATGGCATTCATCAGGAAAACCCAGACGAAAATGGTAATCGCCAGCGGCGTGACCAGCGGACTTCTGCCGTGATAAGTATCCTTGACCTGCTGATCAACAAAAGTCACCAGAATTTCGATAAAACTCTGCAGCGGGCCGGGAACGCCGGAGCTCGCCTGCTTGGCGACCTTGGCCATGCCGAGAAAAGCGACCAGTCCGATAATCCCGGAAACGAACAAGGTATCCAGGTGAAGCGTCCAGAAGCCTTCACCAACCGTGTTGTTGGTCAGGTGGTGGACGATGTATGCACTGGTCGTTAATGCTTCGCCTGAAGCCATGTTTTTTCCCCTGTTTGACTAGTGCTGCTTGAGCAGCGCCATCCAATAAACAACAATTGTTGCGGCATAAGCCAGGAAGAGCGGCAAGGCGACGAGCTGTGCATAGCTTTTGAAAACCAGGCCAAACAGTAGAAGGGTGACCGCAAACTTATACCCTTCGGCGGCAACCTGAGAATTGAACGCCTTTTTCGCATCAGCAGCTGCCGTTCCCGCTGGCCGCAAACCTCGCCACACATAAGCCAAGGCGCTGGCAATCGCAATGCCACCACCAAGCGCCGCAGAAACGGCCGCATCAGTCCCCGCAACAAGGCCCGCTATCGCCGCAGCCACCAGGGTGACGATCACCTGACAGCGGAAAAACCAGCGAACCTGAGGATGCACGACCAGCCCCTCCAAAACACAGGCAGGATACCAGACTCCTATAGAGGAATCAAACCGCATGTGCAAGAAAGTTCCCTTTCCTTGGCAAACTCTGCCTTGCAGGCAGGTTCCGAGAGCTGCAATAATGCATCTTTGCTGCGCCGCATCAATGGCGTAGCCGCTGCAGGATTCCTTCCAGCTGATCCAGGTCGCCGAACTCGATCAGCACCTTGCCGGCGCCGCGCTGGTTGGCGCGAATGGCCACCTGCGCCCCGAGCAAATCGGCCAGCTCATCCTGCAAACGCAGCACATCACGATCCGGCTTGGGCGGCTCCTGCTCTTTCGGCGGCCGCAGCGCGTATTGTACGAGGCGCTCGGTTTCGCGCACCGATAGTCCTTTCTGCACCACGCGTTGCGCCAGCTGAACCTGCAGTGCGCCGGCCAGGGGGAGAAGTGCGCGCGCATGCCCCATGTCCACTTCGCCGCGCATCAGAAGCTCCTGCACGGGTGGCGCCAGTTGCAACAGACGCAGCAGGTTTGATGCCGCCGGCCGCGAACGACCCACGGCGTCGGCCGCCTGCTGATGGGTCATCGCAAACTCGTCGATCAGTCGCTGCAGGCCGAGCGCTTCTTCCAGCGGGTTGAGGTTTTCGCGCTGGATGTTCTCGATCAAGGCCATCGCCAGCGCCGCTTCATCGGGAATCTCCCGGATCAAGGCTGACACTTCGCTGAGGCCGGCCATCTGCGCCGCCCGCCAGCGTCGCTCGCCAGCGATGATTTCGTAGCGCTCGTCGCTCACCGGGCGGACCAGGATCGGCTGCATCAAGCCCTGCATCCGGATCGACGCGGCCAGTTCTTCGAGCGAGGCGCTGTCCATGTGCGTGCGCGGCTGATACTTGCCGGGCTGGATGTCAGCCAGAGGCACGCTGCGCAGCTGCTCCTTGTTCTGCGCATCGTTACCAGCCAGCAAAGCGTCGAGACCGCGGCCCAAACCCTTCAGTTTCATGACTAGACTCCCAGTCCCGCGGTCGTTGCACCGGCGCGCGCCGTGCCGGCGCGGCGGTCGAGAATCTCCTGCGCCAGCAGCAGATAGGCCTGCGCGCCCTTGGAACTGCGGTCGAAGGCAATTACCGGCTTGCCGTAGGACGGCGCCTCGGCAAGGCGCACGTTGCGCGGGATGATGGTGCGATAGACTTTTTCGCCAAAGTGTTCTTCGAGTTCGTTCGACACCTGCTGCGTCAAGGTCGAGCGTGGGTCGAACATGGTCCGTAGCAGCCCTTCGATCTCGAGCCTCGGATTGAGATTGGCGCGGATTTTCTTCAGCGTCGCGACGAGATCAGTCAGGCCTTCCAGCGCGTAATACTCGCACTGCATTGGAATCATCACCGTATCCGCGGCCACCAAACCATTGACGGTCAGCATATTCAAGGCCGGCGGGCAGTCCATGAGAATGAAGTCATAGTCCGCGCGAACGCTGGCGAGCGCGTCGCGTAAACGATATTCGCGCTGCCCAAGATCAATCAGGTCGATCTCGGCACCGGCCAGTTCGCGGTTCGCCGGTAGCAGGTCGAAGCCGAAGTCACTGCTCAAGCGGGTCTCCGCGGCCGTCGAGCGACCGATCAGTACCTGATAGACGGTGGGCATGGCACCGCGCTTGACGACGCCGCAGCCGGTGGTCGCATTGCCCTGCGGATCGAGATCGATGAGCAGCACGCGCTGCCCACATTCGGCCAGACAGGCCGAAAGGTTAACGGCGGTCGTGGTTTTTCCAACGCCACCTTTCTGGTTGGTTACCGCGAGTATTCTTGCCAAATCGACTCCCCCTCAATGCCCGGCGGCACGACTGCTGATCCGCACCAGATGCCGCTCGCCGGTGACCCCCGGCACTTCCAGACGGTGTATCGCGTCGACCACGACGTCGGCGGGCAAACGCGCGACCTCGGCCTGCGGGCAGACGCCTTTCATGGCCAACCAGTGACCACCCGCTTGCAGCAGGTGGCGCGACAACCTGATCAGCTCGGCGAGATCGGCAAAGGCGCGCGCGGTGATCATCGCGAACGCCATCGCCGGCCGATAGGCCTCGACCCGCCCACAGTGTACGGCAATATTCGCCAGTTCCAGCTCAATCGCCGCCTGGCGCAGAAAGGCGCCCTTCTTCGAATTGCTGTCGAGCAGGACGACGCTCAGCTCGGGGCGGGCGATGGCCAGTGGAATTCCGGGCATGCCACCGCCACTGCCAACGTCAAGCAGGCTCTCGCCACGCAGGAAAGGGAGCACCGCCAGCGAATCAAGCAGGTGATGGCTGACCGTCAGCGCCGAATTCGGGACCGCGGTCAAGCGGTAGGTCCGGTTCCATTTCTCTAGCAGCGCGGTGTAAGCCAGCAATTTGTTCTGCGCAGGCGTTGACAGCTCGACGCCGAGATCCTGCAAGCCCTGCTGGAGTTGGTCCGCGGCGCTCATCAGCTGCCGGCGGCGGCGGCACGCTGGCGCTGCGCGTCCAACTCGCCGCGTTTCAGACAAACCGTCAGGATCGAGATCGCAGCCGGCGTCATGCCCTGGATTCGCGACGCCTGGCCAAGCGTCTGCGGCCGCTGCAGGGACAGCTTCTGCTGCACCTCGCGTGATAGGCCGGGGATGTCGCTGAAATCGAAGTTGGCCGGAAAACAGCGCTCTTCATTGGCCAGGCTCCTGGCCACTTCTTCCTGCTGACGTTCGATGTAGCCCTGGTATTTGGCCTGGATTTCGACCTGTTCGATGACCTGCGGATCGCTCAAGCCAGCGTCAGCCGAAACCTCGCCAAGGCGCAGGCTCATCAAGGCCCGGTAGCTCACATCCGGGCGGCGCAAAAGATCGTGCAGGCTGTACTCGTGCTCAAGTTCCCGGCCAACGACGCGCAAGGCCTCGCCGTCGGCGAGCTTTCCCGGTTGTACCCAGGTCGCTTTCAAGCGCTCCTGCTCGCCGGCAATCGCGTCGCGCTTTTTGCAAAAAGCCGTCCAACGCCGATCGTCCACCAGTCCCAGGCGGCGACCATGTTCGGTGAGGCGCATATCGGCGTTGTCCTCGCGCAGCGACAAGCGGTACTCGGCACGGCTGGTGAACATGCGGTAGGGTTCCGAGACGCCGCGGGTAATCAGGTCGTCGACCAGGACGCCGAGATAGGCTTCGTCACGACGCGGCGTCCACGGTGCCTCCTCCTGTGCCAACAGGGCGGCGTTGGCGCCGGCCAACAGGCCCTGCGCCGCGGCTTCCTCGTAACCGGTGGTGCCGTTGATCTGGCCGGCGAAGAACAACCCGCCGATGGCCTTGGTTTCCAGGGAGGCCTTGAGCGCGCGCGGATCGAAGTAGTCGTATTCGATGGCATAGCCGGGGCGCAGGATATGCGCGCTCTCCAGGCCACGGATCGAGCGCACGATCGCCAACTGCACGTCGAAGGGCAGACTGGTCGAGATCCCGTTGGGATAGATTTCGTGCGTGTGCAGGCCTTCCGGCTCGAGGAAGATGTTGTGGCTGTCCTTACCGGCGAAACGATGAATCTTGTCTTCGATCGAAGGACAGTAGCGCGGACCAATACCTTCGATGACGCCGGTGTACATCGGCGAGCGATCCAGATTGGCGCGGATGATGTCGTGCGTGCCGGAATTGGTGCTGGTAATCCAGCACGGCAGTTGCTGTGGGTGCTGCGCCGCGTCACCAAGAAAGGAGAAAACCGGCCGCGGCTGATCCGAATGTTGTTCGACCATCACCGAAAAATCGATGCTCCGCCCGTCGAGCCGCGGCGGCGTGCCGGTCTTGAGTCGCCCGACCGGCAATTCCAGCTCGCGCAGCCGTGTCGCCAGCGAAACCGCCGGTGGGTCACCCATGCGGCCGCCAACCATGTTCGACATGCCGACGTGAATCAGGCCGTTAAGAAAAGTGCCGGTGGTCAGGACCACCGCTGGCGCCGCAAAGCGCACGCCGAGCTGGGTCACCACTCCGGCCACGCGATTGCCTTCGACGATCAGATCGTCACAGGCCTGCGCGAAAATCGTTAAATTCGGCTGATTCTCCAGGCGGCGACGAATCGCCTGCCGGTAGAGGACGCGGTCGGCCTGCGCGCGCGTCGCACGCACCGCCGGACCCTTGCTCGAATTCAGCGTCCGAAACTGGATACCCGCCTCATCGGTGGCCTCGGCCATCGCCCCGCCCAAGGCGTCGACCTCTTTGACCAGATGCCCTTTGCCGATGCCGCCGATCGACGGATTGCAGCTCATCGCGCCCAGGGTGTCGAGGTTGTGGGTCAGCAGCAGAGTCTTCACTCCCATGCGCGCCGCGGCCAGCGCCGCCTCGGTGCCGGCATGGCCGCCACCGACGACAATCACCTCGAAACGGTCAGGAAAGAGCATGGGCAGTCGGATCTTCCTCGCAGAGAGGCCTGCGCAAAATAGCGGAATTCTACTGCAGTTCGCTGAAAAATAACAGGTTTCAACAAACTCTCCAGCGCTGCGTGAGAGCTCGCCACGGGGCGAATATAGCGTTTGGCTATGAGTCGCATTGCGAGAATCAATTGGAACAATGCTGGCGAATCCTCTACCATGAACCCGTCGATTCAGTTTTTTCACCCCACCCGAAGGAGAGCTCAAGATGTCCTTGATCAATACCGAAATCAAACCATTCAAAGCAACGGCTTTTCACAACGGCAAGTTTGGCCCCGTCACTGACGCCGATCTGAAGGGCAAGTGGTCGGTGGTCTTCTTCTACCCGGCTGACTTTACCTTCGTCTGTCCAACCGAACTCGGCGACCTGGCCGATGAGTACGCATCGTTTCAGAAGCTGGGCGTCGAAGTGTACGCGGTGTCCACCGATACGCACTTCACGCACAAGGCGTGGCACGACACTTCCGAGACCATCAAGAAAATCACTTACCCGATGGTCGGGGACCCCACCGGGGCAATCACCCGCAACTTCGAAGTAATGATCGAAGAGGAAGGCCTGGCGCTGCGCGGCACTTTCGTCATAAACCCCGAAGGGGTCATCAAGATCTGTGAAATCCACGACCTGGGGATCGGTCGTGACGCCAAAGAACTGCTGCGCAAGGTACAGGCTGCCCAGTACGTGGCCAGCCATCCGGGTGAAGTCTGCCCGGCCAAGTGGACACCCGGCGACGCGACGCTCTCTCCGTCACTCGACCTGGTCGGCAAAATCTAGAAGCCTTTGCTCATTCGCGCTGCCTGTACTGCGAGGCAGCGCGAGCCCGGGTCCCAATGCAAAGGGGCCGCGAAGCAATGCTTGGCGGCCCCTTTGCATTGGGGGCCCTTTTTCAAACCACTCGACAAGGAAGCGCTTACATGCTCGACGCCAACATCAAGACTCAACTCGCTGCCTACCTGCAAAAACTGCAGCGACCGATCGAATTGCTCGCCTCGCTGGACAGCAGTCAATCCGCCCGCGAGATGCTGGCCCTGCTGCAGGAAATTGCCGCGCTGTCCGAGCAGGTGAGCCTCCGGGAAGACGGCAACGCGGCCCGCAAACCCTCGTTCGCGGTCGGCCTGGCTGGCGAAGAAGCACGCATCAGCTTTGCTGGTATCCCGATGGGGCACGAATTCACGTCGCTGGTTCTAGCCCTGCTGCATGTCGGGGGTCATCCGCCGAAGGCCGACGCCAGTGTGATCGAGGGAATTCGCGCCATTCCCGGCAAATTCCATTTCGAAACCTTCATTTCGCTTTCCTGCCACAACTGCCCGGACGTGGTGCAGGCGCTGAACCTGATGGCCGTCAGCAACCCCGGCATCAGCCACCAGATGATCGACGGAGCACTGTTCCAGGACGAGGTCAGCGCGCGCCAGATCATGGGTGTGCCGACGGTCTTTCTCAACGGCGAGCAGTTCGGCCAGGGCCGCATGGCCCTGGAAGAGATCGTCGCCAAGATCGATTCCGGCGCGGCGCAGCGCGGCGCAGAGAAAATCAACGCTCGCGAGCCCTTCGACGTACTCATCGTCGGTGGCGGCCCGGCTGGCGCCGCGGCGGCGATTTACGCGGCACGCAAAGGCATTCGCACGGGCGTGGTCAGCGAGCGCTTCGGTGGCCAGGTCCTCGATACCCTGGCCATTGAAAACTTCGTCTCGGTGAAGGCAACCGATGGTCCGAAGCTCGCCGTCGCGCTCGAAGAGCACGTCAAGGAGTACGACGTAGATATCATGGATCTGCAGCGTACCGAGGCGCTGCTGCCACAGGCGGTCGACGGCCTGACCGAACTACGCCTGGCCAGTGGTGCGACCCTGCGCAGCAAGACGGTGATCCTCGCCACCGGTGCCCGCTGGCGCGAGATCAACGTTCCTGGCGAGAAGGAGTATCGGGGTCATGGTGTCGCCTACTGTCCGCACTGCGACGGGCCGCTGTTCAAGGGCAAGCGAGTGGCGGTGATCGGTGGCGGCAACTCCGGCGTGGAAGCGGCCATCGACCTCGCCGGTATCGTTGGCCACGTCACCTTGCTCGAATTCGAGGCCAGCCTGCGGGCCGACGCCGTGCTGCAGAAGAAGCTTTTCAGTCTCGGCAACGTCGATGTGATCACCGAGGCGCTGACCACCGAAGTAGCCGGGGACGGCCAGAAAGTCGACGGCCTGCTGTACACCGATCGCGCCAGCGGTGAAAAGCGACGTATCGACCTCGCCGGCATCTTCGTACAGATCGGCCTGCTACCGAACAGCGAGTGGCTCAAGGGCACACTCGAACTGTCTGCGCACGGTGAGATCGAGATCGACGCCCGCTGTGCGACTTCGCTGCCCGGTGTTTTTGCCGCCGGCGACGTGACCACCGTGCCCTACAAACAAATAGTTATCGCCATGGGCGAAGGCACGAAAGCTGCGCTTAGCGCCTTCGATTATCTGATCCGCAGCTAACGGTCATGACAATCGAGACACCCCAGATCATGAAAGTCATGACCGTTTTTCCCTCCACTTGCAGTGCGGATTCCGGCTTGCACGCCGGAATCGTTCGACGGGCTGGGCGCTTGCGCCCAGAATTCCCCGTCTCATCCCCGACCCTTCTCCCGCGCGGCAAGAAGGGAGGTTTGTGAGTCGCTTGCGCGACTTTCACATCATTGCCCTCGCGCGCCGGGGCCTGGTTTCCTTGCTTGCCCGCCTGGGCGCGGTCGGGTAATGTGCCAGCCATGATGAGAGCCGAAACCACCGCCGAGATGCTCCACAAGATGAGCAAGGAACTGGCCCACAAGCGAGCCTTGTTGATCGATCGCTATCCCAACGCACGCAATTCGCTGCGCATCATGCTTTCAGCGCTGGGGGTTACGTCAGTGCACAATGCCGGCACCACGGCTGAAGTGCTCCGTCAGGTCCGCAGCCACCATTTCGACATCATCCTCTCGGACTACCAGCTCGAGGACGGACGCGATGGCCAGCAACTGCTCGAAGAGCTGCGCCAGCAACGCCTGGTGGCGCTAGCGACCGTCTTCATGCTGATTACCAGCGAACGCGCCTATCACAACGTCGTGTCGATCGCCGAGCTGGCCCCGGATGACTACCTGATCAAACCGTTCACCGCCGACGATCTGCACGGCAGGCTGGTGCGCGCACTGTACAGAAAGCAGTTCTTCGCAGCGCTCTACGAGCCTCTCGAGAACGGCGCTTTCAGCGACGCATTGGACGCCTGTGAACGCCTGCTCGCTCAGGATAGCGGCTTCCTCTTCGACCTGCTGCGCTTCAAGGGCGAGATCCTCAATGTGCTCGGGCGCCCGGCGGAGGCGCAAGCGGTCTACCAAGAGGTCCTGCAACAACGCATGGTCCCCTGGGCGCGCATGGGTCTGGCCATCGCCCTGCGCAGTCAACAGCATTTGCGCGAAGCCGAAACCGTCGCCCAGGCGCTGATCGAAGACTTCCCCGAATTCATGGCGGCCTACGACTTCGTCGCCGAGGTACGCGAAGAAATGGGCAAGCTGCGCGAGGCACAGGAAGCCCTGCAGTCGGCGACGATGATCTCGCCCAACAACACGGCCCGGCAGCGGATGGTCGGTGATGTGGCGGCACGAAACCACGATTTCCAGGCTGCCGAACGCGCCTACGGAAAAGTGCTCGAGCGCCGGCGTGGGTCCTCGCTGAACAACATTGACGACTACTCCAATCTCGCGCGCGCGATGATCGATCTGGGGCACGTCGAAGGCGCCAAACGAATTGCCGACGAACTCCGCCGCGACTGGCGCGGCAGCAAGCAGGGCGAGCTGGCGGCACTGGTCATGGACGGGCTCTGTGCGAACAAGGAGGGTGACCCGACCAAAGCCCAGATGGCCATCGAGAAAGCGCTCGTCTTGCATGATGGCTTGAAGGCGGACGGTAAAGACACCCTGGTATCGAGCAAACTGGCTCTCGATCTGGCGCATGCCTGCCTGGCCACCGGCAAAGAAGCCATCGCCCAGGAGATGGTGCGCAAGGTTGCCGCCGAGAACCACCAGGACCGCGCGATGATTGCCCAGATCGAAAGCATCTACGCCAAGGCCGGCAAGGAAGAGGCGGGCAAGGCGCTACTCGCGCAGGTCGGCAGGGAAATCGTCGAACTCAACAACCGCGGCGTCCTTGCCGCCCGCGGCGGCGATCTTGATGGCTCGGTGAAGCTGCTCATGGAGGCTGCCGAACGGGTACCCAACCTGCAGTTCCTGATCAACGCCAGCAAAGCCATTTTTACCCTGCTTGAAATCAAGGGATGGAATCCAGCGCTCGCCAAGCGTGGCCTTGGTTACCTGCGCACAGCCCAGGAAAAGGACTTGCGCAACCCCAAGGTAATTTCGGCGCGAGAGATGTACGAGCGCGTTTCACGCAAGTACGGAATTGCCGTCGTCCCCTTGACGGCGACGCGCAAGCAGGCCGAGCAGCCCCGCACTTAGACGAAGCTGTCGTCGGATGGCGACTGCCTAACTGTACGGCGACCAGCGCCGGACCAACCGGCAAGACAAGCTCAAGCGAAGGTATCGTGGGCGAATTTGATGATAAACAGGCTGACAACGCACAAAAACACCTTCCGAACGAAGCCACTGCCGTGCCGCAGCGCAAGATGGGTGCCGATCAATGAACCGAGGATGTTGCAACTGGCCATCAGAATCGCCAGACCCAGCAGTATATGGCCGTTGGGGAGAAAGTAGCCCAACGCCGCGAGGTTGGTGGCGACGTTCACCACTTTCGACGCCGCCGAAGCGTGCAGGAAATCAAAACCGAAGAAGCGAATAAAGAGAAAAATCAGGAAACTGCCGGTACCCGGCCCGAAGAAGCCATCATAAAAGCCGATTGCGCCGCCAACGATCAGCGCGTAGATCAATTCACGGCGACCGGTGTGTTGCGGCCGGTGAATGGCACCAAAGTCGCTACGCACAAAGGTATAGACGGCCGCGCCGATGAGCAACAAGAGGATCAACGGCCGCAGCAGTTCCGGTGGCATCCAGGCGACCGCCGCCGCGCCGAGATAGGAGAAAGCAAACGCCGCCAGCGCCGCCGGCAGGGTCGTGCGCCAGGGCATGTTGACCCGGCGCGCGTAGCGCCAGGCGGCATTGCTGGTGCCGAAGACGCTGGCGAACTTGTTGGTGCCAAACAAGGTCGCAGGAATTTCATTCGGCAAGGTGGTGAACAACGCCGGAATCTGGATCAGGCCGCCCCCGCCAACGACCGCGTCGATGAAGCCGGCAAACAGCGCGGCCGTCCCCAGGGCAAGAAAAATGGATAGTTCGGCGGCGGTGAATTCCATTCAGCGCTGCGCCACGAAGAAGAGCCGCTTGAAGGGGAACAGGGTATGACCATCACTGCCGCGCGGATAGACCACCGCCAGCGGTGCGCGATAGGCGGCCAAAAACTCTTCTTTGGCGACTGCGTCGAGGCGCGCGAGATAGGGAAGCAAGGTCGTTCCCTTCATCCATTCGATGATTGCGTCGTCACCGCTGAGCACCTGCCAGTAGATGGTCTCCCAGATCTCCAGATGACGACAAAGCGGCGACAACAGGCGGTGGTATTCGGCCGGAGAAAGGACCTTCCCCAGCGCTATGCCGGCTAGCGACTGTTGCCAGCGATCATCGTCAGCCAGCTTGCGCAGAATCTGATGCGACGGTGCAGCAAAGTTCGAGGGCATCTGCACGGCCAGCACGCCACCCTCGGCGAGCTGCGCGATCAGCCCGGGCAGCAGCTGCGGATGATCGCCAAGCCAATGCAGCGCAGCGTTCGAGAAAATAAGATCAGGCGCAAGCCTTGGCCGCCAGTCGACAATATCGCACTGCTGCCAGTCGATCGGCGAGGCGGTCGATGCGGCTTTACGGAGCATAGCCGCGTCCTTGTCCACGCCGACGATCACGGCCTGTGGCCAATGTTCGGCGAGCAAGCGGGTGATGTTGCCGGCGCCGCAGCCGAGGTCAAGGACATTCTTGGGGCCGATGGTGCCAAGCCGGGCGATCAGATCAAGTGCCGGTCGCCGCCGTGCTTCGACGAATTTGAGATATTGCTCGGGGTCCCAATTCATTCCTTGAAATCCTTTGTGGTGACGTGAGCAGCGCAGTCGACGGCAGGAAGGTCAGCAACGCCCTTATTTGCCGATACAGAAACGCCCGAAGATCTCGCCGAGCAGGTCGTCGGCACTGAACTCGCCAGTAATCGTCGCCAGCGCCAGTTGTGCAAGACGCAGTTCTTCTGCGAACAGCTCCAGCCGGGGTAGTTGCGCCTGCGCTTGCTCGATGCGCCAGCGTGTTTCGCTCAAGGCACCCAAGTGCCGTTCGCGAGCGATGAAAACGTCTTCAGCCGGATGCCAGCCGGCAATGTGCAGCAAGGCCCGGCGCAGGAGTTCTAGGCCTTCGCCCGATTTGGCCGAAAGGGCAATGACCACACCATCGGCGTCTTCGATAGCGGCCGCGCCGCGGCCAGCAAGATCGATCTTGTTATGCACCGTTACCCGGGCAAGGTGGCCGGGCAGTTGCGCCAGAATGGCGCGGTCGGCGTCAGCAACGCCGCTGCGCGCGTCTACCAGCAAGACGACGACGTCGGCGCGTTCGATCTCGCGCCAACTACGTTCGATACCGATCTGCTCGATCGGGTCTTCGGTTTCACGCAGGCCCGCAGTATCAATCACGTGCAGCGGGATGCCTTCGAGCTGCAGGGTGCCGCGCACGACATCGCGAGTGGTTCCCGGCAAAGCCGTAACGATCGCCAAGTCGTCGCCGGCAAGACGATTGAGCAGGCTTGACTTGCCAACGTTTGGCTGGCCGGCGAGGACGACGTGTAGACCACCCTGCAGCAGACGACCCTGCTGGGCACGGTTGAAGACCAGTGCCAGGCGCTGTCGCAGGCGATCGAGACGGCCGAAGGCATCGGCGGCTTCGAGGAAATCGACTTCCTCTTCCGGAAAATCGAGGGTCGCCTCGACTAGCGCGCGCAGTTCGATCAGCTGCTCCAGCAAGGAATTGATTTCGTGCGAGAACTCGCCCTGCAGCGAGCGCACGGCGCTGCGCGCGGCAGCGGCGGTTGCCGCGTCGATCAGATCAATGACCGCTTCAGCTTGTGCCAGATCGAGCTTGCCATTGAGGTAGGCGCGGCGAGTGAACTCGCCTGGCTCGGCCAGGAGTGCGCCGAGTTCGAGGCAGCGCGCCAGGAGCATCTGCATGACCACCGGCCCACCGTGGCCGTGCAGTTCGAGAACTTCTTCGCCGGTAAAGGAATTCGGTCCGGGAAAGTAGAGCAGCAGGCCAGTGTCGATGACGCTGCCGTCGCCGGCCCTGAAAGCAGCGAGCGTCGCCAGGCGAGCGGCAGGCCGCTTGCCGCTGAGTGCCGCGGCGAAGTCGAGGAGCTTCGCTCCTGAGACGCGGACGATGCCGATTCCACCACGACCAGGGGCGGTCGCGATGGCGGCTATGGTCGCTGCCGTTTTTCCCGGCTCAGACTTTTGGATCGTTGGCGGCTTTCGCGCCACCTGCCATCATCCGCGTGATCTGCCATTGCTGGGCAATCGACAGGGTATTGTTGACCACCCAATAGAGCACCAGACCGGCCGGAAAGAAGAAAAACATGGCGCCGAAGATGAACGGCATCATCATCATCACTTTGGCTTGAATCGGATCCGGCGGCGTCGGATTAAGCCGGGTCTGGATGAGCATCGTCACGACCATGATGACCGGCAGGACGTAATACGGATCGCTCGCCGACAAGTCGGTGATCCAGAGGATCCACGGCGCATCACGAATTTCGACGGCACCCAGTAGGGCCCAGTAGAGAGCGATAAAGACGGGGATCTGCACCACAATCGGCAGGCAGCCACCGAGCGGATTTATTTTTTCGCGTTTGTAGAGCTCCATCATTTCCTGGTTGAGCTTCTGTCGATCACCAGCGTGGCGCTCCTTGAGCTTGACCAGAAGCGGTGTCACGTTGCGCATCTTGGCCATCGACTTGTAGCTGGCTGCCGATAGCGGAAAGAACAGCAACTTGATACCGACGGTAAGCAGGACGATCGCCCAGCCCCAGTTGCCGACCACTTTGTGAATCGCCTGCAGACACCAGAAGATCGGCGCGGCGATGATCGTCAGCCAGCCGTAGTCAACGACCAATGGCAAACCCTGTGCACCAATTCCACCTTCAGACGTGGGCAATGCCAGATGGTCGAGCTTGCTTTGCAGTTGCGGACCCGCATAGAGCGGAACAGAAAAAACCACCTTGGCGCCGGGCGCGGCGACCGGTACCGGGACAATCACTCCAGCGGTTATCGCCGGGCTAGTGGCGCTGTCCAGCTTGCGCATGTAGTACTCGCGGGCGAGCTTCTCCGGTGGTACCCAGGCAGCGACAAAATAGTGCTGGATCATGGCGATCCAGCCGTTGTCGGCCTGCGTGACAAACTTGGCTTTGCCCGCTTCGACAGCGGAGAAATCGACTTTCTGGAACTTCTCCTGCTCGGTATAGACGGCGGGCCCGGTGAAGGTCATCACCATCCGGCTCTCGCCTTCAGGTGGCGCCGTATCGCGCTGGAGTTGATAGTAAGCGTGCGCCGCGACCTGCTTCTCGCCACCATTGTCGATTTCGTAGCCGACATCGATCAGATAGCTGCCGCGGGTAAAAGTATAGATTTTTGTTACCTTGACACCATTGCTGGGCGCTGCCTCGAGGCGCAGCTGCAGCGTCTTGGCCTCGCCGCTGAGTTCTCGGTCACCGGGGACGACCGAGAAGACGGTCTTGTGGCTTGGCAAGCCTTCGCCGATCAAGCCACTTTGCGCGGCATACTGGTGACGTCGGTCGAAAAGAGCGAAATCCTTGCTCTTGCTCTCCGTGTCCTTGTATTCGTCCAGGGTCAGGCGAACGATATCACCTCCCTCTGCCGAGATCTCGGCGACAAAAAGGTCGGTCCTGATGGTCACCGTCTCACCCGTTGGCATAAACGGAACGGCGGCGGCGCCGGGTACCGTCGGCACCGGCGAATGCAGGCTTGCCGATGGCTGCGGCGCTGCCGGGTCTGCCGTCGATCCGGGAGCCACTGCCCCGGCTGTCGCTATGGGTGCGACTGGTGGAGGCTGATTGTATTTCTGCCACGCATCCCAGAGCATGACCAGCGAAAAGGAGAAGACCAGCAACAGGAGCAGGCGTCGGTTATCCATGAAAGCCTATACGATTCGATTGATGTTCAGGGTACGGGGTCAAAACCACCCGGATTCCACGGATGACAGCGGAAAATTCTCTGCAGGGCAAGGCGTACTCCCTTGCCGGTGCCATGTTTTTCAAGGGCTTCGGCCGCGTACTCGGAACAGCTTGGGAAGAAGCGGCAACGACTCCCGAGAAAGGGACTGATCGCGTAACGGTAAAAGGCTATCAGCGCGAGCAACAACTGTTTCATCGGCCCATCATCGAGGTGAGGTCATCTTGCTCAGCAGGCGCTGGATTTCCAGCGCCAAAGCTTGGCGTTCAACTGCTTTCGGCTTGGCCGCCAAGCGCAGCACGAAATCGTTGCAGCGAAGACGGGCACGCAGCAAGCGGAAATGCTCTCGTGCCAGTCGCTTGACCAGATTGCGATCAACCGATCGGCGCAGAAAGCGCTTGGCGACGACCAAGCCAAGCCTGGCTCCGGCTATGTCGTCTGCGTCACGAGGGCGGTAATGTAGCAGAAAATGCTGGCTTTTCAGCGCCTTCCGGAAACCAAAAACGGATGAGTACTCATCCGTTTTCAACAGGCGGTAGTGCTTTGGAAAAGCTGCGGCGGCAAACGAAAGATTGCCGACGGAATCAGCTGAATCAGCTGAATCAGCGCTGCCGTTCAAACGGCAAGACGATGACGACCTTTGGCGCGACGGGCACGAATGACGGCGCGACCGCCACGGGTGGACATGCGGACGAGGAAGCCGTGCGTGCGCTTGCGACGAACCACCGACGGTTGATAAGTGCGTTTCATGGTTAAACCCTTGAAGTCATAGCGAAGTGAACGGGTAATTAGACAACCTGAGGGTAAAGCTTGTCAAGGCCATATTTTCAATGAAGCTGTGGATAACTTCGGTCTGACGGGTTAAAATTGTCGTTTGAACGCTCGTGACAAGATAACAATTGCGAAGCGTAGAGGGTCAGCAGCCGGTCTTCCTTACCAGCACCAGGGGGATAGCCTGCAGCAGGCGGGGATTGTGGTCCATCTCGATGATTTCCAAGCTGTCTTGTCATGGCGAACGGTCGCCGTTACGTTTCTGCGTCGGCCCAACACTTCGGAATGTCAGTACATGACTATTGATGGTTAGCTTCTGGTCCGCCTGTCTGAGCCAGTTCGAGCAGGAACTTCCGCCTCAGCAATTCAGTACCTGGATCCGTCCCCTCGTTATGCAAGGGGAGGATGACTGCGCGCGTGGCTTGCGGCTCCTGGCGCCCAACGGTTTTATTCTCAAGTGGGTCAAGGAACGCTATCTGGCACGGATCGAAGAGTTGGCGTGCGAGCACTTTTCGATGCCGGTCAACATCGTCTTGAGCCTCGGTGAGCGCGTCGCACCGCCACGGCAGCAAGCGCCGGGGACAAACAGCACTTCGCCACGGGTTGATAGCCGCTCGACGGCTGCAGGAACGGCAGCCGCCATCAGCAGCACCTCGCTCGCCGCGAGAGACCGTACAGCCTACGAAAAAACGCGCTTGATCAAGACCTTTACCTTTGAGAACCTGATCGTCGGCAAAGCCAACGATCTGGCGCGCGCCGCTTCGCGACAGGTTTCAATCAACCCTGGCGAGACAACCTACAACCCGCTTTTCATTTATGGGGGTGCCGGTCTCGGTAAGACGCACCTGATCCACGCCATCGGCAATCACATTCTCGATAACTATCCCGAAAGCGTCGTTCGTTACGTCCATGCCGAGGACTATTATTCGGATGTCGTGCGCGCGTACCAGCAGAAGTCCTTCGACGTCTTCAAACGCTACTACCGCTCGCTTGATGTACTGCTGCTCGACGATGTCCAGTTCTTCAACGGCAAGAATCGGACCCAGGAAGAATTCTTTTACGTTTACAACGCGCTGAGCGAAACGCGCAAGCAGATCGTGATCAGCTGTGACACCTATCCGAAGAACATTTCTGGCCTTGAGGATAGGTTGATCACACGCTTCGATTGGGGCTTGACCGTACAGATCGAGCCGCCGGAAACGGAGATGCGGGTGGCGATCCTCAAGAAGAAGGCGGAAGGGGATGGGGTCGCCCTCGACGACGAGGTGGCATTCTACATAGCCAAACATCTACGCTCCAACGTCCGCGAGCTTGAGGGCGCACTCAAAAAAGTGCTCGCCTACTCGGCGTTCCACGGCCTCCTGATCTCGCTGGACCTAGCCAAGGAAGCGCTCAAGGACGTAATTGGCGCAGTCAACCGCCAGATCACTGTCGACAACATCCAGAAGACGGTTGCCGACTACTACAAGATCAAGGTGGCGGACCTGTTCTCAAAAAAGCGGACACGAGTGATCGTCCGACCACGGCAGATCGCCATGTGGCTGGCCAAAAATCTGACCACGATGAGCTACCCGGCCATCGGTGGCGCCTTCGGCGGTCGCGACCACACCACCGTGCTGCACGCGGTACGAACGATCGATGATCTGCGCACCAAGGACAACGAACTCAACCATGATGTGCACGTGCTGCAGCAGGTCCTCAAGAGCTAGGGCGAAGCATGTAGTGAGATGTAGAAGTTCGTGGAAAAAATGCCGACAGATAGTGGATAAAGGGAACAGAAGGACCCTGTGGATAAATTGTTAGATTTGGCCCACAGGCGAAGACAGGCTTTTTTCAGCTCTAGAAATAGACGCAAGTCTCTGAATATAAGCGTAAATAGCGAACTATCAACAGACTTGTTCCGACTATAGTCTTTATAGGATTTATATATATGCTTCTTATTAAAACAAGACGCGACACTCTGCTGGCACCGTTGCAGGCCGTTTCGGGGATAGTTGAGAAGCGTCACACCTTGCCCATCCTGTCGAACGTCTTGCTCGAAAAGCGGGGCGATGTGTTGACCCTTCTGGCCACCGATATAGAAATCCAGATCACCAGTTCGAGCAACGATGCGACCGGTGATGGCGATGGCGCGGTGACGGTCGGCGCGAGAAAGCTGCAGGAGATTCTGCGTTCCTTGCCAGAAGCCGCCGAAGTGAGCCTGGTTCTGGATGACCGGCGCCTGCAGGTAAAGGCTGGCAAGAGTCGGTTCAGTCTGCAGACCTTGCCGGCTGATGACTTTCCGTGCCTGGCGGTGGCCGAGGGCGAAGTCAAGCGTTTCACTGTCGAGCAGAAGGCGTTCCGCAGCTTGCTGGCGCAAACGCAGTACGCGATGGCGACGCAGGACGTACGCTACTACCTGAACGGGCTTCTGCTGCTCTTTGATGGCAGCGAGCTGCGCGCCGTGGCCACGGATGGACATCGTCTGGCCTACGCCAGCATGCCGCTCGAAGACGCTCCCCAAGCCTTGCGGGCCGAAGGTGCCGCGCGCCTGGAATTGATTCTGCCGCGCAAGACGGTGATCGAACTGAACAGACTGCTCGTTGATAGCGACGAGGCGCTTTCGATCGAGATGCTGCCGAACCAGATTCGTTTCCAGTTCGGCCATATTAGCTTGATCTCAAAGCTGATCGACGGTCGCTTCCCGGACTACGAGCGAGTCATTCCGGCGAGCCTGAGGAACGTCGTTTCGGTCAGTCGCACGCTCTTGCTGCAGTCGATGGTCAGGGCGGCGATTCTGACCAATGAGAAATTCCGCGGCGTTCGTCTGATGCTTGCGGAGGGCTCACTCAAGATCATGGCTGCCAACGCCGAGCAGGAAGAAGCGCTGGAAGAGATCGAAGTCGAGTACGATGGAGAAGCACTCGACGTCGGTTTTAATGTCGCCTACCTGCTCGACGTGTTGAACAACCGCTCGGAGGAAACCATCGAATGGGGCTTCAACGACGCTAATTCAAGTGCGCTGTTGACCATTCCTGGCAACGCGCGATTCCGCTACGTGGTTATGCCAATGCGCATCTGAGGGGATGCGCGGGCCGAACAGCAACACCAGTGCTTAAACCGACGACAGATAGTTTGGATCAAAGAATGAGTGAAGAAAACGAGCAACCCGCCTACGACGAAACGAGCATCCTGCAGCTGGAAGGCCTGGAGGCGGTGCGCAAGCGCCCGGGGATGTACATCGGTGACACCTCTGATGGGACGGGTTTGCACCACATGGTTTTCGAGGTCGTCGATAATGCCATTGACGAGGCGCTGGCCGGTCACTGTGACGACATTGTCATTACCATTCATGCTGATAATTCGATTTCGGTGACCGACAACGGGCGTGGAATCCCGACCGGTGTCAAGTTCGATGACCGTAACGAGCCGAAGCGGTCGGCCGCGGAGATCGTGATGTGCGTGCTGCACGCGGGTGGCAAGTTCAACCAGAATTCGTACAAGGTTTCTGGAGGTTTGCACGGAGTTGGCGTTTCCTGCGTTAACGCCTTGTCCAAGTGGCTGCGGTTGACCATCCGCCGAGATGGTCAGAAGCATTTCATCGAGTTCAACCGTGGCAAGGTCGTCGACCGTCCACTCGAAATGCAACGGGGAGTGGAGGTATCACCGACGAGGATCCTTGGCCACACAGAGAAACGTGGCACCGAACTGCACTTCATGGCCGACGAGGAGATCTTCGGCGAGGTCGAGTTTCACTACGAAATCATAGCCAAGCGTTTGCGCGAGCTGTCGTTCCTCAACAATGGCGTGAAGATCCGCCTGATCGATCAGCGCAACGGCAAGGAAGAAGACTTTGCTTTTCTGGGCGGTGTTCAGGGTTTCGTCGAATACATCAATCGCAGCAAGTCGGTACTGCATCCGAATATTTTCCATGCCGAAGGGGAATCGCTGAGTGCCAATGGCCCGATCAGCGTCGAAGTGGCCATGCAATGGAACGACAGCTACGCCGAACAGGTTCTGTGCTTCACCAACAACATCCCGCAGGCTGACGGTGGAACGCACATGACCGGTCTGCGGGCGGCGATGACGCGGGTCATCAATCGCTATATCGAAGAAAACGAGATTGCCAAGAAGGCCAAGGTCGATATCGCCGGCGACGATATGCGTGAAGGCCTGGCCTGCGTGCTGTCGGTGAAAATGCCCGATCCGAAGTTTGCTTCGCAGACGAAGATGAAACTGGTTTCATCGGAAGCGCGGCCGGCGGTCGAAGAGGTGGTGGCGGCCAAGCTGAGCGAGTTTCTTCAGGAGCGGCCGCTTGACGCCAAGGTGATTACCGGCAAAATCGTCGAAGCGGCGCGGGCTCGCGACGCAGCCAGAAAAGCCAGGGAGATGACGCGCCGCAAGGGTTTGCTCGACGGCGTCGGCTTGCCCGGCAAGCTAGCCGATTGCCAGGAGAAAGACCCGGCGCTTTGCGAGCTATACCTGGTCGAAGGAGATTCCGCTGGCGGTTCTGCGAAACAGGGTCGCGACCGAAAGTTCCAGGCCATCCTGCCGTTGAAGGGAAAGATCCTCAACGTCGAGAAAGCGCGCTTCGACAAGCTTATTTCTTCGCAAGAGATCGTCACCCTGATAACCGCGCTTGGCACCGGTATCGGCAAGGATGAGTACAAGCCGGAGAAGCTGCGTTATCACCGCCTGATCATCATGACCGATGCTGATGTCGATGGTGCGCACATTCGTACCCTGCTGCTGACCTTCTTTTATCGTCAGATGCCCGAGTTGATCGAGAATGGGCACATGTACATTGCGCAGCCACCGCTGTACAAGGTCAAGCACGGCAAGACCGAGCGCTACATCAAGGACGATCAAGCGCTCAAGCAGTTTCTGCTTACTCTGGCGCTGGAGGGTTCCGTGCTCACACCGAAGAGCGCTGCGCTGGAGATTTCCGGGGCTGCTCTGGAAGAGCTGGCGCGCGAGTATCTGCTCGCCGAAGCGGTCATCAACCGTCTGTCGCACCTGATAAACCCCGAGGTGCTGCACGCTTTGATCGATGCCAATCTGAAGATTGACGTCAGCGACGAGGCGTCGGCAACAGCGACCGCAGTGGCTCTGATGGCAGCCGTCGGCGACAAGCTGGGGATCAAGATCTACGCGCGTTACGATGACGCCGAGGAGCGCTGGCAACTACGCCTCGAAAAGGTGCTGCATGGCAATCTCAGAGTTGGTGTCATCGATGAGGATCTCCTGGTCAGCGGCGATTACACGCAACTGCGCAAGACCGCCGAACTCCTGGCTGGCCTGTTTGGCCCTGGGGGCGTCGTGGTCCGCGGTGAAAAGCAGCAGGCAGTCGGCAGTTTTGCCGAAACGATGAAGTGGCTACTCAATGAAGTCGAGCGTACGGTCAGCAAGCAGCGCTACAAAGGGCTTGGTGAAATGAACCCTGATCAGCTTTGGGAAACGACCATGGACCCGAAAGTGCGGCGCTTGCTGAAAGTTCAGATAGAGGACGCGATTCGTGCCGACGAGATCTTCACGACCTTGATGGGTGAGTTGGTCGAACCGCGGCGTAACTTCATCGAGTCAAACGCTCTGGCGGCGAGAAATATTGACGTTTGAGTATTGTCGGATGGGTAAGACTCGAGACTTACCCGGCGAACTAACAAAGTATCTTCAAGCGGCTAGGCGCCGTAAGCCACACCTCGTATAATTCCGAAACAAGAGTCGTGGCCGCAGCATGAAAATCGCATTGGTCTAAGGGTAAGCGTCGTCGGTTTGTTGACGATGGCACCTTGTCCAGACAATCTCATCTTGGAGAAAGTACACAATCATGACGATACATCTCTACTTTTCGCTGGTTCCCGAAGCCCTGATCGCCTCGATGCTGGAACCGGAGGAGTTCGGGCAATACTACTCAACTGGCCACAGCTACAAGTCCAAAGGACAAGCGATTTTTTTCGAGGTCGATGCAGACTTCCGTCATGAGTTCTTCAACATCGATGAGGGCTTGGAGCGCTGTGTTGCGCACCCCGATGGCACGCCCAAGAACTCGGTGTATATCTCTGTCTACCGGGTGCTGGAGCACATTCCGGTCAGCGCTCTTGGCAAGCTCTACCTGAGCACCGCCTACGGCCAGACCCTCGCCTTGAGCCGCACCGATGCGTTCCCAGAGAAAGGGAAGGGTTTGCACATGTATCAGGACCTGGCACCGGTCAACAGCCTGGTGGTCAGTGCGCAAGACCCGCAGACTTACTATGAAAAAGTTACCAGCCAGCCGAACAAGTTCATTCGCTTTCCCGGGCTGTGTTTTGTCGAATTGGGCCTGGGCGCACTAGCGACGGATCCCGGTGCCGGTGCCATCGGCGATCTCCCGTACTCGTTTGTGCACCACCTGCGCGAGGCCTTGCTGGAAGTAGATCCCAGCGGCAAGCAAAGCAAGCTGGTGCACCGGGTGCACTCACTTGAGTTCCCGTACCGGATGATCAAGAACGGTATTTATGTCGGTAACGGCCCTGATCTCGCCTTCTACGAAATGCCTTCGCATGAGGCCTTGCGACAGAACCACAGCCACTGGTGGCGCTCCTGCAATTTGTAAGCGCTGCTGTTGATGTGAAGATCGCGTAAGCGACTCGCGAAACTCTCGTCTCTCCTTGCGGATGAAGGGGTGGGTGGTGATAGGAGGAATTAAGGGAGCCGGGAGGAAGACTGTCCCGGCTTTTTTTTTGGCGCGAGCGGCAGCTACGCCTCTCGATTGGTTGGGTTAGCCTGTCGGCGGGGGAGCACGGCACTGCAGATTGTCGTGTCGGTGCGAGGAAAGGCGACGAGCTCGCCGCTGGTCTAGCGCTGCTGCTTGTGGCCAGCCTCACACTGCGCGTCACGCACGGATGTCCTGATGACGGCGAATTTCCGATGACCTCGCCACTCTCTTCTCGCAGCACCTTCGTCGTTCTCCGGATCTTGCCGGAGCGCAGCAGCGTGCATGCATGGCGTCTTTGGTAGACGCAATTCTGGCAGACAGAAAAATAGTTGATTCCCATTCGAAAGAATGCGAATTGAATTTTTCATGGATTATGCTCCGCTATCGGTCATGCCAAGTATGGCCACCTGAGCCCTCTATTCTCAAGCCGGCGACGCATTGGCAGCGAATATGCTGGATGAGCTTTAAAGGGGCGTAAACGGATTCCAAATTGTCACCTGAAAAATCGCTTCACCAGAGCGACGACATGCACTTGTACTAGCAGCAGGTGCGTACCCCGGTCTCCACGCAGGGCACTCATTGCCTTGATTTGTCAGTGAAAACAGCTTGGTGGTAACAATTAGGTGACGCTCGTAGCCTGTCTTCCAGAAGCAAGCATTTCTCACGAAAATAGGCTCCGCTAGTCACCGCTTCATGCGCTTGACACGGCTGATGCGGGCGAAGATACTCGCCGCGGCGGTATTGAATCTCGAGTCCTCCTGCCCTGCCAATCGGACACTTGGAAGGATATAGCGAGAAGATATTTACTCCATTTGGACTCCAAAATTATGACATTCGCGCAAAATCCGCTGCCGCCTCCGTGCGCCAGTTTCGTACGCTACCTCGTCCTGGCCTCACTTCTGGTTCTTGGCGTGACGTCATTGCCAGCTCTCGCAAGCACGGCGGGCCATGTTTCCGAAGTCAACCTGGTTCTGCCGGATCTTGCGGATAGTTTGCTGGTAAGCTTTCTCGGTGGGATGTCCGGCTCGACACTGCTTTCCTACGGGCTCGTGGTCGCCATTGGCGGCCTTTTTTTCGGTGCCGTTATCTACCGCCGGATTCGTAGCCTGCCAGTGCATCGCTCGATGGCTGAAATCAGCGAACTGATCTACGAAACCTGCAAGACTTACATGATTACTCAGGGCAAGTTTCTGCTGATTTTGCAGGGCCTTACCGCGGTGATCATGATCGGCTATTTTTATTTCGTCCAGCAACTGCCGGTTTCCGACGTCGCTACGATCCTGGCGTTTTCGGTGATTGGTATTGCCGGCTCTTTCGGCGTGGCCTGGTTCGGCATACGCATCAATACTCTAGCCAACAGCCGTACGGCATTCGCCTCGCTGGTGGCGAAGCCCTATCAGATTTATTCGATTCCGATCACCTCGGGAATCTCCATCGGCATGCTGCTGATCTCGACCGAGTTGCTGATCATGCTTTGTATCATGCTCTTCGTCCCGGCTTCACTGGCCGGCAAGTGCTTCATCGGATTTGCCATCGGTGAGTCTCTGGGCGCCGCTGCACTGCGCATCGCCGGCGGCATCTTCACCAAGATCGCGGACATTGGTTCCGATTTGATGAAAATAGAATTCGGCATCCAGGAGGACGACGCGCGCAACCCCGGTGTGATTGCGGACTGTGCCGGCGACAACGCCGGCGATTCGGTTGGCCCGACCGCCGACGGCTTCGAGACCTACGGCGTCACCGGTGTGGCACTGATCACCTTCATCATGCTCGCCGTGCCGGAACCTGCCGTTCAGGTTCAGCTGCTGGTGTGGCTGTTTGCCATGCGGGTGATGATGATCGTCGCCTCGGGCATTTCATACGTCGGCAACCAGATGATCGCGCGGCGCCTGTATGGCGAAAAACAACGCTTCAATTTCGAAGCACCGCTGACCTCGCTGGTATGGATTACATCGGTAGTTTCCCTGATCATCACCTTCATTGTGTCCGATCTGCTGATTGGAAACTTCAGCGCCAACGGGACCGCCTACCCCGACCTGTGGTGGCAGCTTTCGCTGATCATCACCCTCGGCACGCTGGCGGGTGCGATCATTCCGGAGGTGGTGAAGGTATTCACCTCGACCAACTCCAAGCACGTTCGCGAAGTGGTGACCGCCTCCGAGGCCGGAGGCGCCAGCCTCAATATCCTCTCCGGCCTTGTCGCCGGCTACTTCTCGGCATTCTGGATCGGCGTGATCATCGTCGGCCTGATGTCCGCTTCCTACCTTCTCTCGCAGCACGAGCTGACAGCGGTGATCAATCCCGATTCCGCCAAGGCGGCGATGATGGCTGCGGTCTTCTCTTTCGGATTGGTCGCCTTCGGCTTCCTGGGAATGGGCCCGGTGACGATTGCTGTCGATAGCTACGGTCCGGTCACCGACAATGCGCAATCGGTCTATGAGCTGTCGATGATCGAGCAGGTTCCCGGTGTCGCGGCTGAAATCAAGAAGGATTACGGCGTCGATGTGGACTTTGCTGCGGCGAAGTTCCTGCTCGAGGAGAACGATGGGGCTGGCAACACTTTCAAGGCCACCGCAAAACCGGTGTTGATCGGCACCGCCGTCGTCGGCGCGACGACCATGGTCTTTTCGATCGTCATGCTGCTCACTGGTGGCTTGATGGAAAACCTCGACAAGCTCTCTTTGTTGCACCCACCGTTCCTGCTCGGCCTGGTCGCTGGTGGCGCAACGATCTTCTGGTTTTCCGGTGCCAGCACCCAGGCCGTATCGACCGGTGCCTACCGGGCCGTGGAGTTCATCAGCACCCACATCCGACTCGATGCAGTGGTCAAGGCGTCGCACAAGGACAGCAAGAAGGTCGTCGAAATCTGTACGATCTATGCCCAGAAGGGGATGTTCAACATTTTCATGGCGGTGTTTTTCGGGACCCTGGCCTGCGCCTTCATCGAACCGTTCTTCTTCATTGGCTATCTGATCTCGCTGGCGATCATCGGTCTCTACCAGGCGGTCTTCATGGCCAACGCCGGGGGTGCCTGGGACAATGCCAAGAAGATCGTCGAAACCGAAATGCACGCCAAGGGGACTGATCTGCACACGGCGTCGGTGGTTGGCGACACCGTCGGCGACCCATTCAAGGATACCGCCTCGGTGGCCATGAACCCGATTATCAAGTTCACCACGCTTTTTGGTCTGCTGGCTGTCGAGATGGCGGTCGGGCTTCAGGCACAGGGACAGCAGGGAGTAGTATTTGCGCTGGCCGCCCTGTTCCTGGTTGTTAACCTCGTTTTCGTCTTTCGCAGCTTCTACGGCATGCGCATCCTCGCCAAAAAGGCTGCCGCCTAGCCGTACACCGCGTGGGTGCTACGCGGGAGGCCAGGGAGGAGGGCTTCGCGGGGTAGCACCGACGTGGCGCTCAACAAGAATGTCGAACAAGCTCGACTATTTCAGGGAGGATTCAAATATGGCCATGCATCTCTACTTTTCGCTGATTCCCGAAGCATTGATAGCATCGATGCTGGAACCCGAGCAGTTCGGGCAATACTATGCGACTGGCCACAAGTTCAAGTCGAAGGGGCAGGCCTTGTTCTTCGAGATCGACCCGTCCTTCCGTCATGAATATTTCGATATCGACGGCGCATTCGCACGCTGTTTGGCGAAAGCGGATGGTACGCCGAAGAACTCCGTCTACATCTCGATGTATCGGGTCATGGAGCATCTATCGATGGCTGCCATCGGCAAGCTCTACCTGACCACCGCGATGGGCGCGACCCTGGGTTTGAAGCGTGCGGGCGGGCTGCCTCAGCCGGACCAGGAACGGCACATGTTCCAGGATCTGGCACCGATCAACAGTCTGGTGGTCAGCGTGCTCGAGCCGGCAAAGTATTACGCGGACGTGACCACCCAGCCATCGAAGTTTTTTAGCTTTCCCGGGATGTGTTTCGTCGAACTCGGACTCGGCCCGCTGGCTCGCGATCCGGAGAACGGCCAGGAAGGCGATCTCCCCTATACCTTCCTGTTGCACCTGCGCGAGGCCTTGCTGGAACTGCAGCCAGGGTCAAAGCAGAACAAGCTCGTACACCGCGTGCACTCGCTTCAGTTCCCCTATCGAATGGTCAAGGAAGGTTTCTATCTGGGTATTGGCGAGCAGCTCGTCCATTATCCGATGCTCTCGCACGAGGTGCTGCGCAAGGAACACAGCAACTGGTGGCGTTCGGCCAATCTCTGACCCCAACGCGCGCATTGGGGAGAAGCGAGATAGGGGAGTCGCGCAGGCGACTCTCACAACAACAGTTGAAGGAAGGTCGTATCGATGGTCAGCAATCTCTCAAGCACCATTGGCGTACTGACTAGCGGCGGTGATGCCCAAGGCATGAACGCCGCAGTGCGCGCGGTGGTTCGCTCGGCGCTGAACCGGGGCGTCGGCGTGCACGCCATTCTGGAGGGCTATCAGGGGATGGTGGATGGCGGTGAGCGCATTCGCTCCCTGTCCTGGGATGATGTCGGAAGCATTTTGAACCGCGGTGGAACGATCATCGGGACGGCCCGCTGCCCAGCGTTTCGCGAGCGGGAAGGTCGCCTGATTGCCGCCCGAAACCTGCTCCAGCACGGGATCGACCGGCTGGTGGTGATCGGCGGCGATGGCAGCTTGACCGGTGCCAACCTGTTTCGCCAGGAGTGGCCTAGCCTCCTGGCGGAGCTGGTCGAGCGCGGCGATATTGACGCGCTGACCGCGCAAAGGCACCCGGCGCTGATGATTACCGGTTTGGTGGGTTCGATCGACAACGACATGGTCGGCACGGACATGACCATTGGTGCCGATACTGCGCTGCACCGGATCGTCGAGGCCATCGACGCCATTACCAGCACCGCCGCCAGCCACCAGCGCACCTTCGTGGTCGAGGTGATGGGCCGCCACTGCGGCTATCTGGCGCTGATGAGCGCCATCGCCGGCGGTGCGGACTACGTCCTGATCCCGGAAAGCGCACCGCCAGAAGACTGGCAGCAGGAGATGTGCGAGCGTCTGCGCAGCGGTCGGGCGGCGGGTCGGCGCGATAGCATCGTCGTCGTCGCTGAGGGGGCCTGCGACAAGGAGGGCAAGGGGATCAGCAGCGACCAGGTGCGGCAGGTGCTGCAAGACCGGCTTGGGGAGGACACGCGCGTGACCATCCTCGGCCACGTGCAGCGCGGCGGCAAGCCGAGCGCCTTCGACCGTTGCATGAGCACCCTGGTCGGCCATGCCGCCGTCCAGGAGCTGTTGGCGGCCACCGTGGACAGCGAACCGCAGATGGTCGGCATGCGCTATAACCGGGTACGACACGCACCGTTGATGGAATGCGTCGAGCAAACTCACGCCGTGGCGCGCAGGATCGCTGAGCATGATTATGCGAAAGCGATGGAGTTGCGTGGCAGCAGTTTCAGCGAGATGTTTCAGACCTTCAAGGCCATGGCCGGCGCGCCGCCGAGTGTCATACCGCCGGCGCGCCCGCGCCGGCTCGCCGTGTTGCACGGCGGCGGGCTTGCGCCAGGCATGAATACCGCGGCTCGCGCCGCTGTTCGGCTGGGACTGGATCGTGGCCACACCATGCTCGGAGTACGTGGCAGTTTCGAGGGTCTGCTTGCCGGCCGGATCGAGGAGTTGAGCTGGGGCGACGTCGAAGGGTGGGCGGCGATGGGCGGCGCCGAACTGGGGACGACGCGGCAGGCGCCGACCGTCGAACAGCTCTACGCAGTCGCACGCGCCCTGGAAACGCACCAGATAGACGGTTTGCTGATCATCGGTGGCTGGCTGGCCTACAGGGTCGCCCACAATCTGTACAGCGAGCGGGAGCGCTATCCGGCCTTCAAGATTCCGATCATTTGCCTGCCGGCGAGTATCGACAATAACCTGCCCGGCTCCGAGTTGAGCATAGGCGCCGACACCGCGCTCAATGCCATCGTTGAGGCCCTCGACCGGATCAAGCAGTCGGCGATGGCCGCTCGGCGTTGCTTCGTGGTCGAAGTCATGGGCCGCTATTGCGGCTATCTGGCGCTGATGAGCGGTCTTGGAAGCGGCGCTGAGCGCATCTATCTGCCCGAGGAAGGGGTTTCCCTCAAGGACCTGCAAGCCGATGTGGAACGGATGATCGAGGGCTTTCAGGGCGGTCGGCGTTTCTATCTCACGATTCGCAACGAGCGCGCAAACGCGCAGTACACCACCGATTTCATGTGCCGGCTGTTCGAGGAAGAAGGCCACGGCCTTTTCGACGTGCGTCAGGCGATCCTGGGTCACGTTCAGCAGGGCGGCAATCCCTCGCCGTTTGACCGTGTGCTGGCGACTCGCCTGGCTGCACACTGTATCGATTTCCTGACCCGAGAACTGGATCGGGGTTCTGCGACCGGGGCCTATATTGGCTTGGTCGAAGGCAGAGTGACGATCTCCCCGATCAAGCGCATGCACGACGAGGTCGATCTGCAGCATCGGCGGCCGACGGAGCAATGGTGGCTCGATTTGCGGCCGGTCATGGAGGCCGTGGCGCGCCCGAGGAAGGAAGCTTTGGATGCCGCTCGCCGCCTTTAAGCCGGGTGGCGACAGGCATTGATGGCGTCGCGAGTGTCCACCGCCACGCGCCGCGCGGCGTCGGCGAAGTCTTCGCCTTTTCCGGCGTAGAGGATGGCGCGCGAGGAGTTGATCAGCAGGCCATTGCCAGTTGCCGTACAACCGGCGCGGACGGTGGCTTCGATGTCGCCGCCCTGGGCACCGATTCCCGGCACGAGCAGGGGCATGTTGCCGGTGAGCTCGCGGACGCGAGCGATTTCTCCCGGGAAGGTGGCGCCGACGACGAGCGCGCACTGGCCGCTCTGGTTCCAGTCGCCGCAGACCATGCGGGCGAGGCGCTCGTAGAGCTTTTCGCCACCGACGTCGAGGAATTGCAGGTCGCTGCCGCCGGGGTTCGAGGTTCGGCAGAGCAGGATAATCCCTTTGTCGCCGTAAGCCAGATAGGGTTCGATGGAGTCTCGCCCCAGGTAGGGGTTGACCGTCAGCGCGTCCGCTTTGAAGCGTTCGAAGGCTTCGATGGCGTATTGCTCGGCGGTACTGCCAATGTCGCCGCGCTTGGCATCGAGGATTACCGGTATCGTCGGGTGAGCGCTGTGGATGTGGGCGATCAGTGCTTGCAGCTGTTCTTCGGCGCGTTGTGCGGCGAAATAGGCGATCTGCGGCTTGAAGGAGCAGACCAGATCGGCGGTGGCGTCGACGATTGCTTTGCAGAAAGTGAAAATGGCGTCAGGCTGGCCGCGCAAGTGGGCCGGGAAGCGCGCTGGGTCGGGGTCGAGGCCGACGCACAGCAGGCTATTGCGGTCCTGCCAGGCGGCGTTGAGGGCGTGCATGAAGTTCATCGGGTGATCATCGCTGGTAAGAAAAACTGCATTCTAACGGCCACGACTCGATCAGATGGCGGCGATCCTGCCTTGCCTTCGGCGAAAAAGGTAGACTCTGAGTCTTTTGAGTACGGAGGCAGCTTGAAGACACTGGAGCACGACGTCTACCTTGCCATGCGCGCCGGGGCGGCCGTTCTTGAGGCAGACGGTTTTGGCGACAAGGTCCTGCGGCTTGCTGACGGGACGATCCTCAAGCTTTTTCGCCGCAAGCGCCTGTTCTCGTCGGCAGCCTGGTCGCCCTATGCACAACGCTTTGCCGACCATGCCGAGGCTCTCCACCAGCGCCACATTCCGGCGCCGGTGATCATCGCTGTGTGGCGAATTCCTTCGCTTGGGCGTGACGCTGTGCACTACCAGCCGCTGGCCGGGAAGACGCTGCGTGAAATGCTGCGCGAGGGCCTCGACCCGGCGATCGAGCCGGGCTTGAAAGCGGCGTTCACGGATTTCATCATTCGTTTGCATGAAGCCGGGGTGTATTTTCGCTCCTTGCATCTCGGCAACGTGGTTTACACGCCCGATCAGGAATTCGGGCTGATCGATATTTCCGACGCGCGCATTGGGCCGCGCTCGCTGAGCAAGCAGCTACGCGCGCGCAACCTGCGCCGCTTGCAGGGCATCGACGGAGAGAGCGACTGGGTGAATTACTCGGTGGTTATGAACGGCGCTTTACAAGGCAGGCCTCGAACCCTATAATGCGCGCTTCTTTCGCGGGGGGTATAGCTCAGCTGGGAGAGCGCTTGCATGGCATGCAAGAGGTCCGCGGTTCGATCCCGCGTACCTCCACCAGCGAGTCGAAAGATGTCAGTTCCGGGTCCCCATCGTCTAGAGGCCTAGGACACTACCCTTTCACGGTAGGTACCGGGGTTCGAATCCCCGTGGGGACGCCAGCGCTACTGCAGTTCTTGCAGGCGCCGCGCACGATCGTGGCTTCGCTTGCCACATACCGGGAAACCGGGGCAGCCATCGCGTGCTCGGTTTTTGGTGCCAAATCCATAGCTTACGATGGTCAGTGCGTCGCCATTGACTCGACAGTTGTCCGACGATCGCCAAATAGACGGTGTCCGCGGAGTGCCTTTCCGTAGCAGCGAGCGCCGCCGAAAGATATCAATATTCTTGCTAAAGTCCTGCGATTCCAGTAACTTGGGTGCTCACGTTGGGGGTGCCGCGCTGCTCGGGTGTGGCTGAGAGAGTCCCTTCGAACCTGTACGGGTCATGCCGTCGTAGGGAAGCGGAGCGCACCATGTTTGCTTTGTGCGCAGGGTGATAGCCTTCACTCCGTCTCGCTCGTCTTGCTGACCCCTTGCACGCTGCACGTTTGCGTAGCGCTTTTGCCTTACCCCTCTGCAAGGAAACACCATGAACGCTAACGAGAAGTTCATCGCCGCTGACGCTCACGTCGACCAGGCTGCCATCCAGCCATTGCCGAATTCGCGCAAGATCTACATCACCGGTAGCCGCGCTGATCTGCGCGTGCCGATGCGCGAAATTTCTCAAGCCGATACCGATACCGCTTTTGGCGGCGAGAAAAACCCGCCGATTTACGTTTACGACTGCTCGGGACTGTACTCCGATCCGCAGGCGACGATCGATATCCGTCAGGGCTTGCCGGCGCTGCGCGCGCAGTGGATTGCCGAGCGTGGCGATAGCGAGGCACTCGGCGGCCTGAGTTCCGATTTCGGGCGTGTTCGCGCCGCCGACGCGGCGCTCGATGACTTGCGTTTTCCCGGCCTGCAGCGCCGCCCGCTGCGTGCCAGGAGCGGCGCCAACGTCAGCCAGATGCATTACGCGCGGCGCGGCATGATCACCCCGGAAATGGAATACGTCGCCATTCGCGAGAACAACAATCGCCGCGCCTACATCGAGCAACTGCATGCTTCGGGGCCCCAGGGCGAACGCTTCGCCGAGATTCTCTGCCGTCAGCATCCGGGCAACAGCTTCGGCGCCAGTATTCCGGAGGAGATCACGCCGGAGTTCGTACGCTCGGAAGTCGCTCGTGGGCGCGCGATCATTCCCTGCAATATTAATCACCCGGAAAGCGAACCGATGATCATCGGTCGTAACTTCCTGACCAAGATCAACGCCAATATCGGCAATTCGGCGCTCGGTTCAAGCATCCAGGAAGAGGTCGAGAAGATGACCTGGTCGATCCGCTGGGGCGGCGACACAGTGATGGATCTATCGACCGGAAAGAACATTCACGAAACGCGCGAGTGGATCATTCGCAACAGCCCGGTGCCGATCGGCACGGTGCCGATCTACCAGGCGCTCGAGAAGGTCAATGGCAAGGCCGAAGACCTGACCTGGGAGATCTTCCGCGATACCTTGATCGAGCAGGCCGAGCAGGGCGTCGACTACTTCACGATTCACGCCGGCGTGTTGTTGCGTTACGTGCCGCTGACTGCCAGCCGGCTGACCGGCATCGTCTCGCGCGGTGGTTCGATCATGGCCAAGTGGTGTCTCGCGCACCACAAGGAGAGTTTCCTATACACCCACTTCGAAGAGATCTGCGCGATCATGAAAGCCTACGACGTGGCTTTCAGCCTCGGTGATGGCTTGCGTCCGGGATCTATCTACGATGCCAACGACGCCGCCCAACTAGGCGAGCTGGCAACGCTCGGCGAGCTGACCGACATCGCCTGGAAGCACGACGTGCAGGTGATGATCGAGGGTCCGGGCCATGTGCCGATGCACATGATCAAGGAGAACATGGACCTGCAGCTCGAGCAATGCAAGGAAGCGCCGTTTTACACCCTTGGCCCCTTGACCACCGATATCGCTCCCGGCTACGACCATATCACCAGCGGTATCGGTGCGGCGATGATAGGTTGGTTCGGTACCGCCATGCTCTGCTACGTGACGCCAAAAGAGCACCTCGGGCTGCCGGACAAGGACGATGTGAAAGTGGGCATCATTACCTACAAATTGGCGGCACACGCTGCCGATCTGGCGAAAGGCCACCCGGGTGCGCAGATTCGCGACAACGCGCTGTCGAAGGCGCGCTTCGAGTTTCGCTGGGATGATCAGTTCAACCTCGGCCTGGACCCCGACAAGGCGCGCGAGTTTCACGATGAGACCCTGCCCAAGGAGTCGGCCAAGGTGGCGCACTTCTGCTCGATGTGCGGCCCGCATTTCTGTTCGATGAAGATCACCCAGGAAGTCCGCGAGTTTGCCGCGGCACAGGGAGTCAGTGAGGCACAGGCGCTGAGCAAGGGGATGGAGGCGAAGGCGATCGAGTTCGTGAAGGCCGGTGCAGAGGTGTATCGAAAGGTCTGAACGCGGGGCTTCAGCGCCGGCAGCGGGCCTTGCTTGCCGCTCAGGGGCGCGCGGCCGCTGTTGGCGTGTCCTTCTGCGGCTTGCCGTTCGCGCTCTGGCCAGCGTACAGGCAGGCGGCGATACCGGTGGCGATGCCGTCGGCCATGCGTGCCTGGCGTTTGGCGTCGAGCAGCGACAACTCCTCGTCACGGTTCTTGATCACTCCGGCTTCGAAGAGTACCGCCGGTAGCGTCGTGCGGTAGAGGACGACAAGCTTGTCGTAGTAGTGCACCGCGTTGGCTGCGTCGGCCACCTCGCGCGGTGTTCCGGAGGGCGGATTGGCATGATGGCGGGCCGGCAGGAAACCCATCCGCCGCAGGCGGGCGCCGATTGCTGACGCACAGCGCAGGCTGGTCGCCAGATCAGGGCTGTCATGTGAAACGAAGAGCGCGAAGCCGCTGTAGTCATCGCTGTAGGTCTGCGGGATTCCCTGCCAATCCCATTTCTGCAGTAGATCGGCGTGCACTGAATCATGGTGGATTGAAATAAAGAAGTCGCTCCCGGCGGCCTGTTCGGGGCGGGCGGCCAGACTTTCTATCTTGCCGTCGAAGTTGATGGGTCGGACGGCCAGGTGGCGTAAGCCGAGTTCGTGGCTCACCCGTTGCGCGAGCACACGGTTGAAATCGAATTCACGGCGACCACGCGCACTGCTTGCGCCGTGGGCAGCCAGCGTGTGACCGGCGTCGACCGCTACCTCGCTTGCGTCGACAGGGCTTGCTGGCAAGGCGAGGACGCCGCTGACGACGATCGTCGTCAAGCTGCGGAAATCGAAGCGCTGATAGATGACGCCGCGACAGGATAGGGTCCAACGCACTCTAGAAATCCTTGGCCGCTTCCCAGAGAATGAATCCGTCCTCCTTCTGCGTCCACTCCAGGAGTTCGATCAGTGGGAAGGCGCGCTGAGCCAATCCGATGGGCGGGCCATCTTCTGGATGATCACCGTCGCTACCTTTATTGTTTTCGGGGGCGGTGGACGGCGTGGGAAGTGCTTCGGGGACGCTGCGCCTGCCACCGACCACGGCTGTTCGCAGGCGTTCGATGGCTTCGGGTAGTTGCTCGGTGGTAATCACGCCGCGCGCAGTGCAGTCCTTGTGAAGGATTTCGAGGAGTTGGCGGGCGGCAGGTGCGAACATCATCATCTGTCCGGAGGTGCTCGAGTTGAATTTGACCAGCATGCTCGGCTTTCCTTGACGTTGAGTAGGGTGCTGTCTATTGTCGTCGCTGGCGCAGCCGAGGACAATAGCCGGCGCTGGGCAAGCGTTGCAATCGCTGCGCTTCCTGCGAATGCTCGCGGTGCAGGTCGTGTACACTGCGCTGATGAGTTCAAACCTTGAGCAACAAGAGTACTGTCGGCCGCCGAGTAGCTGCGTGCGTTTCACCGCTTTTCCTGGGGAGCAATGATGATCGAGCTGGAACGTTTGTTGCGATCGCAGGGCTTTGGCAGCAGAGCCGACTGCCGGGCGCTGGTTCGCTCGGGCAGCGTCGGCGTTGCCGGGCAGCTCTGCGAGAATCCCTTTGCACGCTTCGAGGCGGACGGCCTGAGCTTCACGGTGGACGGTGTTGCCTGGCTGTATCGGCGCTTCGCGTATCTTGCACTACACAAGCCGGCGGGCTACGAATGCTCACAACGCCCGTTACACCATCCCAGTGTCTACTCGCTTCTTCCCGATCCCTTGCTGACCCGCGGTGTGCAGGCAGTTGGACGGCTCGACGAAGACAGCACCGGGCTCTTGCTGCTGACCGACGACGGGCAGTTCATACATCGCTATACCTCACCGAAAAAAGCGGTGCCCAAGGTCTATGAGGTGACGACGCGACATGTCGTTGACGCGCCACAGATTGCCGCCCTGCTCGCTGGCGTGGTGCTAAACGACGACCCCAGGCCGGTTGCTGCGCAGGACTGTGTCCTTCTCGGTCCGCGCTGCCTGTGCCTGACGGTGACCGAGGGTCGCTATCATCTGGTCAAGCGCATGCTCGCCGCCGCCGGGAATCGGGTGGAGGCGCTGCATCGGATCAGCATCGGTGGTTTCGTGTTGCCAGCATCGCTCGAGGTGGGGAAGTGGATGTGGCTGGAGGCGCCGGAGTTGGAGCTGCTCGCTGCCGACAAGGTCAGCACCTTCTGAAACGAGAGGATCGCCGATGACCTTGACCGAGTTACGCTACATCGCGATGCTTGCTCGTGAGAAGCATTTTGGTCGGGCGGCGGAGAAATGTCACGTCAGCCAACCGACCTTGTCGGTGGCCTTGAAGAAGTTCGAGCAGCGCTACGGCGTGATTCTCTTCGAGCGATCGTCTGCCGAGGTGCGCTTGACGATGCTGGGTGAGCAGATGGCCGTTCAGGCTGAACGGGTTCTGGAGGAGGCGGGTAGACTGAAGGAACTCGTCGAGCAGGGAAAAGATCCCTTGTTGGGGCCCTTGCGCTTGGGGGTCATCTACACCATCGCACCCTACTTGCTGCCGCGTCTGATTCCCGCCCTGCATGCGCGTGCGCCGCGGATGCCGCTCTTTCTGCACGAGAACTTCACGGTGAATCTGAGTGCGCAGTTGCGTCGCGGCGAACTGGATGTGATTGTTGTCGCCTTGCCATTCGATGAGGCAGGCATCGTTTCGCGGGTGGTTTACGAAGAGCCGTTTTGCATGGTCTTGCCGAACGGGCATCCGCTGACGCGGCAGGCCCTGATCGACCCGGATCAGGTCGCTTCGGAGAATCTGCTGCTGCTCGGCAACGGCAACTGCTTCCGTGATCAAGTGGTGCAGGCGTGCCCCAAGCTTTCGGCAGTGGGCGGTACCGACGGCGCGCTTGAGGGAAGCTCGCTGGAGACGGTGCGTTACATGGTTGCCAGTGGCGCAGGTCTCTCGGTAGTGCCGGCCTCGGCGGCGGCTGCGTGGCCGCGCGACGAGCTGTTGGAGTTTCGCGAGTTCAGTGATCCGGTGCCGGTGCGCAAGGTGGTGATCGCTTGGCGGGCGAGTTTCCCGCGGCCGCAGGCGATTGACGTCTTGCGCGCGGCGATCCTGGACGCCCCGCCGCCCGGCGTGCTTGCGGGCTGACGAGTGCTGCTTGCGGCGCTGCGCCGCGCTGCTGTTTCACGTGAAACAGCAGCGTGCGGGGTTGCCCGTGAGTGAGCGGCTGCTGGTACTAGCTGGCCACCTTTTTGCGAGGGCTGGGTTTCTTTCCTGTTTCTGGCGTGTCAGTGTCGGTCTTGGTGGCGGCTGGCTTTTTGCTGGTGGCTTTTGGTTCCCGTTTCTCGAACTCGAAGCCGACTTTTCCATCGCTGCCGCGTACCAGAAAGGCGGAGAACTTGCGGCGCGTACGCGCCGAAACGAAGCCGCGTAGTAGGTCGGTCCGCCCGGTACTCAATAGCTTTTGCATCTGTTCGGGCTCGATCGGCTGCTGGAGAATGATCGTCCCCGAACGGAAGTCACAGCTCTTGTTGGGCCCTTGCGATTTCTCGCAAACGTAGGCCATGCCGTGCGGGAATACGCGGGCAGCGCACTTCGGGCAGGCACCCTGGGCTTCGCTCTGCGAGAAGTCGACTTCTTCGGCGGCGTCGCCGGCACTTCCCTGGCCAAAGTCAAACTCAGGTGCGTTGTCGGCGTTTAGTTTGATGATCGCGTTGAAGGGGCGTCCCATCTTGTTGCGGAAGCCGGTCAGTGGTCCGATCTTACGCTCGGTGAGCAGTTCATCAATCTCGCGGTCTTCGAACTGACGGCCGGCGACAATTTTCCAGAGGGAGAAATCGCAGGCCTGGCACTGAAACTTCTTGTAGGTTTCCTTGATCAGGCCGCCGCACTTCGGACAAGGTGTTTTCAGTTCGCCGAAATCACCGGGGATGGTGTCGCTATCGTAGCTCTTGGCACGAGCAACGATGCGCTCGGTCATCGCCGCGATCTCGCTCATGAATTCCTTGCGCGACATCTCGCCACGTTCCATGCGCGCGAGCTTCCATTCCCATTCTCCGGTCAACTCCGGAGCCGTCAGCTCCGGAATGCCCAGGCCGTTGAGCAGGGTCATCAGCGAGAAAGCCTTGGCGGTCGGCTGCAGTTCGCGGCCGTCGCGGTGAAGATACTGTTCGGCGATCAGGTTCTCGATGATCTGCGCACGTGTTGCCGGCGTGCCGAGGCCACGTCCAGCCATCGCCGCGCGCAGTTCCTCGTCGTCCATCGTCTTGCCGGCGCCCTCCATGGCGGTCAGTAGCGTTGCTTCCGAGTAGCGCGGTGGCGGCTTGGTTTCATGTGCGTTGAGGAGCACCTCCTCGGCATTCACGACTTCCTTGGGCTGTACGGCGACCAGATTGCCCTCGCTGCCCTCCTGTGCGTCACGGCCGTAGACCGCCAGCCAGCCGGGATTGACCAGCACTTTGCCTTCGGTCTTGAAGGGCTCGCCCTCGACGCGCGTGATGCGCGTTGTGATCAGCGATTCGGCAGCTGGGTAGAAGACGGCGAGGAAACGCTTGACGACCATGTCGTAGAGTTTCATCTCCGGTTCGGACAGGTGCTTGGGCGCCTGCAGCGTCGGGATGATGGCGAAGTGATCGGAGATCTTGGCGTTGTTGAAGACGCGCTTATTGGGTACCACCCACTGACGAGCCAGGATGTTTGCGGCGAAAGGCGCATAGCGGGCCAGGGTGGCTTCGTCAGTGCCTTTTGCCGCCCCTTCGCCGGTGAGCATCGACAAGGTCGCTTGTACGGTATCGCGGTAATCCTCGGGCAGGGCGCGAGCATCGGTCCGTGGGTAGGTCAATACCTTGTGCTTTTCGTAGAGCGCTTGCGCCAGGCCAAGCGTTGCTTTCGCGGAGAAGCCGAAGCGGCCGTTAGCTTCGCGTTGCAGGCTGGTCAGATCGTAGAGCAGCGGCGACAGCTGCGTCGAGGGTTTGGCCTCTTCGCTGACTTCGCCGTCCTTGCCGGCGCATTTCTGCTGCAGGGCGATGGCACGCGCTTCGTCCCACAAGCGGTCCGCGCGCGCGTGCTCGTCGTGGTCCTTGCCCTTGTACTTCTCATCGAACCACTTGCCGCGGTAGTCGCCGGCGGCACAAACGAAGAGCCCCTCGACTTCCCAGTAGGCGCGCGGTTTGAACTTGCGAATGCGGTCTTCGCGGTCGACCATCAGCGCCAGCGTTGGCGTCTGGACGCGGCCGACGGTGGTCAGGTGGAAGCCACCCGTTTTCGAGTTGAAGGCAGTCATCGCGCGCGTACCATTGATGCCGACCAACCAGTCCGACTCCGAGCGGCAGACGGCAGCGTCACCAAGGCCGTGCATATCGGTGCCGTTGCGCAGGCGCGAGAAGCCGTCTCTGATCGCCTGTTGGGTCATCGACTGCAGCCACAGGCGTTCGACCGGTTTCGTATTCTTGGCGTGCTGAACGATGTAGTTGAAAATCAGCTCACCCTCGCGGCCGGCGTCGCAGGCGTTGACCAGGCTGACGACATCCTTGCGTTTGAGCAGACGGACCAGCAATTTGAGGCGCGACTCGGTTTTCAGAATCGGCTGCAGCGCGAAGTGCGGCGGTATTACCGGCAGGTGGGCGAAAGACCACTTGCCGCGCTTGACCTCGTACTCCTCTGGACAGGCCAGTTCAAGCAAATGTCCGACGGCTGAGGAGAGGACGTAGTCGTCACTCTCGAAATAGTCCTCGTGCCGAACGAAGCCGCCGAGCGCGCGTGCAAGGTCAGCGGCTACGGAGGGTTTCTCGGCGATGATCAGTTTCTTGCTCATGGGGTCTTCATCAGTCCGGGAAAATGGGCACAATAGTGCTGGCGGGATGGCGCAAGCTTACAGGCTTGGGCGGGCCATGATAAGAGTACTCTGCCGCGCTTGGCAAGCAAGGCGGGCAGCAGGATTGCTTTCGCAAAGTCGCCGAAAGGGTTGCCTGACCTGCTGTAGCCGGAGTCCCGGCAGCCTCATGACAGCGAAGGGGATCGATACTCAGTGCAGCAGTCGATGGTCGCCGTCGTCGAGGAGTTCCTCGACGATCAGGGGCTCAAGTGCCTGATCGCGACTCCAGAGAATCATCAAGACGATGATCTTGAACTTGGCCAGAGGCACCGGGTTGTCAGCGAGCAGCATCGCACCTTCGACGACCAGTTCGCGCAAAGCGGGTGCCAACATGTCAGCCGCCTCAAGAAAGGCGATGAAAGCGAGGCACTCGAAGCCCAGCTTGCGCTGTTCTTCCGGCAGGTAGATGCGCAGCGCACGTTGATCGCAGGGATGCTCGATCACGGGCGTTGCTTTCAGACCGTCGAGCCAGCGCAGGGCGGTACTGATCGCCTCTTGCTCGAAGCCGACGGCGCTCAAGCGCCGCTTGAGCGTCTTGGTCTTGGGGCGGGCGCTGAAGTCGTGATAGTTCTCGAAAAGGTAGACCAGAATGTCGATCATCAGAAAGGGCTCTCAGGCTTGGGAAATTCGTTGATAGCGACCGCCCGGCAAAGTGGCGACCTGACCATCCAATTCCAAGTGGAGGAGCATCACCGAAACGACGTCAGCCGTCAAGCCGCTCCGCTGCACGAGCTCGTCCAGGCTGCAGGGATCGAATCCCATAGCCGGCAGTAGTCCGTTGTCTTGCGGACGGGCGTCACCGGGTTGCGCCGGCGTCGCAGCCGAAAGTAGTGGCCGCAGTGGGCAGGAGAGTTCGTCGAGGACATCCTGAACCGTTTCTACCAGCTTGGCACCGTCTTTGATCAACTTGTGGCAGCCGCGCGAATGCGGCGAATGAATCGATCCGGGAATGGCGAAAACCTCGCGTCCCTGTTCGGCGGCGAGGCGCGCGGTAATCAGCGAACCGCTATCGACGCTGGCCTCGACGACCAGGGTGCCGTGCGAGAAACCCGAGATCAGGCGGTTGCGGCGCGGGAAGTTGGCGGCGGCGGGCGGTACGCCAAGGGGAAACTCCGAAACGATTGCCCCTCTGGCGCTTATATCCAGGGCCAGCTGTTGGTTGGCAGCCGGGTAGAGGCGATCGATCCCGGTGCCGATGAAAGCCACGGTGTTTGACGAAGTTCGCAAGGCGCCGCGATGGGCGGCGGCGTCGATGCCCAGGGCCAGGCCGCTGGCGATGGTCAGTCCAGCCTCAGCCAGGGCGGCGGCGAAGCGCTCGGCGTTGTTGAGTCCTTGCGGAGTCGGGTTGCGACTGCCAACGACAGCCAGCGCTGGTTCATTGAGCAGGTCGAGGCGACCGCGGACGTAGAGCAGGGTCGGCGGATCGGCAATTTGCAGCAGCGCCTGCGGGTACTCCGCGTCGGCGAGAGTGAGCAGCTGTTGGCCTGGGGCTGCAGACCAGGCCAGGGCTCTTGCAATGACTGCGCGATTGTCGGTATCGAGCAGCAGGCTTGCCGCCTGGCTGCCGATGACGCCGGCGATGGTGGCGCGACCAGCTGCGAAGATGGCCTCTGGAGGTCCGAAGGCCTCAAGGAGTTTACGTTGGGTCTTGCCGCCAATCCCTGGAATCAGCGTCAGTCGTAGCCAGGCAGCCAGCGACTCCGCTGCGCCCATCTCTAGGGTGTACGGACGAAGTCGTTGACGTCTACGGTGCCTTCGGACTGCACGACCAAGCCGTAGGAAATCCGATCGAAGGTACGAAAGACGAAGAGTAGGCCGATGCGCGAGGGCGGAATGTCGATCACCGCCTTGTGGCCCTGCTCGTCGCGTTCATGAATGACGCGATTGCGCTCGAGGGCCAGGACGTGTCCGATCTCGATCCCGTCGGCTGTGCCGCGGTTGATCGAGATGATCGAGCCGCGGCCGGCCGCGTCGACGCCGCCATAAACCGAAACCACGCGCCCATCGACGTCAAAGTCCGGTTTGTGGGGAACGTAGGCGATCAGCGGGGGCGGGTTGGCGGGCAGCAGGCGGTCGCCAAAGCCGACTTCCTGCGTGGCTGTGAGCACCTCGAAGGTGGCCGGATTGCCCGCTTCGACCTGCTTCGCAGTGCCCAGGTAGAAGGCTTCATAGCCGAGGATGTCGTCGCTTTGGGGGTCCCGCAAGGGCTTGCCGTTGCGATAGATATGCCAGTCACGAGGCGCGGGATCGGCATTGGCAACGTAGGCCAGGTCGCCGTTGCCGAGGAACACCCGATCGAGCTGGGTGGCGACGATGCGCGCCACGTTGTCGAGCGCATTCGCGTCCACGACCAACGGGTCGGAGAGGAAAGGCCGGATGACGTTGGGTGGAATCGCGGGGATAGCCTGTTCGTTCATTTCGGAATGAATCTGTGGGTTGAGTCGGCCGCGCTGCAGACGCAGCATGGCGTTGCCTTGCGCGTCGCGATCGAGGACGATTACGTCACCCGGATAGATCCAGTGTGGGTTCCTGATTTCCTGCCGATTCATCCGCCAGATTTCCGGCCAGCGCCAGGGTTCCTTGAGGAAGGTTCCGGAGATTCCCCAGAGCGTGTCACCGGGCACGACCACGTGCTGTGTGGGGGCGCTATCCGCCAGTTGGAGAGCTTGCCCGGCAGCGAAACTGAGCGCGCTGACCATGGCCAGAATGAACGCGGATATAATGCGGATCATCGTGTTATCCTCGTACGAGCCTTCGTACATGGCGGTGGGGCGGGATAGCGGCGTCGCCGCATCACGTTTCGGCTGCGGGGTTCGCCCTGTTTCGCTGTTTAAGTCGCGTATGGCCGAAGTCATCCTGCGCCCGGCGCAACAAGCGTCGGAATACCCGAGACAGTACATTAGATTCTGCACGTAGTTATTTCTTCGATCAAGCCTTTTATGCCTCTACTACCGATACTCCGCTTTCCCGATCCTCGTCTGAAGCAGGTCGCCGCGCGCGTCGAATGCATCGATGACAAGCTTCGCCGGTTGGCGCGCGACATGGCCGAGACGATGTACGAAGCGCCGGGAATCGGTCTCGCCGCGACCCAGGTGGACATCCACCAGCAGTTGATCGTCATTGATGCCTCGGAAACGAGAGATCAACTGCTGACGTTGATCAACCCGGTGATCCTCGAGCAGAACGGTCTGCAGGTTTGCGAAGAAGGTTGCTTGTCGGTGCCCGGGATTTACGACAAGGTTGCGCGCGCCGAACACGTCGTGGTCCGCTATCTTGACCTTGCTGGCGAGGAGCAGACTGTCGAAGCCGTGGGTTTGCTGGCCGTTTGTCTGCAGCACGAAATTGATCATCTGCAGGGGCAGGTCTTTGTCGAGCACCTTTCGCCGCTCAAACAGTTGCGGATCAGGAACAAGCTCGCCAAGCAGGCGAAAATCACCGCGTGAAGCTGATTTTCGCCGGTACCCCCGACTTCGCACGCCTTGCCTTGCAGTCGATCATCGCGGCCGGTCATGAGGTGGCTGTGGTCCTGACGCAGCCCGACCGTGCATCGGGGCGCGGCATGGCGCAGCGAGCTTCGCCCGTCAAACAGCTGGCCCTGGCGTCCGGGATCGAGGTCCTGCAGCCATCGAGCTTGAGGGCCCTTGCCACGCAGGAACAGCTACGCGCGTTTGCTGCCGAAGCAATGGTTGTCGCCGCCTATGGGCTGATTCTTCCGCAGGCGGTGCTGGATATCCCCGCTTTTGGCTGCATCAACATCCATGCGTCGCTTTTGCCGCGCTGGCGCGGTGCGGCACCCGTGCAGCGGGCGATTCTCGCTGGCGATGCGGAGAGCGGGGTGTGCATCATGCAGATGGAGGCCGGGCTGGATAGCGGCCCGGTGCTGCTTTGCGAGCGTTTGCCGATCAATGGCGACGATACGGCAGCGGCGCTCACCGACCGCCTCGCCTTGCTCGGTGCTCGCTTGATCGTCGATGCTCTGGCTCGTCTGCCGCTGCCCCCGCAAGCGCAAGCCGAGACGGGCGCCACTTACGCGGCCAAGATCGACAAGGCCGAAGCGCCCCTCGACTGGCGTCTGCCGGCCGCGCAGCTGGCCCGCCGTGTCAGAGCCTTTAACCCTTTTCCTGGAGCTTCTTGCGTGGTCGACGGCACTCTGCTCAAGGTTTGGCGCGCCAGGGCGATCGCCGGCAATGGCTGGCCTGGCGAGATCCTCGTTGCCGACCGCGATGTTGTCGTCGTTGCTTGTGGGGACGGCGCTCTGCAGCTCGAGGAGCTTCAGAAAGCCGGCGGCAAGCGTCTGCCGGCGGCTCAGTTCCTGTTGGGAACACCTGTTGTCGCGGGTTCGCGGTGTGCTTTGCCCGCCACCTGAGTGCCCGCAGTCCGAGACTGGATCAAGGGCGACAGCCCGCGCGCGTGCGCGGTGTGGCGTGCTTGAAATTTGCGCTGCTCGGCACCACCTGAGTTGCCCTACCAACTGCTTGGTGCACTGCTGTTTTCTCGGAGGTTTCTGCAATGTTCGGTAATTGGGTAAAAACTTCGCTTCTGATGGCTGCCATTGTGGCGCTGTTTGGCGCCATTGGGGCGATGGTCGGTGGCCAGACGGGGATGTTGCTGGCGCTGCTTTTTGGCGGCGCGATGAATGTCTTCGCCTACTGGTACTCGGACAAGATGGTGCTCAAGATGTATCAGGCGCGCGAGGTTGACGAGGCGTCGGCGCCGCAGTTCTACGGCATGGTTCGCGAGCTCGCGCAACGGGCCGAGTTACCAATGCCGAAGGTGTATCTGATCGATGAAGCGCAGCCGAATGCCTTTGCCACCGGTCGCAATCCGGACAATGCTGCGGTTGCGGCGACAACCGGGATTCTGCAGTTGTTGTCGGCACGCGAAATCCGGGGCGTGATGGCGCACGAACTGGCGCATGTCCGGCACCGCGACATTCTCATTTCGACGATCTCGGCGACCATGGCCGGAGCAATCTCCGCACTCGCCAACTTCGCGATGTTCTTTGGTGGGCGTGATTCGGAGGGCCGCTCAAATCCTGTGGCGGGCATCCTGGTCGCCCTGCTTGCGCCGTTGGCCGCCTCCCTGATTCAGATGGCCATTTCGCGGGCACGCGAGTTCGAGGCTGATCGTGGTGGTGCGGAGATTTCCGGCGACGCGAATGCCTTGGCCGATGCACTGACCAAAATCGATGCTTACGCGCGCGGCATTCACCTGGCGCCAGCCGACGCGCATCCTGAAACGGCACAGATGATGATCATCAATCCCCTCTCGGGCGGTGGTATCAAGGGCCTGTTCAGCACGCATCCGGCGACCGAGGAACGCGTCGCGCGTCTGCGCGCCTTGGCGCGCACTTGAGCGGCTCTGCGGCTGATTCCATGGACTAGTGCGGGGCTGGTTCGGCGGCAATGTTTCACGTGGAACACTGCCGTGCTCCTGCTTTTCCAAACAGGCGCCGCAGTTGCTCAGCCAGGCGATAGCCGGCTTCGACAAGGCGGCGGCCGGCAATCTCCAGCGCGCTGGCGTGGAACTGGGCACTGATCGTGAGTACGGCGTCGTTGCCCGGTGGGTAGGCTGCCCGCTGTGCGAGCTGCCAGCTTTCCTCGAGCCATTGCGCGGGTTCTCCCGCTGGCGCCGCTTCTGGGTAGAGACTTGTCAGTGCCTTGACGGTGCTCTCCAGGCGCTTGTCGCGTAGCCATGGCTTGCCCGGGAGATCGTCCCAATAGTTGTGCAGGTTTGTGAACTGATGCTTCGGCTGGAAAGGGTTGATAATCCGCTGCGCGTTGCCACCGCTATCATCTTTGCCGTTCGGGCGATTGCGGCTGGCCGCGTGCAGTGGCTGATGCGCGTCGCCGACCAGATGGATCAGCCAGGGCAGCGCATAAGCGCGCTCAGTGTCGCTGCGTCTCGCGTCGCACAGGACCGTCGCTAGCGCAGTCAATTGGCGGTCCAGCGTTCCTGGCGATGAGCGCGACGACCTGCGCTTGGGATGCAAAGGGCGATCGACATAGTGCCAGCCGAGTCGACGTTCCATGTCCGGAAAGCCTTTCAGCGTTGGCGTTGGCTGCGCACGTCCGGCGGTGTAGAAGCGCCGGTCGCGGCGAATGTCGTCCGGCCAGGTCGAGGCTTCGAGAAACGCTGCGCGGTCCGCATCAGGGTCTTTGGAGCGTTCCTGCCAGCGTTCGAAGTCGGGGTGCTTGCGCAGCAAGGCAGACAGCGCAGATTTGCTGCGCTGATCTAGTTTTTCCCAGGCGATCAAGGCGGTGATGCGATGGCCAGCGGCGTTCCAGGCGGACGCCGGTGACGGGACAAGCAGTAGCAGCAGGAGTAGGGCTGTGGCCACAAACCCTGGCCGAAGCAGCAAGCCTCGTCGCGCAGACGCGGCACCTGGCCTAGCGGTCAAGGCCGAGGTCCTGATGCGAGGCCGGGTCTTCGAGCGGCTCGATGTGGATGAACACGCTGGCGTGCGGCAGTTCCCGGCGCAGCTCGCTTTCGAGCTCTTCGACGAGTTGATGCGCTCGCATTACGGTCCACGCGCCCGGGACGAGAACATGTAGCGAAATGAAGCTGCGGGCACCCGCCTCGCGGCTGCGCAAGGCATGGAAGTCGATCCCCTGGCGGCGATAACTCTTGAGGACCTCGAGAATCTGAGCCTGTTGTTCGGGCGGCAGGCTAGCATCCATCAGCCCATTGGCTGAGCGGCGCAGCAGCCGCCAGCCGGTCCAGACGATGTTGCTGGCGACCAGCAGGGCCAGGATCGGGTCCAGCCATAGCCAGCCGGTCAGCGCGACGGCGCCGACGCCAATAATGACCCCGAGCGAGGTCCACACATCGGTCAGCAGATGATGGGCATCCGCTTCCAGGGTGATCGAGCGCTGTCGTCGCCCGGTGAGCAGCAGGACCCGTCCGACGAGTAGATTGATCAGCGCGGCGACTGCCGACACCGCGAGGCCGGCGCCAACGGCCTCTAATGGCTGTGGGTTGAGCAGGCGTTCGCCGGCAGCCATGGCCATGGCGATAGCGGCGAAAAGGATCAGCAGACCTTCGAAGCCGCTCGAGAAGTACTCGGCCTTGCCGTGTCCAAAGCCATGCCCCGCGTCCTCCGGTCGTTCGGCAATCGAGAGCATGGCCAGCGCCATGCAGGCGCCGGCCAGATTGACCAGCGATTCGAGCGCATCGGAGAGCAGACCGACCGAGCCGGTGAGCAGCCAGGCAAGTGCTTTGAGAGCAATTGTCACCAGTGCTGCGGCGATGGAAAGCCAGATGTAGGGTTTTAAGGAGGGCGACGGCGAGGGCGAGGGCATGTGGCTATTATCGCCCCCCGGCGACCAGGCCGCCATCGCCAGGCATCGTGCTAAACTCGGCACACACCCTAAAGAAAAGCATCCGTCGTCGTGTCCACTTCACCTCCCTCCCCATCGCCGTCCGCGCGTACGGTGCGCATACGCAAGCCCGCCAAAGAGCAGCAGGCGGCGGTCGGGCGCGCTAGCGCGTCGGCCGCTTCGGCGTTGGCGGCCGATTCGCTGGCACTTAGCCTCTTGCTGGCGGCGCGGGTAATCGCTGCGGTTCGCGGCGGGCAAAGCCTGACGCAGGTACTGAGCACGCTCAGCAGCGAACATTCGGAAGCGCGCGCTGCTGCTCAGGACGTCGCCTACGGCAGCCTGCGTCGCTACGCTTGTGGCGAGTTTCTCCTCGGGCGCTTGCTGACGCGCGCCTTGCCGCATCCCGAAATTGAAGCGCTGCTGCTGGGCGCCCTATACCGTTTGCAGACCCGCCCTGATTCGGCGTACATGGTCGTCGACCAGGCCGTCGCGGCGGCTGCCGAGCTCGCGGGCGGGGCCTTCAAGGGCTTGGTGAATGGCGTACTGCGCAACTACCAGCGGCAGAGTCATGCCTTGCATGCGGCCATGGCCGACGACGACGAAGCGACGCAGCAGCACCCGCGCTGGTGGTTGGCCCGCCTGCGTCGTGCTTATCCGGATCGCTGGCCGGCAATCGTCGCTGCCGGCAACGCGCAGCCGCCGATGACTCTGCGCGTCAATCAGCGCCGGATCACTGTCGCTGACTACCTTGCCCGCCTGCAGGCGGCGGGCTTGTCCGCGCGCCCGCTTGGCGGTCAGGCCTTGCTCCTCGACAAACCCATGCCGGTCGATGGCTTGCCGGGCTTTGCCGACGGACTGGTATCGATTCAGGACGCTGGCGCCCAGCGTGCTGCCGAGCTGCTGGCGTCGACTGCGGGCCAGCGCGTGCTCGACGCCTGCGCGGCGCCTGGCGGCAAGACCGCGCACCTGCTTGAAGCGGCCGACCTCGATCTGCTGGCCATCGATATCGATGCCAGTCGTACGCGTCGCGTCGAGGACAACCTGCGCCGACTGGGTCTGACGGCGACGGTCAAGCCTGCTGACTGCCGAGCTCCCGAGCGATGGTGGGATGGCCAGTTGTTCGATGCGATTCTGGCCGACGTGCCCTGCTCCGCGTCCGGCGTCGTTCGTCGCCATCCGGATATCAAGTACTTGCGCCGGGAGAGTGACATCAGAGGCTTTGTTCGCGTTCAGGCGGAAATTCTGGACCGCCTCTGGCCGCTATTAAGACCGGGCGGCAGGCTGCTCTATGCCACCTGTTCCGTTTTTCCGGAAGAGAACCGTGCGCAGATCGATGCCTTCGTCTTTCGCCAGCCCGAGGCTCGGCGCCTGGCCGAAGAAGAACTCCTGCCGCAGCCTGAACATGACGGGTTCTTTTATGCCTTGTTGCAGAAAGCGGCTTAGCGCGGCTTTTTTCTTGCTGTGGCTGCTGTTCGCCTCAGCCGGCGTGCAGGCAACAGACATCAGCGCCCGCAATCCCTTGCTCGCGCTCGCTGATGAAGGTTATGTCCTGTCTGCCGACTTCAGCGTCAGTCTGAATGCGCGCCTCGAAGATGCCGTTGCCAGGGGCGTCGGGCTGTACTTCGTCATCGATTTCGAGCTCAGCCGCTCGCGCTGGTACTGGCTCGACGAACAACTTGCCAGCCGCAGCCAGTCGCTACAGCTTTCCTATCATGCCCTGACCCGCCAGTATCGTTTGTCCAGCGGCACATTGCATCAGAGCTTTGCCTCGCTCGAAGAGGCCTTGCGCATCTTGTCGCGCCTGCGCAACTGGCTAGTCTTCGACGCCAGCGTCGTGGAAGCGGATCAAACCTATCTTGCCGCGGTGCGCATGCGCCTCGACCTGAGCCAGATGCCGAAGACCTTGCAGGTCAACGCCTTGGCCAACCGGGACTGGAACCTCTCGTCGGACTGGGCTCGGTGGACCTTTACGCCGGGCGACGCCGTGCAGCCGGGGGGAACGGGCACGCAGGTCGTGCCGGTGGCGCCACCCGCGCACCTGCCGGCGGCGCCATCGAGTGGTGATGGCAAATGAAGATTCTGATCGTCGCCGCCGCATCGTTTGGCGCCATCCTGCTTTTCTTGTTGGCCTCGGCGAGCGCCAATACCGCGCTCTTTGCCAGCAACTACGCGTGGCTGCTGGCATTGAACGTCATCGTTGCCTTGTCGCTTCTGGCGCTGATCAGCTGGCAGTTGCGCTCGCTGTGGGCGGAGCATCAGGCCAAGGTCTTCGGTTCCCGCCTGAAGCTGCGCCTGATGTTGATGTTCGGCCTGATGGCCGTGCTGCCGGGCGTCTTGATCTACGCCGTGTCGGTACAGTTCGTCACCAAGAGCATCGAAACCTGGTTCGACGTCCGCGTCGAGAAGGCGCTGGAGGCAGGGCTGAACCTTGGCCGTAGCGCACTCGATTCCCTGCTTGAAGATCTAGCAGCCAAGGCGCAGACGATGGCCATGGAGCTCAGCGAACGTTCCGAAACGCAGCGTCGCCTGGAGCTCAATCGCTTGCGCGAGCAGTACGGCTTGCAATCGGCGGCGCTGTTTGCGACCAACGGCGAATTGCTGGCGACAGCCACCGGTGAACTGGCGACGCTGCTGCCGAAAAAGCCGGCAGGCGACGAGTTACGCAGAGTACTTAGCGAGCGCCGCTTGGCGCTTCTCGAAAGCCACGGCGAAAAAGACCTGTCCTTGCGGGTTCTTGTCGCGGTGACGCCGCCGGGCCTCGGCGGCGAGACGCGCATCCTGCAGTTGAGCGACCCGGTGCCGGCCGCCCTGGCGCTTAACGCCGATAGCGTACAGACCGTCTATGCGGACTATCAAGAGCTGTCGCTGGGTCGCGAGGGACTGACGCGGATCTACGCCATGACGCTGACACTGACCGTGCTCCTGGCGTTGTTCACGGCGATCGCGCTGGCTTTCGTGCTTGCCCGTCGCTTGTCGGCGCCGCTGTCAATTCTCGCCGAGGGGACGCAGGCGGTCACTGCTGGCGATTACACGCCTCGCCAGGAGGTCTACAGCGGCGACGAGCTGGGCGTGCTGACGCGCTCCTTCAAGCAGATGACCAGCCAACTCAACGACGCTCGTCGTGATAACGAGCGCCAACGCGCCGAGCTGGAAGCGGCGCGCGCTTATCTGGAATCGATTCTCGCCAACCTCTCCGCCGGGGTGCTGGTTTTCGATGCACGCTTCGTCTTGCGCACCGTCAACGAAGGTGCGCTGACCATTCTGGCCGATGACTTCAGTGTGCTGCTCGGCGTCGCGGCAGCCGATTGGCCGCGCCAGCAGGCGCTCGGCGAGGCCATTCTCGATGCCTTTGCCGAACACGACAGCAGCGAATGGCAGGAACAGATCGAGCTCGCTGCGCTGGGCAGCTTGCCGCAGCAGATCCTGCTGCTGCGCGGCACCAAATTGCCGGGTGAATCCTTGGGTGGCTACGTGGTGGTGTTCGACGACGTGACGCGGCTGATTGCCGCTCAGCGCAGTGCCGCCTGGGGCGAAGTCGCACGCCGATTGGCACACGAAATCAAGAATCCGCTGACGCCGATCCAGCTCTCGGCCGAGCGCTTGCAGATGAAGCTGGCTGACCGGCTCTTCGGCACCGACGCCGACATGCTCGCTCGCTCGACACAAACCATCATCAGACAGGTCGAGGCGATGAAGCGGATGGTCAATGATTTCAGCGACTACGCGCGCCTGCCGGCTCCCGAGCTCGCCGCCCTGGACCTCAACGCGCTGATTCGCGAAGTGCTTGGCCTCTACGAGACTTCGCGAGCGGCGATCAAGCTCAAGCTCGCGGGCGACTTGCCGCCCGTCTGGGGTGACGCCACGCAGCTGCGGCAAGTCATCCACAATCTCTTGCGCAACGCCGAGGATGCGCAGGAAATGGTCGATTCGCCGCGTATCACGATCAGCACCCTGCCCCTAGATAACATGGCCGAGATCGTGGTCAGCGACCGCGGGCCGGGCTTCCCGCCTGAAGTCATGGCGCGTGTCCTGGAGCCCTACGTGACCACCAAGGCGCGTGGCACCGGCCTCGGTCTGGCGATCGTCAAGAAGATCGTCGACGAACACCAGGGCCGCATCAAGGTCAACAACCGCCAGGCGGTCGGCGCAATGGTCAGCATTACCCTGCCGCTGGCAGCGCTGCCGACTAGCGGACATCGCTCGCACAAACTTTCCTCCGAGGCCTGACATGGCGCAAATACTGATCGTCGATGACGAAATGGGCATTCGCGAGCTGCTTTCCGAAATTCTTGCCGACGAAGGACATTCGATCACGCTCGCCGAAAATGCCGCCGCGGCGCGCAAGGTACGCGCCGATATGCGCCCCGATCTAGTCCTCCTGGACATCTGGATGCCCGATACGGATGGTATATCGCTGCTCAAGGAGTGGGCGGCGAGCGGCCTGCTGACCATGCCGGTGGTGATGATGTCCGGACATGGAACGATCGATTCGGCGGTCGAAGCCACGCGCATCGGCGCCTCCGACTTCCTCGAGAAGCCGATCGCTCTGCAGAAGCTGCTGGCCACGGTAAAGAAAGCGCTCAAGCACGAAACGGTGTTGCAGAAGAAGCCGCTGACGCTCGACGCCTTTGCACGCTCGCCACTGCTCAAGGACCTCAAGAGACGTCTCGAACAGGCCGCAGCCAAGACCTCGGTGCTGCTGCTGAAAAGTGCCTCGGGCAGCATCGCGGAAATTTGCGCGCGTACCCTGCAGACGCACCGCACGCCGTGGCTGGATCTGTCGACGGCGAGTACGCCCCTGACCCAGGAGATGCTGCACAACGCCAGCGGCGGCCTGGTCTTCATCGCCGACCTGGCGCAGCTCGGCAAGCTGCAGCAGATGAATCTTGTTTTCGCGCTCGAACGTCTCGAGCGACACAATCTGCAAATGGTCGCCGCTTCCAGTCGCTTGCTGCCGGCTCTGGTCGACGCGGGCTGGGATCCTCTGCTGGTCAATCGGCTCGGCGAAGTCTGGGTCGCGCTGCCGCAGATTTCCGGGCACGCCGACGACGTTCCCGAGATTGCCTCCTTGCTGCTCGCCCATCTTGCCGAGCGCGGTGAAGTGCCCCTGCGCGTGTTTTCGAGCGGTGCGCGTAATGCCCTGCGGCTGCATCATTGGCAGGGCGAATGGGCGGAACTGCTGGCCGCTGTAAAGAATCTCGCGCTCTCGGCGCTTGACGAAGAAATCGCCGCTGACGACGTCGAACGCCTCTTGCGGAGCGAGTCTGGCAGCGCGACCTCGCCGCTGCCGGCGCTCTTTCTCGATCAACCGCTGCGTGAAGCCAGAGAAGCCTTCGAGCGAATGTATTTCGAATATCATCTGGCTGGCGAACGCGGTAATATGACGCGTCTGGCCGAGAAAACGGGCCTCGAACGCACCCACCTGTATCGAAAGTTGAGGCAGCTTGGTCTCAATATCGGCCGGCGCGGCGACGAGCGCGAGTAAACTCTCGCCGCATGCTGCTGAGGGAGGGAAAAGTAAATGAGGATCGTCATTCTGGGCGCCGGCCAGGTCGGTGCCAGCGTTGCGGAAAGTCTCGTCTCCGAGAATAACGATATCACCGTTGTCGACAGCGATCACGAGCGCCTGGCGTTCCTGCAGGATCGCCTCGACCTGCGGACCGTGATCGGTAATGCCTCCTACCCCTCCGTACTGGCCAATGCAGGCCTCGAAGATGCCGACCTGCTGATCGCCGTGACGCAGAGTGACGAAACCAATCTCGTCGCCTGCAAAGTGGCGCACAGCGTCTTCAACGTCCCCGCCCGCATTGCCAGGTTGCGCGCGCGTGATTTCCTGGACAGCGAAACACTGCTCTTGCCCGAAAATTTCGCCGTCGATTACGCCTTGTGCCCGGAACAGGTGATCACCGAGTACATCGCGCGCCTGATCGACTTTCCTGAAGCGCTGCAAGTACTCAGTTTTGCTCGCGGACGCCTGGCACTGGTCGGCCTGCGCGCTTACGCCGGCGGTTTGCTGGTCGGTAGCCCGATTTCCGAGATGCGCAACCACCTGCCACCCGAGATCGACGGGCGCATCGCTGCCATCTATCGCCATGGCGGAGCAATCACGCCGACCGGCGAGACGATCATCGCCGACGGCGACGAGGTCTTCGTTCTCGCTGCCGACGAACACATCCGCATCGTCATGCGCGAGCTGCGCCGCTCGATGGAGCCGGTGCGGCGCGTGATGATTGCCGGCGGCGGCAACATTGGCCACCGTGTTGCACAGGCTCTGGAGGGCAAGTGCGAGGTCAAACTGATCGAGGTCGATCGCCGCCGGGCCGAGTTCGTTGCCAACTCGCTGAAATCGGTGCTGGTGCTCAATGGTGACGCCACCGACGAGGAGTTGCTGCAACAGGAGGGCATTGAAGAGATGGAACTCTTCCTTGCCCTGAGCAACGACGACGAAGACAACATCATGGGCGCGTCGCTGGCCAAGCGCATGGGTTGTCAGCGCGTGGTGGCCTTGATCAACCGGCGCGCCTACGCTGAACTGGTACAGGGCGGGCCCATCGACATCGCCATTTCGCCGGCACAGGTGTCGATCGGCACCTTGCTGACCTACGTTCGCCATGGTGACGTGGTGCAGGTACACAGCCTGCGTCGCGGCGCTGCCGAAGCACTCGAGATCGTCGCCCATGGCGACAAGAAAAATTCACGTGCTGTCGGCCGCCGCGTCGGCGAATTGCCGGTCATTCACGGCGCCTTCATCGCCGCCATCGTGCGCGACCTCGGCGAAACTGAAGACTTCAACTTCTTCCGCCTGGGAGCGAAGAAGCAGACCGGGCAGGTGCTCATCGCCCACAAGGACGTCGTCATCGAGACTGGTGACCACGTGATCATCTTCTGCATCGACAAGAAGGTCGTCAAGCAGGTTGAGAAACTATTCGCGGTTGGCTTCCACTTCTTTTGATCTGCAGGCATGAAACGCTTCTACCCCGTGGTCCGGGTGCTCTCGCTGGTGATCCTGATGTTCGGGTTGACCATGCTCTTTCCCTTGTCAGTTTCGTGGTTTCTCGACGACGGTGCTTTGGCGTCCTTTGACGAAGCGTTTGTGCTTACCGTCGCTACTGGCGCCGGCCTGTGGTACGTCACCCGCAAGGAAACCCGCGATCTGACGATTCGTGACGGTTTTCTGATGGTTGCGCTGGTGTGGACCCTGCTGCCGATCTACGCGGCCTTGCCGCTGGTCCTCGAACTTAAGCTCAGTTTTACCGACGCCTATTTCGAAGCCGTGTCCGGGCTGACGACCACTGGCGCGACCGTTCTCACCGGCCTCGACCAGCTACCGGTGTCGATCAACGTCTGGCGAACGCAGATGGTCTGGCTTGGCGGCATGGGCCTGATCGTTCTCGCGGTGGCCATTCTGCCCTTGCTGGGGATCGGCGGCCGACAGATGTTCAAGGCCGAGACGCCGGGGCCGATGAAGGACACCAAGATGACGCCACGCATCGCCGAAACGGCGAAGGGCCTGTGGACCGTCTATTCGCTGGCCTCCATCTGCTGCGCACTGGCCTATTATTGGGCAGGAATGAGTGGGCTGGATGCGCTCATGCACATGTTCGCCACCATGGGACTCGGCGGTTTTTCGAGTCACGACGCGAGCTTTGCCTATTTCGCCTCACCGACCATCGAAGTGGTGGCTATCGTTTTCATGCTCTTCGCCGGGATGAACTTCGCGACCCACTTCGTTGTTCTCTCCGGGCGTTCGCTGCGTCCCTACGTCTCCGACCCGGAAGCCGGCTGGTTTTTGCTGGTGACTCTCGGCAGTGTCGTTGGCATCGCCGCCTTTCTCGTCTTCCACGATGTCTATGCAAGTTTCCACGAAGCCCTGCGCGATGCCGCCTTCAACGTTGTCTCCATTGCCACGACGACCGGCTTCGCGAGCACCGATTATGCGCTGTGGCCGTTCTTCGCGCCGCTGTGGATGTTGTTTCTGTGCAGTTTTGCGACCAGCGCCGGCTCGACCGGTGGCGGCATCAAGATGATTCGCGCGCTGGTACTCTACAAGCAGGTGTATCGCGAACTGACCCGTGCCATGCACCCCAGCGCCGTTCATCCGGTAAAAGTCGGCGGTGACATCGTGCAATCCAACATTCTCTTCGCCGTGCTCGCTTTCGGCTTTGTGTACATGGTCTGCATCGCCGGCATGACCCTGCTTCTTTCCTTGTCCGGGTTGGAGATCATCACCGCCTTTTCGGCAGTCGTCGCCAGCATCAACAACACCGGGCCGGGATTGGGCCAGGTCGGGCCGGCCAGCAATTACGCCGGACTGAGCGACTTTCAGATCTGGGTGTGCACCTTCGCCATGCTCCTCGGCCGCCTCGAGATTTTCACCCTGCTGGTCGTGATGACACCGGCTTTCTGGCGGAAGTAGCGTGGAAAGGGGATAATCGCGCTTTCCGAGCACCTTTCGCTCGCCGCCGGAGTTTGCCGTGACCCGCCCATCCAACGATACTTTTCTGCGCGCGCTGCTCAAGGAGCCGACCACGCACACGCCGGTCTGGTTGATGCGTCAGGCTGGTCGCTACCTGCCCGAGTATCGTGAAACGCGTGCCCGCGCGGGCAGCTTCATGCAGTTGTGTACCAACCCTGGCCTGGCTTGCGAGGTGACTCTGCAGCCCCTGGCGCGCTTCGATCTCGACGCCGCGATTCTCTTCTCGGACATCCTGACCATCCCCGACGCGATGGGCCTCGGACTGTATTTCACCGACGGCGAAGGGCCGCGCTTCGAACGTCCCCTGCGCGAAGAATGGGCGATTCGCGACCTCAGCGCCCCCGATCCCTGGGATCACCTGCGTTATGTGATGGATGCGGTGGTGGAAATCCGGCGCGCACTGAACAACTCGGTGCCGCTGATCGGCTTTTCCGGGAGTCCTTACACCCTCGCCTGCTACATGGTCGAAGGCGCCTCGAGCACCGATTACCGCCGTGTCAAGGGCATGCTCTACGACCGACCGGACCTCTTGCATCGCATTCTTTCCGTCACTGCCGACGCCGTGGTTGCCTACCTCAACGCGCAGATTGAATCCGGTGCCCAGGCGGTGATGATCTTTGATTCCTGGGGCGGCTCCCTGTCGCCCGCAGCGTATCGCGAGTTCTCCCTTGCGTACATGCAGCGAATCGTTGCCCAATTGATCAAGAACAAGGACGGCGAGCGCGTGCCATCGATCGTGTTTACAAAAGGTGGTGGCCTGTGGCTGGAAGCGATCGCCGAGATCGGCTGTGACGCGGTCGGCCTGGACTGGACGATCGACATCGGCGAAGCCCGCCGACGCGTCGGTGACAAGGTTTCCTTGCAGGGCAATATCGACCCGGCGGTACTCTTTGCCGCACCCGAAACGATTGCCAGCGAGGCCAGGAAAGTGCTCGACGCCTACGGCCCGGGGGACACCGGGCACGTTTTCAACCTTGGCCACGGCATCTCGCAGTTCACGCCGCCGGACAATGTCAAAGCGCTGCTTGATGCGGTGCACCAGCACAGTCGGATTCTGCGCCAAAAAGGGCGTTGAGTCTGCGATTAGTGCTTGACTTGTTCACAGAACAGACTTCCGAGTTTCTGGCACGGTGGAAACTTCCTTGTAAATCAGACTTGTAGTTATAAGTTGCTGATTTATAAAACGTTTTTAGTAGCCTGTTTTTCCGGCAACGGCTCTGAAACCCTGTCAGGACGGGCTCTTGCGGGGTTTCTCAGCACCCTCATCCACAGAGTTATCCACAGAAACTGTGAATGAGCTAGAAACCTTAAGTAACAGAAGATCTTATGCCGTACTACGAGAAGTGGCGCGAGCTTCCGCTGCTAACTAGCGATCGTTTTCTCCTCCCGACTGTCAATGGCTCTCCGACCTGATGTCCTTGCCGCAGATTGCCCGCGTCGCCCTTGATGTTCCGCTGCGCCGCCTCTTCGACTACCGCGTCGCCGATGGCGAGTCGCTGTCGGCGGGCGATATCGGCTACCGCGTACGTGTGCCCTTCGGTCGCAACGAAAAAATCGGCATTCTGGTCGAGCTGCCGGCGGCAAGCGATCTTCCGCTGGAGCAACTCAAAGTCCTTGGCGAGGTCTTTCGCGACTTGCCGCCTTTGCCCGCAGACTGGTTTCGCCTTAGCGAGTTCTGTGCTGCCTACTATCACGTAGCGCTCGGCCAGGTGATGCTGTCGACCTTGCCGGCCGGCTTGCGCGCCCTCAAGCCCGTCAAGCCCAGAGCGCCGCGGCAGGCTTCGCCAGGCGCGGCCGTGGCGGCGCCAGAACTGACTGGCGAGCAGCAGGCGGCGCTAGACTCCATCGCCGAGCTTGGCGCCGGCTTCCACGCCTACCTTTTGCACGGCGTGACCGGCAGTGGCAAGACCGAAATCTATCTCCGGCTCATTGAGCGGGCCCTGGCCGATGGACAGCAGTCGCTGCTGCTGGTCCCGGAAATCAATCTGACCCCACAGCTTGAAGCTCGCGTCGCAGCGCGTTTTCCCGCCGCCGGGCTGGTCAGTCTGCACAGCGAGCTCGGCGAGGCCGCGCGTAGCCGCAACTGGCGCGCCGCCTTGACCGGCGAAGCGCGCATCGTGCTCGGCACCCGCCTGGCGATCTTCACTCCGCTGCCCGAGCTTGGCTTGATCATCGTCGACGAGGAGCACGACCCCTCCTTCAAACAGCAGGACGGCATCCGCTATTCGGCGCGCGACCTGGCTGTCTTCCGTGCCCGCCAGCGCGCCATAAAAATCATCCTCGGTTCGGCGACGCCTTCGCTCGAAAGCTGGGCCAACGCCACCGCCGAGGCTGGACGCGGTCGCTATCACCTGCTGCGGCTGAGTGAGCGGGCGGTTGAAGGTGCTCGACTGCCGAGCGTGCAGCGTATCGACACCCGCCTCGACAAGCCCCGGGACGGGCTTAGTCGTGTCTTGTTACGCGCCGTCGAGGAGTGCCTGGCGCGCGGCGAGCAAAGCCTGCTCTTCCTCAATCGCCGGGGCTACGCACCGGTGCTGGCCTGTGCCGCTTGCGGCTGGACCTCGCACTGCCATCGCTGCGCCGCCAATCTGGTGCTGCATCTGGTCGACCGCCGCCTGCGCTGCCATCACTGCGGCTTCGAAACGCGCTTGCCGAAAGGCTGCCCGACCTGTGGCAACCAGGACCTGAGCGCCTTCGGGCGCGGCACGCAACGCCTGGAAGCGGTGCTCGCCGAGCACTTTCCCGAGGCTCGCGTGCTGCGCGTCGATCGTGATGTGGCGCGCAGCCGCAAGCAGTGGGAAGTGCTGGTGGCGAGGATTTACAGCGGCGACGCCGACATTCTGGTCGGCACCCAGATGCTCGCCAAAGGGCACGATTTCCCCAAGCTCACCCTGGTCGGCGCCATTGCTCCCGATGCCGCCTTGTTTGCCGCCGACTGGCGCGCGCCCGAGCGTCTCTTCGCGCAGTTGATGCAGGTCGCCGGCCGCGCCGGCCGCGCCGAACGTCCAGGTGAGTTTCTGATTCAGACGCAGTTCCCCGAGCATCCGCTCTACGCCGCGCTCGTCCACCATGATTTTCCCGCCTTCGCCGCCGAACAGCTCAGCGAGCGGCAACAGGCCGGCTTCCCTCCCTATGCGCACCAGGCCATGCTGCGTGCCGAAGCGCCGCTGATGGCCGACGCCCTCGGTTTTCTGAAAAGTGCGCGTACTTGCCCGGCCGTGGGCAGCGAACATTCGGTGACCTTCTACGACCCGGTGCCGATGCGCCTGGCCCGCCGCGCCAGTTTCGAACGTGGCCAGTTGCTCGTCGAGTCGCCCGCACGGCGAGTGCTGCAGCGCTTTCTTGCCGACTGGCTGCCGCAGCTGGAAGCAATCAAAGCGCCATCACGGCTGCGCTGGCACCTGGAAGTCGATCCGCTGGAGTTCTGATGCGGGGGATGGGCTATGGCTTGCCGGGATTTGTCACGCGCCGCTCTTGCGGAGATGAAATGGCTGGCCAAGGCCCTGCTCCCCTCCACCCTTGTGGGGAGAGGGGGGTTGCACTCGCTGCAAGCGGCGCGGCGCAGTGATGACCGCCGCGGTGATTGATTGACGACGACCACAGTGGCAGGGATACTCTGCCTGCATGCCGGTTAGCGGTCCTGTGGCGTGATCCATGTCACGCCGGTCAGCGAGCACATCGGCTATCTTTCCGTTTGCCGGGGAATGAGTTGCGCGCTGTCATCCACTGCGCCTGCCGCCAGCTGGCGGGGCAGTCAAAGTCAGCCGGAGCCCGTTTCCCGGCGCCAAGCGCTGCCGTGTGCCCGCCGCCGTCGAACATGATGAATATGATGAATATGATGAATGCGATGAAAACGACGAACAAGGTGCTGGGCGTGACGGGCTGCCAGCGGAAAGCAGACACAGCGCGCAGCGGACTACCCCGTCGGCGCTTTTTTTCCCAGTAGCGGCAAGGAGTCCTGACATGCCTTCCGAATTCGTAGCGGCGATTGACCTCGGGTCTAACAGCTTCCATATGATCGTCGCCCGCCTGGTCAATGGGCAGGTGCAGGTTCATGACCGTTTGCGCGAGATGGTCCAGTTGGCGGGCGGTCTCGATGCGCGCAACCGCCTGTCGCAGGAATCGCAAAAACGCGCCCTCGAATGCCTCGCACGCTTTGGCCAACGGCTGCGTGACATTCCGCCCGAGCAGTTGCGCATTGTCGGTACCAATACCCTGCGCCAGGCACGCAACAGTGCCGAGTTCGTGGCGCGCGCAGAACAGGTTCTCGGCCACAAAGTGGAGATCGTCCGCGGCCAGGAAGAAGCACGCCTGATCTACCTGGGCGTGGCGCACAGTGTCGGCGATGTCTCCGGGCAGCGCCTGGTGATCGATATTGGCGGCGGCAGCACCGAGCTGATCATCGGAGAAAAATTCGATCCCCTGCACCTGGCCAGCTTGAAGATGGGTTGCGTCAGCTTGAGCCGTGCCTGCTTTGGCGATGGGCGCTTGACCGCGAGCCGCCTGCGCGAGGCCGAACTTCTGGTGCAACTGACCCTGGAGCCGGTGCGCCAGGAATATCTGGCGCGTGGCTGGGGCGTGGTCACCGGCGCGTCGGGCTCGATCAAGGCGATCCAGGACGTGCTCATCAGCGAAGGCTGGAGCCGCGAGGGAATCACTTGCGAAGCCTTGCGCCGGCTGCGTGCCGAGCTGCTTGAAATGCGCGACACGGCGGCGATTGCCGGCCGCTGGCAACTCGACCCGGCGCGGGCGCGGGTCTTTGTCGGCGGCTTCGTTGTCCTGCACGGGCTCTGCGAGGCGCTCGCCATCGAGGAACTCGAGGTCTCCGAAGGTGCCCTGCGCGAAGGCCTGATCTATGACTTGCTGGGCCGTATCCGCCACGAGGACGTGCGCGACCGAACCATCGCCGAAGTCATCAGCCGCTTCAACCTGGACGAAGGCCAGGCGGGCCGCGTCTGTGCGACCGCACAGGCTCTGCTGCGGCAGGTCAGCAGCAAATGGCGGCTCGCCGACGAAGCGGCGGCGCCGGTGCTCGAACGCGCCGCTCGCCTGCATGAAACGGGTCTCCTGCTGACCCACGACCAGCACCACAAACATGGCGCTTACGTGCTTGAACATGCCGATTTGCCCGGCTATTCGCGCGACGATCAACTGCTGTTGTCGGCGCTGGTCAGGCGCCACCGCCGCTCTTTCCCGAGCAAGGCCTTCGCGCATTTGCCGAGCGACTGGGCGCGCATGGCGCCGCGCCTGTGCGTCCTCCTGCGCCTGGCGGTGGTGCTGCACCGTAGCCGCAGCAGCGTGCCCTTGCCGGCCATTGGGCTACGCGTCGACCGGGGACAGCTTGAGCTGCGCTTCCCGCCTGCCTGGCTTGAAGAGCATCCGCTGACCCGCGCCGACCTGCAAAACGAAGCGCGCCTGCTGCGCAAGGCGGGTTTCGCCTTGCGGCTGGGTAGCCCCGACAGCAAGCTGACGCCAGCGACCTCGGCCACGCCGGCCGCGCCATGAACAGCCAGCCGGGCCGTAGCGCTGTGCCGCGGCAGCTTGCTGCCGGGGTGTTGCCGGCGCAGTGGCCTTGTGCTGGCCGCCCGACGATCCGTGCGCCGCGCCGGTGATACGCATCTTCCTGCTCCTGCCGCTGCTCGCCGCCGCAGTCCTTTTTCTGGCCGGCCTCGAGACGGCGCCGCTGGTCAGCCGCAGCGCAAGCATTTCTCCCGCGTCGGTCGCCGAAGCTCGTGGGCTTTTGCTCAGCAACGACCCGCGCCGACTGCGCCGTGGCGAACAACGAACGGCGCAGATTCCGGTGGCGCTGATCGACGAGGCCTTCAACCATCTGGCCACCCGCAGCCTGCACGGACGCGGCGCATTTGCCCTGGTCGACGAGACGGGTGAGTTCCGCTTTTGCGTTCCCGTCCAGCTTCCCGGTCTAAGCGGCGCTCGCTATCTGAATCTGCGCGCCGTTTTTCACGCCGGAGGTGGGCGTGGGCAAGCGCAGCTGGCATCCGCGTCGCTGGGATCGCTGTCGATACCACCGCGCCTGTTCGAGTGGCTGAGCGTTTCGGTGATCGAGATTGCCGGTCTTGGCGAGCAGTGGCAGCTGTTGCGGAAAGCTTTTCGTCGCCTCGACTTCGTGCCAGCGCGCAGCGCGGTCGCTTTTACCTACGTCTGGGAGCCGGGCCTGCTCGATCGTGCCCGCGCCCTCGCCTTTACTCCGGCCGATAACCAGCGTGTCGAGGCCGCGCAGCGCGCGCTGGCCAGCCTGCTAATGAACTACCCGGTCAACGCCCGCGTGCCCCTGAGCGAGGTTCTGCCTCCCTTGCTGGCCGGTCCTGAGGGTGAAGAAACGCTGCAGAAACGACGCGCGGCGCTGCTCGTCCTGGCCGCCTATGAGTCGGGAAAAAGCCTCGACGCTCTTTTTCCACAAGCCAGCGACTGGCCGCGTCCACGGCGCCTGAAGCTCGAGTTGCTGGGGCGCTACGACAGCGCGCAGCATTTCGCCATTTCGGCCGCTCTGGCGGTCTGGGCCGGCGAACCGGCGGCCAACGCCATAGGCGTGTACAAGGAAATCGACGACTCTCGCCGCGGCAGCGGATTCTCGTTTGCCGACCTGGCCGCCGATCGCGCCGGGACCCGCTTCGGGGAATTGCTGCTGGACGACCCAGCGCGCGTCAACGCCGCCCTGCGCGGGTCTCTGCGCGACAGCGATCTGGCACCGCCGCTGGGCGGGCTCCCCGAGTATCTGTCGGCAGCCCAGTTCGAGCGCCGCTACGGTGGCCAGGATAACCCTGCCTATCGGCAAGTGAGCGCCGACATCGAGGCGCGGGTGGCCGCACTACCCCTGTATCGCTGAGCACTGGCCCGGCCAGAACAGCCGGGAAGCTGCGGCAATGCTTCTCTCTGTGACTCGCTTCAGCCTTGGCGGGGATGAAACAGCGTCCGTGCGACTTCCGGCGTGCCACTGTTGGCGCGTAGCCAGTTCAGGCGGTCTTGCAGCTTCTTCTGCCAGCTGGGCGTCAAGCCGGGCGCTGCTGACAAACGTTCCAGGATCGCCGGATCGGGTCGGTGTTCGCGCCAGATTTGCCATAGCTCGGCAAGAGAAACTGCGCCCGGCAGACGCTCGATCAATTCGAGCCGGTCGCCGCTGCTGATCGTCGCTCCTTCGAGCACACGGTAGTACCAGCCAGTCAGACCGGTCTCGGCGATCAGCCGTGCGACGCCATCGTGAGCGTAGCGATGGTCGATCTTCCAGCACGGGCTGCGCGGCTGGCTGACCTGAACCCGGGCGCGCCCGAGGCTGAAGATGTCGCCGATGAAGACCGTGCTTTCGTCGACCGCGGCGGCCGAAATGTTCTCGCCGATACTGCCGACGAGCAGTTGCGCTGCAATCGCCGGTAACTGCTCGGCCAGACGCCGATAGCTGTCCACGGCGTACTGATGCAGGGCTTTCTCTGGCCCGCCGTGGACCCGCCGGTCGGCCTGGATGTCTCCGGCCAGACCTGCAAGGCTCAGCTCCACCGGGCCAATGACCGGTTTCTTGTAGATCCCGGTCGACTGTCCGTGTTCCTCGATCCTCGTCAAGCCGCCGCTGAACAGCACGATTTCCGTCATCTCTCGTTCCATAGCCAGGCGGCGCCGCGAACGCCGGAAGAGTCGCCATGCACGTTACGCAACAGCCGCGTGCGAATGACATCGGAAAAGATGTGCCTGGCCCACAGGTGCGGCACCGCGTCATACAGACGCTGGATATTTGAAAGGCCGCCGCCGAGCACGATGACCTGCGGATCGAGGATGTTGACCACCTGCGCCAGCGACTTGGCCAGGCGACGCTCGTAGCGCGCCAGGGTCTGTTCGCAGCTCAGGTCACCGGCTGCGGCAGCCGCGCAGATTTGCTCGGCAGCAAGCGCTTCGCCACCGTGTCGCTGGTGGTCGGCACAAAGCGCCGGCCCCGACAACCAGGTTTCCACGCAGCCAGAGCGCCCGCAATAGCAGCGCGGCGGCGGCAGGTTCTCTTCTTCCGGCAGCGGCAAGGGGTTATGCCCCCATTCGCCGGCAATGCGGCTGGCTCCGTTCAACACGCCTTGATTGACGACGATGCCGCCGCCGACGCCGGTGCCGAGAATCACCCCGAAAACGACTTCCGCGCCTTCGCCGGCGCCGTCGATGGCTTCCGAAAGAGCAAAGCAGTTGGCGTCGTTGGCCAGGCGTATTTCACGCCGTAAGAGCACCTGCAGGTCTTCGCGCAGCGCTTCGCCGATCAGGCAGGTCGAGTTGGCGTTTTTTATGCGGCCATCAACGGTCGATTCCGCGCCAGGCACGCCGATGCCGACGCTGCCGGACTCGCCAAGCTCGCTTTCCGCAGCTTCGATCAGCTCGCTGACCGTCCTGAGCGTGCCCCGGTAATCGCCCTGCGGCGTCGGACAGCGCCGCCGCAGCAAGACGCGGCCGGCGTCGTCGAGCGCGATGAGCTCGATCTTGCTGCCGCCAAGGTCTATGCCAATACGTAACACAATCGATGCGCCTTGCCTGAAATCCAGCGGACTGGTGCGGGCTGTGCTGCGGGCTACCCGCGGCTGGCCGCTGGTCGGAAAAAGGAAACCGAAACAAAAAAAGGCCAGGCTCGTTTTCGCCCGATGTTGTCCCTATCTGCCGTTCACCTTGTCCAGTGCCTGCTCCCGAATCAGCAGCGCGGTCAGAAGGGCGTGCAGGACGACCGCGGGCCACAGCAGGATGCCCGTCGAAATGCCGGTGAAGCCAAGATAGGCGAGGTACAGCGTGACCGCTGCGCCGTAGACCAACATGCCGAGCCGCGGCGGGCCGGGCCAGCAGGCGAGCCCAAGGGCGATCAGGGCAATGCCGGCGACGCGGGCGACGGGTATGGCGATGCCCGTCAGCTCCTCGCCCAATAACAGGCGCCCAACGAGCGATGGGAGGATCAGCAAGGCCAGGCCGGTGGCGATTTCTCCCACCGCGGCGAAGGCCAGTGCCGATCTCATGGCCCGGCCTGGCCCTGGCTGCGCAGCTCGCTCACGCGACTCGTTTTGCGTAAGCGCCGATCCTTAGCGCTTCTGCGCATCGCTGGCCGGTGCGGCCGCCGCTGCCGCTGCCGCCGCCGGCGCGACCGCGGCAGGCGCGGCTTGAGCAGCCGCGCTGGGCTTTGCGCTCTCTTCCGGCGGGAAAGGTTCGAGCTTGACGGTCAGCTTGTCGATAGTGCCGGTGAACTTGAACGGCGTGTCGTAGCGATACTCGATGAGGGCCAGCGGCGTGCGCGTGTCCTCGCCGACGTCGAAGGTTTCGTCCTCCGGGAAGGTGATCGGGACGGTGTGTTCCATGGAATTCCTGGCCACTTCCTTGCCGTCCACCGAGAGAACACCCGTGCCGCCCTTGGCCAGGCCCGGACCATCCGACTTGAAGTCGAAGACGATGGTGTGCTTGCCGGCAGCCAGCTCGGGTCCTTCCCAGGTCGTGCGCTTGAGATCGAGCAGGTTGTAGAGGAATACCACCTTGCCCCGGCCGACGCCGAAGTCACCCTTGCTCAGGAACAGGCCATAGCCGCCGAAGCGGCCGCCCTGGGTGACGATCATGCCTTCCGCGCCGCCCTCGGGAATGGTGACTTCGGCGGTGATGGTGTAGGACTTGTCAATGATGCTCGGCGCAGTGCTGGCCGGCACGCCGGTCAGGCCGCCCGCATAGCTGAACTCAGTGCGCCCTGCCTTCAGGCTCGGCCGCGGCGTATTCCAGCGCGTCAGCGTCGTGTTGTCGAGCGGCAGCACGTTGTACTTCGCCGCCTCGACGTAGAAGATGCCCTGCATCTGCTTGAGCTTATCGGGCATCGTCGCCGCCAGGTCGTTGTTCTGCGTCGGATCCTCGATGACGTTGTACAGCTCCCAGCGGTAGCCGGTGATCACATCCGGCGGTTTCGCGCTGCTCAGCTCCCAGGGGCGCGTCGCCGGGGTGGTGGCCGCAACCCAGCCATCATGATAGATGGCGCGATTGCCGAGCATCTCGAAGTACTGCGTCGTGTGCCGGGTGGGCACGCCGGCATTGGCCTGGTTCCAGGTGTAGGCCATGCTCGTGCCTTCAATCGGCAACTGCTTGATGCCCTTGATCGTCTCTGGTGCCGGAATGCCGGTCGCCTCGAGGATCGTCGGAACGATGTCGATGACGTGGTGGAACTGGCGACGGATGCCGCCCGGATCGCCGATATGGCCGGGCCAGGACATGGCCACGCCCTGGGCCGTGCCACCGAAATGCGACGGTACCTGTTTCATCCACTTGAACGGCGTGCCAAGCGCCCACGCCCAGGCCGCCGAGTAGTGCGGAAAAGTCCGCTCGGAGCCCCAGAACTCGTACCACAGGAACTGGTCCTTGATCGGTACCTCGATGCCGTTGAAGGTGGTGAACTCGTTCGGCGTGCCGTTGACCATGCCTTCGGCGCTGGCGCCGTTGTCGCCGCTGATGTAGATGATCAGCGTGTTGTCGAGCTCGCCCAGGTCCTCGACCGCCTGGATGACGCGGCCGATCTGATGATCGGTGTAGGCTTGATAGGCGCCATAGACGTCGGCCTGCTTGATGAACAGTTTCTTCTCCTCGAAGCTCAGCGAGTCCCACCTCGGCAGCTTGGCGCCGCCGTAGATCTCCTGTCCGTCCGGCCAGGGCGTCAGTTGCGCGTTCTCGGGCATGATGCCCAGCCGCTTCTGGTTGGCGAAGATCGTCTCGCGCAGCTTTTCCCAGCCGTCATCGAACAGATGCATGGCGCTGATCTTGTCGATCCATTCCTTCGTCGGGTGGTGCGGGGCGTGCGTGCCGCCCGGCACGTAGTAGACGAAGAACGGCTTCTCGGGCGCCAGCTCCTTGAGCTGCTTCATGTACTGGATGGCCTCGTCGGCCATCGCCGTGGTCAGGTTCCAGCCCGGATTGCCCTGAAAAGGATAGATCGGCGTGGTATTGCGAAACAGGTTTGGTTGCCACTGGCTGGTGTCTCCACCCACAAAGCCGTAGAAATACTCGAAGCCCATGCCGTTCGGCCACTGCTCGAACGGTCCGGCCTGGCTGTTGGCGAAGAAGGGCGTGTTGTGGTCCTTGCCGAACCACGAGGTGGCGTAGCCGTTGTCTTTCAGGATGGTGCCGATGGTGCCCTTCTCGATCGGGATGATCGAGTCGTAGCCAGGGTAGCCGGTGGCGATTTCGCCAACCACCCCGAAGCCCACCGAGTGATGATTGCGGCCGGTGATCAGCGCCGCCCGCGTCGGCGAGCACAGCGAGGTGGAGTGGAAGTTCGTATAGCGCAGACCACTCGTTGCGATGCGGTCCAGCGCCGGCGTCGGGATGACGCCGCCGAAGGTCGACGGTGCGCCGAAGCCGTCGTCGTCGCTCATGATCAGCAACACGTTCGGCGCAGCTTTCGGCGGCACGACGCGCGGCGGCCACCAGGGGGTCGACTCCGAGGCCTTTTCCTTGATCACTCCGCCGAATTTCGGATCAGGGGGCGGCAGCTGCTTCCCGCCAAGGGTGGTGGTGGCGCTCGGCGAGCCAAGGACTCCGGTGACCTGCTGCGCCTTTGCTGCGCCGACGACCGATAGGGCTGCGAAGAAGAAAAACAGCAGCGCCGCTATGTAGCGAATCCTGGACATGGACCGACTCCCCCGGGGTGAATATGGTTCGCATTATGCCAATAATGGCCGCCGTCAGGTACTGATAGTCGGAACCCTGCGGCTAGCGCGTACCCCGATACTTCCGATGGTCAACAAGGCGAAGATCACCGCCGCGAGCAAAAGCCCCGGCACAGTCCGCCAGTCCACGACCGGGTAGCGCAGGGCCGTCAGCAGCTGCAGCAGTGCAAACACCAGGTAGGCGAAGTTTGCGACCCGGATGCGGGCGTAATTGTTTTCGTGCGCCGCGGCGAAGAGGCTGACGCCGATGGCGAGATAGAAGCTGCCGACCATGCGTGCCGTGAGCGGGCTCAGGGACCATGGCCAGAGTTGTTCCGCACTCCCTGGGGCCAGGAACAGGGCCGCCCCCATCAACACCATCATGCCGCCCAACAAGCGCTGACCGAGGCGCAGGCCGGCGGCTAGCGCCATGCCGGACGGTGGCCTCGTCGCCGCTTGACGCCACTGCGTCCACAGGGCGGCGAACAGGCCCGGCACCAGTGCGACATAGAGGAGGAGCCAGCTCCAGGCCCAAACCCTGGCGGTCCACAGCGGGCTATGGAGATGGAACTTGTCGAGGTGCAGGAGAGTGGCGATGAGAATCGAAATGAGTCCCGTGGCCACCACCCAGATGCCCACTCGCACCGCCCCCCAGTCCGATTCGCGCAACCCCAGCCCCAGCGCCGTGGCCACCCCGAGGTAGCCGCAGCCGAGGAATGAAGCCGTGATGGGCGGCTTGATGGTCCACGCGAAGTAGGCACTCGTCTGCTCGCTGAGCAGAAACAGCGAAACTCCCGCCGCGGTGACGAAAACGAAGGCTGCCCGCATAAAAAGGCGTGCAGCCTTCGTGAACGGGGTGGCAGCGGGCGGGCTGGTAGGCATGGTAACAATCCTCACGCAGGTTGGCGTTTTCGTCGCTGCCGGCTGGCTAGCCTGGTTTGCCGTCGAGCCGCGCGCGTGACAGCACTGGCCAGTAGCGAATCGCGTACAAGGTGAAGGCCAGCGACCAGCAAATCCCCGAGCCGATGAGCGTGCCCAGGTAGGCGTCGGGGAAGATCATCCCGCCGAAGACGCGGATCAGCGCGGCGCACAGGACCAGCACGAAAGCGGCGATCTCGTAGCGGTCGGCGACCAGGGGACGGCCGGTATGGCCGCGCGCCGTACGGGTCATCATGCCCAGGGTCATGCCGCCGATGGCGCCGATGGTCAGTGCATGCAGCGCCAGCGCCTCGGCGACCAGGCCGAGCGCCGCCGAGGCGCGCAGTACGAGGTACACGACGATCCAGGCGTAGGCCGCATGCAGCACCCACACCAGCGGTGTGCGCAGGGTTCGCCAGGGTTGCCAGAGGTAGAGCCGGGCTGCGTGGGCCAGGGCGGCGGTCAGCGCGATGATCGTGATCAGCGCCGCGGGAGCGGGTAGAACGTCCGCCACCAGCAAGAGCAGAACGCTCCCCAGGGCGAGCTTTTCAATGAGCGGATGGCGGGTCGCCAGTGTTCCGGGGATGCCGTTGTTGGTGAACATCGGGATCACGCGCCCACCCATCACCGCGATGATGAACAGAACCATGTCGAGCCCGACCAGCAAGCTGGCTCGTTCGGGCCAGACCAGCAAGCCGAGCCAGGAAAGATGCATCGCCAGCACCGCTGCGCCAAGCAGCATCAGCAAGGGGACGAAGAAATAGTTGCGCTGGTTACGGCTCTTCCACAGCGGAATGGCTAGCGCGATGGCGGCCGCCACCGGCAAGGCGGCGTTGGCGATCGCTGCCGCCATCGCGTAGGGCGTCAGCATCAGGACCCGCCCGGCGACCCACAGTAGCGCGAAAGCGAGCAGGGCGGCGCCGCTCGGTGTTGGCTGTCCGGTCCAGTTACGGCTGGCTGTGAACAGAAAGCCGACGATCACTGCCAGCGTGTACCCGAAGAGCATCTCGTGACCGTGCCAGGCCGGGCTGTGTGCCAAAGCGGCCGGCAGATAGCCGGCGTATTGGGCGATCCAGAGCGGAATCGACAGCGCGGCGAAGATGCTGGCGAGCAGGTAGAACGGACGAAAGCCCAGCGCCCAGAGGGCGAATTTCGCCGCCGGCACGCCGCTTGGCGCTTGCCGTTCGTCGATAGTGCTCGGTTTGGACATGGCGATAGTCATCCGGGGAAAGTTGGTTTGGGTGCCGGCGGCGCGCGCAGAGACGGTGATTGCGCCCCGCTTCCGATCGAGATTTGGCTACTGAACTCTATCCGCGCGCCAGGGTTGTTTCCAAGGACGCGAGTCCTGGGCGCTTGCACTCTATGCGTAGTAACTCGCCACGTAGTCCTCAAAGGGCCCCTGCGGCAGCGATTCCAATCGCTGTTGCTCGGCCAGCGAGGCTTGCACGCTGGCCTCGAACCTGGCCAAGGTAGCCGCGTCCAGCGACTGGGCCAGCAGGCTCTCGTGGTGCTGCTGGGACTGCTGCATGGCGAATTTGAAGTAGCCCTTGTTTTCCCTGGCGGCAAGCAGCACCTGGGCCGACGGCGTCGTCTCCGGGTGATCAATTCGCGTGCGCAAGCTGGCCAGCGTGCGGCTGTAGTTATCGCCACCGTAAGCCACATCCAGCATCTGCGCAAAAGGCTGCATGTCGTCAAACAGGGCGTGTGCAATGGGCCGGAAAGCTTGTTCGCGGTTGTACACCAGCAGGGTCAGGTCAGGCTGGCGGCCCTGATTGACGATACGGGTCTGGTTTTCGTCGTTCTCCCCCTGCTCGCGAGCCGAAATGGGCGGACTCTGATGAAAAAGGCACATCAGCAACAGGATGTCGGCAAAGGTACTTTGCGCGGGGACAATGCCGATGTCTACGAACGGGTTCAGGTCAAACAGGCGCACTTCCAGGTATTCGACACCGTATTTCTTCAAGGCCAGCGCCGGGCGCTCGCCGGCCTTGGCGACGCGCTTGGGCCGGATGCCGGCATAAAATTCGTTCTCAATCTGCAGCAGGTTCGCGTTGAGTTGCTTCCAGCGCTCGCCTTCGCGCACGCCCAGCTTTTCGTAGAACGGATCAGGGGTGCGAATCGCCGTCTCCAGTGCCCGGGTGTACTCGGCCAGCGAATTGAAACTGACGTGCAGTTGATCTTGCGCCCGGTTCTGATAGCCCAGGTCGCTCATGCGCAGGCTGGTCGCGTAGGGGCGGAACAGGGTGCCTGGAACGAGCTCCTGGAGGCCTGAGCGGCGGCCTTGCAGGAATGACTGACAGATTGCGGGCGAGGCACCAAACAGGTAGGGAATCAACCAGCCAAAACGTAGAAAATTGCGAATCAATCCGAAATAGCGCTCGCTGACAAAGTCCTGCAGGCTCCCTGTTCCGGAGCAGCAGCCTTTCAAGATCACCCAGAACTCCTCAGGCAGCGACCAGTTGTAGTGCGAGCCGGCAATCGTCTGCATGTGCCGCCCATAGCGAAGGCCCAGGCCTTCGCGATAAACAGACTTCATTTTGGCGGAGTTGGAGCTGCCGTAGTTGGCGATGGCGATGGTCTTGTCGTCGCCGACGACGCAGGGCATGGAACCTGCCCACATGATTTCTCCCCGCATCTGCCGGGCCGTGAAGCGGTGGATGTCGCGCAGGAAATCCAGGGGAAAGGCCGGGTCTTGTGATGGAGGGGTAATGAACTCCAGCAGCGCTTCGGCGTAGTCGGTGGTAATCCAGGGGTGGGTGAGTTTGGAGCCCAGCGTCAGGGGGTGAGGGGTTTGCGCTAGATAGGCGCTGGCGTCTACGCGCAAGCATTCGCGCTCGTAGCCGCGCGTGATAGCGCGCAAAACCTGCGCGTGATCTGGCGAGAAGAACTGCCGCATCTCATCGCAACATGTGAACTTCAACATTAGCCGTCCTTCTTTGCGTAAATCGGGGTTGCGTCCGCCGCTCTCCAGCCGCCTGTCGGATGTTCCCGGGGCGATGAGGCGTGCCTCAGAGAATCATGGATTTTCACGCAAGCGAGTCTTTTCATGGGCAGCTTTGTCGTCGCTGCCCGCCAGGCTTTCCATTCGACGTGCCTGCTCATCGCTGGCCGCCAGTTCCATTTCCAGCTGCCGGTGGACGCGATTTGGCGAGCCGGTATGCCTGGCCAGCAGGTCGTAGGCGACGGGCACCACAAAGAGGGTGAACAAGGTGGCCGAGAGGATGCCGCAGAGCACTACCGTGCCGATGACCGTGCGTGTTTCCGTGCCGGCACCGGCTGACAGGAGCAGCGGAACGGCACCGGCGGCGGTAGTGATGCCGGTCATGACGATCGGGCGCAGGCGGATTTCGGCGGCCTCGATGAGGGCGGCGCGGAAAGGTCTGCCGGCGTCGCGCAGCTGGTTGGCAAATTCGACGATCAGAATGCCGTTCTTGGCGGCAAGGCCGACGAGCATGATCAGGCCGATCTGGCTGTAGAGGTTGAGTGTCTGGCCGGAAAAATAAAGGCCGAGGAGTGCCCCGGCCATCGCCAGCGGCACGGTGAGCATGATCACGAAGGGATGGATCCAGCTCTCGAACTGCGCGGCCAGCACCAGGAAAACGATGACCACGCCAAGCACGAAGGCAAAGAGGATGGTGCCGCCGGTCGACTTGAAGTCCTCCGACTGGCCCTTGTAGTCGATGATCACTTCGCTGGGCAGGTGTTCCCGGGTCAATTTCTCGAGGCTGCGCAGAGCGTCGCCCAACGCAACGCCTTCGGCGAGATTGGCTTCCAGGGTGATCGCACGCACCCGGTTGTAACGGTTCAGCTGAAGCGAATCGGCAAACTCCTCGAGCCGCACCAGGTTGCCAAGTGGTATCAGTGCCTGCGTGCGCGCCGAGCGGACGTGGATGTTCTCCAGACTGGCCGGGGTGCGCTGCGTGCCGCGCTCGCCTTTCAGGATCACGTCGTATTCTTCGCCGGCATCAATATAGGTGGTGACTTTCCGCGCGCCGAGCACCGTTTCCAGCGTCCGCCCGATGTCGCCGATGCTGACCCCGAGTTCGGCGGCGCGGTCGTAGTCGATCACCACGCGCAGTTGCGGCTTGGTCTCCTTGTAGTCCCAGTCCAGTCCGACCAGGCCAGGGTTGTTGGCGTTGATCTGCTCGACCAAAGTGTCGCGCCATTGCGCGAGTTGTTCATAGGTGCCGCCGCCGATGACGAACTGCACCGGTTTCTGGATGCGCGAGCCGAAACCCTGGCGCATGACCGGGAAAGCGCGCACGCCGGGCAGATCCTTGAGACGTTGGTTGACATCGGCCATGATTTCCCAGGCCGAGCGTCGCTGCGACCAGTCGCTGAGGACGTTGATGACGATACCGGTATTGAAGATCTCGAAATTGCCGAAGGCGCGCGGTGCGCGCACCAGCATGCGTGCGATCTCGCCGCTTTCCACCAGCGGCATCAGGCGCTGCTCGATCTCGGTCATGTAGGCCGCGATGTAGGGGTATGAACTTCCTTCCGGGCCACTGACCATCACGTAAAAGACGCCCCGGTCTTCGCGCGGCGCGTACTCATCGGGGATGTTCCGGTACAGCCATATCGAGCTGGCGAGCAGGGCGAGAAAGAGCAGGATAATGATCCAGCTGTGCCGCAGGGAGCCTTGCAGCAGGGTGTGATAGCTCTTGCGCACCCTGCCGAACAAGCGATCGACAAGCCCCGAAAGGCGCGCGTGCTCGGCATCCTGGCGCAGGATCTTCGAGGCCAGCATCGGCGACAGAGACAGGGCAACAAAACTCGAGAAACACACGGCAGCCGCCATGGTCAGCGAAAACTCGGCAAACAGGCGGCCGATATTGCCCTGCAGGAAGGCAATCGGCACGAACACCGCAACCAGCACGACGGTGGTGGCGATGACGGCGAAACCCACCTGGCGGGTGCCGCGGTAGGCGGCCACGAGACGCGTTTCGCCGTACTCCTGCATGCGTCGGTGAATGTTCTCGATAACCACGATGGCATCGTCGACGACCAGGCCAATGGCCAGGACCAGCGCCAGCAGGGTGAGGATGTTGAGCGAGAAATCGAGCGCCAGCAGGACCATGAAAGTGGCCACCAGCGAGACCGGCACGGTCACCGCCGGTACCAGCATGGCGCGCAGACTGCCGAGGAAGAGAAAAATCACGCCGACGACCATGGCGATGGCGAGGAAGAGCGTCTTGTAGACTTCGTGGATCGCGCCCTCGACGAAGACCGAGCTGTCATAGCTCTGCTTGATCGCCATGCCCGCCGGCAGAGTGCTGTTGATGCGCTCCATCGCTGCCTTCGCCGCCTTGGCGACGGCCAGAGTATTGGCCGTGGACTGCTTGGTGATGCCGATGCCGACCATCGGCACGCCGTTGCCGCGGAAGAAGAGGCGGTCTTCGGTGGTGCCGCGCACGACGCGCGCGACGTCGGCGAGGCGTACCAGGTAGCCGTCGTCACCGCGTGCCAGCACCAGCTGCGCAAAGTCCTGCGCGGTCAGGAAACTGCGCTGCGTGCGCACCGTGAACTGACGGTTTTCGGAGTCGATACTGCCGGCTGGCAGCTCCAGGTTTTCGGCGCGCAGTGCGCCCTCGACGTCGGCGACCGTGAGTTTGCGCGCCGCCAGTTCGCGGCGGTCCAGCCAGATGCGCATGGCGTATTCCTGGCCGCCGCCGACGCGCACTCGAGCGACGCCGTCGAGCACCGAAAAGCGGTCCATCAGGTAGCGCCGGGCGTAGTCGGTCAGTTCCGGGATGCTCATGCCGTCGCCAGCCAGGTTGAGCCACATGATCACGTCTTCATTGCTGTCCTGCTTCTGGATGTCCGGTGGCTCGGCTTCCTCGGGCAGGTCATCGACGATCGCCGAGACGCGGTCGCGAATGTCGTTGGCGGCGGCATCGATGTCGCGACCAACGGCGAATTCGAGCGTGATTCGCGAGCGCCCATCTTCGCTGCTCGAGGCAATGAAGCGAATTCCCTCGATACCCGAAATACGCTCTTCGATCAACTTGGTGACGCGGTTCTCGACGACGTTGGCGGCCGCGCCCGGGTAGCCGGTCTCGACGGTAACGATCGGCGGATCGATGTCCGGGTACTCGCGCAGCGGCAGGCGCTCGAAGGAGAGCAGGCCGAAGGCGATGAGCAGCAGGGACATCACCGAGGCGAACACCGGCCGGGTGACCGATACGTCGGAGAGAATCATGGGGTAGCGACGCCGCCGGGCAGCGAGCGCAGCAGTTCGGCCAGGTTGCGGCTGCCATCGTCAATGGCAATGATATGGACCGCCTGCCCGGGGTGCAGCTGCATGTGGCCGTGGGTGATGACCTGTTCGTCCACCGCGACGCCCTTGACGACTTCGACCAGCCCGGGGCGACGTCCACCGATCTGCAATTCACGCTTGTCGACCTTGCCGTCCGCGTTGACCACGAAGACGAACTGTTGCTCACCGAGCGGCAGCAGCGATTCCTCCGGGATGAGCAGTGTCGTGCGCGGCTCCTGCTGCACAAGGACGTTCATCAGCAGGCCGGGCCTGAGCAGGTGCTCGGGGTTCGGCAGCGTCGCGCGCACGCGAATCGAACGGGTGACCGGATCGATACGGCTATTCACCGCCTTGATCGTGCCGTGAAAGCGGCGTCCAGGAAAGGCGCGGCTGCTGGCGCTTACCTCCAGGCCGGGGCGCAGCACCTCGAGGTAAGTAGCGGCGACCGGAAACTCGAGTTTGACGGCGCTGTCGTCGTCGACCGTGGTGATCAGGTCGCCGGGCTCGACCAGTGCCCCGACGCTCAGGTCGCGCAGGCCGACAACGCCGGCGAATGGCGCCTTGATCAGTCGGTCCGCCAGGCGCGACTCGATGGCCGCCAGTCGGGCGCGCGCCGTTTCCCAGTCACGCTGGCGTTCGTCGAGAAGCGATTTGGCTGCGGTGCCCTTGGCGGCCAGCGACTGGAAACGCTGATACTGACGCAGCGCTTCGCTGACCGTGGCGCGCGCTTCCTCGAGCTGGGCGTGCTCCTCGCGGCTGCTCAATTCGGCGAGTAGCTGGCCCTTTTCGACCCGGTCGCCGTCGTCGAAGTGGAGGGCGCTGACGGTTTCCGTGACCGTTGCCGTCAAGGCGACCGATTCCCTGGCGGCGACCGTGCCCAGCGCTTCGATGCTGTCGGCGAACTGGATCTGGCGCGCCGGAGCGACGATCACGCTCGCTGGCGGCGGGTCCGCTGCCAGGGCCGGGCCGCAGAGCAGGGCCAGGCTGGCAAGCAGCAGGTGCAGGTGGGTGTTGCTGCGCATGGGTCTCCCATCGGTTTGCGCGCTATCTATTCAGTGTGGATACGCGTTCGCATAGTAGCAGCTAGGCCAACTGACCGCAGCGGTCGGGCGAAGTTCGGGCGTGGCGCGAGCAGGCGCGGTCAATGCTGCGCACGCCACTTGCTGGGACTGCAGTTCGCCCAGCTACGAAACGCTCGCGAGAAGGCATTCGGATCGTCGTAGCGCAGCGCAGCGCCAATCGCCGACACGGACAGGCCGGTATTCTGGAGGAACTGCTGCGCAAGCTCGAAGCGCGTTTGATTGATCAGTTGCTGGAGGTTCGTTCCTTCTTCCTCCTGTCGCCGCCGCAGCGTTCGTTCGTGGACGGCAAACAGGCCCGCGACCGCCTTGGCCGAAGCCATGCCGCTGAGCAGCATTTGCGGCAGCATGCTTTGCACGCGCTCGGAAAAGCCCATCGGCCCCCTGGCTTCCGCATCCCGGATCGCTGTGCTGACCCGCTCAAGGCGATTCGCGTCGGCGCCTTCGATTTCCTTTCCCAGCCAGGACGGAGCGAATATCATTCCCGACACTTCGGCCTCGAAGGCAACATTGGCGCCGAACAGCCGGTGATACGCGGCGGTACTGGCGGGCGGCGCGTGCAAGAACTGTACGCGCAGCGCCTTCCAGGAAGATCCGCACAGCTCGGCAAGGATGCGGTAGCCGATCATGATCGCCGCATCCTGAATTTGCGTGAGTGCTGGCAAGCCGTGGTGGAAAACCGAATACCCGAGAACGACACGGGAAGGGTCGGGAGTGAGCAGTAGCGGCGCTGCGCCTCGGTCGTGGACGTGGAAATACCGTAGCAGGGCACGAATCGCCTCGCCGACCGTGGCGGAATTGCGTAGCACCTCGCCGAGCGGACCGAGGCTCTGCAACTCGAAGCGCTCACCGACCAGCAGTCCGAAATGAAGGCAGCCGGTGAGCGCCACGGAGATTTTCAAAAAGAACGCCCAGGGCCTCGATCGCGATCCTGTTGTCGGCATTGTCGAATAGCCGCTGATCGACTCTGGCCAGGGCAAACACGTCCTGCGGGCTGACTCCCCGTTCGCTGAGGACGAGCGGGATTGCGAGAATCGGGCCGACGCAAATCTCCCCTCGTCTGCTGGTCGTCAGTGAATCCAACGACGGCCCTTGCGCTTGGTGTTTCATGACCACGGGTCTGCTCCCTGGGTGTAGTAAGTCCGTGCGTATTGTGCGGCCCGGGCACTTCAGCTCGGCGATCAACACGGCAAAAGAGAATCTGTCCGGAACTGCAAGGCATCATATGCCCCAAAGTTGCAATATTTAACAGGCATGACTATTCGGGAGGAAACCATGTCCAGGATTCGCAGTTTCACCACCACCCTATGCCTGCTCCTCACTGCCCTGCTGGTGGCCAGCCCGGCCACGGCGCAGCAGGTCACCGGCACCCTGGGGTCACCCAGTGCTACCACCAGCATCAGCGCTAAACAACTTCCGGCGCCCGATCCGGCGTTCGGCGGGGTCATCAGGACGACGCGCTGCAGTCGACGCCCTGGTGGGCGCCGCGCATCGTGCCACCGAAGGGTGCGCCGAACGTGTTGCTGATCATCACCGACGACGCCGGCTTCGGCGTCCCCAGCACTTTCGGCGGTGTCATTCCGACGCCAACGATGGACCGTATTGCCAACGAAGGCTTGCGCTACAACCGTGTGTTCTCGACCGCCCTGTGCTCGCCGACGCGCGCGGCGCTGATTACCGGGCGCAATCACCACTCGGCCGGTTTTGGCGTGATTTCCGAGCAGTCCACCGGCTTCCCCGGCTACAACAGCATTATCGGCAAGGACAAGGCAACGATCGGTCGCATTCTGCTCGACAACGGCTATTCCACAGCCTGGTTTGGCAAGGACCACAACACGCCGGCCTTTGCCGCCAGCCAGGTCGGGCCTTTCGATCAGTGGCCGACCGGCATGGGCTTCGAGTACTTCTACGGTTTCGTCGGCGGCGACGCCAACCAGTGGCAGCCGAACCTGTTCCGCAATACCACGCAAATCTATCCCTTCGAGGGCAAGCCGGGCTGGAACCTCATCACCGGGATGGCTGATGATGCCATCGACTACATGACGCGCATTCATCAGACTGACCCCAGCAAGCCGATCTTCATCAAATACGCGCCCGGCGCCACGCACGCACCGCATCATCCGACGAGAGAGTGGGTGGAGAAGATCAGGGCGATGCACCTTTTCGACGATGGCTACAACAAGCTGCGCGAGACCATCTTCGAGAACCAGAAGAAGCTCGGCGTGATCGCCAAGGATGCGAAGCTGACGCCCTGGCCCAATGAGCTTCTGAAGCCCTGGGATCAACTCGGCGCGGAGGAGAAGAAATTGTTCATCCGCCAGGTCGAGATCTTCGCCGCCTATGCCGCCTACAACGACCACGAGATCGGCCGTGTGATCCAGTCCTTCGCGGACCTGGGCAGGCTCGACAACACGCTGATCATCTACATCAACGGCGACAACGGCACCAGCGCCGAGGGTGGCCCGCTGGGTACCCCCAACGAGGTGGCGTTCTTCAACGGCCTCAACGAGATTCCGGTCGACGTGCAGATGAAGTTCTACGACGTCTGGGGCACCGAGCTCACCTACAACCACATGTCGGCCGGCTGGTCATGGGCCTTTGACACGCCGTTCGACTGGTTCAAGCAGAACGCCTCCCGGCTCGGCGGCATCAACCAGAACATGGTCGTGTATACCAAACCGATGGTCGGCTTGCCGCAGGGTGATTCGCCGTTCCTGCTGGATGCGTCGTACACGATTACGGCGGAAATCACCGTCCCCGAAGGCGGTGCCGAAGGCATGATCCTGACCTCGGGTGGGCGCTTTGCCGGCTACGGCTTCTACCTGCTCAAGGGCAAGCCGGTGTTCCTGTGGAACCTGGTCGATCTGATGCGCATCAAGTGGGAGGGGCCAGAAGCTCTCGCTGCAGGTAAGCACACGCTGGAGTTCGACTTTACGTACGACGGTCTCGGCCTCGGCACGCTCGCTTTCAACAACATGAGCGGGCTCGGCCGTCCCGGCACCGGCACCCTCAAGGTGGACGGCAAGGACGTGCAGACCATCAACATGAAACGTACCTTGCCGATGATCCTGCAGTGGGACGAGAGTTTCGACATCGGTTCCGACACCCTTAGCGGGGTGAACGACACCGACTACAAGCCGCCATTCCCGCTGACAGCCAAGCTCAACAAGCTCACGATCAAGGTCGATCGGCCGGAGCTTACGCCGGAGGACATCAAGAAGCTCGATGGTGCGCAGGCCGAAGCGCTCGACGGCAAACCGCTGACTCGCGTGCAACCCGCGCCCATGTAGTCGGCAAGCGGGCGGCGTACAGCGCGAGCGCAGGAGAGTGCGTCGCGGGATCTTCGGGCAGGCGGGGCGTTGCGCATGGAATGTCCCGCCTTTTCGGTGCTGACCATGCAGGGCTCACGATTCCTGTCTCTCTGCGGCACTACTTTGAAACCAGCAAACCAAGCGGAGAAACGCATGAGACCTGAGCTTTCGAAATGCCTCCTGGCGGCATTGCTGGTGACCGTACTCAGCTGGCGTGCTGCCTGGCCGGGGTGACTTCCTCCTATGCAGCCAAGCCGCAGCAGATGAGCACGCCCATCGCTCCCGGGGTGATGGTGCCGGATACGGTGAGTACGTCAATCGGCACTCTGAAACTCGACTACGGCTATCCAGATGACGCGACGACACAGACGGTCTATGACAATCTTGATGCCTCGAGAGCACTGCAGGCCTACCTGCTTGCCATTCCAATCGTGAATCAGGTGAGTATGCGTAGCACGCTGCGCGAGTTCGGACCGGTAAACCAAACGGACGTGATCTGGGAAGACCTCGTTGATTCGAAAACCGTTGAACTCACAGCCAACGACAACACCATCTACAGCTTCATTTGGCTGGATACGAAGAAGGGGCCGCTGGTGGTTGAGGGTCCCCCCATGGTCCTGGGGCTCATTGACTGACTTCTGGTACAAATGGGTGGCTGACATCGGCATCACCGGTCCCGACAAGGGCAAGGGCGGCAAGTATCTGATACTGCCACCAGGCTACGCCGGCAAAGTGCCTGAAGGATATTTCGTTGTCCGTCCGAGCACCTATGGCAACTGGATGCCCTTCCGCTCCTTTCTGGTCGATGGATCGACCAGGCCCGGCGTCGAGTCGGCCAAGAAACATCTCAAGATCTATCAGCTCTCCGATGCGGCCAATCCGCCCGAGATGAAGTTCGTCAATGCCTCCGGACTTCCTTCGAACTTCGTTCCTCCCGGCGACTACAGCTTCTGGAGTCTCCTGAACGAAGCCATTCAGGAAGAACCCAGCGCCGGAAGCGACCCGACAACCCTTGGCCTGTTTGCCTCGATCGGCATCGAGAAGGGCAAGCCCTTCGATCCCGATGCGCGGATGAAAAAGATTCTGACCGACGCCGCCAATATCGGCACCGTGACCGCGCGGGCGATTGCCTTCAGAATGCGCGAAGAAGACGCCTTCTTCTACTACTTCGCCACGGGCGTCACCCCGGCCATGGCCGAAAAAATGGTCGGCAAGGGCTCGCAGTATCCTTGGTCCGCACAGGACGCCGACGGCAAACCCTTTGAAGGCGGGAAAAACTACAAGCTGCATCTTCCGCCGAATATTCCGGTCGCGGACTTCTGGTCGGTCGTCGCCTATGACAACCAGACGCGCTCGATGGTCCAGACCGATCAGCAGTTCCCCAGCGTCAGCAGCCAGAACAAGGATATGGTGGTCAACACGGATGGCTCTGTCGATGTCTATTTTGGCCCCAAAGCTCCGGCTGGAAAGGAAGGCAATTGGGTGCAGACGATTCCCGGAAAAGGTTGGTTCATGATCCTGCGTCTGTATGGACCACTTGAGCCGTGGTTCGACAAGAGCTGGCGACCGGGCGAGATCGAGTTGCAGCCCTAGCCTGAGTGTGGCGACCGACGCCGGGCACAACGCGCCCCGCGGGGCGCTGGCCATTTCGATCTTCGAATTGTGTTGTCAAAGGCTGCGTAGCCGGCTGGCCAGTGCAGTGCTGCATTCTTGATGAGACGTTCGGCAACCCTCTCCTACCCACCGTCATTGCGAGGAGGCGCAGCCGACGCGGCAATCCAGAGGTTTGGCTTTTCGCGTTGTCAACGCGGTAGGAAATAGTGAGAGGATGAAACTGGATTGCCACGTTGGCTGCTCCTCCTCGCAATGACGTGCGGGCGGGTGGTGTAGCGCCGAACTTCCGATAAGGCTTTCAGCAAGCCGGACAGCGGCGCGAAGCCAACGTGGTAGCCGGAATCTGTAGAGGTTCCATACTGCGTGCAACACTACACTGGCCGCCGCCGCCGGTGGCCAGCCGGAACTTGGGAAAGCACATGGCCGGGCGGCTGCTCCGGCTTAGTTGTTGTTCATTTCCGCAGCCGCTTGCCGCATCGTTCTTCTCGGAACGGTGAAATCTATCGCCGGGCAAGGTGCCTGCGAACCGATCAAGATCACCATATGCCCTTTGGGCACTTTCTTCTGTACTTCGGCGTCGATATAAAGGGTATTCATGGCTACTGGCGGGCTGCTCCCCTGCCATATCACCTCCTTCGATCGCGTATAGATGATGTAGCACGCGGACGAGGCCACCGTCGAAAAAGAAAATGCCAGCAAAGCGAAAATAGCTCTCATGTCAGACCTCTCGATAGTCCTGCAACGACAATGCCTCGCGCTCGGCGCCAATTCTAGCGCCGATCAAGGTGTTCTCGGCGGAATGAGTTTCCCCCGAAATTTTTCCTTCCAAGGGTAAACCAAACCACCCTAACGGGGAGGGATGCTTGACGCCTGGTCGGCGAGAGCGCTATCCAGCAGCCGCTCACATTCCACCATCAGCGTGCGTCCAATCTCGGACTCGTAGCGGGCATCGAGCGCTTCCATCATTTCGTGCGCCGTGTGCAGTCCGGCTTCCCGCGACAGGGTGTCGGCAACCTGCCGTGCCAGTTGTTCGCTCAAGGCAGACAGCTGCCGTCGCTCGGCGAGGGGCAGTCGGCGTTGCGAGCGCGCCAACCAGTCGGCGGCGAGAGTGGTACCCTGGCCTTCTTTAAGCCACTGATCATGGCTGTAGTAGACCGACAAGCGCTCGGCAGCGAGGGCAAAGATCAAGGCGATGCTTAGCCCGCGATCAGTCGCTGGCGAAAGCAAGGCGTTTTCCCTGCTCATCTGCGCCCCGACCACCGGCAAGGGGGCAAACGCCGCTCGTGCCTGGTGATTCGCCTGAGCATTCCGGCCCGCACTCCATTGCGCGTCGTGGACATGGCCATCCAATAAGCAGTCACTGCCTGTTCGCTTCCTTGGGGGGGGGCTGATCCGGTCCCGGTTCCGGCCCGGACTGAGCCTCTGGCGCCGGCACCGGTTCGGCTGCAAGCTTCGCCGCTGCAGTTTGCGCGCGCTGTTGGGCAATGAAGCCCAGAGCCAGCTGCTGATAGAGTTCCGGACTGACACGTCCGCTTACTGCCTTGGCGATCAGCGTGACCGCCATCAGGCTGATGACCATCTCGTGACCGTCGAGCATTTCCATGACGATGATCGCCGCCGTGATCGGCGATTGGGTGACCGCGGCCAGGAAGGCAGCCATGCACAGCGCTGTCACCGGTACTGCTTCGGCACCGAAACCGAGAATGGCGCTGGTACTGGCGCCAATGGCTGCGCCGACGGCCAGGCAGGGGGCGAAAATACCGCCGGGAATGCCCGAATAATAGGTGATGACCGTGGCTACGAAGCGGGTGACCGGAGCGTGCCACGGGGCCGACAAGGCGTCGCTGGAAAGGAGCGACGAGCTGACCGCGTAGCCGCTTCCGAAAGACAAGCCGCCACCAAGCCAGCCGACCAGGGCAATGAGCAGCCCGCAGCCGCCGGCAAACAGCACCGGTCGCGCGCTGCGCCAGCGCCAGAGGATGAAGTTGGGCTGTTGTTGTGGCCACAGCAGCAGACGGCTGAAGACACCGCCGAGCACCCCGCAGGCCATGCCATAGAACAGCACCGGGCCAACGATCTCGGTGAATTGCGAGATCTTCATGCGCCCAAAGTGGTAATAATTACCCTCCAGCGCGATGGCCACCAGGCCCGACAGGATGATCGTGCCGACCAGGATTCCGGTCGTCTTGGCTTCGAGGCGTTTGCCCAATTCCTCGACAGCGAAGACGATACCGGCGAGTGGTGTGTTGAAGGCGGCAGCGATTCCTGCCGCGCCGCCAGCGAGAATCAAATCCGCCGGGGCAATCGCCCGTGCGTGCGGCAGAAAGCGGTGCGAGAAGTGCAGAATCGACGCCGCAACCTGCACCGACGGTCCTTCGCGACCGGCGGAAAAGCCGCCCAGCAGGGCCATCGATCCGACGACGATCTTGCCGCAGGCGATGCGTAGCGAAACCAGACCGCTGACCGATTCCCCGCGCGCGGCAAGATGCGTCGCCGCGATGACCTGCGGGATACCGCTGCCCTGTCCGCCCGGGAAAAATTTCCGCGTCAGCCAGACAGCCAGCATCCCGGCCAGCGGCGCAGTGACAAACGGCATCCAGGGGAAGGGCAAGCCGGGATGGAAGTTGTAGAGGTCGAAAAAAGTCTTCAGCGCGAGGTCAGTGAGTCTCGTGAAGGCGACCACGGCCAGGCCCGCGCAAGCCGCGGCCCCCCACAAGGTCAAACGCGTACGCCACCTGAAGGTGCTGAGTCTGCCGCGAAGAGGATTCAGATTTTTCATTGGCATCCTGTCGGTGTAGTTGATGGCTGGCGCGACGCGCGGGACTGGTCAGAATGTGGCAAGCGGCGGGAGGAGGATGCGCCGCGGTGGCAGGCTGCGCCGACGGAGAATCGCAACTTCGGGTGGGTGGGACAATTCCCAACCATGCGCAACCACACGCAACGGATGCGTAACAGTTCGCAGAATTGTCGAATCTCTGCCTCTCTGGACGCGGCCAAGCGCGCAGTCTAGCATCCGCGGCGGCAACTGTGAGCAGCCCGGCAAGCGGCGCGCAAAGCGCGGCCGGGCGGTAGACCGCCACGACATGATGAGCACCGGTATGCTAGGCTCAGTCGCTGCAGTTTGACACTTCATCAGGAGGTCCCATGAGCCGGCGCCCATTACGTATTGGCCTTTCGGCGCGCATTTATCATCCGCAGGCCGGCGCAACGGCCCTGCTCTCCAAATCGCTGCACTACCTCGAACAGTCGGTGGCGCATTGGGTGATGGCGCGCGATGTGATGGTGTTCATGATCCCGGCGGTGAGCGGTGACGGCATCGTCAATCGCAGCAGTATCCGCCTCTCGGACTACGCGGAGTACCTCGACGGCCTGCTCCTGCAAGGCGGCGCCGACGTCAGCCCGCAAAGCTATGGCGAGGAGGCGCTGCATCCGGATTGGGGGGGGGATATCGTGCGTGATGCCTACGAAATGGAACTGCTGCACGAATTCATCGAAGCCGGCAAGGCGGTTTTGGGCATCTGTCGCGGTGCGCAGGTGATCAACGTGGCCCGCGGCGGAACGCTCTATCAGGACATTGCGACGCAGATCGAGGCTGCGGGAGCGCATGTCCATGACGATTATGACCGCCACAGCCATGCCATTGCCTGGGAGGAGGATGCGGGCCTGGCCAGGCTCTATCCCGGTGCCAGCGGTGGCAAGGTGATCTCGATTCATCACCAGTCGATCAAAGCGCTTGGCCGCGGCCTGACCGTTGAGGCTCGTGGCGCGAGCGACGGAGTGATCGAAGCGGTACGCCTGCAAGGCAAACCCTATGTGCTGGGTTTGCAGTGGCATCCCGAGTTTCATCCGCCGGGAAGTCCGGACTTGCTGGATAGTACGCCAATTCTCGACGAGTTTCTCAACGCCGCGCGTGGCCATCGCTGGTGAAGCGGTACGCTGGCGGCGAAGGGTGGCTAGCGGTCAGCTGGCCGCCCTTCGCCGCTGCCTCAAAGCTCGCCTTCCACGGCCAGTAGCGCGACCGGGAAGCTGGCCAGGATCTCGCCGATCGGCAATTGCGCGCTTGCCGAATGATTCTCGCCGCTGAGCAGATTGCGCCAGCCAGCGGCGGCTAGCCCGTCGGGCAGTTCGAGCATGGTATCGGTCCACACCTCATTGCCCAGCGGCAGCACCCGGTTATCGCCGAGCAGGCGCACCGGCAGCAGCGGCACAACGACGACAATGGCGCGCTCGCCGTGGCGGCGGGCGTAGGCGCAGACGTGCGCCGCGTGTTCGCCGCTGACTTTCAGGGGCAGGTAGTCACCCTGCTCGAGAACCTCCGGCCAGCGCGCGCGCAGCGCCAGACTCTGCCACAGCGTGTACAGCTTGATGCGCCCGTCGGTCATGTCGGCGACCAGCGGTCGCAGGCGGTCGGGCCACTGTTCCGACGGCCCGTCGACCAGCGCCTGCACCTGCGCCAGCAGCTCGCGGCGCAGCGCAAAGTCTACCGGCCGGCGGTTGTCCGGGTCGACCAGGTTGAACTGCCATAGCTCGCAGCCCTGGTAGATGTCCGGCACGCCCGGTGAGGTGACCTTGATCAGCGCCTGGGCCAGGGCATTGATCAGGCCGTGGTGGCTGATCGTCTGCAGCATGAGTGCGAAGTCGGCCAGGAACAGGTTCTTGTCGCCGGGTGCCAGCAGGGCGTGGACAAAGTCGCTGACCGCGCCTTCGTACGCGCTGTTGACCTGCACCCAGCTGCTGTGCTCCTTGCCTTCACGCAGGGCTTTGATCATATAGGCATCGATACGCGTCCGGTACTCGGCCAGTTCATCGTCGTTCGGCGGGGTCAGCGGCCAGGTGCCGAGCAGTGTCTGGTAGAGCAGATACTCGTCGTTACGCGACGGGGCTTCAACGCCGTCGACCAGATGTTTGCGGCCGCGATTGAGACGCCGCCAGCGCTTGAGCATCAGTTTCCACGCCGCCGGGATCTCGGAGAGCACGTTGATGCGCGCGCGCGCGTCCTCGGAACGCTTGCTGTCGTGTGTCGAGGTGGCGAGCATGTTGTGCGGCCAGCGGACGGCACGGGCACGCGTGGCGGCATGGAAGGCGGCCACCGAAATGCCGAAGCGGCGCGGCTCGCCGCCGACGTCGTTGAGCGAGCTCAGGCGATGGTAACGGTAGAAGGCAGTGTCTTCGACACCCTTGGCCATCACCGGTGACGACACCTGCTGAAACTTCATGGCGAAGGCTTCGAGCGGCTCGCGGTAGGAGGCGCTGCGGCCGCGGGCGAGATCGGTGGTCAGCACGCCCTCGAGGAAGTCGTAGATGCCGGTATCGAACAGCGGGCTGCGTTTTTTTGCCACCGCCACTGCCCAGGCGATGTGGCGGCGGTCGTCGGCCGACAGTTCGCCATAGGCAACGTAGCTGCGATAGACGGGGAAACAGGCCACGACTTCGATCAAGGCTTCGCGAAGACCGTTGAGGGTGAAGTCGCAGGTGTCCCGGTCGGCGGCAGCGATACGCGCCAGGCGGTTGGCGAGGACGCTGAACTCGCTCGCCAGCGCGGTGTGCATGATCAGCTTCTTGGCGTCGTAGGCGAGTTCTTCGAAGTCGCTGTCGACACCCGTGAAATCGCGGTAGATACGCGTCATGCGTCGCTCTGAGGCGGTATCGACGAAGAGGTTGTTGACCAGGTTGGAAAAGCGATAGCCGGTGGCGCCATGGATCGGCCAGTCATCCGGCAGGCGCTCGTGCTCGGCGAGGATTTTTTCGATGACCAGATAGATGGGCAGTGCTTCGCCGGGTGCCAGCGGCTTGCCGCCTGCCGCCTGTTGCAGCTGGCGGAAATACGCACCAGGGTCGAACATTCCGTCCGGATGGTCGATACGCAGCCCTTCAACCTTGCCCTGGGCGACGAGATCGAGAATCAGATGATGGGTGGCGTCGAACACCGCCGGGTCTTCCATGCGCAAGGCGGCGAGGTCGTTGATATCGAAAAAGCGGCGATAGTTGATTTCGTCGCAGGCCACCCGCCAGTAGGCGAGACGGTAGCCCTGTACCTGGATCAGCTCGTGCAGCAGGTCGAAGCTGGCCGGATGCCCGGGGCGGCCGTTGAACTCGGCGAGATTGTCGGCGATGTGGTGGGCGATGTCGGCATGTGCTTCGGTGAACGCCGCCAGGTGGCGCTTATGCACTTCCTTGTCGCGTTGCCGCTCGGCCATTTTCGGCGCTTTGCTGTTGGTCCGTGCCGGCAGGTGCCCGAAGGCGGTGAGCAGGGTTTCCAGTTCGCCGTAGCGCTCGTGCCCTTCGCCCAGGGTGGCCGCCAGGCGTTCGCGGCGATGCCCGACGATACGCGGGTAGCTGGCCGGGTCCACCGGCAGCCGGTGCTGGTAGTAGAAGATGCTGAACTCGCCGCGCACGGCGTCGTAGTCCAGGCGCAGTTCGCCGGCGTTGAGCACCTGCCCGTAGTGCGCGCCCAGCAGCGGCAACAGGACCTTGCCTTTGAGTTCGCGGTTGAGCGGGTCCCAGTCGATATCGAAGAACGCGCCCCAGGCCGAGGCCGGACCGTTTTCCAGGACGTCCAGCCACCAGGCGTTGTCCGAGCCCATGATTCCCATATGGTTGGGAACCACGTCGATGACCTGTGACAGACCGTTTTCCTTGAGGGCGGCGGCGAAGTCCTCGAATTCCTGAGGGGTGCCGATTTCCGGATTGAGTTCGGCGTGGCCGACGATGTCGTAACCGTGCGTGCTGCCGGGTCGCGCCCGCAGATAGGGCGAGGCGTAGCAGTGGCTGATTCCCAGCGCCGCCAGATAGGACGATAGCGCTCCGGCCTGGGCAAAGGTGAAGTCGCGGTTGAACTGCATCCGGTACGTCGCGCGCGGGATGATCGTTGCCCGCGAAGGCATCGTCATTTCCTCGGGCGGTACGACCGCCGTGCCGCGCTCGTTGATCAGCTGTTCGCCAACGGCGCCGAAACGTCCGTCTTGCGGCCAGTCTTCGAGATCCAGCGGCAGCCGGCGCCGCCAGTTGGGATGCTGGTCGTCACGGCTGCCGGGCAGATTGGCCTGCTCGATAGTGCCGAGAATGTCCTCGGGCTGGACGACCAGCAGCTGGGCCGGCGTTCGCGCCAGGAAAGCGTGGATGGCGACCACGAAGTCCTGTGTGATCTCGGGGACCGAAAAAGGGTGCACGCTGGCGCCCTCGGGCAGCAAGTCGGCGTGCTTCAGCGCCATCAGGAAGCGCGCGCGATCCTGGGCGCGGTCGACGACCATGTGCTCGAACTGCGCTTCGTCGGGGAAAAGCTGCAGCGCCGCGCGGGTGTCGATATCGTGGCCTTTCCAGAAGCCCTTCAAGGTCGGTAGATCGTGGGTACTGACGGCGACCAGCGCCTGCCGCGGATACTCGCCAGGTGGCTTGAAGTTGCCGTCCTTGCTGCGCTCGAAAAGGAAGGGGCGGTAGGAGAGCACGCCGGCGCTCGCCAAACGCGGCCGGAAGCCGTCCGGAACGGTGCCCAGGTCTTCGCCGATGACCATGCAGCGATTGCGCTGGCTTTCCAGCGCGACGATGGCCAGCAGGTCGGCGAGCCGATAGTTGACGTAGGCGCCTTCCGTCGCCGGTCGGCCAACGGGAACCCAGAACAGACGCGCCAGGCCCATCACATGGTCGATGCGCAGCGCGCCACAGTGGCGCATGTTGGCGCGCAGCATGGCGATGAAGGGTGCGTAGGCGGCTTCGCGCAGGCGGTGCGGCACTAGCGGCGGTAGCCCCCAGTCCTGACCGACGGGGTTGAACTCGTCGGGTGGCGCGCCGACGTAAGCGGCGCCGGCAAAGGCGTTTTGCCACGCCCAGGCTTCCGAGCCGCCGGGATTAACGCCGACCGCCAAATCCTGATAGAGGCCGACGCCAAGGCCGCGACGCCACGATTGCTGGCCCAGTGCCGTCAGTTGTTCGTCGGCGAGCCACTGCAGCCAGGCCGAGTATTCGACGGCTTCGGCATGTTCATCGGCGAAGGCGGCTACCGCGACTGCCTGTGGGTCACGGTATTCCGTGGGCCACGCGGGCCAGCCCCAGATGGCGGGGTTCTCCTGCTGGAAGTGCGCCTGCAAGGCCTCGAAACGGGCGTGCAACTCGAGTGTCTGGCCGCCTTGCGTGCGAAACAGGCGGAAAGCGCGTGCCCGGGCGCTGTCATTGCCCAGATGCTGGTCCCGGAAATGGCGGTAAAGTGCGCTCAGAATTTCGCGCTTGGCGGCCGAGACTTCCTGGTAGTCGACCTCGTCGGCGACGCGCAGGCGCCGCAGCCGGCCCTGGAAGCGCTCGGAGGCGACCAGCTGGCGGGCCGCCTCGCATTCGCTGAACTCGGGGACGGCTTCGACGTCGATGTACAGCACATTGACGAAGCAGCGGCTGGACGGGCTGTAGGGGCTGATCCGCGCCGGGTCGTCCGGGAACAGGGCGTGGAGTGGATTGACGCCGATTACCCCGCCACCGGCGTCCGCTGACAGATCGATCAGGGTGCGCAGGTCGCCGAAGTCACCGATGCCCCAGTTGCGCCGCGAGCGGACGCCGTAGAGTTGCACCGTCGGACCCCAGACGCGACCGTCTCCCTGCACGGCGTCGGGCAGGTAACAGCTAGCCGGGGCGACCACCAGGGTCATCGCCACCTGCGCCAGGCCGCCGCTGCCCGGTTGTTCGACTTCCAGGCGGTAGTAACCGGCTTCACTCGGTGGCGGCAGTTGCAGTTCCCCGCGCAGGAAGTCGACCCCGTCCACGCGCTGCTCGGCGAGTCTTGGCAGCTTGCCGGGCTCGAATTCGCCGCTGCTCGCGGTGCCGTTCTCGGCGCTCAGGATCCAGCGGTGTGGCTGGCCGGCACGCGCCACCGGCAGTGAGACGGCCAGTGTTGGCGTTTCGCCGAGTGCAACCACCTTGACCGGCGGCAGTGGCCGTCGCCACTCATCTTGCTGCAGGCCTTGCAGCAGTGTTGCCGGGTCGGCATCGGCCGGGAAGTGCATCGCCGCCAGCAGGGCGCGCAAAGTCTTTTCGGAGGTGGCGTGCGGTTTTCCCCAGACGTCGTCATAGCCGGCACTGATGCCGCAATGCTCGGCAAGTTGTGCCAGGGCGTCGTGGCGCTTTTCGTCAGCGGCGCTCATGGGCGGTCTCCGATGTGCAGATGCCAGGCCACCGACCATGCCGGCAGTTGGCCGCTGGCGAGTGCGCCAGCGTCAAGATTGGCGGTCGCGAAGAGCAGCTGGCCGCTGGCCGGTGTGGCGACCAGCTGATCGTCACCAAGATTGGCAAGCAGGGTCAGCAGGCTGCGGTCGCCGAGAGTCCAGTTGATCGACAAGCAACGTGGCGACAACAGCTTCAGCTGCGGATCACCATTGCCCATGCCGGCCAGACGCGGCGCAATCCACTGGTGACGTAGCGAGAGCAGTTGCCGGTGCAGTTCCAGGGTGGCGCGGTGTGGCTCACGGTCGATTGCGCTCCAGTCGAGAACGCCGGCTGCGAAGGTCTCCAGCGCGTTCGGATCGGGGATGCTGGCGCGCACTTCTGGATCGGCAAAGCGCGCGAAGCGTCCGAATTCGCGGCGGCGGCCTTCGGTCACCAGGCGCGCCAGTTCGGGGCCGAAGTCGCAGAAGAACTGGAAGGGCTGGGTGGTCGCAAACTCCTCGCCCATGAACAGCAGCGGCGGCTGCGGCGCGAGCAGCAGGATGCTGGTGACGGCCTCCATCGCCGCCGGCGGAGCGAGGTGAGCGAGACGCTCGCCGAAAGCGCGGTTGCCGATCTGGTCGTGGTTCTGCAGGAAATTGATGAACGCTGCCGGCGGCAGGTGGGCGCTCGCTTCGCCACGCCGTTCGCCATGCGCGAAAGTCGAGGCTTCACCCTGATAGGCGAAGCCCTCGCTGAGGCAGCGACCGAGACGGCGCACCGGTTCGGCCGCGTAGTCGCTGTAGTAGCCGTCGGTTTCGCCCGTGGCCACGACGTGAAAGCAGTGGTGGATGTCGTCGTTCCACTGTGCGGTGCCATGCACCAGACGGCCGGACTCGTTGCGGGCGAGATAGCGCGCCTGATTGCGCTCGTTCTCGAGCACCATGTGCACGTGCCGCGCGCGTCCCGGCACCGCCTTGAAGGCGGCGGCAAGCTCCTCGATGATGTCCGGCGAGCTGTCGTCGCAGATGGCGTGGATGGCATCGAGGCGCAGGCCGTCGAGATGGAACTCCTCCAGCCAGTAGAGGACGTTGTGCACGAAGAAATCGCGTACCGCGCGGCTGCCTTGGCCATCGAAGTTGATCGCCGCACCCCAGGGGGTTTCGTGGCGCGGGTTGAAGAAGTCGGGGGCGTAGGCGTGCAGATAGTTGCCTTCCGGACCAAAGTGGTTGTACACCACGTCGAGCAGGACCATCAGGCCGCGCTCGTGGGCGGCGGCGATCAGGCGCTTGAAGTCTTCCGGTCGGCCGTAGGCGGCGTCGGGTGCGAACGGCAGGACGCCGTCGTAGCCCCAGTTGCGCTGCCCCGGGAAGTCCGAGACGGGCATGATTTCGAGCGCGGTGACGCCGAGTTCGACGAGATAGTCGAGGCGCTCGATGGCGCCAGCGAAGTCGCCGGCCTTGGTGAAGCTGCCGATATGCAACTCGTAGATTACGGCTTCCTCCCACGGCCGACCGCGCCATTCGCTGTCGGGCCAGTCGAAGGCGGCAGGGGCAACGATTTCGGAAGCCCCATGCACGTCGTCAGGGTTGTAGCGCGATGCCGGATCGGGAACCAGCAAACCATCCGGCAGCTTGAACAGATAGCGACCGCCGGCTTGTGCTTCGGCGACGGTGAGTTCGAACCAGCCGCCCGCGGCAGCGGTCATCGGCAGTTCGGGGGCACCGTCGAGCTGCAGGCCGACAGCGTCTACGCCGGGCGCCCAGAGGCGAAAACGGACGCCGCCTTCGGCGAGGACTTCGGCACCGAAAGGCATGTTGTGCTGGCGTTTCATAATTTCTTCCTTTGCTGCAGGAGAGCCAGCGAACGGCTTTCGAGGGGGTAAATGTCACCGCCCTGGAAGACGCCGTCCGGCGCCAGGCCATTGGCGATGTGCGTATCGAGGACGCTCAGCCACTCGCAGGTCTCGGGCAGCACCGGCAGGCGGAAGTCGAGGTTTTCGTGATAGCTGTTGAAGAGCAGCACGAAGTTGTCGTCGTGTACCGGGCGGCCGCGCCGGTCGCGCTCTTGCATCGCTTCGCCGCTGAGATAGACACCCAGGCACTGCGCGTAGCTGTGCGACCACTCCTCATCGTTCATCTCGCTGCCATCGGGTTTCAGCCAGTGGATGTCCTTGAGCAGCGAACCCTCGGGGGCGCTGCCGTGGAAGAAGTTGCGGCGGCGGAAAACCGGATGCTCACGGCGCAGGGCAATGACCCGTTGCACGAAAGCCAGGAAATCGCGGTCGGCTGGCGAGAGATCCCAGTTGACCCAGCTAATCTCGTTGTCCTGGCAGTAGGCATTGTTGTTGCCGCCCTGGCTACGTCCCATTTCGTCGCCAGCGAGAAGCATTGGCACACCCTGCGAAAAGAACAGTGTCGCCAGCAGGTTGCGTTTCTGCCGCGCGCGCAGTTCGTTGATCTCGGCGTCGTCGGTCGGTCCCTCGGCACCGCAGTTCCAGGAACGGTTGTTGTCGTTACCGTCGCGGTTGTCTTCGCCGTTGGCTGCGTTGTGCTTGTCGTTGTAACTGACCAGATCGTGCAGCGTGAAGCCGTCGTGGGCGGTGACGAAGTTGACGCTCGCCCAGGGCTTGCGGCCACTGTGCTGGTAGAAGTCGCTGGAGCCGGTGAGGCGGCTGGCGAAGTCGCCGATCAGGCCGCTGTCGCCCTTCCAGTGCGCGCGCATGGTGTCGCGGTAGTGGTCGTTCCACTCGCCCCAACCGGCCGGGAAGTTGCCGACCTGGTAACCGCCTTCGCCGAGGTCCCAGGGTTCGGCGATCAGCTTGACCTGCGACAGCACCGGATCCTGCAGCAGGATATCGAAGAAGGCGCCGAGCTTGTCGACCGCATGCAGTTCGCGCGCCAGCGCCGAAGCGAGGTCGAAACGGAAGCCGTCGACGTGCATTTCCAACACCCAGTAGCGCAGCGAGTCCATGATCAGCTGCAGCATGCGTGGCTGCTGCAGGTCGAGGGTGTTGCCGCAGCCGGTGTAGTCCATGTAGTAGCGTGGATTGTCAGCGACCAGACGATAGTACGCGGCGTTGTCGACGCCCCGGAAAGAGAGCATCGGGCCGAGATGGTTGCCCTCGGCGGTGTGGTTGTAGACCACGTCGAGAATGACTTCGATGCCGTGCGAGTGCAGGGTCTTGACCATCGTCTTGAACTCGCTGACCACGCCGGTGGAACTGAAGCGGGCGTCGGGCGCGAAGAAGCCGATCGAGTTGTAGCCCCAGTAGTTGGTGAGGCCACGATCGATCAGATGGCGGTCGTTGAGGAAGGCATGCACCGGCATCAGCTCGACCGAAGTAACGCCGAGGCGCTTGAGGTGATCGATCACCGGTGCCGTCGCCATACCGGCGTAGGTGCCGCGCAGCGCTGGCGGCACCTCGGGGTGCTTCATGGTGAAGCCACGCACATGCGTCTCGTAGATCACCATGTCCGCCCAGGGAATGTTCGGTGCCTTGTCGTTGCCCCAGGTGAAGGCCCGGTCGATGACCCGGCACTTGGGCATGCCGGCGGCGTTGTCACGACGGTCGAAGGACAGGTCCTCGTTACGGTGACCGATCTTGTAGCCGAAATGCGCGTCGCTCCAGCGCACCTCGCCGACGATATCCTTGGCGTAAGGCTCGATGAGCAGCTTGTTGCCGTTGAAGCGGTGGCCGCGCGCGGGTTCGTAGGGACCGTACACCCGGTAGCCGTAGAGCAGGCCGGGCCGCGCCTCGGGCAGGTAGCAGTGCCAGACCAGATTGGTCTGCTCGCGCAATTCGATGCGCTGCACTTCCTTCTTTCCGGTCGGATCGAACAGACACAGTTCGACGCGTTCGGCGTGTTCGGAAAAGAGGGCGAAATTGACGCCCTCGCCGTCCCATGTAGCGCCACGTGGTGTAGGTGCGCCGGGCCAAACGGCGGTAACGGGAAGGTTCATGGTGGACCTCCTAAATTTGGTAGCGGGTTACGTCAGGGACATCCAGACCTTTGGCCAAAACCACTACGCCGCCGTTGCTGACCGTATAGCGGGCGCGGTCGGCGGCGGCATCGAAGCCGATGCGTGAGTTTGGCTCGACGACGTTGTAGCGGTCGACAATGACCCGCTTGAGACGCGAGCCACGGCGGATGACGGTGTAGTCCATGATCAGGCAGTCGTCGATCTCGACGTCTTCCTCGACGACGACTTCACGACGCAGCATCGAGTTGCTGATGCGCGCGTTCTTGATCAGCGAGCCGGCGGCGATGGTGCTGTTGCTGATGTTGCCGGAGATCAGTGGTGATGGTCCCTGGTAGGAACTCGAGTTGATGAACCATTTCGGATTGAAGAGGTTGAAGCGCGGTTTGGCGCCGAGGACGTCGTAGTGGGCTTCGTAATAGGCGTCGATGTCGCCGACGTCGCGCCAGTAGGACTGTTCCTCATAATCCGCGACACCCGGAACGTGGTTGTCAGCGAAGTTGTAGGCCAGGACCTGGTGCGTCTTGATCAGCCGCGGCAGGATGTGGTGGCCGAAATCGTGCTCGTCGTTCTCATTGGCCTCGCGCAGCGCTTTCAACAGGACGTCGGTGTTGAACAGGTAGTTGCCCATCGAGCCGTAGGCGCGCGTCGGGTCGCTGAGCATCGCCGGTGGATTCGCCGGTTTCTCGAGGAAGCTGCGGATGCGGTGTCGCTTGTCGGCGTCGATGATGCCGAAGGCCGAGGCAGCGGCCAGGGGTACCGGAATCGCCGCCACCGACACATGCGCCGAATTCCGGCGGTGGAAATCGATCATCTGGCGCACATCCATGCGGTAGATGTGATCGGCGCCGAAGACGGCAACCATGTCCGGCGAGTGGCGCTCGATGAGGTTGATGTTCTGGAAGACGGCGTCGGAGGTCCCCTGGAACCACTCCGCACCACCGCCGCGCATTTGCGGTGGCACGACGGTGACGAACTGGCCGGTGTAGGCGTTGGAGTTTCCCCAGGCCTTGGCGACGTGCTCGATCAGCGACTGCGACTTGTACTGAACCATCAGGTAGATGCCGCGGATCTCCGAGTTCACCAGGTTACTGAGCACGAAGTCGGCGATCCGGTAGCGGCCGCCGAAAGGCACCGCCGGCTTGGAGCGTTGTGCAGTCAGAGGATGCAGCCGGGAACCCTGGCCGCCAGCCAGGACCATCGCAAGTACTTTCATGGTGTTCTCTCCTTAACGGGTAAAAATCAGCTGGGTTCTTTATCTTCGAGGTTCCTGAGCAGGCTGAAGAGGGGCACCGAGACCCAGTCTGGCCGGTTGCCCATTTCGTAACGCAGCTCGTAGAGCGCTTTCTCGATCACGAAGAACTCGATCAGTCGTTCAGCGCCACCAGGCTCCTCCGGCCATGCCGGGCAGCCCTGTACGGCAGCGCGGTAGCCGCTCATGAAGGCATCGCGGACCTGCTCCTCCCAGCTCTCGACCAGCGGCCCGGCACGATGGCGGTCGACTGGGTCTTCGTTGGTCAGGCGGTTGGTGGCCACTGCTGCCGCATAGCTGAACGAGCGCAGCATGCCGGCAACGTCGCGTAGCGGCGAATGTTTCTGGCGGCGCTCGTCCATTGAACGCGCGGGTTCGCCCTCGAAGTCGATGATTACAAAATCATTTTCCACGCGCAGCACCTGGCCGAGGTGGTAGTCGCCGTGATAGCGCATCTTGGCGGCGCTGATGCCGGCCAGTGCCTGCGGCGAAATGCGCTCCAGGAGCACCGGTCGCAATGCCGACAGGCGATCGCAGCCTTCGCGCACCTCCGCGGGGAAGTTCTCGCTGCGCCGTTCGAGCTCGTCGAGCGTGGCTACCGCTTCAGCTTTCAGGGCCGTCGCCCAGTCGCTCATGTCCTGGGTGGTGATCGGCTCGCGTTCGAAGGCCGGGTCGCCAGTCGAACGACCGAAAGCCTGGTGCAGCTCACCGGTACGGCGGCCGAGAACCTCGACCAGCGTCACGAAGTAGGCGTGCGGGTTGCCGTCAAGCTCGTCGGACGCGATGGCAACTTCGGAGAGATAGCGTTCAAGGTAGTCGAGCGTGAAGTTCCAGCTGTCACCCTGGTTCTTGGTGTAGCCCTGCAACAGCGCGAGCGTCATCGTCTGGCCATCGGCACGACGGATTTCGACCGAGCCGGCGACCGGCGCAATGTGTTCGTAAGGCGAGGTATCGGTCAGGAAGCGACCGACTTCGACTTCGGGATTGGTACCCGTCTGCAGGCGACGATAGCCCTTGAGGAACAACTTGTCGCCGAAGTACACCGCGGTATTGCTCTGTTCCAGCGACGGATGACGTACCGGCGCGTCGAGGCCGGCGGCGAGTTTGGCAAACGCCGGCGAGGCGTGGAACTCGAGGCGACCGCGGGCAAAGGGTATGGTCACGTTCTTGCCGATACCCTCGGCCAGGTCGCGGCAGAAGCCATCCGAGCCGAAGGCACCGTAAAGCAGGCCGGTGCGGTCCTGCTGACGCACTCGCGCCAATGCCCAAGAGGCCAGCAAGGCACGCTCCTCTTCGCTGGTTTGGTCGTCCCAGCAGATCGCCAGCGGCAGGAAGTAGACCTGCGGCTCGATGCCGGCACAGTGCACTTCGATGATGGTCAGCAGCCAGCTGCCCTTGTCGGTATCCCACGGCGCCTGCTCGATGATGTTGATGCTCTCGATGGCGTGCCCTTTGCCGGCAAACCAGCGCTTGGTGACCACATAGGGTGCCAGCACCTTGTGTTGCAGCTGGTCGCGGGTGGTGGCGGCGATTGCCCGGCGCACGGTGGTGGCGGTGGTCTTGCCACCCGAGAAAGTCAGCCAGCCCTCGGTGAGCACCAGAACCGGCAGTTCGGCGCGCGCCAGGCGTTCTTCGTGCCAGTACGGCACTTCGGCGTCGGTGGTCAGGCGGAAGCAGTAGGTGCCGTGGCCGGCCAGGGTCAGCAGGTAGGGCAGGTCGCCGATCGGCGGGAAGGCCGAGCGGCCGAGCAGTTCGACCGGCACGCGCGTCTTGAACGCCACCAGGTCGAGTTCCACCGGTTGTGCGTTGCGCGACAGATTGACCACGCAGAGCAGGGTCTCGTCCTGGTACTCGCGCACATAGGCGAGGATCTTGCGGTTGCCCGGCTCGAGGAAGGTGATGCTGCCACGGCCGAAAGCCTTGTAGTTCTTGCGTACCGCGATCAGGCGCTTGGTCCAGTGCAGCAGTGACGAGGGGTTGCGCGCCTGTGCTTCGACGTTGATCGCCTCGTAGCCGTAGATCGGGTCCATGTTCGGCGGCAGGTAAAGTCGCTGCGGATCGGCTCTGGAGAAGCCGGCATTGCGGTCCGGGCTCCACTGCATCGGCGTGCGCACGCCATTGCGGTCGCCGAGATAGATGTTGTCACCCATGCCGATTTCGTCACCATAGTAGAGTACCGGTGAGCCGGGCAGGGTCAGGATCAGGAACTTCACCAGTTCGATTTTGTGGCGGTTGTTGTCCATCAACGGAGCCAGGCGGCGGCGAATACCGACGTTGACGCGCATCCGCGGGTCGGACGCATAGGCCTTGTACATGAAGGCGCGTTCGCTCTCGGTGACCATCTCCAGCGTCAGTTCATCGTGGTTGCGCAGGAAGATCGCCCACTGGCAGTTGTCCGGGATTTCCGGCGTCTGGTTCATGATCTCGATGATCGGATGGCGTTCTTCCTGGGCCACGGCCATGAAGATGCGTGGCATCACCGGGAAGTTGTAGGCCATGTGACACTCGTCGCCGTCGCCGAAGTACTCACGCACGTCTTCCGGCCACATATTGGCCTCGGCGAGCAGCATGCGGTTCTTGTAGCGCGAATCGATGACCGCGCGGATTTGCTTGATCACTTCGTGCGTTTCGGGGACGTTCTCGTTGTTCGTCCCTTCGCGAACGCAGAGGTAGGGGATTGCGTCGAGGCGCAGACCATCGACGCCCATATCCAGCCAGAAGCGCATGATGCGGATCACCGCCTTGACGACGTCCTGATTGTTGTGGTTGAGGTCCGGCTGGTGCGAGAAAAAGCGGTGCCAGTAGTAGGCCTTGGCGACATCGTCCCAGGCCCAGTTCGACTTCTCGGTGTCGGTGAAGATGATGCGCGTTTCCGGAAACTTCTTGTCGGTATCCGACCACACGTAGAAATCGCGCTTTTTCGACCCGGCCGGGGCTCGCCTTGCCGCCTGGAACCAGGGGTGCTGGTCGGAGGTGTGGTTGATGACCAGCTCGGTGATCACCCGTAGTCCGCGGCGATGGGCTTCGCGGATGAAGACGCGCGCGTCGTTGCGGTTGCCGTAGTCGGGGCTGACGTTGTGGTAGTCGGAAATGTCGTAGCCGTCGTCGCGCATCGGCGAGGGATAGAAGGGCAGCAGCCAGAGGGTGTTGACGCCCAGATCCTGGATGTAGTCGAGCTTCTCGGTCAGGCCCTTGAAATCACCAATGCCGTCGTCGCCACTGTCCTTGAAGGCTTTGACGTGCAATTCGTAGATGATCGCATCCTTGTACCAAAGGGGATCGTTTTCCCAGGTCACTTCGGCCGCTGCGGCGGCTTTTTCCATCAACTCGTTGGCCATCAATCATTTCCTCCACTCAAGGGAAGTCGTCAAAGTTAGGCTTCTGGTCGCAACGAGAAAGCCGTTGTCAGCAAGTGTCTCTACCGCCTGGCGAGGCGAACCGGCTGCAAGCCGGTACGGCCAGGGGCTGCTCTATCCGGCCGGGCCGACCGTTTTGCAGGATCAGGCGGGCGACGGTTGGCAGGGCGCCATTGGTGATCACACCATGTAGCAGCCAAGCGTGACGGGATTGTCGAGCGCAGGCAAGAGGGATGCACGACCGCAGCTCTGGCCCGGATTCCTCCTGGCGTGTACAGGGCGAAAACGTCATCGCTCATGAAAGGGATTGGTTCTCGGGGATCGGCTTGAAGACCAGCACTGCCAGCGGCGGCACGGTCAGCGACAGGGAATGGCAATAGCCGTGCGCGGCCTGCGGAGAGGCCTCGACCTGACCAAGATTACCCATGCCACTGCCACCATAGAGGGGGGCGTCGCTGTTCAGCACCTCCCGCCACTGGCCGCCGCGCGGCGCGCCGACGACGTAGTCGTGGCGCGGTACCGGTGTAAAGTTACAGACCACCAGCATGGTGTCGTCGCGGTGCTTGCCGTAGCGCAGGAAGCTGATGACGCTTTCCTCCCAGTTCTGGGCATCGATCCAGGCGAAGCCGTCGCTGTTGAAATCCCGCTCATGCAGCGCTTTTTCCTGGCGATAGACACGATTGAGGTCTTTGACCCAGGACTGCACGCCTGCGTGCAGCGGGTATTGCAGGATGTGCCATTCGAGGCTTTCCTCATGCTGCCACTCGCGTCGCTGGCCGATTTCGCCGCCCATGAACAGCAGCTTCTTGCCGGGATGGGTCCACATCAGGCCATAGAGCAAGCGCAGATTGGCGAACTGCTGCCACTCGTCGCCCGGCATCTTGCCGATCAGCGCGCCCTTGCCGTGCACCACTTCGTCGTGCGACAGGGGCAGGACGAAATTTTCGGTGAACGCGTACCAGATCGTGAACGTCAGCTTGTCGTGCTGGTATTTGCGGAACAGCGGCTGCAGCTGGAAATACTTCAGGGTGTCGTTCATCCAGCCCATGTTCCATTTCATGCCAAAACCCAGGCCACCCATATAGGTCGGGCGCGAAACCAGCGGCCAGGCGGTGGACTCTTCGGCCATCGTCTGCACGTCCGGATGGTCGCGATAGACGGCTTCGTTGAGGCTGCGCAGAAAACTCATCGACTCGAGGTTTTCGCGGCCGCCGTGTTCGTTCGGGATCCATTCGCCTTCCTCGCGCCCGTAGTCGAGGTAAAGCATCGAGGCGACGGCATCGACGCGCAAGCCGTCGATATGGTACTTGTCGAGCCAGAAGAGCGCGCTGGACATCAGGAAGCCGCGCACTTCATTGCGCCCGAGGTTGAAGATCGAACTTTTCCAGTCCGGGTGGAAGCCCTGCCGCGGGTCCTCGTGCTCGTACAGGCAGGTGCCGTCGAAGTTGGCCAGCCCATGGCCATCGGCGGGAAAGTGCGAGGGCACCCAGTCGAGGATGACGCCGATCCCGGCCTGATGCAGGGTGTCGATCAGCAACATCAGATCTTCCGGTGTCCCGTAGCGGGCTGTCGGCGCGAAATAGCCAGTCGTCTGATAGCCCCATGAGCCATAGAAGGGATGCTCCATCACCGGCATCAGCTCGACGTGGGTGAAGCCCATTTCCTGGACGTAGGCGGTCAACTGATGAGCCATTTCACGGTAGCTCAGCGAGCGGTTGCCGTCCTCGGGAATGCGCCGCCAGGAACCGAGATGCACTTCGTAGATCGACAGCGGCGCATCGAGGGCATTGATCGCCCGGCGCTTGGCCATCCATTCGCTGTCGCTCCAGTTGTAGTCGAGGGTGCACAGGCGCGAAGCGCTGCGCGGCGGCTCCTCGGATTGACGGGCAAAGGGATCGGCTTTCTCCTGCGTACCGTGCCGGCTGCTGATCTGGAACTTGTAGCTGTCGCCCAGCGCCGGTCCGGCGATGAAACCCTCCCAGATGCCCGAGTGATCGGGGCGACTAAGAAGGTAGTGACTGCCGGCCTGAAAATTGTTGAAGTCGCCGACCACCGACACTTTCTCGGCATTGGGCGCCCAGACGCTGAACTGGAAGCCGCGTTGGCCCCCCTTTTCCGTGGCGTGCGCGCCGAAGCGGTCGTAGAGCCGGGTGTGCTTGCCCTCGCGAAAGAGGTAAATGTCCTGTTCGCTGAACAGGCTGTGTGCAACGACGGATTTTGTGACTTTCATTGCGTACCTCCGGGGTGTTGCGTGGCACCGTCCATCGACAGATACAGGGGTGGGCCTGAGCCGTCCTTGGCCTGTCCGGGATAGACGGTGAGATGCGGATAGGGAATCTCGATGGCGGCAGCATCGAAAGCGTCTTTGAGGCGGCGCAGATATTCGCGGCGAACGGTCCACTGTTCGATGGCCACGACCTTGAAGCGGCAGCGCAGGATCACCGCCGAATCGCCCCAGGACTCGACGCCGACGATCTCGATGTCGTCAAGGATCTTGGTCGCGAAAGCAGGGTCTGCGCGCAACTCGGTGCCGACGCTACGCATCACCGCGAGCGCCTGATCGACGCTTTCGCGATAGGCGACGCCGACGTCGACCACCGCCTGCGCGAAGCCGCGGGTCATGCTGGTAACGGTGCTGATGCTGCCGTTCGGAACGAAGTGCACGTGGCCATCGTAGTTGCGCATGCGCACATAGCGCAAAGTAATTTCCTCGACCATGCCGCTCTTGCCGCCCGCTTCGACGACATCGCCCAGGCGGATCTGGTTCTCGAGCAGCAGGAAGAAGCCCGAAAAGTAATCCTTGACCAGACTCTGCGCGCCAAAACCGACGGCGACGCCGACAACACCGGCAGCGCCGAGGATCGGGGCAACGGAAACACCCAGTTCGGCCAGCACCAGGACGCTGGCGACCAGCGAAATGATCACCGACACGGCGTAGCGGAAGACGCGGCCCAGGGTCTCCGCTCGCTGTACCTCTTCGCTATCGCGAATGCTGCGGCTGATGTAGATACGGAAGGTTCGGATCAGCTTGTGTGAAAAAGCCATCGCCAGCCAGGCGAGCACGAAGATCAGGCTGATGCGCAAGGTCGAGGTTATCGTCGGCGAGAGTTGCTGGCCGACGGAAAGAATTTGTTCGAGGATTGCTTTGTCCATGTAGCTCCGGGTTGACAAGCGTCAGGGGAAAATTTCGCTTGTACAAATAGTGTGAGCAGAATAGTATTGCACAAAATCAATTCTCTGGCAACGCAAGGGTTCGCACAATGACTCACACAAGCAAGGATGGTTCGCCGGAGCAGGCCGCAGATCGGCAGGCCCCGGACGGGGCCGCTACGATCCGCGAGGGCGCGGACGACACCTTCGGCAAGCTGTTGGAACTGGTGCGCTCGGTTCAGAATGGCATGCAGAACATCGACGACCGGCACGGCCTGAGTGGTTCGCAGCTGTGGGCACTGTGGCAAATTTCGGCCCGCCCCGGCTTGCGTGTCTCGCAGCTCGCCAGCGCGCTGCATATCAAGCCTTCTACCGCCAGCAACCTGCTCGACAAGCTCGAACTGCGCCAGTTGGTCCGCCGCGAAAGGCGCGATACCGACAACCGCGTCGTCCGTCTGCATCTCACGGATGCCGGCGTCGACGTCGTCAAGGATATTCCTGGCCCGATGCAGGGCCGGCTGCGCGGTGCTCTGGGAAAAATGCCGCAACCCGGGCTCGGGAATCTGCGGCAGGGGATTTCGTCGCTGCTGGAGCTGATGGACGAGTCAACGCGTCACGGCGCGGTGCAGCCGAAAGCATGAACGATTGAATGTTGGCATGCGGCCGGCACTCCTTTTTGGCCGGCGGCGGCACTATCGGTGTTGTTTCTTCTGCGCAGCTACGGTAATTCGTCAAGCCCGACCATCGCCAGATGGTCGGTCACGCCCCACGCTTCCATGCGCCAGCTGTCGCCCGTGGCGCTTACCCAGTTGATACCGGCGTTGGGAATCAGGAAATCGCGCGGCTGGCGCAAGGAAGTGCCGCGCACCAGGCGGTTGACGATGTCCAGCACGCCGCCGTGCGTCACCACCGCGATCGTCTGGCCACGGTGCTCGTCGACCAGGCGCCGTAAACCGGTGCTGACCCGCAGGTGCAGTTGCTGCAGACTCTCGCCGCCGTACGGAATCACGAAATCCGGCACCCGCTCTTCGAACAGGGAATACACGTCCGGGTAGCGGCTTCGCGACTGCTCGTAGGTCAGCCCTTCGAAAAGCCCGTAGCGTCGCTCGCGAAATTCCGGCCGCAGGATCGGCGCCAGCTTCAGGACGCCCGCCAGGCCTTGCGCCGTTTGCCGCGCCCGCTGCAAGTCGCTGCTGTAGAGCGCCTCGATGGCCAGCGGCGACAGCCACCGCGCAGCGGCCTCCGCCTGCGCCAGCCCCGCCTCATTCAGGCCAACGTCGATATTCCCCTGAATTCGCTTTTCCGCGTTCCAGGATGTTTCGCCATGACGGACAAGGCAGATGCGGGTCGCTTCCATAAGATATTCATTCACGAGCAGAGTTGGCGACCGCCATCGGCCGAGGGACGATCCGGCCGTCGCCAGCGTGCAGCCTCGCTCAGCCAGATTCGCAAGAAGCAGATTCTAAGCCATTTGCAAGGACCGCTCCGCACCTCGCTAGAAATCAAAAGCCCCCCGCCCACCCGCCGCCTGCTCCCCTCCCCCCTCGCGGGGGAGGGGTTGGGGGAGAGGGGGAGCGGCGACACAGTTGCCGTGCTGTCCTTAAATCTGTACGCCGCGCCCCAGCGTTGATCGTCGTCACTGGCTGGGAAATCGCCTGCCCCGCTACCCTTCGGGTCGCACCGTTTAATCACCTGCGAGCGGCTTCCGGACTTACGACTTCGGCATTTGTGCGCTACCATCTGCTGAAAGAGAAAGTACCGCTTAATGCGCGGGACATCTCTCCGGAAGGTTCCGGATGCTATCTGGCGCGGGAGCTTTAAAATACGCATGACAGTCAAAGTGCCCGTGCCACCTCTGAATATTCAGAACGGCTTCGGCCGGCTGCTGGTTTGGTTCGGCCCGCTCAAAGCCAAACATACCGCCATCCGTAAAGCCAACACTGTTCTGCGGTCGGCCACCTTGGCACGTGCATTCCCCACGCCGAGCTGATCATGCAGTTCGTCAAGCACGGCCCCCACGTTCCCGAGCAGCTGTTGCAGGCGCACGAGAAAGGCCGTGTGGTGTTCTTCTGTGGCGCTGGAATTTCCTATCCGGCGGGGTTGCCAGGTTTTCGTGGTCTGGTCGACGAAATCTATGCCGACTTGGGAACGCAGCGCAATGCCGTTGAGGAACAGGCTTACTCTAGGCAGCAATACGATGCCACGCTGGATTTGCTTGAACGGCGAACTCCTGGGCAGCGACGCGCGGTGCGAACGGCGCTGATGAAAGTCCTGCAGCCGAAGCTGCGACGCAAGGGAGCGATGGACAACCATCGCTCCCTGATCCAGCTTGCACGCGACCGCGACAACGCACTCCGCCTCGTTACCACCAACTTCGACCGCATTTTCGAGGGGCTCATCGCGCGCGCGCAGCCAGTCATTCCGGCGTATCCAGCACCCTTGCTGCCGATCCCAAAAGACAGTCGCTGGAACGGAATCGTCTATTTGCACGGGCTCCTCCCCAAGACTCCGGACGAGAACGCACTGAATCGCCTGGTGCTGACCAGTGGCGATTTTGGTCTGGCCTACCTGACCGAGCGCTGGGCCGCTCGTTTCGTCAGCGAGCTGTTCCGCAACTACGTCGTGTGCTTCGTCGGTTACAGCATCAATGACCCGGTACTGCGCTACATGATGGATGCGCTCGCGGCAGACCGCATGCTTGGTGAGGTGACACCCGACGCCTATGCATTTGCCGACTACGACGGCGCTCAGGCGGGCCAGGAAGACCAGCAAAAGATCGAGTGGAAAGCCAAAGGCGTCACGCCGATTCTCTACGAAGTGCTATCGGGCGGCACTGACCATTCAGCCCTGCATCGCACTCTGAGGGCATGGGCCGACACCTATCGCGACGGTGTGCTCGGCAAGGAGCGTATCGTCGTTGAGTACGCGATGACGCGGCCGCAGGCCAGCACGCGGCAAGATGATTTCGTCGGACGAATGCTCTGGGCGCTGTCCGATGAATCCGGCCAGCCTGCCAGACGCTTCGCCGACTTCGATCCGGCGCCGTCACTGGATTGGCTGGAAGCGCTGAGTGAGGAGCGCTGCCGGCACGCGGACCTTGACCGCTTCGGCGTGGCACCTCAGCCAACGCGTGACGACAAACTGACCTTTAACTTGATGTGCCGCCCGGCGCCCTACACGCATGCGTCACGGATGACCCTGGTCGATGGGAGCGGTTTCGCTAGCCATTGCGATAAGGTCATGATGCAGTTGGGGCGATGGTTGACCCGCCATTTGGACGATCCGGCGCTGGCATTGTGGGTTGCCAGGCACGGCGGGCAACTGAACGGCCATTTCGCTTCGGCACTCGACGATCGTTTGAGCGAACTGGCCAGGCTTGAGCGCGACGAGAATGTCGAGGAACTCCAACGTATCCTGACCAATGCGCCGAAGGCCGTCCCAAGCCCGATGATGCGAACCCTTTGGCGCCTTCTCCTCTCCGGACGCGCGAAGTCCCCAGGGGACCACTTCGACCTGCAGCGCTGGCAGAAGCGCTTAGCTCATGACGGACTCACGCTCAGCTTGCGCCTGGACTTGCGAGAAATGCTGGCACCGCGGATAGCGCTGCGTCAGCCCTTCCTTTGGGGTGAACCGCCTGCGCCTGCGGGCCGACCGGAGCGGGTAAGAGATCTGGTCGACTGGGAAATTGTTTTAGCCACCAAGCATGTTCACGCATCGCTAAAACGTCTGGCGCACTCGCCAGCCTGGCGAGCAGCACTGCCGCAGCTACTGGCAGACGTTCAAGGTCTGCTGCGTGACGCGCTGGACCTGATGCGCGAAATGGGTGACGCGAACGACCGGCGTGATCGATCCTTTGCCGGCCAGCCCTCGATTAGCCCGCACGCGCAGAACAGGGGTTTCCGTGGTTGGGTGTCGCTGATCGAGATCCTGCGCGATGCCTGGCTTGAGACACTGGAAAGCGATCCCGCCCGTGCCCACCGCGTGGCGGCAGATTGGTGGGAACAACCCTACCCAGCCATTAAGCGCCTGGCTCTGTTTGCCGCGACTCATGACGGCGTCGGCACCGACGGCGAGTGGGTAGAGTGGCTTCTGAAAGACGGCGCTTGCTGGTTATGGTCCGTGGAGACATACCGCGAAACGATGCGCCTGCAGGTGTTGCGAGGCGCCGAGCTAGAGGCGCAGCCACTCGGCCGCCTGCAAGCAGGCATTTTGGCAGGACCGCCCGGCGCGGTGGTGGGCAGCGACTCTGATCCGTCGCGGCAGTTACTGAATGGAAAGGTATGGCGACGCTTGGCCAAGCTGGCTTTCGGTGGCTGTGTTCTCTATGGCGACGCAAAGACGCGACTTGAAGCCTTGATCTTTGCTCACCCGGATTGGCAGCTTGCAAAAAATGAAAGTGACGAGTTCTCGTTCTGGATGAGTGGCACGGGAGATCCCGGCGACGAAGATCGGCGTCAATTCGAAAGGCTGCCACGCCAGCGGCGCCACTTAGTGAAGTGTCTGCGGCTTCCACCGTCATCAAACAGCTGGCACGAGGACGACTGGAGCGAGATCTGCCGAGACAAGTTTTCGACCGCAGCTTGCGCTTTGTGCGCTCTCGCACATGAGGATACATGGCCTGCCAAGCGCTGGCGTGACGCGCTAGAAGCCTGGAGCGAGGGCAAGCTGCTGCTCCGTTCCTGGCGGTACCTGGCAGCTACTCTGCAACGCATGCCCGACGACACACTGCTCGTCGTCGGCCAAGCCGGAACTAGGTGGTTAAAGGCGGTGGCAAAGATCCTTGACCGGGACGAAGCGGTCTTCCTCGCGCTCTGTCACCGCTTTCTGGCGATGGATCACGAGGACGATGAGACCACAGAGGAACTTGTCACGCGAGCCGTCAATCACCCAGTGGGCCACATCACTCAAGCCTTGCTTGCTTACTGCTTCAGTCGTCAACCCGAGGATGGACAGCGTTTGCCAAACGGTCTGGCACAACTATTCGACATGCTCTGCGATCCTGAGGTGGCTCAGTATCGTCACGCCCGCGTTCTGCTCGCAGCTAACGTGATCGCGCTATTCCGGGTGGACCAGGACTGGACGACAAGGTGCCTGCTACCCCTGTTCAACTGGCAGCGATCGGTGATCGAAGCGCGCGCGACTTGGGAAGGCTTCCTTTGGTCGCCACGCTTGTACCGGCCACTGCTTGCCGCCTTAAAGAATGACTTTCTCGATACCGCCCTTCATTACCGCGAGTTCGGTGAGTATGGTCGCGCGTATGCGGACCTCCTCACCTATGCCGCACTAGACTTTGCAGACGTTTTCTCCACGGACGAACTGCGCCAAGCTACGGCCGATTTGCCGCAGGAGGGCTTGGAGGAAGCCGCACAGGCCCTCGTGCACGCCCTCGAAGGCGCTGGCGACCAGCGCGAAAGCCATTGGAACAATCGTATCAAACCCTATTGGCATAGGATCTGGCCAAAGTTTCTTGAACTCGCCTCCGAGCACATTGCGGAGCGACTCGCATGCCTCGCCATAGCTTCCGATGCCGCCTTTCCTGTAGCGCTGCAGACCCTGCATGAGTGGTTGATGCCGTTGGAGTACCCGGACTATGTCGTTGACCCTCTGCACGAGTCAGGCCTGTGCGGCCAACACCCGCAAGCTTCCCTGCAGCTTCTCGATACGATCATCGCCGACCAAGCTTGGGCACCAGGTGGGCTTCACCATTGCCTGGATACGATAGCGAAAGCCTGGCCAGAGGCCAGCGACGACTCCCGCTATCAACGGCTGATGGCGTTTACGCGGCGTCACGGGCAGCAATGAGACCGGTGTGAGGGAGCCTCCCCGTGTGCAATAGCAACACCAATCGTAAGGACCTGCCCTCGTGAAAAGCGCGCTATTCGTCGACTTTGACAACGTTTACTCCGGGCTGAGAAAGCTCGACCAAGCCATCGCCGACCGCTTTGCGCACCAGCCGCTGAAATGGATGAACTGGGTCGTCGAGGCTCTGGAATTGCCCGACCACTCCCCTGTCAATGCGCGCCGCCGCGTCCTCGTGCGACGCTGTTACCTCAATCCGCAGGCGTATCAACGCTTCCGACCCTCCTTCAACCTGGCCGGCTTCCAGATCATCGACTGTCCCGCCCTGACGAGCGAGGGAAAGACAAGCACGGACATCCACATGGTGCTCGACATCGTCGATCTGTTGCAGCACGAGGTCCACTACGACGAGTTCATCGTGTTTTCAGCGGACGCTGACTTCACCCCGGTGCTGCGCAAGCTCCGCCGCTGGGACCGGCGCACGACGGTGTTGGCGATCGGATTTCCTTCGGCAGCCTACCGGGCGTCGGCCGACCTGCTCATTGATCAGGACAATTTCGTTCGCCATGCGCTCGGTTTCAAGGACGACGACGAATCTCCATCGCCTGAACTTCCGGCTGCGCCCGCGACCCGCACGGTCGACGACCGTGCGCTCGCTGCTGCTGCACGCATCCTCGTCGAGCAAACCGTTACGGAATCGCCGATGCCGGTCGCTATGGCCAAGCTTGCCGCAAAGATTCTCTCCACCGTCGACGGGATGGACGCCTCAACATGGGCTGGCCACGGCAGCTTTCGGGCTCTGCTCGCGTCGTGGAATCTAACGCCACTGATGATCACCACCGCCGGCGGTGGCACCATCTACGACCCACGTCGCCACACCGCGCCTTCGCTCACAACAGCGGTGCCGAAGGCTTCCATCGATACCGAGCTGACGCGTATTACTCGACTCATCGAGGAAGAGGTCGCCAAATCGGAAATGCCGGTCCCATGCAGCCGAATCGCCAGCCTAATCACCACCCAGAACGGCGCCATCGCGGCAGACTGGAATGGCAAGAGCTCGTTCAGAAAATTTCTGGAAACGCTCCACCTCGGCGTCCTTCGAGTCGACTGGAGCGCAGGAGGCGGCTGCATATTCGACTCTCGCCGACGAATCAGTGCGCCGGCGATCAGTAGCACGTCCCTCAACGCCAGCGCTCAGAATTGGGGGTGCGACCAGGAGCTGCTGCCGATCGCCACGCAGGTTCATGAAGTGTCCGGGATACCGCTGCTGCCGCCTGTCGTCTACCAGACGCTCTTCAGAAACATCGCCCAGGATGTGGCCGAGCAGCCCTTCGACTTGAAAGAGACTGGCAAGCGAGTGCGCGATCAAATTCGTGAGGTTGGCCATGGCGTTAGCCGATTCGATGTGAACTGGATTTTGCGCGGGCTCCTGTTGCATGGACACGTCTTTGGGCGAGGTGAGGACGATGCCCACTCGCTGGCCCGAATGACCGCAAACAACGTCCAGTCCTTGTGCCTGCGAGAGCAGATGTTTCTCGACGCGAGAACCGACGCCGCAATTACACGGTGGCTGGAAGGTCAGTAGCAAGCTTGCGTGGTGGCGCGGCCGAAAAGCTACGCAGTGAAGTCGGGCAATGACGTCATTCCGTCCATAGCGCGCTCAAAGCCAAATCAAGCACACACTGATCGGCCTCGAATTCATCGCCGTACAGGATGTCGTTGCCACGAGCATTGGCCGGCCTTCCTTTGAGGGTTTAGGTCTTTTCGTGTGGAGGCGCCCCGGGTGAGGCAGATGCCTCTCCGAGCCCTTCGGGCGCCCCCACCCCTGGCCCCGCTCCCGAGGGCCTTGGCGAACTTCCATCTCGGCGCGGGTAATCCTATCCGGCCGAGGCTGGAGAGTCACTACGCGCAGAAGATTTTTGGAACCGGGCGTAGCGCGAACGGGCGTATTGACTGGAAAATGCCATGTAACGGGCGCGCAAGGAGCTACAGGAGCGGGAGGCGACTGCTTGAGCGGCGACTATTCCGGGTTGATCTCTTCCCAAGCGCGAACGTGCTCTGGCTCCAGCAGGTGCCGTATCTGGGCAACGGCAGATCGCAGGCGAGCGAGGATGGACAGGGGGACTCGTCGCCATGCCTCCTCGATGGCCCCGGGATGGTTTTCCCCAAGCACGGCAAGAAGGACCGCGGCCTGGAAAAGGTCCTTTTCCGACTGGCTCCCCCGATTTGTGCGCAGCTGGGACACCATCAGCTTGTGCAGGGCAAAGCGCTCGGGCAAGGGCACGCGCACCATGCAGCAGCCTTCCCTCGCCATCAACAGACTCATTTGTGAATCGGCCAGAAGATAACCCAGGTAGGGCAAAGCCGTGGCGTGAGCTTGCAGTTCAGGCACCGCTACCACCTGAAAATCTTCCCCGGCGGACGGTACCAGCAGATCCACATGGAAACGGCTTCTGCCCCTTTCCTTAAACGAGGTGGACGGCTGCCGAGCATCCAGCTGCGGTACTTCGATGAAGGGAATCCCGGTGGACTGCAGCATCTCCAGGAAACTGGCTTCTGGAAGTGCGGGAAAGGCCAGTTTCTCCCGCCGGGCAATGTCTATGTCTTCCGTGGCATAGGGAGTACCAGCCACACCGAGCTGGTTCAGGAGCAGGCCGTAGGCATGCGAGCCGATGAGTACCCCTCCCGCCTGAAATACGCCGTGGTTGTACAGGCTGGCCAGGGTCGCGTAGGTCTTGGCATTGACCAGTGCAAAGCCTTCCCGCCCCAGAAGCCGCAGTGAGATCGTGGCGGCTTTGGTGTCGGTGATGGCCAGCCGCAGAGCCTGGGCCAGCGAATCTGCTGCGGAGCTTCCAACGGGGCCAGCGAGGTAACGCTCCCGCTTCTTGCCGTCGCCGTCGTAGAACTGGTGGGCGTAAAAGCGAAACCCATCAGCATTGCTACGCTCCAGTACGCTCCCGGCCGTGCCGACAAACACCCTGGACTGCGCGCGGGCGTGATTTTCCAAATCGGCGAAAAGCAGAGCCAGGGCGGGTAGATGGGTGCGGTACAGTGTGGGCATGGGAGGTTTGCCGAGTATCCGTCAACGCATAAGAGTAGTGGGTACAGAAAACGCCCGTCAAGTGATCGCGCGTTGCACCAGTTGGCGTATGTGCCGAACGCCCAGCGCTGCAACGACGACCACGATCGGAATCGCGATCCCGGTGACGATTTCCGGATTGACCGGTGCGCCTGCCGCCTTGACGGCCTTGGCCGCATAACCGACCAGGCCGACCACGTAGTAGCTGACCGCGGCCACCGACAATCCTTCCACCGTTTCCTGCAGACGCAACTGCAGTTTTGCGCGGTGCGCAGCGGTGCTGAGCAGCGCCTGGTTCTGCCGCTGCAAGGCGATGTCGACACGCGTACGCAACATTTCGCTGGCGCGACTGATCCGTTCCGAGAGGCTGTCCTGGAGCCTGGCCACTGTTTCGCAGGTGCTCATCGCCGGCCGCAGGCGGCGTTCGACAAACTCGCCGATGGGTTGCACGCCTTCCACACGCACTTCCCGCAGTTCGGCAAGGCGGCGTTCGACCAGGTCCTGGTAGGCACGTGCCGCGCAAATCCGGCCCAGGGTGGACGAAATGGTGCCCTCGACGACCGCGGCAAGCCGCGTCAGCCGGTCAAGGAGGGCGGGCTCGTCCTCACTTCTGACCTCAACCATCTCGTTGAGCAGCGCCGAGAGCTGGCGGTCAGCATCGGCCAGCACCGGCAAGGTGGCCCTGGCCACCGGGAGGGTGAGCAGAGCACGCATCAGATAGGTTTCCACTTCCAGCAAGCGCTGCACCATTCGTCCCGCCTGGCGCGGGGTGAGGCTGATGTCGTCGATCAGGAAGCGGCTGAAGCCGTCTGCGTGGATGCGGAAGTCGGCGCGCACGCTGGCGACGCCGTCGCCGACGCGGCCGCCGACGAGTGGGTTGCCGTCAAACAGGCTGGCCAGTTCCTCGCTGTCCGGCGTTGCCGCCGGTGCCTTGCGCAGCGCGACGTGCGCTGCCACCAGCACCTGCCCCGGCAGCTGGTCGAGCCAGGCCCGGGGGACGCTGGCTATTACCGGCTGGGCGAAGGGCTCGCCGGACTCGCCCTGGCGAAAGAAAGTGTAGCTGCTGCACTCGGCGCGCCGCTCCCACTTGAGTCGGAAAGTGCCCAGATCGACCTTGAAGTGATTAACTTCCGGTGCCGGCGCAGTGACGCCGTAGCGCGTGCATAGCTCGACGATGCTTTCGTACTCGGCTTGCCTGTTCTCTGGGTCGGTGGCCAGAGCGAGATACGAGGCCTGTTCGGGGATGCTCAGCGCTTCCGGGGGGCGGGCATGCAGCTCATAGTTGAGCGCAAAGCGCAGCGGGTGATTGTCGGGTTTCGTCACATGAGTCCTTTGTTTGTTCGTGGCGGGATGCATGGCGGATTTACACCAGTGCTCACTCTAACGTCTGGCGACGGCGTTCGTTGACCTTACCATGTTGCGACGCAGCAAAAAAGTGATGGCAGTCAGCGTGGTTTCTGCAGCAGCCTGTGGTCGGATTTGCGGAATGCGGTTGCTGCGGGCGCACATGCAATGCCCGCGCGCTGAGCAGTTGCTCGCCGAGCTTGTCAATCCGCGCCGCCTTGTCTTTGCTGCAGCGCAACTTTTACAAGTGTCGGCAATTGCCTATAGTGATCAGTCAGTCGCAGCGGGAAGAGAGGACTGCGGCGTCGTTCAGCAGAATCTCATTGATCTGTTCATGGAGGAGACGTCATGCAGAAATCCTTGCACATCGACCCGGGCAAATGCACCGGTTGCCTGCAGTGTGAAATGGCCTGCTCGTATGAGCACACCGGGGCTTTCAACCCGTCGCGGTCATTGATCAAGGTTTTCGACTTTCACCACGAAGGTCGCAAGGTTCCCTACACCTGCACCCAGTGCGCCGAAGCCTGGTGTCTCAACGCCTGTCCGGTCGAGGCGATCAAGATCGACGTCACGACCGGCGCCAAAGTGGTGCTGGACGCGGTCTGTGTCGGCTGCAAGGTGTGCACCATTGCCTGTCCATTCGGCACGATCAATTACAGCCACGAAACCGGCAAGGTCCAGAAGTGCGACCTCTGCGGCGGCGACCCGGCCTGCGCCGAAGCCTGTCCGACGGACGCCATCACCTATATCGACAGTGACTGGACCGGCCTCGAGCGGATGCGCAAGTGGGCGCAGAAGACCGATAGTGCGGCACGGGTTTGAGGAGAGACGACCATGGCATGGACTCGCAAGATTCTTCGCATCAACCTCACCCAGGGCAGCTGTGTCAGCGAAGCGCTGAACATGGAGTGGGCGGCGCAGTACCTCGGCCAACGTGGGCTGGCCAGCAAGTATCTGGTCAGTGAAATCGACCCCACGGTCGATCCGCTGGCACCCGAAAACAAGATCATCTACGCCACCGGTCCGCTGACCGGAACCATGGCCTCGACCGGCGGCCGCTATTCGGTGGTCACCAAGGGACCCTTGACCGGGGTCATTGCCTGTTCGAACTCGGGCGGCTTCTTCGGGGCCGAGCTGAAGTTCGCCGGCTGGGACATGATCATCGTCGAAGGCAGGTCGCCGACGCCGGTCTATCTGCACATCGAGAACGATCTGGCCGAGCTGCTGCCGGCGGACGATCTCTGGGGAACGACCGTCTGGTCGACCGAGGCGACCCTCAAGAAGCGTCACCAGGATCCCCTGCTACGCGTTTCGAGCATCGGTCGTGCAGGCGAAAACCAGGTTCTCTTCGCGGCCATCGTCAACGATTTGCATCGCGCCGCCGGTCGCTCCGGCGTCGGTGCGGTGATGGGCTCGAAGAATCTCAAGGCAATTGCCGTGCGTGGCACGCGTGGTGTTGGCAACATCGCCGATGCCAAGGCGTTCATGGCGGCAACGACCGCCGGCAAGAAAGTGCTCGCCGAGAACGCGGTCACCGGCCAGGGCCTGCCGACCTACGGTACGCAGGTGCTGATGAACGTGATCAACGAAATGGGCGCCTTGCCGACGCGCAACCATCGTGACGTCGAGTTCGAAGGCGCACGCAAGATCTCCGCCGAAGCGATGCACGAGAAACGTGCCAGCGATGGCCGCGCGCATCTGGTCACCAATCAGGCGTGTTTTGGCTGCACCATCGCCTGTGGGCGGATTTCGCGTATCGACGAAAGCCATTTTTCCGTGGAAACCAGGCCCGAGTACTGGGGCGCCAACGGTGGTCTCGAGTACGAAGCCGCCTGGGCGCTCGGTAGCGCCAACGGCGTCGATGATCTCGAAGCGCTGCAATTCGCCAACCTGCTGTGCAACGAAGACGGCATGGACCCGATTTCCTTCGGGGCCACCGTCGGCGCGGTCATGGAGCTTTACGACCTGGGCATCCTGAGCAAGGAAGAAATCGGCCTCGAGGTGCCTTTCGGCTCCGCCGAAGCGCTGTGCAAACTGGCTGAAATGACGGCGCGTGGCGAAGGCTTCGGCAAAATCCTCGGGCAGGGGTCGAAGCGGGTGTGTGCCAGGTACGGCAAGCCCGAGCTGTCGATGACCGTCAAGGGGCAGGAGTTCCCGGCCTACGACGGACGCGCCTTGCAGGGCATGGGGCTGGCCTACGCGACCTCGAACCGCGGCGCCTGCCATCTGCGCGGCTATATGGTTTCCAGCGAAGTGTTCGGCATCCCGGTCAAGACCGACCCCAGGGAAACCGCCGGCAAGCCGGAACTGCTGAAGGCGTTCCAGGATGCGACCGCGGTCGTCGATTCGAGTGGCCTGTGCGTGTTCACCACCTTCGCGTGGACCATGAACGACATCCAGCCGCAGATTCAGGCGGCCTGTGAAGGTGATTGGTCGCAGGATTCGCTGTTGCAGATGGGCGAGCGCATCTGGAATCTCGAACGCGACTTCAATCTCGCTGCGGGAATCACCGGCAAGGACGATACCCTGCCGCCACGGCTGCTCAATGAACCGTGCAAGACCGGTGGTTCGAAAGGCATGGTCGCCGAAATCGGCAAGATGCTTCCCGAGTACTACAGCCTGCGCGGCTGGACCGCCGAGGGCGTGCCGACGGCGGCCACCCGCTCGCGCCTGGGTCTGTGAAGTGATCAGGCACCTGATCATCGGCAACGGCCCGGCCGGGGTCGTTGCCGCCGAGACGCTGCGTCGTGCCGATGCGCAGGCCGAAATCACCCTGATCGGCGACGAAGCGGAACCGCCCTACTCGCGGATGGCGATTCCCTACCTGCTGAGCGGCAAGATTGGCGAGCCCGGCACCTATCTGCGCAAGGATGCCGATCACTTCGAGCGCTTGCGCATCCAGTTGCTGCACGGGCGCGTTGCCGGACTCGACGCCGGGCAGCAGACGGTCACCCTGAGCGACGGCAGCACGCTTGCCTGGGACAAGCTGTTGATCGCCACCGGCGCGCATCCACTACGCCCGCCGATCCCCGGCATCGACCTGCCGCAGGTGCTGTCGTGCTGGACCCTGGCCGATGCGCGCCGCATTGCCGCGGCGGTTGCCCCGGGGGCGCGCGTTCTGCAGATGGGCGCCGGTTTCATCGGCTGCATCATCCTGGAGTCGCTGGCCGCGCGCGGCCCGCAACTGACGGTCGTCGAAATGGGCGAGCGCATGGTGCCGCGCATGATGGACGAGGTGGCCGGGGCGATGATTCGTCGCTGGTGCGAGGGAAAAGGTGTGCTGGTTAAAACCGGCCGGCGGGTGGTTTCCATCGAGCCGGCGGGCGAAGCCTTGCGAGTCACGCTCGACGATGGTGAATGTGTCGAGGTTGACGCGCTGATCAATGCCACCGGCGTCAAGCCGAACGTCGATTTCCTCGCCGGCAGCGGGGTCGCCGTCGATATCGGCATCCTTGTCGATGATTCGATGCAGACCAGTGTCGCCGGCATTTATGCCGCCGGCGATGTCGCCGAAGCGGTCGAGTTCGGCACCGGTCGCCGCGTCGTCAATGCCATTCAGCCCGACGCCGTCGAGCAGGCGCGCATCGCCGCCCTGAACATGGCCGGCCAGTCGGCAGCCCTGCCCGGCACCTTCGTGTTCAACGTCCTCGACACCATGGGCCTGATCTCCGCTTCCTTCGGGCAATGGCAGGAGTTTCCCGGTTGCAGCTCGGCGCAGTTGCTCGACGAAGCCGAGTACCGCTACCTGCGGCTGGTCTTCGACGGCGAGCAACTGGTCGGCGCCAACAGCATTGGTCACAGCGAGAACATCGGTGTCCTGCGCGGCCTGATTCAGGGGCGGGTTCGCCTTGGCGAATGGAAAGTGCGTTTGCTGGCCAACCCGCTGCTGCTCAGTGAAGCCTACCTCGCCAAGGGTTTGGCGGCGACGCAGTAATGCCCATTGCCATACCCACGCCCATACCCACCCCCATGCCGATCACCCTCAAGCTGTACGCTTTTCTTTCGGATTATCTGCCCGCGGACGCGCGGCGCACAAACGCGGTCGCCATCGATGTTCCCGAGCAGACCACCGTCGCTGCGCTGATCGCCACCTGGGCGCTGCCGCCGCGTCTGGTGCATCTGGTGCTTCTCAATGGCGAGTTCATTCCCCCGCCAGCGCGTGCTGAGCGCGCGCTGATCGCCGGCGATGTGCTGGCCATCTGGCCGCCGATCGCCGGCGGTTAGGCCTCGGGAGCGTTGGTGCTGCAATTCGCCATGACCCTGGCGCTGCCCGAGTTCAAGCGCCAGCTACAACCGCTGCTACCTGACTGGCGGGTGCAGCAGCCGGCCGACGGCTGTTGGCATCTGCAACAGGGCGAGCGCAGCGTCGACATCCGCTGCCGTCCTCTGCAGGCCCTGCAGGTCGGCATCCTGCGCTTGCCGCGTCTCGAGGTGGCGATCGAATTCTCGGGAGGCAGTGCCGAACAGCAGGCCGCTTTCATCGACGACTTTCAGCGCCATTTCCGACGTGGCGGTGGCTGATGTGATAGCATTCTTCGTGGCGGGTCTCCCCGCATCGCAGGATGGTCAACCTGGTCAGGTCCGGAAGGAAGCAGCCACAGCCGTCTTATGTGAGTGCCGGGGGTAAGGCTCGCCACCTTCATTTCTGCCTGCCGCTTGTTTTGCCGCGTCTTTCGTTGCTGCTTCCGCCGGCGCTTCTGCAGCTTTTTCGGCTTCTTCCGCCTTTCCAGCTTCCGCAAGCTTCCGCTCATGCCCCCGTTTCTGCAGGTCGCAAATCGTCAGCTTCTGTCCATTGCTGCTGCCGGAGTCGTCAGTGCCATCTGCTAGAATCCGCTCATGAGTTACCAAGTCCTGGCGCGCAAATGGCGCCCACGAAGCTTTGCCAGCCTGGTTGGCCAGGAGCACGTGGTGCGGGCGCTGACGCACGCGCTGACCTCCCAGCGCTTGCACCACGCGTATCTTTTTACCGGTACCCGTGGCGTCGGCAAGACGACGCTGGCCAGGATCCTGGCCAAGGCCCTCAATTGTGAAACTGGCGTCAGCGCCACGCCCTGCGGCATCTGTTCGGCGTGCCAGGAAATCGACAGCGGGCGTTTTGTCGATCTGCTCGAAGTGGACGCGGCGACAAACACCAAGGTCGACGAGATGCGCGAGCTGCTCGAGAATGCGGTGTACGCGCCGACCCGTGGCCGCTTCAAGGTCTATGTCATCGACGAAGTGCACATGCTCTCGAATTCGGCGTTCAATGCCATGCTGAAGACGCTCGAAGAGCCGCCGGAGCACGTCAAGTTCATCCTGGCGACTACCGATCCCCAGAAAATTCCGGTGACCGTTCTGTCGCGCTGCCTGCAGTTCAACCTCAAGCAGATGACGCAGCCGCTGATTGCCGGCCACCTCAAGCAGGTTCTCGAAGCCGAGTCGATCAGCGCCGAAGCCGGAGCGCTGCAGTTGCTGGCCCGCTCGGCCGCAGGCAGTATGCGTGACGCGCTGTCGCTGCTCGATCAGGCGATCGCGCATGGTTCCGGCAAGGTCGAGGAGGTGCAGGTGCGCGAGATGCTCGGTGCCGTTGATCTCGATCACCTGTTGTCGATTGTCGACGCCTTGCTGGCCGGCGATGCCGCGGCGATGTTGCGGGTGGCCGACGAGATGGCAGCCCGCAGCCTGTCCTTCGACGCCGCCCTTCAGGAAATGGCCGCCCTGTTCACTCGCCTGCAGATCGCCCAGCTGGCACCGCAAGCGATTGCCGAGGACCTGCCCGAGCGCCTGCGCCTCGAGGAGCTGGCGGCCGCTCTCGACCCCGAGTTCGTGCAGCTTGCCTACCAGATTGCCATCCATGGTCGCCGCGAACTGCCTCTGGCGCCCGACGAGCAGGCCGGTTTTGTCATGACCCTGTTGCGCCTGCACGCTTTCCGCCCGGCCTTGGCCAGTGACGATTCCCCTGCTCACCCGCGCGCGAGCGCGAACGCGGCGACCATCGCCGAGCGTTCGCCAGCGAGCCCCTCGCCGGCGTCGGTATCGCGCGCCGTGCCACCCGCTGCGTCGCCCGCCTTGTCGTCCAGCGCCGCTGCGGTCGCCCGACCAGCCCCGGCGGCAGCAAGCGAAGCGCGGGCGGTCGTTGTGCCGGCTGCACCGATCGCAAAAGCTGCCGTGGCAGCCGTGCTGTCTCCGCCACTCACGTCAGCAGCCACCGGCGACTGGCACGAAATCCTGGCTACCCTCAACGTCGGCGGGATGGCCCGCGAACTGGCCCAGCACTGTGAACTGCGCGAATTGCAGGCGGGGCGAATCGCCCTTCGTCTCGCCCCAGCACATCGCCACCTGCTCATGAAGCCCGCACAGGACAAGCTGCAGCAGTTACTGGCCGAGCGTTTTGGCGGTCCCTTGCAGTTGGCGATCGAACTTGAAGCCACGACTGGCGAGACGCCGGCGGCGAGCGTGCAGCGCGATCGTCGTCAGCGCCAGGATCGCGCAATCGCGGCGGTGGAGCAGGACGGCTTTGTCCGCGAGGTGATCGAGATGTTCGACGCCACCCTGATCGAATCTTCCATAAAACCCGTTTAAACCCCCTACCCCAGAGCGAGGCAACAAAGATGATGAAAGGCGGAATCGCCGGCCTGATGAAACAGGCTCAGCAGATGCAGGAGAACATGAAAAAGGCGCAGGACGAGCTGGCCCAGCTTGAAGTAGAAGGCCAGTCCGGCGCCGGCATGGTCAAAATCTTGATGACCTGCAACCACAATGTCCGTCGGGTGAGCATCGATCCGTCGGTGATGGACGACAAGGAAATGCTCGAAGACCTGGTTGCGGCCGCGCTCAACGACGGCGTACGGCGCGCCGAGGAGCTCTCTCAGGAGCGCATGTCCGGCTTCTCGGCAGGGCTCAATCTGCCGCCCGGGATGAAACTGCCTTTCTGATGAACGCTCCGTCGAGTCTCGAAGCGCTGATCGAGGCTTTGCGTTGTTTGCCAGGCGTTGGTCCGAAGTCGGCGCAACGCATGGCCTACCACCTGTTGCAGAACGAGCGAGCCGGTGCCGGGCGCCTGGCCGATGCGCTGCAGCGGGCGCTTGGCGCCCTGCGCCACTGTCAGCGCTGTAACACGCTCACCGAGTCCGAAATTTGTGTCCGCTGCCTGTCGAGCAAGCGCGATGCCAGCCAGCTCTGTGTCGTCGAAACGCCGATCGACATGAACATGATGGAGCAGACGCACGCCTATGCGGGGCTGTACTACGTGCTCATGGGGCGCGTTTCGCCGCTCGACGGCATCGGCCCTGGCGAACTGCACCTCGAACGCCTGCTGGCGCGCGCCAGCGATGGCGTGGTGCGCGAAGTGATCATCGCCACCAATTTCACCAACGAAGGCGAAGCGACCGCCCACTACCTCTCGGAAATGCTCAAAAGCCGCGGCGTCAGCGTTTCGCGCATCGCGCGCGGGGTGCCGGTGGGCGGCGAACTCGAATACGTCGATGCGGGAACGCTGGCGCAGGCCCTGCGCGAGCGCCGCCCGCTTGTCTCGTAGGCGGCCGGGCGGCTCTGTCGCCGCCGGCTTGCGATCGTCCGTGCCAAGCCCGCTAGGTGCGTCGCGGCGAGGAACTCCGCACCGCGTCCGTTCAGCTCCCTCCTGCCGGCAGCGGAAGCGACGTGCTGACTCGAGAGGAAGGCGACGACCATGTCGGCGTCGCGATTGATATAGAATCACCTGCCCGTGAAGGCCGACGGCTGCGTACTCGCCTTGCTGTTCGTCGAGTATTCACCAGATGTTCTTGTACGCGAGCCAGGCAGAGCCCTTATACCGTTCGTTGTGCTTCCTTTTCTCCTTGTCTTTGGCGATCCTGGACATGGTGCCGTTGCCGTCGACAACTCGATGAGGGCGCTGCCGCTGAGAAATTGGTCGATCTGCTCGATCGTGCGAAGCTGTGCTTCGTTCATGTTGATCACCATCTTCAGGATGATCAACCCGTTTCGCCCTTCGCCAACATCTTCTTTCAGGCTCATGTTTGAGTGGAAACACGCCGCCTGTTCAGGCTCATACCACTTTGGACAAGGCTGCAAATTTTCTCTGCATCGACTTTAGCGTATAATGCCGCGGTTTAGTTCGTACCAACTTTCCATTACGTGCTAGGGATCAGCGCTATGAGCAATGAGAGCAAAGTGGACTGCGGAAGGCGGCGACTAGTCGTCGCGACCGCTGCCGTTGGCGGGGCGGGGGCGCTGGTCGCGCTAGTACCGTTCCTGTCCAGCATGCTGCCATCCGAGCGGGCCAAGGCAGCCGGTGCGCCGGTCGAAGTCGATGTCGGCAACCTCGAACTCGGTCAGATGATGACCGTCGAGTGGCGAGGCAAACCGGTGTGGATCATCAACCGCAACAAGCCGATGCTCGAGACGCTACCCGCGCTCAACGACCAGATGGCCGACCCCAAGTCCGAAAAGGACATGCAGCCAGAGTATTGCAAGAACGAAACTCGCTCGATAAAGCCCGAGTACATGGTCGTCGTCGGCATCTGTACTCACCTCGGTTGCTCGCCTTCGGCAAAATTCAAGCATGGTCCCGCAGATGGCATGGCTGCCGACTGGGTCGGCGGTTTCCTGTGTCCCTGCCACGGTTCCCACTTCGACTTTGCCGGCCGCGTCTACAAGAGCCAGCCGGCACCAACCAACCTTGAGGTGCCTCCGCACATGTATTTGTCGGACACGCGCATCCTCATTGGCGAACACAAGAAGGGAGCCTAAGCGATGGCATCGAATACCAATTTCGAGAAGTACAAGTCGGATGGTTCCCTGCAGGGCAATCTGCTGGAGTGGTTTGACGCCCGCTTCCCGGCGACGTCGATGTGGCGCGGCCACCTCTCCGAGTACTACGCACCGAAAAACTTCAACTTCTGGTACTTCTTCGGTTCGCTGGCGATGCTGGTGCTGGTCATTCAGATCGTTACCGGCATCTTCCTGGTCATGCACTACAAGCCGGACGCCTCGCTCAACGCCGATGGTATTCCGGTGGCTTTCGCCAGCGTCGAATACATCATGCGCGATGTGCCCTGGGGGTGGTTGGTCCGCTACATGCACTCGACCGGGGCCTCGGCCTTCTTCCTGGTTGTTTACCTGCACATGTTTCGTGGCATGCTCTACGGTTCCTATCGGCAGCCGCGAGAGCTGATCTGGGTCTTTGGCACGCTGCTCTTTCTGTGCCTGATGGCCGAAGCCTTCATGGGCTACCTGCTGCCCTGGGGGCAAATGTCCTTTTGGGGCGCACAGGTGATCGTCAACCTGTTCTCAGCCATCCCGCTGGTCGGCGAGCCCCTGTCGATCTGGATTCGCGGCGATTTCGTCGTCGGCGATGCCACGCTCAACCGCTTCTTCTCCTTCCACGTCATTGCCGTGCCCTTGGTCCTTCTCGGCCTCGTTGCCGCGCACATCCTAGCGCTGCATGAAGTCGGTTCGAACAACCCGGACGGCGTCGAAATCAAGAAGCGCACGACCCCCGAAGGCATTCCGCTCGACGGCATCCCCTTTCACCCCTACTACTCGGTGAAGGATATCGTCGGCGTGGTGGTCTTCCTGATGGTCTTCTCGATCATCGTTTTCTTCGCTCCCGAAGGCGGCGGCTACTTCCTCGAGTACAACAACTTCCTCCCCGCCGATCCGCTGAAGACCCCGGCGCACATCGCCCCGGTCTGGTACTTCACGCCTTACTACTCGCTCCTGCGGGCGATGGTTTGGCCGCTTTTCGGCATCGACGCCAAGTTCTGGGGTGTCGTGGCGATGGGTGGCGGTGTCGTGATCCTGGCTTTCCTGCCGTGGCTGGACCGTAGCCCGGTCAAGTCGATCCGTTATCGTGGTCCGATCTTCAAGACCCTGCTGACGATCTTCGTGATCTCCTTTTTCATCCTTGGCTTCCTTGGCACGAAAGCACCGTCCTACGCTTTCTTCGGCGTCATTCCCGGTGCTCCGGTGGCGCAGATTCTCAGCCTGTACTACTTCCTCTTCTTTTTGACCATGCCGTGGTGGTCGAAGATCGACAAGTACAAGCCGGAACCTGATCGCGTGACGATGTAAAGGAAAGCACAAAATGAAAAAATTGCTCACTGCATTGCTCGTCGCTCCGGCCATTGCCTTTGCCAGCGGCGCCGCTCTTCATCTTGAAAAGGCACCGGAAGTGCAGCGCGACAATGCCGCCCTGCAAAGCGGCGCCAGGACCTTCGTCAACTACTGTATGAACTGCCACGGCTTGAGCTTCGTCCGCTACAACCGCCTGACCGAGATCGGCCTTTCCGAGCAGGAGATCAAGGATCACCTCTTGTTTACGGCTGACAAGATCGGCGAGAAGATGCGCGTTGCCGCCCGCCCTGCCGAGCAGAAAATCTGGTTCGGAGCGACGCCGCCCGATCTGTCTCTGGTCGCCCGTGCGCGTGCTTCCGAGGACGGTAGCGGTGCCGACTGGTTGTACACCTATCTGCGCTCGTTCTACCGCGACGAAAAGCGGCCGACCGGTTGGAACAACCTGGTTTTCGAGAACGTTGGCATGCCGCACGCTCTTTGGCAGTTGCAGGGGATACAGGTTCTGAACAGCGATCACCATCTCGAACTGGCCACTCCCGGCACGCAAACGCCCGCCGAGTACGACAAGACCGTTGCCGATCTGGTCGGCTTCCTGGTCTGGGCGGCGGAGCCGGATGCCGGCTTCCGCAAGCAACTCGGTGCCGGTGTCCTGGCCTATCTCCTGGTTCTCTTCGGCTTCGCCTACAAGATGAAGAAGAATTACTGGAAAGACATCAAGTAACTGAAGCATAACGCCGCGTTTCGGGCTACGGCATCGCCGGCGAGGGCGCGACAAGCGCTCGCTCCCGCCGCGGTGCCGATTCGTTTTTGAGGGTATTGATCATGATGAATCTCTATTCGGGAAGCACCTGCCCGTTCAGTCACCGTTGCCGTATTGTGCTCTACGAAAAAGGCATGGATTTCCAGGTGATTGATGTCGATCTCTTCGCCAAAGCCGAAGAGATTGCCATCATCAACCCCTACGGCCGTGTGCCGGTCCTTGTCGAGCGGGACCTCATCCTCTACGAGCCGAACATCATCAACGAGTACATCGATGAGCGCTTCCCACATCCGCAGTTGATGCCCGCCGATCCCATCATGCGGGCGCGGGCGCGGCAACTGCTGATCACCATGGAGCGCGAAGTTTTCGCTTATATCGAGCCTCTCGAGAAAAATGGCAAGACAGCCGACCGCGCTCGCCAGCAGATCCGTGACCGTCTCACCGAGATGTCGCCGGTATTCGTCAAGCAGAAGCACATGCTCGGCGAAGAGTTCTCGATGCTCGACGTGGCCATCGCGCCGCTGCTCTGGCGGCTCGACCACTACGGCATCGAACTCTCGAAGACCGCCTTGCCGCTTTTGAAGTACGGCGAGCGCATTTTCAGCCGTCAGGGCTTCATCGACGCGCTGACGCCCTCCGAAAAAGCGATGCGCAAGTAGCGCGCAGCACAGGCTGCACAGGGCGTCGCCGTTCGCCGGTGGCGTCCGCCGCCGCCCTGCCGATTGTCGATCACTTTGCATGGGAACGAACTTGGATCTGCCGTCGACCAAACCCTATCTGATTCGCGCCATCCACCAATGGTGCACCGACAACGGCTTCACCCCCTACCTCGCGGTGAGCGTAGACGCGCGCACGCGCGTGCCGATGGAACATGTTCGCGATGGCCAGATCGTCCTGAATCTCGACTACGAAGCGACCGGACGCCTCGAGATCGGCAACGACGTCATCACCTTTCAGGCCCGCTTCGGCGGCGTCGCACGCGACCTGCTGGTGCCGATCGGCAACGTTGCCGCCATCTACGCCCGTGAAAACGGTGGCGGCATGGCCTTCGAGCCGGAGCCCGCAGGGGCGGTCGCTGAAGCGGAAGGCAGCACCCCTGTTCCCGGCCAGGATGGCGAGCCCGAGCCGCCGAAGATTCCGCCACCTGCCGGTCGGCCGAAGCTGCAGCGCGTCAAGTAGGCGCCATTTCCACTACTGTTCTCGGCGCCAGGTTGGTGATTGACGCTGATTGATGCAGGCTCATACGCTCGCGAAGCTTGCTTTGGGTCGCGTATCCAGCGACAAGCCATGCGACAGCCGGTCGCCGCAATGGATTGCGACCGGGCTCTGGTTTGGCCTGGCTGTCCCCCTGGGCTTTCCTGTCGGCCGACCAGATTTTCAACGCCATTGGCAACAGCATCACCATGGATCAGCCGCGGAAGTTCGGTGTGCCCCTGCTGCTTTCGTTGGTGAAGCAACAAGCAGATCGCTTCCCCCAGAACGCAGCACTACCCTGGCCAGGGCAAGGCTCTTGGATAGCATGGCCTTGCCATCTTCTGCGCCGACTGCACACAGAATCCGTCTGCCGAAAAGCCTTCCACAAGAGCCGTGGAAAGCGTCGCAGCGCCATCGGGCCAGATTACGCAAACGCACCACCTGTACTAATACTGGCGGCTGCCGGTGCCACAGCACCTGCTCACTCGCGGCATGGGGGCGGCGCATAGCGATGTAACAACGAGCGCCTACTGAGGCGGCATGCGATAGAATTCAACACTATTAATAGTCCGGTTATCGCCAACGATCAGGAGACAAGCATGCCCGACCTCTACACCACTATCAGGGCTGCTGTCATCGACGCCGCCGGGATCAGCGTCAATGCGACAAGGCGGCCGACGGCCGCGTGTCGACGGTGGAAGGTCACATCTTGCCCTTCGGGGTGAGCTTCGTTGAAGGGACCTCATGGCGCGCAGCTGCTCCACTGTTGCCGCCGTCGGATCTCGCCCTTCGGGGCTGGCTTCTCCAGTTAGCCGCCAAGGGCCGGGGCAGAACGTCTGGCCACGTCATTGCGCGATTGACGGCTCGGGTCGCCTCGGCACCATCGACGGCCACGCACCCAAGCCGGCAGGAAACGTCACCCCGCAAGGCCTGCGCCAATCAGGCACCGAGCCGGCCCAGCGTCGGGTTTTTCTTTGGCGGGATAGATTCGGAATGCTCGAATCCGCCTGCTATGCGCCTACTTTTCTGCAGACGACAAAAAGCCCGGCCTTGTGATCCGGGCTAACTACTTGTTTTTAATGGTGCCTCCGGTCGGAATCGAACCAACACCTGATGATTACAAATCAACTGCACGACCTTCATGCTACGGAGGCGGGGTAATTCTGTCGAGGCGCTGATTATAGCCGAATCGCAATCCTGGGGTAGCCACGGAAGCGCCTGCACGCGGGCTGATTGGGGTCGACGTGCTGGCCCGATGGCTTGCTGGCCGATGGCCCGCGCAGCCAGGGAGGGCTCCTGCTCGTCGTCGCCAGGTGTTTGATCTATCGTGACTTCCGCTGTGCGGCATGCTTTCTCCCCGGTGGGCACGCTGTTAGAATGCCGCGATCCGTATGTCTTGTTGATGGAAGCTCATGCCAACTCTCACGAATCCGTCAGAAATTGCCCGCGAAGCCTTTCGCCTGTTGGCTAGCAGGCGCATGTCGCCGTCACCCGAAAACTATCAGGCGCTCTACCATGAGATCGCGGGTATTTCAGCCGCCGCCGCGACGCCGTTTCCGGAGCGTGAGCTGAAGGCTCTGCTCAATGCGCTACCAAGAGAAAAGCCGGCGCAGCAGCGCTTGCTGAAGCGTTTCGAGCAGGCCTTCAAGGGCAAGACCTGGGAGGAGCTCAAGCGCGGCCTGGGCGAGCTTTTCGCGCAGCTTGGCAAGGAACAGGATCTACCCTGGAGTGAGCTGTTCGGCGACTTTCTGCGGCAGTGGGAGGGCAAGCAGGCGGGCCTTACCGTCGCCCGCAAGCGCGAGGCATTCGAGCGCCTGCTGGCCGGCGCCGCTGGCAACAGCGAGCTGCTTTTCACACGTCTGCAGAGCTTGCTCCGCTCGTGGTCGCTGAATGCGCCGATGGCTGACGAAATCCCCCTCGTCGAGGACGAGAAAGCGACGCCTGCGCTGGTGGCCAAGTCGTCGTCGCCGGCGGACCTTGCTGCGGCTAAGAAAGCGCTGCAGAGCAGTGATCTGGCTGCCCAGTTGTCGGCCGAACTGAGCGAAATCTTCGCATACACGCTAGCGGTGCTCGTTCCCTCACTGCTGCAGGACGAGCCGGAGTTGGTGGCCGACGCGACAGCCCTGGCGCACAAGCTGCGCACGGCCACCTCGCGTGCAGCGATGGAGGGCTTGCAGGCAGGCATCAAGCGTTTTGCTTTCCGCCTTGAGCTGCTCGCCGAAGATCGCGTCGAGCTGCGCGCTGGTCTGCTCAATCTGCTGCAGTTGCTGATCGAGAACGTCGGCGAGCTGGTCGTCGAGGACCGTTGGCTTGCTGGACAGATCGCGATCGTTAGGGAAATTGTTGCCGGCCCGTTGAGCCTGCGCTCGATCGGTGACGCCGAGAATCGGCTCAGGGAAGTGATTTTCAAGCAGGGGCAGTTGAAGCACAGCCTCAACGAAGCGCGCGAAAACCTTAAGCAGATGCTGGCCGGTTTCGTCGATCACCTGGCCGAGTTTGCCGATTCGACTTCGGAGTATCACGACAAGATCGAAATCTGCGCTGACCGCATCAGCGCGGCCGAAGACATCTCCGAGCTGGAAGACGTACTCGCGGAAGTGATTCGCGAGACGAAAATCATCCAGCTTAACGCTCAGCGCTCGCGTGATGAGCTGCGGAGTGCCAAACAGAGTGTCGACGAAGCCGAGCAGCGTATCGGCGAATTGCAGGTCGAACTCGACAAAGCCAGCACCCTGGTTCGTCACGACCAGCTCACCGGGGCGCTCAACCGCCGCGGTCTTGAAGAAGCTTTCGAGAAGGAGACGGCGCGCGCGCAGCGCCGCCAATCGACCCTCTGCGTCGCCTTGCTCGACATCGACAACTTCAAGAAGCTCAACGACACACTCGGGCACGACGCCGGTGATGCAGCGCTGATCCATTTGACCACGGTCATTCGCGAGACCATTCGGCCGCAGGACACGGTGGCTCGTTTTGGCGGCGAGGAGTTCATCATCCTGCTGCCGGACACGCAGCTCGAGGACGCGCAGACGGCGCTGGTTCGCCTGCAACGTGAGCTCACCCGGCGCATCTTCCTGCACGACAACAACCGACAGCTGATCACCTTCAGCGCTGGCCTCAGCGAGTTGCGCGCCGGTGATACCCAGGCTTCGGTCAGCAAACGTGCCGACGAGGCGATGTTCGCGGCCAAGCAGGCCGGCAAGAATCGGGTCGTGATCGGCTGACCGGCGGCCCGTTGCCGGGCTGCCGTCAGCAAAGACCCGGCCTTAGGCTTACGCGCAGCCCCGGTCGGGCACTGCACCAGCGGTGCTGGCCAGGACCCTGAGCACTTCCCCGGCGGCCAGCAGGCCAAAGGTGGCGGTGACGCAGACCGATGAACCGTAGCCGGCACAGCTCAGGCCACTGAGCACCGGCGCTTGATCACAGGTCGTGGCGGCTTCCGGATAGCGTAGCGCTTCGCTCGAGAAGACCGCCGCGATGCCAAACTTCTTCTTTGCCTCCCTGGTGAACGCGTAGTCCTTGCGCAATAGCGCGCGCAGCCTGGCGAGCAAGGGATCCTGGATGGTCAAAGCCAGGTCGGCGATCTGGATTCGTGTCGGGTCAATCTGGCCGCCGGCACCACCGGCGGTGATCAGCGGCAGCGCGCAACGTCGGGCATAGGCGATCATCGCCGCCTTGGTGCGCACCTGGTCGATGGCGTCGATCAGATAATCAAAGGGGCCAGCGAGGAGCGTATCGACGTTTTCCGGGGTTACGAAATCCTCGACTTCCTTGACCACGCAGGCCGGATTGATGGCCTGGATGCGCTGTGCCATGGCGCTGACCTTGGCCTTGCCGAACTCGCCGTCGAGGGCGTGCACCTGGCGGTTGACGTTGGATTCGGCGACCATGTCCAGATCGATCAGCGTGATCCTGCCGATTGCCGAGCGTGCCAGTGCTTCGGCAGCCCAGGAACCGACGCCGCCGACGCCGACGACGGCGATATGCGCGCGCTGAAAGCGCTGCAGCGCGGCCGTCCCGTACAAGCGGGCGATACCCGCGAAGCGACGCTCCAGGTCGGCTGTTGCTAAATCAGTCATCGGCTTTCAGCGGCACGTCGTATCACCTGGTTGAAGGGCTCGATCCATTCCGGCGCAAACTGCTGGTCGCAGGCGTTGACTTCGGCGATGGCCCGCAACAGCGAACGCTTGCGGCCGCGCTCGGTGTGCTTCAACATCACCGCCTCGAAGGCATCGACAATGGCCAGGACCTTGGCACCAGGGCAGATTTGTTCCCCCGTAAGCGCGCCCGGGTAACCCTTGCCGAAGGGCGTTTCATGGTGTTGGGCGACCATCGCGGCGGCGGCCGCCCAGCTCTCCATGCGCGACAGCAGGCCGGCGGCATACTCAGGGTGTGCGCGCATGATGCGTTGCTCTGCGGGGGTCAGTGCGCTGGCCCTGAGCCACACCGATTCGGGAAGAAACATCATCCCGACGTCGTGCATGTAGATGGCGGCTTCCAGCTGCACCGGGTCAATCGGATTGCCGGCCATTTGATTGGTTTCCAGCGCCAGGCGCAGGATGCGCATGGTACGGCCGGCGAAACGCGGCGAGCGCATTTCGAACTGATTGGCCAGCGTCAGGAAGAAAAGCAGGTCGTCGGCCGTTTGTGATCGGGAAGCGTCGCCCGGCTTGCGTTGCGCTGCGGGGGCCTTGACCGCAACCGTGACTGGGCGCTTGCCGGTAACCGCTTCGATGAGGTCGGCGACACAGGCGTCCAGTTCCGATGGCGTTGCCGCGGCCAGCTTTTCCAAGCCCTCGATCAGGAGTTGCAGCTGCAGTCCAGCGAGTGTTTGCTCCGAGGATAGCCGTTCAACTGCCAGTTCCAGGCGGTCGATGGTCAATAGTGTGGCTTCGGCAATGGCATTGGTGAACGGTAGATCACCGTTTCGTACCCGCACCAGAACCGATTCCATCGGGTGAACGATGGCCACTGCCACTTCTACCCTGCACAGTGCTGCGTCGCCTTTTATGTTGTGCAGAGTGCGGAACAGGTTGCCAACGACCGCGTGTTCGGTGGGATGGTTCTTGAGGCGAGCGACATCGCGTTCGATCGTCGGCGTGTATTCCCACAGGATGTCGATGAACTCCTGCAGGGCTTCCCGGTCGGTAACGACCGGCTCACTGAGCGATGATGCATGCATTGTTCGTGTTCCTTGCCCTAGTTTTTTCCCATCTTACCGGATCGCACACCGAGCGGGCGAGGGTATCCATTAGTTTGATATGGCTTCGCGGCCCTGCTCCGGCTGCCAGGAACGAATATGCCAAAAAGCTACCCCCCTGGCGCCCGGTGGAGACCTGGCAAAATGCGCGAAAATGGCCCTTTTCGTGGCTTGCTGGGCTAAACTGCGGTTTTTTTCGTTCACAAGGATCTCACATGCCCATCGTCACCACCCCCAGCGGCCTGCAGTTCGAGGACATCATTGCCGGCAGTGGCCCTGTTGCGTGTTCCGGCCAGCACGTTATCGTGCATTACACGGGCTGGCTTGCCGACGGTACGAAGTTCGACTCGAGCGTCGATCGCAACGAGCCCTTCCGTTTTCCGCTCGACGGAAAACATGTGATTGCCGGTTGGGACGAAGGCGTCCCGGGGATGTGCGTAGGTGGCGTTCGTCGGCTCACCATCCCTGCCGATCTAGCTTACGGGGCACGCGGTGCCGGCAACCTGATTCCGCCGCACGCCAAGATCGTTTTCGAAATCGAGTTGCTGGACATCGCCTGATTGATGGCCGATCGGCCACGCAAGACCCCCAGCGGAGCACCGGGCACTCGGGCGGCGGCAAGCCGCCGCGGCGGCGGTTCGAGTAAGCCGCCAGCGGCAGCCGCGGAGGCGTCGCGCGCGCCAGCAGCGGCCGACGTCAAGGCGCCGCCAAAAGTGCGCCGGATTCCGGCGCGCTTGCCATCGGCTGTAGCGTCGAACGGGGCGGCACTGCCGGCCCGCATTCCGGCGCCAGCGAAGCCTGCCGCGGTAGCGAGCAGCGCTCCCCAGACGGGTGTCCGGATCTCCAAGCTGATGGCCGAGCGTGGTCTCTGTTCACGCCGCAACGCCGACGACTATATCGTGCGCGGCTGGGTCTTCGTCGATGGCCGTCGGGTCAGCGAACTCGGCACTCGCGCTGATCCGGCGGCGGTAATCGTTCTCGACAAGGAGGCGCAGGCGCAGCAGCAAAGCCGAATGACGATCCTGCTGCACAAGCCGATGGGCTATGTTTCCGGGCAGCCGGAGCCCGGCTTCACGCCAGCGGTTACCCTGGTTCAACCCGAAAATCAGCGCTGCACGCCGGACACGCCAGTATTCCATCCTTCATGCTTGAAGGGCCTGGCACCGGCCGGCCGCCTGGATATCGATTCGACCGGCTTGCTGGTGCTTACTCAGGATGGGCGCGTGGCGCGCCAGCTGATCGGTCAGGAGAGCTGCATCGACAAGGAGTATCTGGTTCGTGTCGAAGGTCAGCTTGACGACAAAGGCCTGGCGCTGTTGAATCACGGCCTCAGCCTTGACGACCGCCAGCTCAAGCCGGCCAAGGTCGAATGGCTGAACGATGATCAGCTGCGCTTCGTGCTCCGCGAGGGGCGAAAACGCCAGATCCGGCGCATGTGCGAGCTCGTCGGCCTGCGTGTCTGCGGCCTCAAGCGAGTCCGCATCGGTGCGGTCCGACTGGCTGACTTGCCGCTTGGGCAATGGCGCTTCCTGCGGCCGGACGAGGCATTTTGATGCCCCTAATACCCGGCGAGCGGCTTCTCATTCAGCGGACGCTGCTGTCACCCCCGGCAATTGCCGCGATTCACTCTGTATGCCTGTTTAGCACGGAGCAAAAGCCATGTTCGATCTTTTCAAATCAGCACCGTTCCGCGATCCACAGCTTGGCGAGCTCTTGCGCTCCCGCGGCCATTGGCGCGGATCGATCAGCCTCGGCAGCGATGAAAACGTCCCGCTGGCGATCTCCGGCACGCGCAGCGAGCCCGACGCGCCGGCCTTGCAGGCGGCACGCGAAGTCGCCACGCAGTTTGCCGGTTGGCGGCCAAGCATCGAACAGGCGCTATTGGAGCATTACGGCCCGTATGCCGAGTCCCTGGCCAGGGGTGAGCTGAGCGAAGCCGGCGCCGCATTTCCCAAGCTGGTGGACGCCCGTGAAGTCTGGGGGGCGGTATCGCTGGTGTCCGTGTCGCTTGCTTTTGTGGATGGAAAAGTGAGCACCGAATTGGCCTACACGACGCTCTGGGATGAAGAGCACACCGTTGGCGCCTGTTTTCAGGACGGCGAGTTCATCGAGCTTTGTGGCAGTGTCGTGCCGGTCTGAGCGCAGGGTCCTCCACAGGCGGACTGTCGAAGGCCTTCGGCCCGGCATTCAGCATTCAGAGAAAAACCGGCTCGGGCAAGAGCTCGACGGCGAAGCGTTCGCGGACATCCCCCTGCACGGCTTGCGCCAACGCCATCACCTCGGCGCCGCACGCCGCGCCGCGATTGACCAGTACCAGCGCCTGCTTCTCGTACATCCCGACGCGGCCCAGATCCCGACCTTTCCAGCCGCTGCGCTCGATCAACCAGCCGGCGGCCAGTTTGATGCGGCCGTCGGGCTGCGGATAGCGCGGCAGACCCGGATGTGCAATCGCCAATTGTTCGGCGAGCGAGGCGCCGACCACCGGGTTGTGGAAGAAGCTGCCGGCGTTCGGCAGCGTTGCCGGGTCGGGCAGCTTGCGGCTGCGGACGCGGATCACCGCCTCGGCGATTTGCCAGGCAGTGGCCTGGCTGTCCGCTTGGCCCTGCGGGTGGCCGTTCGGATGGCTGTCCGGCCGAGTGTTCGGCGAGTCGTTCGCGTCGCTGCTCCGCTGCCCTTCGAGTTCGGTGGCGAGATCGCTGTAGCCGAGTAGTGGCTGCCAGGCTTTCGGCAGGCGGAAGGTCACCCGCGTGATCACCCGTTGCCCATCCAGATGCCAGCCTTCCTGCTTGAAGACGCTGTCACGGTAGGCGAAACGGCAGTCGGCGTGAGCGAGTCGCAGCGTTCTGCCGGTCTGCATGTCGATGGCTTCGAGGGCATGCAGGCGCTCGCCGACTTCCAGTCCGTAGGCGCCGATGTTCTGGATCGGCGCGGCGCCGACCGTGCCCGGAATCAGCGCCAGATTTTCGAGCCCGGGCCAGCCCTGCGCCAGTGTCCACAGCACCAGTTGATGCCAATTTTCGCCGGCACCGGCACGGACGTACCAGGCGTCGTCGTCTTCACCGATCAGCTCGCGACCGCGAATCGCCATTTGCAGCAGCAGGCCATCGAAGTCGCCGGTGAGTACCAGATTGCTGCCGGCGCCGAGAACGAAGCGACGCCATCGGTGGTTGCCGGCAAGCATTGCCAGTTGCGTGCTGGTGTGGATTTCCGCGTGCAAGGCAGCCCGGCCCGGCAAGCGCAGCGTCGTGCGCATGCCAAGGTCGACGTCACGTGCGACGAAGTCGGGCAGCCCTGGTGCGCTCATCGCTGCCCCCTCCCGCTCGTCGCCTAGAGCAGAGGTGCCAGCCAGCGTTGGGCTTCGCTGACGCTGAAGCCGGCGCGCTCGGCCCAGTCTTCGAGCTGGTCACGGGCAATCTTGCTGACCGCGAAGTAGCGCGCCTGCGGGTGCGCCAGATAGAAGCCGGCAACTGCCGCCGCTGGCGTCATCGCGAAATTCTCGGTCAAGCCCATGCCGGTGTTGGCGGGCGCGTCGAGCAGCGCGAAGAGGGCGCGCTTGGCAGTATGGTCGGGGCAGGCCGGGTAGCCGGGAGCCGGCCGGGTGCCGCGATAGTCCTCGCGGATCAGTGCCGCGCAGTCCAGTGTCTCGTCGCTGGCGTAGCCCCAGTAATCGCGGCGCACCTGCGCGTGCAAGTACTCGGCACAGGCTTCGGCGAGGCGGTCGGCGAGCGCTTTCAGGAGGATCGCGCGGTAGTCGTCGTGGGCGGCGGCAAACTCGGCGAGCTTGGCTTCGATACCAAAGCCGGCGCCGACGGCAAAGGCGCCCAGCCAGTCCGGCGTACCCCGCGCAGCGACAAAATCGCTCAGACAGTAGTGCGGCTTGCCCGCGGGGCGCTCCTGTTGCTGGCGAAGGTTGTGCCAGCTCATCAAGCGTTCGTTACGCGCTTCGTCGGCATAAATCTCGATGTCGTCGCCGACGGCGTTGGCCGGGAAGAGCCCGAAGACAGCGTTGGCGCTCAGCCATTTTTCCTCGATGATCGTCTGCAGCATCTTCTGTGCGTCGGCATAGACTTCGCGCGCCGTCTCGCCGACCAGCGCGTCATCGAGAATTTTCGGAAAGCTGCCGGCCAGATCCCAGGTCTGGAAAAACGGTCCCCAGTCGATGAACTCGGCCAGCGTCGCCAGGTCGATGTCGCGCAGGACGTGCAGGCCGGGCTTATTCGGTGCGACAGGTTTGTAGGCCGCCTCGGCGTCATCCGAAAAACGGTTGTCGCGCGCTGCGGCAAGGGTCACCAGCTGGATGCCCTTCTTGTTTGCGTGCTGCGCGCGCAGCTTTTGGTAGTCGGCAGCGACTTCGGCCTTGTAGCTGGCGGCGCGGTCGATCGACAGCAGTTGGGTGACGACGCCGACGGCGCGCGAGGCGTCAGGGACGTAGATCACCGGTCCGCTGTAGTTCGGCGCGATCTTGATCGCCGTATGCGCGCGGCTGGTCGTCGCGCCGCCGATCAGCAGCGGCACGGCAGGGCCGCCATCAACGCCGTCGGCAAAGCCCAGGCGCTGCATTTCGCTGGCGACGTGACTCATCTCCTCGAGCGACGGAGTGATCAGGCCCGACAGGCCGACTGCCTGTGCGCCGTGTTCGCGGGCGGCGTGCAGGATCTTGTCGCAGGAGACCATCACCCCGAGGTCGACAACGTCGTAGCCATTGCAGCCGAGGACGACGCCGACGATATTCTTGCCGATGTCGTGCACGTCGCCCTTGACCGTGGCGACGACGATCTTGCCTTTGCTGCTGACCCCGGTGCGCAGCTTCTCGGCTTCGATATAGGGAATCAGGTGGGCGACCGCCTGCTTCATCACCCGTGCCGATTTGACCACCTGCGGCAGGAACATTTTGCCGGCGCCGAAGAGGTCGCCGACGACGTTCATGCCGTTCATCAAGGGCCCCTCGATGACCGACAGCGGTGGTTTCCCGGCGGCTTCCAGCGCCGCGCGACACTCTTCGGTGTCGCCCACCACGAAGTTGTTGATGCCCTTGACCAGCGCATGCGTCAGGCGCTCCTCGACCGGCAGCTCGCGCCAGCTCAAATCGGGACCGCTGTCTCTGGCCTTGCCCTCCTTTACCGTCAGCGCAAACTCGACCAGCGCTTCGCCGGCCTCGGGGCTGCGGTTGAGCACCACGTCTTCGACCTTGTCGCGCAGCACCGGGTCGAGGTCATCGTAGACCCCGAGCATGCCGGCATTGACGATGCCCATCGACAGGCCGGCCTTGACCGCGTGATACAGGAAGACGGTGTGGATCGCTTCGCGCACCGCGTCGTTGCCGCGGAACGAGAAGGAGACGTTGGAAACGCCACCCGAGAGCTGCGCACCCGGCAGCGTGGCGCGAATCCACTTGCAGGCCTCGATGAAGTCGACGGCGTAGTTGTTGTGCTCTTCGATGCCGGTGGCGATGGCGAAAATGTTCGGGTCGAAGATGATGTCCTCGGGCGGGAAGCCTGCCTGCTCGGTGAGCAGCTGGTAGGCACGGGCGCAGATTTCGGTCTTGCGCGCGTAGGTGTCGGCCTGTCCGCTTTCGTCGAAAGCCATCACCACCACCGCCGCGCCGTAGCGCCGCGCCAGCCGCGCCTGGCGCAGGAATTCGGCCTCCCCCTCCTTCATCGAGATCGAGTTGACGATGCCCTTGCCCTGGATGCATTTGAGGCCGGCTTCGATGACTTCCCACTTCGACGAGTCGATCATGATCGGCACGCGCGAGATGTCCGGCTCGCTGGCAATAAGCTTCAGGAAGCGCTCCATCGCCGCCTTCGAGTCGAGCATTGCCTCGTCCATGTTGATGTCGATCACTTGCGCGCCGTTCTCGACCTGCTGGCGGGCGACCGCCAGTGCGTCGTCGAAACGGCCTTCGAGAATCATCCGCGCGAAGGCTTTCGAGCCGGTGACATTGGTGCGCTCGCCGACATTGACGAACAGCGAGTCCTTGCCGACGTTGAAGGGCTCGAGGCCCGAGAGGCGCAGCTTCTGCTCGACTTGCGGCAGGCGCCGCGGCCTGACCCCGGCGACGCCCTTGCTGAGCGCGGCGATGTGTTCGGGTGAGGTGCCGCAGCAGCCGCCGACGATGTTTACAAAACCCTGCCTGGCCCAGTCGGAAACTTCCGCGGCGAGCTGCTCCGGCGTCTCGTCGTAACCGCCAAAAGCGTTCGGCAGGCCGGCGTTGGGGTAGGCCGAAACAAAACAATCGCAAATCCGCGACAACTCTTCGACGTACTGGCGCAATTCGGCGGCGCCGAGCGCGCAGTTGAGGCCGAAGCTCAGCGGCCGAATGTGGCTCAGCGAGTTCCAGAACGCTTCCGCGGTCTGCCCGGATAGCGTCCGCCCGGAGGCGTCGGTGATGGTTCCCGAGATCATCACCGGCCAACGCCGTCCCACCTGTTCGAAGTACTGCTCGACCGCAAAGAGCGCGGCTTTGGCGTTCAGCGTGTCGAACACGGTTTCGACCAGGATCAGGTCGACGCCGCCTTCGCACAGTCCGCGCACGGCTTCGCTGTAGGTGGCGACGAGTTCGTCGAAGCTGGTGTTGCGGTAACCCGGATCGTTGACGTCGGGCGAGATTGACGCCGTGCGCGAGGTCGGTCCGAGGCCGCCGGCGACGAAGCGCGGCCGGCTCGGGTCGCGCGCGGTGAACTCGTCGCACACCGCGCGCGCCAGTTGGGCGCCGGCGACGTTCAGCTCGTGCACGATCGCTTCGAGGTGGTAGTCGGCCTGCGAGACGCTGGTCGAATTGAAGGTGTTGGTTTCGATAATGTCCGCGCCAGCCGACAAGTACTCGGCGTGAATCGAGCGGATCAGATCGGGCTGGGTCAGCACCAGGAGGTCGTTGTTGCCTTTCAGGTCGTGGGGATGCGCGGCGAAGCGGCTACCGCGGTAATCCGCCTCCTGCAGCCGATGACGCTGGATCATCGTGCCCATGGCGCCGTCGAGAACGAGAATTTTCCTTTCGAGGCAGGCTTTGAGTTCGGCGGTACGGTCCGGCTGCATGGCTATCCCTTGTGTACGGTTGCGGCGCTACAAAACAAAAAACCCGTCGGCGAAAAGCTCAACGGGTCTTGGTGCGGGCCTCGCTTCAATGTGAAAGTCGCGTACGCGAATCGCCAATCGCGAATCACGAATCTCCCTTCTCCCACCGTACGAGAAGAGCCCGGGGAAGAGGGGCGATTATGACTTTCATGAGTTGGGGTCTCTCGACAGGTCATGACCGGTAGCGGGATTTTTAACGCGCCCGCAATTTTTAACGCGCCCGCAATCTGTTTACGTCAAATCGGCGAAAACCCGGCATGCTGACGCGGGCAGGAGGCGAATCTACCCGCCAGGGAAATGCTTGTCAAGGCGGCAGCTTTTTCACGGCGATGTCGATGCACCTCTACTTCGACGCCGACCTGACGGCGTTTCGCACCACCTTCCGCATGGACGGCCAATCGCAGATGCAGAACCCGATCGCCCCGGCCAAGGGAGGCCAACACGCTCTCGCCCTGCATCCAACTCACCGCGCGCTGAGCGAGTCGCGAACCCTCTCGGGGCCGTCGTGCCCGCCGTGGTTCTCGATTCCCTTCTCCCCCCTCTGTTTTCCGCAGGAGACGTCCATGCAGACCAACACCAAGGGCAGCGAAACACTGTCGATTCTCGCCACCATCGACCCCGCCTGCCAGGCCGCCGGTACTGTCACCGCCGCCTGGGGGTCGGTCGCCAACTTCCATGCGTTTCTGGCGGTGGTCGAGACCGGCGTCCTTGGCGCTGCTGCGACGCTGGACAAGATCCAGCAGGCGGCGATCAAGCTGAGGCTCGCGAACCTCGACAGCAACAACGGCTTCGCCTTCCTGCGTTTGTCGCTGACCGTCGAGCTTGCCGCCAGCATCGTCGCCGGCAAGTTCATCGGTGTGCATCCGCGCCACGCCACGGCGGCGGTCTGCTGAATCCGTTTTAGTGAACGAAAAAGGTCAGGTTTCGTGAGCGCCGAGGCATTGGGTCTCATTTGCGCCGGTGTGTTGTGGGGCCGCCACGCGTGTCGGGATTTTTTACACATCCGGAACGTCCGGCTGACCATACTTCATCAGGTCATTGTTTACATGATAAAAGCACTATCTGGCACGCTTTTTGCGTGTTGAGTTGCGGCTATCCGTGGAAAGATATTGACCAATTCATCACAAATCCGTCGCAGCCGTTCAATCCAAACTTGCTAGGAGAATAATCATGCTGAAAGAACTTCTCGGGGCTGCCCATAAACTGGCTGCTATAGCGGCTATAGCGGCTATAGCAGCCTCCCTTTCGTCGCCCGCGAATGCCGGTTTGCTATTGATTGACAACCTTGCCGGTAACCCGTCCGAGCCTTCCGAAGCGGTAGACGAGACGCGCTCTGCAAACTCCGGCATTCTTGCGCGCATCGATGTTGGCGCAGCACCGGTCAGCATCGACCAGTTCGGCGTCTTCGGGCAACTGCAAAATGCTGGCGATCTGAACTTCGCAATCTTTTTGCCGGACGGAACACGACTCTATCAATCTGGGCTTCAAGCGACGAGCGCCGGAGTTGAATTACAGTGGTACGACTCGCCACTATTCTCCTTGGCGCTGACTGCAAACACCACCTACTACTTCGGTGTAATATCCGACGAAGAGTTCACCTATCACTGGCTGCTTCCCGGTACGACGGTGACGCAAAACGGCCTGACCAGCCTGGGCGGTGGCCTTTTCGGTAACAATGGCAACTTTATCGACGCCAGCGATCCGATCTTGAGTGACACTTGCTGCGTTGTACAACAAGGGACGCGGATCTACGGAGGTGATGCTAAGGTGCCGGAACCCGCCATGCTTGCACTTCTTGGCCTGGGCCTTGTCGGAATCCGGGTGTCGCGGCGCAAGCACTGAACAATTCTGTGCCTGGGCAGGCCCCGCGCCAGCGGGGTTTGTTTTTTTTGCGCGACTTTCACATTAACGGTCATGACTTTCATCATCCGGGGTATCTCGACTGTCATGATCGTTGGTAAGCCCATTCTCGTGGAACCCGGCGCACCGGCGCCCTTTGACGTGGAATAGCAACGCAATGGCGTTCGCGACCTGATGATGATATCCAAGCCAGCACGCGGCTGGCGCGAGGTGTTGATCACCGAACGCCGAACCAAGATCGATTTTGCGCACGCCATGAAGCACTTGGTTGCCCCCTTCCCCGTGGCGAAAAGCATTCGCGTGGTGCTCGATAACCTGAACACCCACAAACCGGCTTCACTCTATGACGTGTTCCCGGCAGACGAGGCCCGGGCTATCGCCAAGAAACTCGCTTTCCAGATCACTGCTGTTATGCGTGCGGGGTGTCGTCAGGCAGCCGTGCCCAGCTCGTGATGCTGTGCCCTGCGCTGTCCGGCTCCGAGCACGCAAGCGCGCAGTGAAACGGAAAACAGGAGGCAGCAGCCCATGGCAACCCACCGTGAAAGCCGCGCTATTGCGCTCGCCGCCGAGTACCTGTTCGATGTCGTCGCCGATGTCGAAAGCTATCCCCAGTTCGTGCCGCTGATCGCCGATGCGAAGATCGTTCGCCGCGAAGAAGCGGCCTACGAAACCGAGCAGAGCCTGGCGCTCGGGCTACTGTTGCATCGCTTCCGCACGCGCACCGAGCTCGATCGCCCGCACAAGATCAGCATACGTTCCAACGACCGCTCGTTCGCGCACTTCGACATCCGCTGGGCCTTCACGCCGTTCGGCGATGATCGCTGCCACGTCGACTTTGCGCTTGACTGCGAGACACGTTCGTTTCTGCTGATGCCGGTGATTCAGCTGCTGGTCATGCCGATGGCTGCCGGCATGGTCAGCGCCTTCGAAGCGCGTGCGCATGCGCAGGCTGCGAAAAGCGGCGGTGCTGCCAGCCCGGACGGGTAAAATGCAAGGCTTCTCGAATCAAGGACCGCCCCGTGAGCCAGGAGCCCAGCAGTAGTGCGGCGAGCACCTCAGCAGTCGCCAGCAGCAACTTTATCCGTAACCTCATCGAAGCCGATCTCGCCGCCGGCAAGCATGCGGCGCGCAGATGGTCGGGCCAGCCCGGGCCGGCCGCACAGCAACTTGCCGGTGCGCTCGACGCGGCGAAAATCCGCACGCGCTTTCCGCCGGAGCCGAACGGCTATTTGCACTTTGGCCACGCCAAGTCGATCTGCCTGAACTTCGGGCTGGCGCAGGACTACGGTGGTCGCTGCCACCTGCGCTTCGACGACACCAACCCGGAGAAGGAAGAGCAGGAATACGTCGATTCGATCGTCGATGCCGTGCATTGGCTCGGCTTTTCCTGGCAAGGTCCGCTCGCCGAAGCGTCGACAGACAGCGAGTGCAATCTCTATTTTGCGTCCAACTACTTCGACTGGATGGTCGAGTTTGCCGAATACCTGATCAGCAGCGGCCACGCCTACGTCGATAGCCAGAGCGCCGAGGAGATGCGTGCCAGCCGCGGGACGCTCACCGAAGCGGGTGCCAATTCGCCGTTTCGCCAGCGCAGCGCCGCGGCAAGCATGGACCTCTTCAAACGCATGCAGCAGGGCGAGTTTCCGGACGGCGCGCACATCCTGCGGGCGCGCATCGACATGGCCGCCGGCAACATCAATCTGCGTGATCCGGCGATCTACCGTATCCGCCACGCCAGCCACCACAACACCGGCGACCGCTGGTGCGTCTATCCGATGTACACCTATGCGCACCCGATCGAAGACGCCCTCGAGAACATCAGCCACTCGATCTGTACCCTCGAATTTGCCGACCAGCGCCCTTTCTACGACTGGCTGCTCGAGCGGCTGGCCGAAGGCGGCCTGTTGCAGCGGCCGCTACCGCAGCAGATCGAGTTCTCCCGACTGAACCTCACTTACATCGTCCTCTCGAAGCGCATGCTGATCCAGCTGGTCGAGGAAAAGCACGTGAGCGGCTGGGACGACCCGCGTCTGCCGACGCTGGTCGGCGCGCGCCGCCGTGGCTACCCGGCGGCAGGGTTTCGCCTCTTTGCCGAGCGTGTCGGCGTCTCGAAATCGGACTCGCTGATCGAGTACTCGTTGCTCGAAGACTGCATGCGCGAAATCCTCAACGATGCCGCCGAACGCCGCGTCGCGGTACTCGATCCGCTCAAGCTGATCATCGACAACTACCCGATCGGAGAAAGCGAGGAGTGCTTTGCGCCCAACCATCCGTTGAAGCCGGAAGCCGGCAAGCGCGCCATGCCCTTTGGCCGTGAGCTGTGGATCGAACGCGAAGACTTCATGGTGCAACCAAGCAAGGGCTACCATCGCCTCTATCCCGGCAATATGGCCCGTCTGCGTTATGGCTATGTCGTCAAGTGCACCGCTTTCGACCTTGACGACAGCGGTGCCGTGAGCGCCGTTCATTGCGAATACTTCGCCGATTCGAAGAGCGGTACGCCCGGTGCCGACGACTACAAGGTCAAGGGTAACCTGCACTGGATCTCGGTTGCCGAGGCCTGCCCTGCCGAAGTGCGCCTCTACGACCGGCTGTTCTCCGTCCCCTCACCTGGCGCCCGGCGCGAAGGCGACCCGGAGGGCGTCGAACGCGATTTCCGCGACGACATCAATCCCGACAGCATGCGCGTCATCCAGGCCTGGCTCGAGCCCTCGCTGAAGGCGGTCGAGGCGGAAGAATGCTTCCAGTTCGAACGGCATGGCTACTTCGTCGCCGATCGCGTCGATTCGCAGCCCGGCGCGCCGGTCTTCAATCGCACGGTGACGCTCCGGGATTCGTGGTCGGTGAAGGGCGGCGCGCGCAAGTGAAGCGCTGACCGCAGCCTAGAGCAACTCCAGCACCTTCTCCGGCGGCCTGCCGAGAACCGCCCGCTCGCCGCGTACGGCGATCGGGCGTTCGATCAGGATCGGGTGTGTGGCCAGGGCATCCAGCCACTCGTCGTCGCTCAGCGAACGTCCGGCGTAGTTTTCCTTGAAAACGGCTTCGCTGCGGCGCACGAGATCCGCCGCTTTCATGCCCAGCATCGCCAGCAGCGCACGCAGTTCTTCGCGGGTCGGTGGCGTCTTGAGGTAGTCGACGATCTCCGCTTCGACGCCTTTCTCGGCGATCAACTGGCAGGCGGCGCGGCTTTTCGAGCAGCGCTGGTTGTGATAAATGCGCAGGGGAATGTTGCTCATCGTTGGTCCTTGTAGAAAGAAGAAGTTGGGAAGGGATAGGATCGGGTAGCCGCAGCGCAGTTCGTTGCCGCCAGCGAGCCGTGTCGCCTCATTCGGCGCGCAGCGCGTCCACGGCGTTCAGCCGTGCCGCACGCCGGGCCGGCAGCACCCCGGCCAACAGGCCGATGAGCACGGCGATGAGTTCGGCCAGGGCGACGAAGCTGAGCGGCGTGTGCACCGGTAGGGCCGGCACCAGCAGGTGGATCAACTGCGCGAGCCCGAAGCCGAGCAGCAGGCCCAGCAATCCGCCGAGTGCCGAGAGGGCGACCGCTTCGCCGAGAAAGAGCCCGAGAATGGTCCGCCGCGGCGCGCCGAGGGCGACCAGCAGGCCGATTTCGCCCGTCCGTTCGGTGACCGCGATGGTCATGATGGTGACGATGCCGACGCCGCCGACGAGCAGCGAGATGCTGCCCAGCGCACCGACGGCCATGGTCAGCACGTCGAGGATGTTCGACAGGGTGCGCAGCATGTCTTCCTGGGTGGTGATCGTGAAATCCTCGCGGCCGTGGCGCGCCGTCAGCGTCGCCTTGACGCGCGCGCTGACGCCGGCGGCGCGCACGCCTTCCTCGTACGATAGATCGATCTTCATGATCCCGTCGCGGTTGTACAGCTCCAGCGCCCGCGCGGTCGGAATGTAGGCGGCGTCGTCGAGATCGATACCCAGGAACTGACCCTTGGCTTCGAGGACGCCGATGACGCGAAACTGCATGCCACCGGCGCTGATGCGGGCACCAAGCGGGTTGGCGCTACCGAACAACTCCTCCTTGAGGCGTGCGCCCAGGACCATGAAGGCGCGCGCACTGTCGGCGTCCTCGGCGGGCAGAAACTGACCGCTGCGCACCTTGATGCTGAACACCTTGAGCATGTCGGGGCTGACGCCATTGACCGTCGTGCGCCGCAGGCGGCCATTGGCATTGACTTCGGTGTTGCCCCAGACGGTCGCCGTCATGCCGGTGATGTGTGGCAGGCGGGCCAGGGCGCGTGCGTCGTCGAGGGTCAGCGGCCGCACCGAGGTCGGAATGCCGCTCGGCGCGTGCCCGGCGGTCTTCGTCCGGCCCGGCGCGACGCTGATCACATTGGTGCCGAACTGGGTGAATTCGGCAAGCACGAAGCGATGGATGCCTTCGCCGATCGAGGTCAGCAGGATCACCGCCGCGACGCCGACGGCAATGCCCAGCAGGGTCAGGAAGCTGCGCAGGCGGTGCGCGGTGATCGCGCGCAGGGCAAGGTGCAGGGAGTCGCGGGGGCGGATCATTTTTCTGGAAAAGACAGCCGGTGGGTTTTTTGAATCGTGTCGCGCCATTCATCGGCGAGGCGTGCCTGAGCGGCAAACTCCGGCCAGCGCTGCACGGCCGCCTGCACTTTCGCGATGATTGTCGCTGCGCGGCCCTGTTTCATCAGCGCCGCCTTCGCGCAGGCCTTGAAATCCGCCAGCGTGAAGCCGTCCCGTTTCCCATTCAGCGTCATCTGGTGCGTGGCCGTCCAGGAACCCGACGGATTGTAGCTGTAGGTGAGGTCGAAGGCCGGGGCGAGCGACCACGCGCCCTCCTTGTTCATCAGGAAGGCGATGTTCTTCACATGGTCGTCCTGATTGCGCGCCACGATGTTGAACACCATCCGCCGGAACTGCTCCTCCACCGCGGCCATCGGCAGTTGCAATTGGCGGATGATCAGCAGCGCCTGCTCGTAGGCGTAGGCTCCCGCTTGATTGAAATCGAAATGCGCTAGCGCACCCAGCGACTGCATGTGCAGCTTCTCCCCGCCAGGCAAGCGATCGAAGCGGCGGGTCATGAAGTGCCGCCGCCCGTCTTCCTCCAGCAGCCGGCAGGCGCTCATCGTGATGCCCGCCGCCTTGGCCATCAGGTGGTAGGCAAACTCGATGGTCCCGTATCCCTGCGGGTCTTCCAGCTCCTTGTCCCTGTTGCCGGAAACACCGTCGAACTTCAGCAGCCAGTATTCGAAACCCTCGCCGGCCGTGATTTGCCCCGAACGCACTTCGTTGCTGGCCGGGTTCCAGGCGATCACCGCCTTGGCCCGAGCCCCGCCGGCGACCGTGCCGACGCTCAGGATGGCGCGCAGCGCCTTCTCTCTACCCGTGTCGTGGAAATGTCCCTGGAGATCGTTTCGGTGCGTCATCACCTCGCCGGCCAGTCGCACCAACGCGTCGATTTCAATTTTCGTCGTCTTGCGCTCGCTCGGCCCCAGCACCGGAGCAAACTCCAGCGCACCCATGCCGCGCTTGCCGGTGTAGCAAAGGCGCTCGACGGCGTTGAAGCTGTCTGGCGTGCGGCCCTGCGTGGCCAGCCAGGCATCGATCAAGGCGTTTCCGAAGCGGTCCGGCAGCGAGTCCGCGAGCAGCCCCGGCAGACCGTGGAAGGTCTCGCGCGGCAGCGCCTGGAATTGATGCACCCGCTCGCTCAAGGGCATGCTCAGCGGCGAAATTTCGATCCCGCTGCGCGCGAACTCCGTGTCGTATTGAAACGTGGCCACCTCCCGCCTTTCCGCGAGCGAGACGGCACCGATCGTGCGGCCCCAGAGCTGGACTTTGGCGATCATGTCGGCTCACCCCAGGTCCACTTCCTGTTTTGGCCTGGCGCGGCCTGTCGGTCGTTGCCTCGAAAGCGGCCGGCCAGGTCCATTTCCTTGATCTTCGAAAGCGTCATTCGGCGGACCGGTAAGCTTGCTTCGCATGGATCGGCGCGGTCGGGAACGCCAGGCGCAATTTCCCGTCCCTGGTCAAAGGCTTGAGGTGTTGCTGGCGTAGGGCATGCGGATCTCGCTTCAGCAGTTCAGCCAGTGTGCTCAGCGCGACAAAATGGCCACGGCAGACGGCGAGAATCGCCTTTTGCATCGCCTCCTCGGCAATCTCTTTCTTTGATCTGGGCTCAATCGCGAGCTTTTCCAGCTCAATGCGGAACGCTGGAGTCAGGCCGTTCAGCGAATCGATGACCGGCACATCGAGTTGGCCACTAAGCAGGCAGGCAGTCATCGTGGTCACGCTGCTGTACCTCAATATTCGGAGTGTCACTCAAATGTGTGGAGCTGGACTCCAAAAGTGCGGAGCGTTCCGTGGATTGTGCGGAGCCAGCCAGGAACACCTCTTCCGGCTTGGGGATTGCCGCCCCGGGAAGGCAATAAACCGCGCCGCGCCCCGGGTTGTGCGACTCGAGAAAGCCGTCCCTCACCAGACCCTGAAGCAGCCGCGTCGCATCGACCGAATGGAGACTGGTCATCTCCCGCACGCGGGAATGCCTTACCACTTGCTCCGAGCTTGCGGCCGCAAGCGGCAGCCGTTCGTCGCGGCCCAGCGCGTCGAATCTGGCACCGAAAACCTTGCGCTGCGCTGCGAGCAGCTCTTCCGCAAGCAGGTCAAGCATCCGCAGTTCCAGCAATGACTGGTTTAACTTGCCGCTCGGCAGCTTCGACAGCAGCGTGTCGCGCAGGGTGGCGAGGGTGCTGGAAAAGTTGTTGGCGGCTTCCTTGAACTCGCAGCGTTGCGCTTCGAACCGTTTAAGCGCTGCGTCTTCGACGATGGATTCGTTGCGGCTCATGGTTTCCCTGCCTTGGGTTTTCTGGGGCGCGGAAGCGTCTTCAATTCCTTTGCCGCCTTCTCGAAATCGACATCCACGCGCCGCGGCTGCGCATCGCGCAGCACACGATAGCGGGCATATTCGCGATCGGCCTTGGCGCGGGCATCGTCAGCGGAAATCTTGCCCGCGTGATCCAGCAGTTCGCGTCCAGAAATTTTCAGAAACTCGTCGAGCTTCGTGATCCAGGCGCGCATCGTCATCGGCCTGCGCTCCAGCGCCTGCAGCTCCGCGTATTCGATGTAGAGGTTCACGATGCGGTTGAGTACCTGGAGCTCGTCTTCGGTCAGGTAGTTCTTGGCAACCGTCGCGTCGTCCTTGCGCACGATGCCGCCCGGCCGCGTCGTCTGCAGACCCATGAACGGCCTGTTCGAATCGGCGCGCTCGTGGATGATCTCGGCGGCGGTGTGGCCATGCGTGGCCCAGTGCATCTTGTTCTGCACGGCGGCAAAGAAGCGCTGGGACTGCTCCGCATCCGGCGTGTAGTCCACACTGGTCGCGTAGATATCGAGCACCTTCTGGTAGAAGCGCCGCTCCGACGAGCGGATGTCGCGGATGCGCTCCAGCAGTTCGTCGAAGTAATCCTGCTGCCCCTTGCCTGGAGGATTCTTCAGTCGCTCGTCGTCCATGGTGAAGCCCTTCACCAGGAGCTCGCCCAGGCGTGTGGTCGCCCACTGGCGGAACTGAGTGCCGCGCTGGCTGCGCACGCGGAAACCGACGGCGAGGATAGCGTCCAGATTGTAGTGTTCGACCTCCCGCGCCACCTCCCGCGCGCCTTCCTGGCGAACTATCCGGAATTTCCGGATAGTTGCCTCTCGCCTCAATTCGCCTTCCTCGAAGATGTTTCCCATGTGCTCGTTGATAGTCCGCACATCTTTCTGGAAGAGCTCCGCGATGAGCGCCTGCGATAGCCAGATGCTTTCGTTCTCAAACCGGCACTGGATGCGCGTGCGGCCATCCTCGGTCTGGTAGAGGATGAATTCGGATTGGGGCAAGGCTTCGTCGCTCATGGCCTGGCCTGCCTGGAATTGCAGGAATTTGCGGGCAGGACTGCGGCCTTGCCACTCAACTTCAGGGAGCTCAAATCCAGATACGGGGAACTCGCTGGCGAAATTCGGCGAGGTCGAGCCAAAACGCCAGCGGTGGTCATGCAACGGCCTCCTGTCTGGATTCGAGCGACGCCACGCTCAACTCGCCGCTCAGCAGCTTTGGCAGCAGCGTGTCGCGCAGGGTGGCGAGGGTGCGGGAAAAGTTGTTGGCGGTCTCCTTGGACTCGCGGCGTTAAGCTCCGAACCGCTCCAGCGCCACGTCTTGGACAATAGATTCGTTGAGGCTCATTCGCCCCCCGGGTCGCACCAGAATCTCGACAGTCTTGTCGGGAAACTGGCCGGATAACGATTTCACGCGTTGGAGGAGAGGGCTGGACTCGACCAATCGGAGTCGAATCGCGGTTTTTTTTCAGAGAATGATCCCCAATCGGCGAGAATAAGTCCAAATTGGCCCGGAAAAGCCCTGATGAAAGCTCAGCAGAACCTCTCATGACAAGCTCCATCGTGAGCCGCGCCCGCGCCCCGTCGCTTGGGCGAACCCAAGGGTTTGGGGGGCCGCACGCAAGGCGTCCGCGCACGCAAGGGGTCAGGTCTTCCCACGTGCCTTGGGCAATAGTCAAGACTTTGCCTCGTTTCTCGGCTCGTTTCGCCGGCCGTGCAACCCGTCCCGCCGGTAGGTGCCCCAGTTCTAGGGCCGTCAGTGCTGAGTAAACCATCCATCTTCCTCCGCAACTTTCCCAACGGGACGGATCTTCTTTGCGGTCTCGGCTCTGCATCGCCCTTCCGCGGCAGCAACGAGGAAACTTGGGAAACAATCAGCGCGTTCAACAATCTCCATCGCGAGCCTTACCGGAACATCCCGGAGGAGATCGCGCCGAGAATACCTGTGTGAAGCGAATGGCTCCGAAAGCACCCCCGCCACATATCCGGCAGACAAAACGTCTAGGTGTTTCTCGGACTCTTTCGGGTGTCGTAGAAGTTGTTGAATCGCATCTTGTTGGAAGACATGGAGACCCCGACTGTCCCATGTGCCGTTTTTCGATAGCCAAGTCTGGTAAAGCTGCTCGACTGCGGAAGCCCCTGTGCGTAGCCGTAGAAGGGCTAGCGTGCGCTGAGATAGTGGGAAGGAATGCTTCTCCGCTTCAAAAAAACTTACGTTCTTGTCACGGACGTGCGGTCGTGTGAGCGCAACTGCCTCTTCAACTAAGTCGAAAAGGAGAAACCACTGCTGCTCTGAGAAAGCGGCAACTATGGCATCGGCGATTTTCAGGGTTTGTGAAACGCTATTCGGGCTAGCCCAAGTGAAGTACACCAGACAGCAAAACATCTGCTGCTCCGCGTCTGCGGCATCTTGGAGGTGCTTGCTCCACCAAGTTGAAGTTCCAGCACGTAGTCGAGCATATCGCACACGCCGGCACAAAGATCTTTGCGAGTCATAGAGATCTGGGAAATCAGTGCAATTCTCGGACTTCGTCTTGATCCCGGCAGCAATATTCGATAATTGACGGGCCGCCCATTGCTCTCCAAAATGTGTCGATAGAGTATCGACTAGTTTCTCCCAGGGAGGTAGCTCAGTAGCCCAGCGCGCAGCTTCTATTCCTTGGCATTCGATTCCTATCGCCACGACTTCCTTAAAGGGATCGACACCCGCCCAGTCCGCAGTGCCAAAGGCCTCCATTTTAATCACTGAGGAGCCTCGTGGTGAGTAGCGGTTAAGGAGTTCGGCTAACGGCACGGGTGACGCCTCCAAAAACGCTAAGGCATAACGTTCTGGATTAAGCGTCTGTCCAAACGCCTCCAGTATGCTTGGGTGCCGTAACCCAAAACTAATAGACACACACCTATCAAGCAATGCGTTGGTTATTGCGCGGCGCCGTGAGTCACTTCCTTCAAAAAACTCGACGCGGCGGGACTTCAACAAGACCTCGATTCGCGCCGTAGAAAGAGGGCCATCAGTGAGAAGAACATCCAATTCACCTGGGTCTAATGTCGGGACACATCCGAGATGAAGCCCATATTCAAGCCATGTCGTTCGCTTGACTCCTGTGACGGATGATGTCTCCACGCTCCATTGGGGAGTCACTTCTTCACGTGTTGTGTTCGCCCTCAACAAGTCGAGGACGTCAAGTGCAAAATCCTTCGGCGGTGTCCCTCGGAGCATCAAAATACATTTCTCAACTAACTCCGCCTTGCCGCATGCAACTGGTAGAATCAGAGGCTGGGCATTAGATTGGCGTCGGCTTGTTGAGGTCAATAAGAAGCGAAGGCCAAGCCCGTCAAGAACCTTATGGACTACCGCAGACACGGACTTTGGATGCTGCGTGAACACCCAATCACCGAGCAGCGTTGCCCCAAGAACTCGCGGGTGGCTCAAATGTCGAAATTCCGAATCTCCGATTAGTTCGCCAAGACGGTCAATGAGAGATGCAAGCTCACCTTTGCTATAGCACCCTGCGTAGAAACGCGTAACGTTCAACCAGTAAAAATTGCGAGCAATAGCGTCGAAACGGTCCGGACGAGTTCCTCGCTTTTCGTCTCCTACCGGTGAATATGGAGCCGTTTCATGCAAAAAGCGCGCTGCAAAATATTCACGTAGAGGTTGCACCTCGAATTCATAGGTCCCCTGCACTCTTGAAACAAGAGCAACAACGCGTTCGATCAATCCAGTAAACAACACCTCCGCAAGTTCAGGGTCGCGCCCCTCGGTAACAAGATAGTTTCGCAAGACGGCCTTGAGGCGCGTTTCCTCGATCGCGCCGGCCGGCTGGTTTACAGCGTTCCCGGCTGCTTGTTCGGATTCGACGTGGAGGAGCCATGCTAAGTATCTGTGGATGTCAATCAATACCTCTCGATTTTCCCGCACGATCATGCTCTTCTCGCATTCGCGGTTAAAAAACAGGTCCACATAGCTGTCGTAGAGAGCTGTGCGCTTATCCGGGAGCGAAACGCCACGCGTGTGGATCAAACTCAACAGGATCGTCAGCTGCATTGGGTTGCGGGCTAAGTCGCGTAGGTGCGGCTCGTTCAATTTTTCACGCAGAATCTTTCTTACTTCAGAGCTTTCCTTCTCATTAAGTCTTCTGGCTCGAAGCCACTTGCCCGCATATTCATCGATCAGTTCTTGTGTTACATAATCGAGGCTTATATAACGAAATTTTCCCTCCGGAAGTCCAGGCGAGTTCTCGAAAGCTGCTGGGCGGCTAGTAACGACGACTTGCAGCGCGGCCGAGAGTGAAAGTAATCTCTCTGATCCCTTCACTATTTCGCTGACGACTTCTTCTCGCCGCTTAATATCTGCGACTTCATCTAGTCCGTCCAATACAAGCAGGACGGAGCTGAGGCGCGCAACAGAATGGAGATCTGATACATCGAATTGGGCTCCACCTGATTGGCTACGAATAAGAGCAGCTAGAAAGCTTTCCAGAGAACGATCCCATAAGGTGGTCGGTATTTCTTCGGTCTCTGCTGTAAATGGGTTTCTCTTGGCAAGCCAGACCGCGAAATCCCGTAAATCGACTTTTATAGGGAGGCGCAAAGTGGTACATCGGTGATTCTCTGGAATTTGCTGGAGCTCTGTTTGACGTTCCAACAGTCGCATTCTGTGGACTTGGCATAAATATTGCGCGATGGTCGATTTCCCCTGTCCCGGAGCTCCTTCAACTACCGTGAACGGCCATCTGGCAGCCGAATCGTCGCCAAGAAGAAATGTCGCGGCGCCTACAGACTTGCTGCGAAGGACCCGTACATGTTCAGGCCGCGTAAGGCCCCTAATAGTCTCGTCGTCTATTTCAACGCCTAGTTGTTCAACCCAATAGTCGTGGTTGGCGGCTTTTTGGAAATTTGCCAGCCATCTAGCGTGCAGCCAGCGCCCCCCAATATTTTCGGCAATAGGGACGTCGATAAACAGATCCAGCAACCGGTTATCTAGGTCGACCTGTTTAAACTTTACATATTCGTCGGTAGCGAACTGGGTTTTAACGAATGCCCTGATGGCTGTTGCTCTCCGTTCTTTGCTCTCCGAGAGGTTTCCTTCAATAACCAAGCGAATAAAGTCGGGCCCAGTCATCAGCTCCGGGTAGGCCCATTTCAAGTCCCACGTGCCGTCTAATCGACGATTCAAGTCATTTCGCCACAGGCACATTGAAGGAATACCAAGCTCGTCGCTGAGCGTCTTATTAACCCTGTCAATGCTCCCCGCATCAAGGTGTGCTGTTCCAGGCACGTTCGTCATGAGGGCAAAGAATTTTGCTCCTACGAGAACCTGTTTTTTTACCTTCGGAATTTCTTTTGCGACAATTTCCGAAAGCCATTTATGCGGATCCGTTTCGGTGAAAGGGTTTCGGACAAATTTGACTTGAATGATGGCGAATTCTCTCCCTCGCCCGCGCCCAAAATGCATTTGGGTCGCATCTCTACCGCCGTCCGGTTGCGCTATTGGAAAACACTGCACTCCCGGGTATTCTTTGGCTAATAGAGCTTGGCAGAAAAGCTGGAATTTTTCGGGGCTTAGGTTCTCGAAGGGATAGTCCATAATGATCAATATGCTGTCGCAATTGTTGGCGCATTGGCGTTACAGTCCAGAAGATTGGCCTCAAGGACTGCTTGACGAAGGTCTTTTTTTTTCCGGATCGCCTGCCGGGCATGCCGCCGGAGGTTCCAGACTCGCGGGCGCGAGGTTGGCGTTGATCTTGGGCCGGACGCCGAAGTGCGAGCGCGCGTCGTCGTGTTTGGCGAACCGGTTGGAGCCGTTGAACGGCGCGTGGCGGCGTTGCTGTCGTGCCCGTAAGTGTTGACTTGGCCGGCATCGCTATCGCCATCGCAATCGACGTCGATCAGCCTGGCGTGGTGTTCCTCGAAGGTGTCGGAGATGTACTTGAGGAAGATCAGGCCGAGGACGACGTGCTTGTACTCCGCGGCGTCCATGTTGTTGCGCAGCTTGTCGGCGGTGAGCCAACGCTTGGCCTCGAAGCCGATGGTGGCGGTGGAGTCGCCTTTTTTGGTGGTTCTCGTCGCCATCAGCTTGTCATTCCCTCGGGCCGCGGTGTTGATGGGCTCACCAAACACCCTACGCACAGCATTCTAGCGGATTCGTGTTCGTCGCCGCGGGCTCAGCGCCTGGATAGCGACTGCACGGGATCGAGCGCGCGGGGCCTTTTCTCTTGCCTTGGGCAATAAATGGTTAAGCCCCCGTTTCTGTTGACCCACGCAGCCTGTCTGCGAATTCCCGAATACGGGATGCGATCTGGCTGGGGTAACGGTTGGAGAATCATTCATGGCGAGGCTTCCGGTGCGATCAGGGTCTATGTCGTTTGGTGTGGAACGGGCCACGACCGACCTCCGCCGCGGCGCAGACATAGCCGCCGTGACCAGCGGCGTTGCGAGCGTTGATGGCGCTGTCAAGGGCGGGCAAAGCCCGGCGAAGCGGACCCTTTACTGCGTCAGAAACGCTAGTAAGCTCAAGGGCTTGGGGTTGGTTGCGGTTTTTCGCGGCCAGCCCCCGAGCCCGTCCGGCGGCAAGGACTTCCCCGCCCTCGGGGGCGGGGTCAGGGGTGGGGGCGCCCGAAGGGCTAGCCACAGGCATCGGCACCGTTCCACACCAAACGACCTAAACCCTGCGATCAGTGCCACATCGGAAAAATAGGAGGTGTAGCGTCGCGTATCTCGGGTCAATAGCGGAAATCGCGACACGGCGGCATGCGCACCGATGAAGAAGTCGGCGAGTACGTTGTTCTTGGTGCCACCCTGTCGCCGGTAGCGTACAAACGCCTTACCGGCCAGGAACAGGGCTGGGCGCGGCAGCTCGATCATGGCCAGCTCCAGCTCATCGATAGTTTTGTCGAGTGCCTCAACGGTCGAGAAGGTCAGCGACAGTTCGGAATAGATGATCGGGTTGATCGCCAGCCGGTGGACTTTCGCTTGCGCGCGCAGTTGGCCAATTGACCAGTCCACCCATTTCGGATCGTTCTCCAGAACATCGACCAGCACGTTGGTGTCGACCAGCAGCATCAGCCCTCACTCTCACTGCGCAGTAGCGCCATCAGGTCGTCAGTCCGCCATTTGACATCGGCTTTGCCACGGGCAGATTCGAAGCGGTCGGGCTGGCGACTCAGCCTCGCAGCTACCTTGTGGATAACGACATCGCCCTCGCGATTGACCGAAAAATCCACGGAGCAACCGGGTGCCAGATTCAATGCATCACGAATCTGCTTGGGGATGGTGACCTGACCCTTGCTGGTAAGTGTCGTCGCCATGTCGCGCCTCCTTTTGTATTATGTTAGCGATCATTGTAATACCCGGCGCATGGGTGTGCCATCGAGGCCAAGGAGCGCAAGCGATTTCGTCGCAATGACGCTGGGGGTGCGTACCGCTCGGCGAGAGTTCTCGCCCGTCGCGCCACCGCCTCAGCGTCTGGACAACGACAGCACCGGATCGAGCCGCGCGGCCTGGCTGGCGGGCAGGACGCCGAAGAGCACGCCGGTGACGAGTGCCGTGCCGAGCGCGGCGAGGACGGCCCAGTCCGGTGGGAAGGCGGGGTACACCGGGTACAGCTGGCGGATGAGCGCCGCGCCCGCCTGCCCCAACACGAAACCAAGGACGGCGCCGGCGACCGAGAGCATCGCCGCTTCGGTCAGGAAGGCATTGCGGATCGTCGCGCCGGTGGCGCCGAGCGCCTTGAGCAGGCCGATCTCGGCGCTGCGCTGGGCGACGGAGACGAGCATCACGTTCATCACCAGGATGCCGGCGACGGCCAGGCTGATCGCCGCGATGCCGGCGACGGCGAGGGTCATCGTGCCGAGCAGGCGGTCGAAGGTGGCGAGCACGGCGTCCTGGGTGATGATCGTCACGTCCTCTTCGCCGTCGTGGCGCTGCTTGATGATCTCGGTGACCTGCACCTTGGCCGGTTCGATGGCTTCGCGACTGCTCGCTTCGACGAGAATCCGGAACAGGGTGTTGCTGTTGAACATCGCCTGCGCCAGCGCCACCGGCACGATGACCAGTTCGTCGGTGTTCATCCCCAGCCCCTGGCCGCTGGAGGCGAGGACGCCAACGATGCGAAAACGGCGGTCGCCGACGCGTACCAGTTGCCCGAGCGCCGACTCGTGGCCGAACATTTCGTCGCGCACCTTGGCGCCAATGACTGCTTCGGAGACGCCACGACGCCAGTCGCCGGTCGGCAGGAAGCGCCCCTGCGCCAGCGTCAGGCGGCGCACGTCGATGAACTCGGCTGTGGTGCCGACGACCATCACTTCGCGGAGTTTGCCGGCAAAACTGATTTCCGAAGTGCCGACGGCGAGCGGTGCGGCGCGGTGCACGGCGTTGGCGCGCAACAGCGCCTGCGCGTCGTCGATAGTCAGGTCGCGCGGCGTGCTGGTGACGGCGTTGCCGGGGTTGAAGCCGCCGGTCTGCGAGCGTCCGGGCAGGACGATGACCAGGTTGCTGCCGATCGACGAGAATTCATTGAGTACGTAGCGGCGGGCGCCGTCGCCGAGCGCGGTGAGGACGACGACCGCCGCGACGCCGATGGCCATTGCCAGCACCAGCAGGAAAGTGCGCAGGGGATTGCCGGTCGCCGCGTCGCGGGCGAAGCGGATCAGGTCGGGAGTGCGCACGTGCTGGTGTCTGCTTCAGGGCGTGCGCTGTCATGTTGCAGGGCGCCGTCTTCCATCAGCAACTGACGCCGGGCGCGGGCGCCCAGGGCGCCGTCGTGGGTGACCACGATCAGCGTCACGCCCTGGCCGTTGAGCGTTTCGAGCAGGCGCATGACTTCCTCGCCGGTGGCTCGATCGAGGTTGCCGGTCGGCTCGTCGGCGAGAATCACCGCCGGCTGCATGATCGTTGCGCGGGCGATGGCCACGCGCTGGCGCTGTCCGCCCGAGAGCTGGTCCGGGCGGTGGTCGGCGCGGTTTTCGAGGCCGTAGTCGCGCAGGGTCCGCGCCACGCGCTCGGCGCGTTGGGTGGGCGCGACGCCGGCGAGAATCATCGGCAGGGCGACGTTCTCGGCGGCGGTCAGGCGTGGCACCAGGTGGAAGCTCTGGAAGACGAAACCGATGCGCTCGCTGCGTACCCGCGCCTGCTCTTCCGCCGAGAGGGTGGTAACGTCGCGGCCCTCCAGATGATAGGTGCCGGCGTTGGGCCGGTCGAGCAGGCCGAGGAGGTTGAGCAGCGTTGATTTTCCCGAGCCCGACGGGCCCATGACGGCGACGTACTCGCCGGCGGTGATGCTCAGGTCAAGGCAGCGCAGCGCGTGCACCTCGCTGTCACCGAGCTGAAAAACGCGCTCGATGCCGGCCAGTTCGATCAGTGCCACACTCATCGCTTAATGTGAAAGTCGCGCAAGCGACTCACGAAACTCCCTTCTCCCCTCGCGGGAGAAGGGCCGGGGGTAAGACGGGGAATTCTGGGCGCATGCGCCCAGCCCGTCGAACGATTCCGGCGTGCAAGCCGGAATGCGCACTGCAAGTGAGAGCGGAAACGGTCATGACTTTCACGATCCGGGGTATTTCGACAGGTCATGACCGTCAGCGGCCGCTTGCCGTCGCCTGGGCATCAAGCGCGTAATGTGCACCGGCCTTGACGCCGGCGCGTTCGAGCGAGGTCACGACACGATCGCCCGGCGCCAGTCCTGCGAGCACTTCGGCAAACTCCCAGTTGGCGAGGCCGGTCTGCACCTGCCGCTCTTCGAGCTTGCCCTCGGCACCGGCGACCAGCACGCGCCCGCCTTCGAGCAGCGCCGAGGTCGGCACCCGAACGACGTCCGCACGCACATCGAGGATCACTTCGATGTCCGCGCTGTAGCCGACGAGCAGCTTGCCGGGTGCCGTCGGGTCGTCGAAAGTGGCTTCGATATCAACGGTGCGTGCCTGCTTCTCGACCGCCGAAACGTAAGGCGCCACGCGCCTGACCTTGCCCGGGAAGGACTGCCTGGGCAGCGCGTCGAGGCTGATGCGCACCGTCTGCCCGGCCGCAACGCGCGGCGCATCGACTTCGTCCATCGGTGCCTTGACGTACAGGCAGGAGTCGTCGATGAGATCGATCGCCGGCGGTGTCGGCACGCCGGGCGGCGACGGTGTCGAGTACTCGCCGACCTCGCCGACGATCTTGGCGATGGTGCCGGCAAATGGCGCGTAGAGCACCGTCCGGCCTTCCTCGACGCGGGTCAGGTAGACGCGCGCTTCGGCCTGCAGGACGTCGGCTTTGGCGGCAGCGCAGCCGGCGCCCCTGGCCAGTGACTCGCTGCGTGCGCTGTCTTCCTTGGCCTGCGAAACAAAGCCCTTGGCGCGCAGGCTTGCCTGCCGCTCGGCCTCGCGTTCGGCGTTGGCGGCGACGGTGCAGGCTTCATTGACACGCTGGCGCGCAGTGGCCACCTGCGCTCTGTACCATGCTTTCTGCGCCTGCTGGTCGTCATTCCACAACTTCATCAGCAGCTGGCCCTTCTCGACCCGGTCACCTTCCTTGACCGCCAGCACTTCGATGCGACCGCCAGTGATCGTCGACAGCCTGGTCCGCTGGCAGGCTTCGATAGTCCCCGCGCGGGTGTTGGCGATCGTCGATTCGACCAGCCCACGCTCGATTTCCCTGAACACCACCGCCACGGGTTCCGGTCGCGTCGCCCACCACACCCCTCCGGCGATCAGTAGGACGACAAGCACAGCCAGCAACAGACGGCGGATCAGTGGAGACATGGCGACATGGCGGTGGGGCTCAGGGTTGGCAAGGAGCAATAAAAAGTGTCGGCTACCTACTCCCCTCCCCCTCGCGGGGGAGGGGCCGGGGGAGAAGGGGAATCTGCGCTACGTCGCGCCCATCGAGGTATTCAGGATGGCTGCGGCTTGGTTCTTGTTCTGCGGCGGGGATTTCAAGTGCCGCCCCTCTCCCCAACCACTCTCCCACAAGGGGCGAGGGGCTATCCGGGAGGGCCACGGCGTTGGCCTCGAAAAAGTGAGCCGCTTGGCAGGGGTGAGGCCAGATCAGGGACGGCAAACACTTCGACGGGAGCTTTCTTCACTGGCACAGGGGATGGCGAGGCGGCTTGATGGCAACGCCTGCCATGTTCCGACGAAACCGCGTCAGTGGCAAGGACAGAAAGCGTTGCCACCTCTGCCTGGCCCCGGGCGTTTGCAGCTCAATCCCGGCGAAATCCCGGCTGTCGCGCAGATAGCCGCGCCAATGACAGCAGCCGGGGCGAGCACAGCGGCCCCCAGCCAGCATGCTAGAATCGCGCCCCGCTTTCGCCTCTTCCGCTCCTTCCGTCTGCTTCTTTCGTCCATTCCCGCCCCGCTCTTGGTTACTCGCCCGATGCTCTCGCTCAACCCCCCGCAACGCGAAGCGATCCGCTACCTCGACGGCCCGCTGCTGGTTCTCGCCGGTGCCGGTTCGGGCAAGACGCGCGTGATCACCGAGAAGATTGCCTATCTGATCGAGTCCTGCGGCTTCAGCCCGAGCAACATCGCCGCCATCACCTTCACCAACAAGGCGGCGAAGGAAATGCAGGAGCGGGTGAGCAAGCTGCTCGCCGACAAGCCGTCGAAGGGCCTGACCATCTCGACTTTCCACGCGCTCGGCGTGCGCATCCTGCGCGAGGAAGCGCGCACCCTGGGCTACAAGCCGAACTTCTCGATCCTCGATGCCACCGACTGTTTCGGCATTGTTTCCGAGCTGGCAGCCAGCGTCGACAAGGCGGTCATCCGCAAGCTGCAGACGCTGATCTCGAACTGGAAAAGTGCGCTGGTTTCGCCCGACCAGGCCCGCAAGGACGCGCAGAACGACACCGAACTGCTCGCCGCGAATGCCTTCGCCAGCTATTCGGCCACTCTGCAGGCCTACCAGGCGGTCGATTTTGATGATCTGATCGCGCTGCCGGTGGCACTCTTCGAGAAACATCCGGAAGTGCGCGAGAAGTGGCAGAACCGCCTGCGCTATCTGCTCATTGACGAGTATCAGGACACCAACACCAGCCAGTACCAGCTGCTCAAGCTGCTCGCCGGGCCGCGCGCCGCGTTTACTGCGGTCGGCGACGACGATCAGGCGATCTATGGCTGGCGCGGCGCCGACATCGAGAATCTGCGCGGGCTGCCGCGCGACTATCCAAAGCTCAAGCTGATCAAGCTCGAACAGAACTATCGCTCGACGGTGCGCATCCTCAAGGCGGCCAATGCGTTGATCGCGCACAACGAAAAACTCTTCGACAAGAAGCTGTGGTCCGACCTCGGCCATGGCGATCCGATCACCGTCAGCGTCTGCCAGGACAACGAAAAAGAAGCCGAAGCGGTGGTCATGAAGCTGCAGGCGCATCGCTTCGAACATCGTGGCTCGTTCAAGGATTACGCCATCCTCTACCGCGGCAACTTCCAGGCGCGGGCGCTCGAACAGTTCCTGCGCAACCAGCGCATTCCCTACCTGCTTTCCGGCGGCCAGTCCTTCTTCGACAAGAGCGAGATCAAGGATCTGGTTGCCTACCTGCGGCTGCTGGCCAACGAGGACGATGATCCGGCGTTCATCCGCGCGGTGAGCACGCCGCGGCGTGGTGTCGGCACCAGCACTCTGCAGGCCCTCGGTGGCTACGCCGGCGAACGCCACCTGTCCTTGTTCGCGGCAGCTTTCGAAGAAGGCTTCGCGCAGCGCGTGCAGCCACGCCAGCTTGCGCCGTTGCTCGGATTCTGCGAATTCATCAATCGCCTGCAAGCGCGCGCTGGCAGCGATCCGGCGGCGCAGTTGCTGAGCGAGTTGCTCAACGCCATCGCTTACGAAGACTGGCTCACCGAGCACGACGAGAAGCGTGCGGCGCAAACAAAGTGGGGCAACGTGCAGGAGTTCTGCGCCTGGTTGGGCAAGAAGGGCCAGGAAGAAGGGAAGACCTTGATCGACCTCACCCAGACCATCGCCCTGATTAACCTGCTTGACAAGAATGAAGGAGACGTCGATGCCGTCCAGCTATCGACCCTGCACGCGGCCAAGGGCCTGGAGTTCAAGCACGTCTTTCTGATCGGTATCGAAGAGGGCATTCTGCCGCACCGCGAAGCGCAGGCCGACGGCCGCATCGAGGAGGAGCGCCGCTTGATGTACGTAGGAATCACGCGCGCGCAGCGCTCGCTGCACCTGAGCTACTGCGAGCGACGCAGGCAGGGCCGCGAAAGCATCCCTTGCGAGCCTTCGCGTTTCGTCGCCGAGATGGGCGATGACCTGCGCGTTTCCGGTGGCAAGAGCGCGGCGCCGCCGGACAAGGCCGCCAGCTCCGATCGCCTGGCGGCGATGAAAGCGATGCTCGGCAAGGCCAAGTAAGCTCTGCTGAGTTCTGAAAAGGCCCGCTGCACCGAGCGGTGGTTACGCCGTGTTACGCGACGTTACGCATGACCTGACATCGCCTTGGCAAGCGCTCGCGTTACTGTTGGCAAGGCCGAGACAACAGAAACAGCAAAGCGGCCGAGCGAGCAAGAACCAATCAACCTCAGAACCAAGCTCAGGAGATCCACATGTTCAAGAACATCATCGCCGTTGCCATCGCCGCTGCTTTCAGCACCGCCGCCTTCGCACAAACACCTTCTGCCGCTGACGCCACCAAGGCCGTCGAGGCGGCGAAGCCAGCCGCAGCAGCGGCCGTAACACCAGCTGTCGCGACGCCGGCCGTGGCGGCCCCTGCGCTGACCCCGGCCGTTGCCGCCACCGCAGCTGCAACCGCTCCTGCCGTTGGCAGCGCCGTCGCCAAGCCCGAGATGAAGGCTGCAAGCAAGACGCCCGTCTCCATGCCGAAAGCCAGCACCCCGACCGCAGCAGCCAAGGACATGGCGAGCGGTAAAGTGGAAGCCGCCGGTGGCAGCGCCGTTCCCGCTACCGTACCTGCCGCCGCCGCGGCCGCCGTTCCGGCCGTGACCAAGTAAGCTTCGGACACATCCCGAGTTTGCGGAGCAGCTTTCCGCAGCAAAAAAAGGAGACCGCGAGGTCTCCTTTTTTTGTACCACCGAATCGAAGGTTTTACTGCGCCAGGCCGACGAGGTGCTCGACCGCAGCCTTGATCTCCTCCTCGGTCAGGTCGGCGCCACCGCCTTTTGGCGGCATCGCGCCCTTGCCGTTGGTGACACTGACGATCAGGGCATCGCTACCAGTAGCGATACGCGGCCCCCAGGCGGCCTTGTCGCCCGCTTTCGGTGCGCCGGCGACGCCAGTTCCGTGGCAAGCCATGCAGACCGACTTGTACACCGTTGCGCCGTCACGCGGCTGGCCGTCGGCCGCGGCTGCCGGCGCTTTCGCCAGCTCCAGCTTGGCCACCGGCAGAATGCGGACATAGACCTCATCGGCGTAAGTGTCGCTGCGCGTTTCGCTGCTGCCCTTGCCGATCATTGAAAGCGGCCAGATGACCACGATCAGAAGAACGGCAATGACGATGGTGATCACCAGGATCGTTCGTGAAGAGAATTTTGTTTGCGCCATGCCGGATCCTTGTTTGTCTGCGGGTTAGATGACGAATTGTAACGCCGTTTGCCGCCGCCCAGAAGTGCCGAGCTGGACTGCCCGGGGCAAACCGGTTAAGCTTCGCACCCTGCACGCGCCCGTAGCTCAGCTGGATAGAGTACTGCCCTCCGAAGGCAGGGGTCGGACGTTCGAATCGTCTCGGGCGTGCCATAAAAACAATGACTTAGGCCGCTTCTTGGCGGCCATGTTTGTTTTGTACGGAATCTATACGGAACGGTGCGTTTCCGAACCGTGATAGCACTGATCGTATTTCGCGCGAAACTAATGACGTGTCACGTTGCGCCCGTCATTTTCCAGAGGCGCATCACACAGCCCGAACGGCGCTCTCCACTCTTCTACGTCCCCTGGGGGGGGAGAGACGACGGCAGCACGCCACCCGGTCACGCGCGAACATCCATTTTGCGAAACAGATTCACCGCTCGCCGTTCACATCCTCAGCCCGAACCGCCTCACCGTCGCCGCCAGCGATACCTGGACGAAGGCGTCGTGTTCTGCGGTCAATCGCTCGAAGGTACGCCAGTGCATGCCCTTGGGTTTGCCGCCGTCGGGATTCGCAATGCCCGCAGGCCAGCCCAGCCGATCCCGGATCCTGTCCGAACGCCGCAGCGCTCTATAGTTAGCATCTTCGCGCTGACAGGCATAGACCAGCTTGTGACAATGCCGACACGCGAAGATTGAACCGCCGAAGAGAATTGCCACACGCCGCCCGCATCCCTTGCCCGGGCAGAGGAACCACGCCCGCCGTCCACCGAGGGTGCAGCCCGTCCATTCCAGAGAGACTGGATATTCGATCGCTTGCCACTCGCCGCCGTTGCTTCGGCTGCTGTAGTCGAGAATCACGCGGTCGGCTTCCGCTCGCATCTGGATTGACGCCACCTTTTCGCCATTTCGTGCCCACTTCCACGTAGAGGCCCGCCCCGGAATCAGCAGGCCATCGCGCTGCACGCGCCGCACGTCCAGCGCCAGCATCTCGCTGGTGGTAGCCCTTTCCCCTTGGAATCCCCGCCCGCTGCCCGCGCCACCCATCTGTCTACGCTCCGATTTAGCCTAAATCATTTGGCAAGTTGGCCATGTCGTTTTCCGCCAATCTGCCTGAACCCCCTGCTACGCATAGCTTCTAGGTCGTTTTGATGATGTCCGATTTCATTCGCCGCGCAGGTCTTTCAGCATCAAAAGCATGGCCAAAGTTCGCTCGAACTTTCGATCAAGGTGCGTTTCGTAGCGATTCAGCTTCTCAAGCCGGTACGCTTGCACGCCTTCACCCAGGGTCTGCGCTTTGATTGCCGGGGTAAATCGCACTTCCTGCAGGGCGCTAATGCAGAAAGGGTGGAGTTCGTCGCGCACGAACTCGGCGAAGCTTTCGGCCGTGGCGTCGCCTTCGTCGTCCGAAAGGCGTACGTCCCACCACTCCCGCAAGCCGGCACTCAAGGCCCGCCGCGCGGCCTGATAGGCGTTTGCGCCGCCTTTGCGGAGGATTTCTCCGGCCTTGCGAGTTGCAGCGAGATCATTCTCCGCCTCGCGCTGGCGCTCGCCCATCTCTTTCGGTGTGGCGTCCAAGAGGTCGCGCAAGTCGACGCCCTTCCCCGATAGTCCACGCTGAAAAGGTGCAGCCGTAGTCATCACCAGCGCCGGATTGCTCACCGCCGCTTTCAGTCCTTCGTTGATCTTCGCGCCTTCGGCCAGTAACACGCGCCGCTTGCGCCAAATGATCGTCGCCAGTTCTTCAATGAGGTGGCGCTCGGTAATGCCGGCTGGCCGGTGTTCATTGATCAAAGCCGCCAACAAGTCGTCAAACTCGGCATGATCTTCGTGGGCCAGCACCGCCAACTTGGAAAGAATGCCGTGCTTCATGGCGTTGAAGCGCACCGCCTCGTACGCTGCCGTTTTCGTTGTTGGCGCAGTGTCGGTGACCGTCTGGCATGGAATCACCGCAGAATTACTCACCGCCGTTGCTTCAATGGTTTCCATAGTCTCTTATCTCATTTCGTGATGGTCACGAATCCATAACGGCGACCGATTTCCGCCCACGCCCGCTCAGCAGAACGCCTTGCCGGTTCCGACGTGTCGGCGCGACGCAGAAGCGCCAGCAGCGCATGTAGCGGCGCGTTTTGCTCATCGCCAATAGCTTTTCTATGGCCGCCCGCCTGTCGCGAGTACGCTGAGCCCGTTTGCGCTCGCTGGCAGTCATCGGTCCCTCACCCTTGGGTCGCCTGCCACGCTTCGTGACTGTCACAGCGCTGTCAGCCATCGTCTTCTTTTCTATTTCGTGATCGTCACTATATTATCAGGTGGAGCCCCCGAGTTCGACAGCAAAACCCGTAAGCCATTGAATATGCGCAATTCACGTAAGTGAAATTGGCACTACAAACGCTTGGCGGACGGTTCTGGCAGGGCGACGGTCTCGAACAGCTCCTTCTGTTGTGGCGTCATGGCCGACAGGCCTGACGCCGACTGACGTTGATGCAAGGTGATCTGGTGAAACTGAATGCGCCGCGCGATTTCCAGCGCACGCTCCGGCGAGAACTGGCTATCCCTGGCCTTCAGGCGCATGCGTAGCACCCGATACAACACCAGCGCCAGGAAACAGATCAAGGCATGCGCGCGAATCCGGTTCGGCAGGCGATGGAAGACTGGCGCGATCTCGATCTCTGACTTCAGCACACGAAAGCCCCTCTCGATGTCGGCCAGCGCCTTGTAGCGCGCCACAATCTCGGCCGGCGTGTGATCCGGCATGTTCGAGACCAGGATCAGCTTGCCGTCCATCATGTGCGCACGGCTCAAGGCCCGCGGGTCGATCTCGTAGGTGAATACGTCCGCCGCCAGATTGACCTTGATGATGTTCGCCAGGTGGGCCTCTGTGACAGCGCGGTAGAAGCGGGCTGTCGTGCCGGCATCCGACAACTTCCGGCCACGGTGGGTCTGGCCGGAATCCTGACCATCGAGCTTGCCCGCCCACCTTGCCGCATCGGCCTCGAGCGCCGCGATGCGTGCATCCCGCGCCTGACCCTGTTCGCTGGCGGTGTCGGGGCGATGCGCCACGATCAGACGAAAGCCCTGCCATTCCAATTCACCGACGACCTCTTCGGTTGCCGACAGGCAACGCTGCTCATGGAATTCGGCCAGCAAGGTATCGAAGTCGGCATAGCGGCGGGCCGGAACAGCCAGAATGAATTCCAGTGGCTGACCGCCCACCCGAATCGCTCGGATGGCTTCCAGATTATCCAGACTGAGCAAGCCCCGATCGGCAACCAGCACCACCCGCTTGATCGGATAGCGCGCCAGGACCTTCTCGATCGTCGACACCAGCGTCGTCGTCTCGCCGCTGTTGCCGGCGAAGACCTCGTGATGAATCGGCAGGCCTTCGGCGGTCTGTACCACTCCCAGCATCACCTGCCGGACGATCCCGCCATCCTTCGACAGGCCAAAGCGCCGGACCTCGCCAGAGAGTTCGGTGCTGCCTTCGGTACGGATCGTCGTGAGATCGTAGAAGACGATCGACAACTCCTGGTCGATCAAGGGGCGCAGAAGACCGGCCACGACCTTATCCATCGTCTCGGCGCAGTCCGCCAGCGTATCCATGGTGCGCAACAAATGCTGATGGGTGACCGTTTCGCTGGCGACTTCGGGAACGCGGGTGCCTTCCAGCCAGCGCAGGATGCCCAGCTTCGATTCGGGATCGCAGAGGCGGTTGAAGACCATCACCCGCAACAAGCGCTCGGCGTCGAACTGGCGGCGGTTGCGCAATACCCGGCGGAAGGCATCGGCGAAGCCCAGTTCCTGCCACAGGGCGGTGAGCAGCCAGGTATCGCCGACCGACAGGGCGGGTGCGAAGGACACGTCACCGGTGCCCTCTTCAAGGGACGGCTTGCCCGCTGCGCGCAGCAGACCATTGACCAGCGAGTCGGCTTCGCCGGCGCGCACTGCTTCGATCCGTCCGAGGGTGGCGATGACCCGTTGGCGGGAGGCGCCGCCGGTGTCGCGGTAGGCCTCGACGAGCTTCACGTAGCGCCGCGGCCCCGACGTGGTGATCTTCACAAACATGTCGCTACTGTAGCGCCCAGATCGACCACAGGCAATAGCCTCAACGAAATAACGTGTCACTACACGACGGTTTCGGCCAAAATACTAACGCCTTGTTTTTGCAAGCATTGAGGTGCAATTTACGCGATCGGCACGCGAAAAGTGTCGAACTCGGGGGAGCCACATTTGGCACGGCCGCCGCAAACGGCGTTTCACGCTTGTCGATAACCAGAAAGGCAGCATACGGCTACGTTGGTGTTTCAGGTGGGCGCGGCTCACGGACTGGCGCTAGGCCAAAATCTCCAATCAAAGAACTTATCGGCCGTGAAGTTGAGCATCCAGTCGATCCCTCCGCCACTGAGGTGAGGAAAAAGCGTTCTCTTCATGGTAACCGTTCACTTCCCCTTAAGAAACGCCGCCAACACCATGTTTTGCGGCATAATTCATGACCATGACGACGACACGATAGCCGCGACGGGATGCGCCTGAGCAAGCATGATCTCTTCCAGATGGACGACGAGTGGCTGAAGAAGCTGCCGGCGGAGCTATTGCTGGAAGTATCGAAGCGACTGCTGCACGACGTCAAGGCGTTGCAGGATCAGCTGAATCAAAACCCGGGCAACAGCTCGCGGCCGCCGAGCACAAAGGCCCCGTGGGAGAAGGCGCGCGCCCCAGGCGTGGAGAAAGGCGCGCCAGCCCAGGCTGGCGCTGCCGATGGTGCTGGCGCCACGGCAGAGGGCCCGGCGCCGGCACAAGAGACTGTGCCGCCGGTAACCAAGGGCCCATCGTCCGGAAAGGGCTCGGGGAAGCGACCGGGCAAACAAACGGGTAGTCCGGGCCATGGTCGCACGCAAAAACTGGCGGTTACTGACCGTTGCGTGCACCGACCCGAGAACTGCGCGGCTTGTGGTGAAGCCCTGGCGGAGGATGCCGAGTCGCAGGCTTACACGGCCTGGGACGAGATCGACATCGCGCCGCCAGTCGAGGGCAGCATCGGGCTGATGTTCAGCGTGACGCGTCACACGCTGCTTGAAGTGCGCTGCGCTTGCGGGCACGTCAGCCGTGCCATGCCTTGGCGGGCGCCGCCCGACGCCCAGTGGGAAAAGGTTGAGCTGGGCGAATGGCGCTTGGTGGGTCCTCGTCTGGCCGGCGTGATCGTTCTGCTCGCGCTGCGGATGCGTCTGTCACGAGCGAGCATTCGCGAGCTCCTGCGGGAAGTCTTCGACCTGACGCTGAGCACCGGCGTGATCGATGAGACGATCCGGGAGGCGGGCCGTGCCAGCTTCCCACTGGAGGACGCGCTGGTGGCCGACGTCGTGCAGGTGGCGCAGTTGCACATCGATGAAACGTCGTGGCCGGAATCCGGCGTGCTGCTGTGGTTGTGGGCACTGGTCAGCACCTCTACGGTGCTGTACCTCATCGGCCCACGCACCCGGGAGATGCTTGAGAACGCCCTGCAAGACGGCTATACCGGCATTCTCATCAGCGATGGTTACGGGGTCTACAGAAACTGGGAAAACCGCCTGCGCTGCTGGCCGCACCTGATGCGCAAGCTGCGGGGGCTGGCCGAATCGAGCGATGGCCGGGTGTCCCGGGTTGGGCAGGAGATGGAAGCTATCCTGACAGCGCTGATGGCGGCCATCTACGCGGCGCGGCTCGATCCGCCGCCGCAAGCGCTGCCTGAGCGCTACGCCGCCGAGGTCAAACGGCTAAGGCACCTGTGCGAGCGGCATCAGACGGATGAACATCCGGCCCTGCGCAGTGTTGTGCGCGAGTTCCTCTATGACTGGAAAGTCATCCTGCGACCGCTCGCGGAGCCCCTGCTGCCGCTCTCCAACAACGCCGCCGAACAGGCGTTGCGACACTGGGTCATTTCACGCCGCATCAGTCACGGCACCCGTTCCGAAGAAGGATCCCGCGCCTTTGCTCTCCTGGCCAGCGTCATCGAGACCTGTCGCCGCCGCGGTGCCTCCGCCTGGCAGTACCTCGGCACCGTCATTGCTGCCGCTCGCAAAGGGTTACAGCTTCCCGCGCTTCCTACCATCCCGACCGCGGCATGGGGGGCGTGAACGATTACTCTTCATGTGCCCGCCAATAATGTCGCGGACACTATGCCCACCTTTGCCGACCGCAGTCAGCAAAGGTGGGTGTTGGTAGCCAACGGTGTACACGAGTTCAACACGCTTCGCGTGCCATGCGCACGAATACGTCAAAAATCTTGTAGAAACGGAGTGTTCGTGCTTCTCTCTAAAGCTCACAAGACGGTGACGCCGTTCTTCATTATGAGAGCTATCCGCCACTCGGACAGGCTGTGCTCCATTGGTTTCGTATGCTCTTCGCTCACACCATCTTCTGCCAGCCTTTCATCAACACAAAGGGCAGCTCCTAACTCCAACGAGCGCCCAATTCCCCCAAGTTTTACAGCAATCCTCAGCACATGGTTTTCGAAGCATGACCAAGGCATGCTAGCGCCTCCCGTATCGTCTCGAGATGGGGAAAAGTCTAGGAGGGCTGTCAATACCTTCTCGATATGTTCGGCTACAGCCTCGCCAGGCGAAGCTTCTCTGGCGAGCAACTGAAAAACCTCTACCTGCAATAAGTTAAACAACACCTGCCGACCAAGATAGGTTAGGGAGAGAGAATAATCATCCCTAGCGTCACATTCTGTATCTTGATTAAACTCACTTCTCAGCCCAAGCACGCTGCTGTATACATCCCAAGTATCGACCTTGATGTCGGATAAGTTATAATAATCCGCAACTCCCACTCTCTTCACGTCCCCAATGCAGCTACGCATAATTTCACACAATTGACGATACACGCACCAAGACAATACCTCCCCAGTCAAACGCAATTCATGCGCTTCTCGACGGCGTCCCCAGCCATTTTCGTCAAATAGCTTACTCTCGAGTTCGATAGCCTGCCGCAAACGCCCCGTCAGATTGCGTTCAATGTCTGTTTCTGACAATTGCAGGTATACGGGTCGAGCCGCCAGACTCCGTCGTGCGGCAAGCGACGCCAAAAAGGCCGCCTCCCGACCTGAGACATAATTCTCGTCAGGACTTCCGGTTGGGTCCCGCCTAAGTTCCGCGAGCGAAAACGCCGACGACGCCAAGCGATAGCTTGCAGTCCAGTTCCCTTCACTCGCAAAACCATACGCCAGGCCCACGGACTGTATATAGTGAAGATTCCATGGTGGTATTGCATCCCATGGCTTTTTCAATCCCAAATTGCTTGCTGTCGGGTTGGTAATCCATTCCAGCTTAGGCGAAGCACCTCCTCCTCGATAAGCAACGGCGCTACGAAGAAGCTCTAAAAGCGACCGTTGAACCACCGGCCACGCCGGCAACAACAACGGGGGAACGCTGCGAATTCTCGCGGCACCTCGCGCTAGTCTGGCTTCTGATGAACGGCGGCCGAGAAGCGTCGCTCCGCCTAACGCAGGTAGCCATTCGCTCATTACGTTGTCGAGTTGCCGATGTATTGCTTTCTCCACCGCCGACTGATCGTCGCGAACCAGCGCCAGAAAAACGTCGCGCAAGTGGGAGCGCGTTGCATAGCGCGTCAAGCCATGAGCTGTACCCACGGTGCGGACATAGCTACTCCAGTGGGACTTCAAGGCTTCATACTGACGCTCCTCGAACATATCCGCGCTCATCTCGATGCCGTCACCTTTGCCACCATTTTGCTGGATATGCAAATACGTCCTTGCAATCGCCTTGCGATCACGTTCTTGTCCGTCGAAAAAAATTGGCAACCACTCCGTTATAGCGCGGACCGGTTCAATATTCTCTTCTCTGTGCCGCCCGGCCACAGAGAAGTCGACAAAACGCCTTCCCGTCATCAGTGCTCGTGGATCAAGAAGTGGAACCTTTTGAAGCTCACTATAACGAGTCGACAGTAGGAGATGAGCACTATATCTGCTCCTGTGGAAGGCACTTGCAGTCCCCAGAGAGCGTTCCGGATTGAATAGCAAAGATCGATTATCCTCCATCAATCGAAAGCGCTTAATTGCGCCGGCAAACAGCTTGCTATCATCCGATAAAAAAACCAAACGATATGGCTTTTCATCTTCAATTAAACGGTTGTTCAAATACTCAATGGTGGCCAGGGTATCGGCATCTGAATTCCTATTGATTCGAATTCGCTCTGCCGTTTCACTTGGCGTAATCCGTGAGTACGTATCTGGAATAGAGCTCCTCCAACTATTCCTAAGCAACTTGAATCTCTCCTCGCCGACAGAGCCATCCGCAATCTCATGCAAATAGGGCCTAAACTCAGAGAATCCATGCGCATACATTACACGACTTTCCGAATCGTCTTCGCCCCCTTTGGGTTTGATATCCTCAAATCGAAGAAATTGACGAACTTGCGAATATTCTCCATAAATCCCTGGCAGCAACGCTTCTGCTTTTTCTGCTACTGCCTTTATGAAATCATCAATAGACCTACCGCTCTCACGATAAAGCACCAAAAAACTGTCTAACGCTTGGTTGACCCTCTTATCTGATACAGAACGACTCCATTCATCCACCGATTGCCGACGCAATGCGTCTTCTATAGATGCTGCCTCAGCCGTCTGGGTGGACAGCATTATCTTCGGTAGGTTTTCCGACCAATCTGTATCAAATACAAATCGCGATAACACCTCCGCCAGCCCAAGTGTTTCTGGATATTTGTCGGCCAACCCTTTAATCAGACGTAAGTCATGTTGGGGTGTTGTTGATCTAGACCTCCCCGATTCCTTCACTTCCTTGGTCGGCGACCGCAACAACCCCGCAATTTCCGGCATTGATAAATGCAAGGGTGGAACGCAATGCGCCTTCGCCATACGCGGGAAATCCACAACAAAAAAATATTTGACTTCCTTGTTCTCAACATACTCTTGCCGGAGCAAATCGAGCATCGCCAGCTCGGTAGCCCCAACAAATAATATTGAATGATCCAAACCAGGTGCCTTCGTCATAAAAGCGTCCCCATCAGCAACTAAATTCGCTCATTTTTAGAAAATACCCCGTCGACATCGTCACGGCTCGGCCTCCAACACATCGCTTTCATATCGAGAAGTGAACGAGGTTTTCGGCACTTAGCTTCTGCGTCAGCGATAATAATCGAGTTCGCATCCCGCTGTTGAAACCTCGGCGGGGCACTTTCTAAAGAAAGAAACTTATACGTTGGGTCGGCCTCGAGTTCCGAAATTCCGATCGGCACTCCACGATTCGCTGCAAACCGCACAACGTTCTCTGTTGCGCGGTATAGTTGCTTCATCACGCGCTTGGCAGATTGGTCGACGCCCGAGTCGGCCAACAGCCTGCGTCGATAGTGGCGATATGGACCCCACTCTGACAAATAGAAAAAGACTTTCGCAGGAAACCTGACCACGTGCGCAAAGGCTACCAACGGTATATATTCGTCCCGAAAACGCGGATGCCGACCAAAGGTCACGTCCCATTCTTCATCAGCTTCAATTTGATGAGCAAAAGCACGCCAAAGCAGCAATCCCTCGTCGAGTACCGCTTGGCTATTGGGGAACTTGACTCTGAGCAACTGATCCAACTCGCGCAGCGGCGTGGCTTCGATATCGCACAGCGGCGAACGCAGGTCACGAACTAATCGCATCAATTCCACGACATACTGCTCCCAATTCTTGCCTCCATTTTCGAAAATGTCGTTGTCACTTGGCCGGGGAGCAATTCCTTTGAAACACCGAACAATCCCTCTAATCGCAGTCGCCTTAACGCTGTCTTCGAGCAACGCAATAACAGCGAATAGATCATCTCGCCATCCTCGTTGAGAGGTGCCAATAATAGATTCGCCAGGCGAAAATGCCTCTGCTTCCTCTCTTCCTTCAATCACTATACGAATTAGCGCCCGCTCGATCCACGCACCGAAGTCTTCCTCAGAAAACCCCTCAATATCGCTGGCTAATGGTCTCAAGTTGGGATTTCGATCTACGCTCTCGGTCAGCCACTCAGAAAACTGAGGATCACGGCTCATCGCACTTTTTCTTTCCATATTCATACTCATCACGGCTGCGCCAAGAAATCAATGACTTTTTGTTCTTCGTCTGTCGACAGAGGGAGCGTTTTCCTCAAGTATTTGGCAAAGTCGGTGTTGTTTGGCTTTGGCCTATCCGACTTAATCTTACCCAGCAAATCAAAGTGAAAATTCTTCTGCTGCGACGCAACTTCCGGACAAGCCCATTCCATCTCACCGTTATCAGGCAACTCATCGTTTTCAACCTTGTTCAATTGAACTGTGGTTCCGTTCGTTTTTACGGGCGAGCCGGGAATTCTCATGTGGTCATCGACCGTAAGTCCTCGAAACCTTGGTGCGCCGTCATCGGTAACACAAAAGGCAGTAGGCCGCCGGACCAATTTCGAATTCATGCCTAGTTCGCGATACACCTCGACAGTTGGCATCGAAACGCGGATCAGCCAGTCACCTTTCCGAAGATACCCAAGACCAAACAGGTCACGAATCGCATCCGGATCATCTGGAAGGCCGTGCGGATTTCCTGCCAACCAAAACCTTGCGAAGCGCGTTCTTATCGCTATATACGGCAGAATATTATTCTTCGCATTTGGAAGGTCGTCGATACGCCGAATACCATTGGCGTGCATCTCTTCGAATATCTTGGACAGTTTAAGCCCTCGCGGAACCGTAGACGCTCCCATCTTGATAAGCACGCTTATAAGCATACTATTTAGCCCGGGAACATTTTTCGCACAATAATCTTCAAACGTCTCACCCGAAATGAGGGTTTAGGTCGTTTCCTGTGGAACGGGCAAGAACGGGGCGAAGGGCGAGACGGGCAAATGAGTGAGCTTCCCAGCGATAAGGTAGGCCATGGCGATGAAGTTTTCGACGCGGCGATAGCCGCGCGCCCGTGCGCGCGCCTCCTGGAGCGATCGATTCATCGCTTCGACGCGGCCGTTGTGTTTGCCGGCGTTAAAACCGTTGAGTACGCCAGGAAGATGCTTGCTGATCGTCCTGCCGAGGCGCTTGAATGGTTCGAGTCGGCAGCGGCTGGCCCAGCTGAGCCAGCGCTTGAGCAGGGGCGTGGCCTCGTCAGGTGTCGTGGCGGTGGCGTAGATGGAGCGCAGCGCCTGCTTGATCCGCCAGGCCCGTGCGGTCTTGAGGTTCGAGCGCTGCAACCAGTGCATGGTCTCGGTTTGTTTGACGGTCCAGTCGGCGGGCTTCTTGTGCAGGCCCCAGCGGGTGCCCTTCAGTTCGGGTTCGCTCTTGACCTCTGCTCGTCGCACCTCGTCCAGCGCCGTGCTGCTCAGAGCAACGACGTGAAAGCGGTCAAAGCAGACCTCGGCTGCTGGAAAGTGCTCGGCGGCGCCGGCCTGGAACGAGCCGCTCATGTCCATGCTGACATGGGTGATCGCGGTCGGCTGACCACCATGCTCGGTAAGGTCGCTGGCGAACTTCCCGAGCGTGGCCTTGTCCCGTCCCGGCGTCGCAAACAGCAAGCGCTGTGCATCAAGATCATAAAAAACAGAGATGTACGTCTGGCCGCGCTTACTGGCGGTCTCATCGACGCCAATCACGCGAACCTCGGCATGACTTTCCTGCGCACGCGCTTGGCCCACATGATGATTGATCACGCGCCACAGTCTGCGACTGCGCACACGCAGCAGTCGGCCGGCCGCCAGGACCGACATGGTCGGCGCCAGCATCAGCGTCAAAGCCTCGAACAGCAGGGTGAAGCGACTGCCTTCTCGCGCCCAAGGCACGGCGATCTGCGTGACCTTGCCGCAACCGGCACAGGCCACTCGCGGCACCTCGGCATGCAGGTGGGCTTCGTACTGAAAGAAATCCATATGGCGCCAGGAACGCGCCAAGCGGTCATGCAGCGGCTGCGCTGCCGCACCGCAAGCCGGGCAAGCATGATTGGCCGCGCCAAATCGGACCTGGAAATCGATCCGTCCCGACTCTGGCTTGAAGATGACTTCAGCTACCTGCCAAGGAGCAACGAGGCCCAGAGCCTGGGTGAACAGCGTTTCAATCATGAGGAAGAGGCCGCGAGAGGAAAGGCCGCTATTGTCCTCCATGCCGAGGGCGGCAGACTGCCTTCCTCGGCCCGGAGGAAGCGTAAGCGAGCGGGCAGCGATGTAAAGGGTTCGGCTGCGCCCGGACTGCGTCCGCCCTTGACATCGCCGCCCCCTCAAACCGCCAAAACCAGCGCCCGTTCCACACGAAACGACATAGAGCCCGAAATGACCGTAGAAACCGTAGGCGGCAAATCAGCCAATGCAGGTCCAGCCCGACTAGCCGAAAGCGCATACATGTTGTCGGCAGTAGCCAAATAAATTGCCGCACGCGCAGACTTTGGGACGTGATACCTTCTAGGGTCAGCCTTGTTTTCCTCGATAGCCTTACGATAGCCCTTATCAATTGATGCGCGCACAAATACGTTTCGGGCAATCTCTTTATCCAAGAGATCGGCCAGAAACTGGACGCAGAAGTTGTGCCAGTAGATTTTCCCCACATCCGAGCTTTTTAGATCGTGTATCAGACTCCTGACGCTCATCATTTCCCCCGCTTCCCTACTCAAAAGCAAGCTTCGGTTAAACTCCTCACCCCAAACAATCCACCCTCCTCCGTCGCATCCATCAGCACATGCTTGCCCAGAACGAACTCCCCCTCACTTTTCTTGCACGGATCGTCGTCGCTCATCGTCACTGAGCATTGGAAGCCCAAATCGCTCCGCGGCCGCTCGCCGGCGCGGAGGGATTTGATGACCTGACGACCGCCGACATCGTCAAGCGGGTGGCTGCCATAGACGAGGAAATCGGCGCCAAGTCCGCGCCAATGGCATAGCCGCATTAACATGCTGTCGCAGCTGAATGGCTGAAGGTTCTTGATGCCCTTGCTGCGGGAGCCCTGCATCGCGAACCAGAAAACCGGGCCCTCGGCTCTTTCGTCGAAGACGTGAATGGCGTCGTCTCGGCGGCTTGGGCACTGGCTCCGGCTTGCACACGCCGGAATTGGTCGAGCGCGCCGTGGCCGTCTAGTATGCCCATAGTTTTGGCACGGCGACCGTCAATGCGGCGCTTGTCTGCGTCACGTGCGTCAATGCAAATGCGCGCGGCGGCAAGCTCGTATTGCACGTAACGTTGTCGGTTGCGGATCACCGAGTCATCGAAGGCCCGCACGTCCCCGTCGCGCCGTTTGACAAGACCCGGCAGCGATTCGAGGCAGGCTGCGCGATAAAACCGCTCTAGGTCAGGCATTAGCGCTTCCTCGATAAAGTATCGGAAATCTAATAGTAGCGACGAAAGTATATGAGCCTCCATCACGCGGCGTCAATCTCGAACTGGCCCGGTGGCCCTCGAAAAACGGTCCGAGTGAGTTTCGCATTGCCTCGCTCAGCCTTTGTGGTCACCCGCCCCGCGGGCCGCAGACACGAGAGCTCTTACGACGGCGAAGCGCAACTCGTCTCGCTTTGACTTCGAGCATTGGGCTTGTGCGCCTTCACGCCCCCACCGGGCGATGCGGCGGTCGGATTTGTCATCCAGCGGCGGTTACCGTGAAAGAACACGCTCATGAAGGCGGGCCAATCTCTGGCGCTTGGTGCGATAAAGAGGAGTTCGCAGAAAGAGAGGGTCCGGCGGCTGGCTCGATGCGTGCGCCGCTTGATTGCCGAACTCACCAAATCTCGCCTTTACCGGGCCACCCAAAGTGCCGTGAGGGCAATGTCGGCCGCGGTCCGCTGCACTGCATCAACTTTTCGACCGCGTTCAATATGCCAAAGTCAATAGCGAGATGGTGACAAGTCCTGCGGGGAGACTTCATGTAACATCAGCCGGTCAGACCTTAGCCACGCGTCGCCCGCATCCCTTGTTCATCGATCAGCGCGGCCAAAAAGGCCCGCGCCGTCGGCGCGCTCCTCATGCACCAATACGGCGAAAGCTTGGACGAAATGCCGTGCTTCAGGCGTTGAAGCGCACGGCTTCACACTGGCTGGCCGTATTCGCCGCTACATTCTCGTCGGTCGCCGGAAAGAACATTACGACGTTTGTCGTTGATCGCTTCCACCTCAATGGTTCGCACGACCGTTCTCCTTCCAAAACGGTGCAGGCCAGCGTTCTAGCCCCGGTCGCCGGTCGGCATCGTCCGCGCCCGGCATGTAACCCTCGCAGCGGCGAGGAATATCGCGGACCGGCTCATAGCTGCGGCTCGCAACGATTTCACCGCGCCGTGCTGCGAGGCAAAGCCCGCGCGCCGTCAGGTTCGCGCATTGAGTGCAGGTACGCCCGTCGTCGTCGACGCCTCCTTTGGATTCCTGGAAATCCGATACTGTGGCACTGTTGTTACTGCCGATAGAAGCCTGCAAAATCTCAGCGTCGTCCGGATCAGGCACTGCCAATACTGCCATTGGATTTCCTTCGGCAGTAACGGCAGTAGCCTGGCCAGCACTTCGCGCGAATTCCCGCCTCGCCCGTCCAAGCCAGTCAGCCATGATCGCGGCTCGGTTTGACGGTCTTCGGATTGATGGAATAGCGATACGTGCGCCGCCCGGTCCCTGGCCCGGTGCCGCCAACTTCTTCGGCGCGCAGCCAGTCTTCATCTTGCAGCCAGTCCAGCGCAGCCTCCACGGCGTTGTCGGTTGTCAGGCTGCGCCATTGGTTGCGTCGTACGTCGCGCGCCGTAAAGCCGTCGACGAGCTTGCCTTGACGCAACTTGTCCGCCAGCGCTTGCGCCGCTCGCAGGCCATCATCCACCAGCAGGCCATAGCAGCGCCGCGCGTGCGCTTCCAGGTAATCACACCAGGCCGCGGCCCGCAGTGCCGCTTCCGCCGTCACCAGCCCCCGGCGGCCAGTCGCCGCGCACTCGACCAGGTGAAGAATCAAGGCCAAGGCCGGAAACAGCTTGTCGAACTTCGCGAGGTGCTGCGCAATGATGGGATGATCCTCGGCGGGCATCTTCGAGCGGTGCAGATCGCCCGACCACTCAATGAAGATTTCCTGCGCCGCCTCGTCGAAGCGGAAATGTGGGAACTTCGCGAAATCGTCGATGGACGCAGCGCCCCACGCTACTGGATCAAAATCGGCCAGCGCATCGAATACGGAGAAGGCAAGGTCGCGTGCGTCCTTCGCAGGAATGCGGTCGCGCCATTCCCAGGCCCGATGATCAGGAAATACCAGCAGTTGAAAGCGTTGCAGCATTCCGTCGTTGGCCAGCGCGTTCGCTGCCTGCTCCAGGTAGCCGGTCAGTTTGTCCGGCTGAATGCCGCCGAATATGGACACGCACAGATTGGGGATGAAGATCGAGCCGCGCCCGATGCGGTCCGTGTCGAAACTGGCATTGCCGTTCCACGCTTCGAGGTAGAAGGCCCGTTCGCCTTCGCGGCCCTCCTTGTCCCATGCGGCGATCAGCCCGACCAGTTCGTCGCGCAGCACCAGCAAGCCGGCGGGATTCTCCCGCAGCAGTTCGCCCAGTTTTTCCACGGTGGTGTCGTTGGACTTGTAGCGCCGCAGGGTCGGTTCAGCAGGCGCCTGGTGCCGGTGGCTTTGCAGTTCCCTGGCGATACTGTCCAGATCGCCCTTCTTGACATCTTTTGCCGCCGCCTTGATGCGCGACTCGATGGCATCCCGCTTCGCCTCGAACACCGTCTTGTCGGCCTCAAACGCTTCTGCGTCAGCCTGGTACGCCTCCATTGCTCGCGCGATAAGGCGGTCAAGCGGTTTCAGCGCCGCGCCGATGGCCGGCGACTTCTTCGCTGACGGCAAGCCAACAATGCCACCCCATAAATTCGGTACGATCAGCCAGGAGTCACGCGATTTTGGCTTGATCGCGCAGCGCGCGCCAATGATCGCCCCCAGTGCCACCAGCGCTCCCGCCGCAACGAAGTCTGGCGGGCAGGGCATGCGATCGGCTTCGTCCATGACCCATCCGCGCAGCGCCTCGGGCAGCAGGGTGTCAGCGTCGAAGGCAGGAACCGGACGCAGCGGCGCCTGGATCGGCTTCGGCGCCGGCCAGTCGGCGCTTGCAGCCGACTTGTTCGTCGTTGCCACTGCGACACCGCCCCGGGCGATGGTAGGCAGGGCGGCAATGTCCGACGCAGTGGCATCAGGATTCGCCATTAGCCAATCAACCACATCGCCCTTGGGTGGCGAATCCAGCGCCGCTACGTCGATCAAACTGACCTCGCAACCGAGTGCCCGCAGTGTCGCCGTCACCGCAGCCGCATAGCGTTGCCCGGCCTCGTCGTTGTCCGGCCAGACGGTTACGTGTCGGCCCGCGAGCGCTTGCCAATCGGTCTTGCCGACGGAATCCGCAGCCCCGCTGGTGGTGGCCAGTGCTCCGGTTTTTGCCAAGGCATCGGCACACCATTCACCCTCGCACACGATTACCGGATCGGCAGGCCTCGCCGCCAAATTATGCAGTCGGTAGAGCGGCTTGCCGTTCGGGTAGTCTGGTTCGCCCAGAGCGTAGCCTTCGCCGTTTAGCTTCATCGGTCGAATCCACTTGTCCCCGGTGTCGGGATTCTTCAGGCGGATGCGCCAGTGCAGCGGCGTGCCATCGGCGTTGGTGTATTCATGCAGCGCTTGAGGCTTGAAGCCTTCGCGCATCGCCCCGGCAGCAAGACGATGTGCGGCTTGTCGGAGTGTCTCACTCATCGCGCTTCCTCCCAGGCTCCCAAGGTCCGCGCTGCCTCGATGAAGCGCAGCTCGTAACGTTGCATATGGAAGGCCAGCACGTCGCCACCGTGCGCGCCGCAGACCATACAGCGAAAAGCGCCGGTCTCGATCCGTACCCGCAAGCTGGGCCTGGTGTCCTGGTGGAACGGGCAGACAGCGGACTTCCATTCGCCACCGCCCACCAGCTTCAAACCCTGTTCCCGGAAGTATTCGACGGCATTCGGCAGCCGGTCGCGCTTGAAGCCGAAGGCGGCTCGGTGCAGTCCCCGCGTGGGGTTCGCGTATCTCATGGCGCGCCCCCTACGCTTGCACTTTGCGAGCGGCTTCGAGTTTGGCGACCAGGTCGCGAACCTCGTCGTCGGTCTTGCCGGCAATGCGCGCGGCGTTGAGCGTGTCAACTTCCGCCGCCGGCCAGCCCACGGCGCGTGGGCCGATCTTCACCGAGTGCGTAAACAACCCCTTCTTGATATCGTCGTAGTGGCCGCTGTGTGACCTGCCGCGTGCGCGGAGCACAGCGGGGGCGCGAAGGAGGGAATTCTTCATCTTTGAACCTCACAGTAAGTTTCGGGACTTGCTGGGAGGGAGCGTAGCTGGGCGATTTGGGCGAAAAAACACGCAATGAGCACCCGCTTGTAGCTTCTTGATCGCCGCAAAAACAATGGCTTGTCGATCTTCTTCCTGTAGACAGAAAGCGCACCGATGCGGTGTCGAGAGGCCGGGAAGCGGCGAAAGGCGCCGAAAAGCAAGGGGTCGCGGTTGCCTCAGACTGGGCGAAAACTTTCCGCCCAACTATTTCAAGGATTCATGTGCTTCTTAATTGTGCTCGGGTCGCGGCCGTTCGCGATAGGCATCTTGCCAATCTGCTGCGCGTACCAGGTTTCGGGCATGTTTGGGCGTTGCCTGGCCAATTTCCGGTAAGCTTTCTGCCAGCTCAGGTACATTGCCTGTGTAGCAGCCTTCCCTTCGTCGCGCTTGATGTTGCTGGGCGTGTAACGTGGGTCGGCGGTGGTCGCGGCATCGACCAAATGGCGAACTCTGTTTGCGTTCACAAAGAACGCGCCATCGCGATGCTCGATCAGGTCCGGCAAAGGCAGCTCATTGCCACCCGCGACCAACGCCAATTCGTCAGCCACCCGCAGGCAAAGCATTTGGCTACGCTTGTTGCCGCTGGCGATCCCAATTGGCCGCAGTGTAGCCGTAGCGGCAGGCTGGGTACTGCGGCGCAAGCTCAGCGCGTCAGCGACGAAGCCAACAACAGCATCGCCGTTGCTTTGCCACTGGGAAAGGCGGTCTGCCAATATCTCCACCCGGTTAATGTCGCTGCGCTTGTCGCAGACGATGAAGGCTGCGGTCGTGCCTTCGCGGTCTTGCAGGGTGTGTACGAGCATCACGCATTCGCGCTCGCAGCCTGGGCAAATCACACTGCGAGCTGGTCGGGCCTTGGTCAACAACCGTTGCGCTTTCATCGCCGTGACCGCCGCGCTCGGCCACTGGCTCAATTCGTGTTCGCTGACGAGTATTGGTGCCCCAGCGCCTGAACCGATGCGCGCCAGCAGCTCAAGCAGCGCGGCCTGCGGCGTCATGCCTCAACGGGTTCCTCTACCACTGCCGGCTCATCTTCTTCCGTCGGCGCCTTGGGCTCCACGCCAGAGTCTTCGAGCATCTGGCGTAACCTCAACCCCAGTTCGTCATACTTCAGCGAGCACGAATTCGGGTGAGTGATGCGGATCGTAACGGACTTGGCTGGCTTTTCGGCATCAAGCGCCACCGATGCGGATAGCTCAACCTGCGTGACGTTGTACGAGTGCAGCTGGATTGCCTTGCCAAGCTTTGCGAGCAACGCGTAGATCGCATTCAGATCCTCGCTGGCGTCCGCCTCCAGGGTGATGCGCTCGCCCTTCTCTGCCCGCGAGGACAGTCGTAACTTGGTGATGGCAATACGTTCGATGCCGCTGCCCACGGCGTAGTTGAAGTTGAAGCCCGTGTAGCGCAAGGGATTCAGGTCATACACACGCTCATCCTTCGGGTCCGGCGGCAACTCTGCAAGCTTGAGAATCGTCGTTGCGAAAATCGCTTGCAGCGGCTCAATGGCCTTGTAGGAGCCGCGAAAATGAAGATCAAGCGATCCCTCCTTCTGCGAATACACGAACACGACCTCGAAGGCGGGATTGTGCGGCCGGCGGTCGATCTCGCCATCCACCCATTCCGGATCCTGTTGCGAGTAGTCTTCCGGATAGGCAAAGAAATAATCCAGATCGCCACGCCGGTAGGGTTCCACCAAGCAGTGCTTGCCTCTTCCCTCGGTAGTGTGGAAATACCGACTGATCGCTCCGGCCAGCTGCGCCATGCTGGCCTCGTCCACCGCCGCCGGGTTGTGCGCGAGGTGCTTGCGCTTGCGCCAGTACGACAGCGTGTCCGCGTGGTAGAAGCGAGTCGCACCCTTCCAGTACTCGTTGTGGTCCAGGAAGCTGACCATCGCCCGCTCGTAGTGGCTGGCCAAGGCCGACAGCGTTTCCACAAATGCGGCGAGTTCATCGGGAGCTTTCCGCAGCTGCCATGTAGCTTCGTCCACAATCGCCCGAAAGCCCTTCTCGCAGCCCATGTCGAACATGTCGCGAAACTCCGCGTCCATTTCGTTGCGCGTGGGGTCGGGGAGATGCAGCCAGGCGCCGAAAAGTTCATCGGGCTTGGTCTCCTTCATCGCCGAGAAATCGAGATCAGCAAATAGCTCGTGCGCTCCGAAGTAGCGGGCAAGCAACGCATTCGGCATCTGCCGGAAGAAATCCCTGGTGGTGTAGTTGCGAGCCATATGTCTCCCCTTGGGCGAGCTGACGTCAATTGCATTGGATTATGACAGACGTTCCAGTACATTACGGTACTGCACGACCACAGGCGCCGGACGAGGGAGAAAGAAGAAGGACCGGCAAGGCCAAGGTGCTGTGCGGTCGTACGACCCTGCCCTGAAAAGCCCGCGCGACCTTCCGGCCGGGACACCAGAGCCGCGGGATCGTGAAAAACCGAGCTGCCAAGACCAATCGACAATAAGTCATCACCAGCCACAAGAAAGCCGCATGAACACCAAAGAACTTATCGACCGTATCTTCAAAGAGCCCGGCGCCAGGTTTGAGCTCAGCGAATTCAATAACTTCGGCAAGCCCATCCAGGACATCATCACCATCTACCCGAAGACAGCAACCACGGGCAAGGATGCCGGGAAAACCAAATACTACCTGCAGAGCTTCATCCCGTTTTCAACGGGCAACGACGAAGTCCAGGTCTATGTCGAGGGAGGCAGATCGGCTCCTGAAGAAATCGTCCGGCAATTGTGGGTCTACAAGCTGCTGAACCAATATGGCTACAGGACCGACGAAATCGATCTGGAAAAGAGCGTTCAGTTCGGCACCGAAGTCGGCACCAAGGTGGCGGACATCATCGTCTACACCGATGCGACCAAGCTTACGCCAAAAATCATCGTCGAGTGCAAGCAGCCCAAGCGCAAGGACGGCATCGAGCAGCTCAAAAGCTACATGAACGCCAAGGGCGCGCCGGTAGCGGTGTGGTCCAACGGGGCGGACAACATCATTCTCTACCGCCCGTACCCGGCACAATTCGATGACACGCTGTTTGACATCCCAAAGCACGGCCAGGCGCCAAAGGATGTGCTCGAAGCCAGCAAAACCCTCCTGCAACTCAAGAAGAACTTCAACTTCAAGAAGATCATTCAGGACCTGGAAGAACTGGTCCTGGCCGACAGCGGAAAAGACGAATTCAACGAAATCTTCAAGCTGATCTTCGCCAAGATTTGGGATGAGAAAGAGGCGCTGGAGAATCGCGCCAACAAGGTGGTCGAGTTTCGCAAGGCCATCGACCCCGTGATCACTTACGACCGCATCAACAACCTCTTCCACAAGGCCTGCGAAGAGTGGCCCGGCATCTTCAAGGAAGGCGAGGACATCGAGCTCGCCAATCGCCACCTTCAAGTGTGTGTTGGCCCCATCGAAGGCGTGCGCCTGATGGGCTCGAATCTGCGCATCATGGACGACGCCTTCGAGTACCTGCTGCCGACCGAAGCCAAGAAGAAAAAGGGGCAGTTCTTTACCCCGCGCCATGTCGTCGAAATGTGCGTACGCATGCTCAACCCGACGCGCACCGAGTACGTCATGGACCCGTCCTGCGGCTCCGGCGGCTTCCTCCTGCACGCGATGGACTGGTGCTACCCCGCCGCCGACAACGAGCAGCGTGAATTGCGTAAGCACAGGTACGCCAGCAAGTACCTCTGGGGCATCGACTTCGAACAGCGCGCCGCTAAAACCTCCCGGGCCTTGATGCTGATTGCCGGCGATGGCCACACCAACATCTTTGGTCCCGATGTCAGTAGCCTAGATCCCCGCACCTGGTACGACAACGCATCTGGCCAGGCGCTAATGCACGGGCTGCGACAAGCCAAACTGACCGCCCAGAAGATTCCCGAAGGCGAAACTCTGAAGGACGACGACAAGGCCTGGGAATACTTCGATGAGCTGAAATTCGATGTGATTCTCGCCAATCCGCCTTTCGCGGGTGAGATGAAGGACCGCAAGATGCTGGTTCGCTATGAACTGGCGAAACAGGCGCTCAGACGTGCTGGCGACAACAAGGCGCCGAAGGAAGAGCGCGACGTGCTGTTCATCGAGCGCATCGTGAAGATGCTCAAACCGGGCGGGCGTGCCGCCATCGTCTTGCCGCAGGGCAAGTTCAACAATTCCTCGCTCGCCTTCATCCGCGAGTGGATTCTCAAGAAGGCGCGCTTGCTGGCAGTCGTCGGCCTGCATCCGAACACGTTCAAACCGCACACGGGCACCAAGACCTCGGTGCTGTTCGTGCAAAAGTACACGCCGGAAGAACTCGCGCAGATCGGCCAAGTGCATGACCAGGTAGCCGGCGCCTGTCCGGATTACGTGGCGGACATCAAGACGCTGCTGGGCGCGCATGATGACGCCGACGTGCCGGACGACGCTATTCCCGAAGCAGTGGTTGATCTGATCGCCGAAAATTTCAGCGAGCCCGAAGCGGACGAAGTGAGCAGCGGTAACGACGTCGACGAAAACAGTGAAGGCGGCGAGGATGGTGACGAACAGGGCGCGAGCGCAGATGAAGACCGGATCGCCGCCGCCGAAGAAAAACTGATCGCCCTCAAGGCCACGCTGCTCAAGGCCAAGCAGAAGCTTATCGACCTCGACAGCGACGCCGAAGCGCTGGCGCAGAAGCAGGCACAGGAGATCGACACCCTCAAGACCCACTGGATCGGCGAGAAGGGCGTCCTGCGCTTGCAGGTTCAGGAGTTGCGGATGACCTACAAGGTCACTGTGCAAGATCTTAAGGACGCCCGCAAAGACCAGCAGAAGGCGCTGAAGGCTGAAATAAGGGTCCTGGAGAAACAAATCCCGCAGGCCGAGACGGCGCTGAAACTGCTCAGCAATCGCGGCAAGCTGGAACTAATACTGGCCGACGGCGACCTGATCGCAGCGCTCAAGGAACGCTGGATCGCCGCCGAGGTTGCCAAGCAACTCGACTACCCGATTTTCATGGCGGTCAGTGAGCGCGGCGGCAAGGATAACTCCGGAGACTACAAGCATTTGCTGGATGAGGATGGCAGCCTCGTCGAATTCCCTGATGGTCACTCGCAGGAAGGCCAGCTTGTCATCGATCAGGACTTGGTCAACTACGACCTGCGCGCGGTCGACTTGGCCGATGCAAGCAAGGTTCCTCCCGAACAGTTGTGCGTGGCGGAGGCTTTCGTTCGGTTCGCTCAGGCGCAGAAATTTAGCTTCTGGGGAGATGCGTAATGGCCGTTTGGTCTACCGTTTCAATCTCGGCGCTTGAGTATTCGCGATTCGATGCTGACTTCTACCACCCAACTTATCTGAGCGAACTTGAATCCTGGCGCCGACTTGATGAGCGTATCGGGGTGGCGAGGTTGGGGCGAATCATCGCGGCACCAGTGAGGACGGGTCGAACGCCAAAATCACGGGCAATCAAAAGCGACGAAGAAACGATTCGTTTCATCAAGACCGACACTGTTCGCGCAGGCTCAGTTGACTTCAACAATTCGACACTTCTGCCCATGCGCGTCGTGGGCGAACGGGACATTATTCCCGGTGGCGCTGTCGTGATGACGATTATTGGCGCAACGCCAGAGATCGTTGGGCGAACTGCGATAGTGAGGTCGAATGATCCTGCTTGCGTGACAAATCAGAATGTTGCAGTGATCAACACAAAGGGAAGCTTCGATCCTTTTTTCCTCACGGCCTACTTTCAAACCAAATGGGGTCGCGATCAGGTGTGGCGGCACTCGCGCCGGACCGAGCAAGTCAATTTGAACTGTCGGGAGGTTGAGCGTGTTCTTGTTCCAAATCCCGAACTGGCGACGCAAGTGGCCATTGGTAGCTTGGTCAGAAACTCATTTGTTGATACCAATCATAGTATTAAGTTGTATGAGCGCGCGCAGCAACTTCTCGAAGCCGAGCTTGGTCTGGACAAGCTGACGATCCAGAAGCCGGTTGGATGCGCTGGACGATTCAGTACCGTTGGATGGTCAGAAACTGTCTCTGCCAATCGCGTAGACGCCCAGTGTTTTTCTCCCGATGCGCTGTTCTACGAAAACTGGCTTCATGAACATGCCCAATGCGACTGCCTTGGTGTGTTGCTGCAAGAGATGACGAAAGGTCGCCAACAGGATGATGTTGCCGACGGCTCGACGGATTATTGCAGTATCAAACACATCACGGGCCGGGAATTGCTTCAAGTTTCCAAATGCATTTCGCAACCAGACTCTCAGCTTGCGGGGGCGGACGATCTACTACTTGCGATTACGGGCGCGACGATCGGGAAGATCGGCATCGTCAAACGCTATAAGCGGCTTGCCTTCTCCGGCGACTTGCTCTGCATGACCACAGGAAACTCGATTGATCCACATTATCTGTTGCTCGCGCTCGACCACAAGATCGGGCAGGTGCAGTTTATCCGCAGGATCACCGGTTCTACCAACGGGCATTTGGCGCTAAGGGACGTCGCGCGCGTGCTGGTCCCGCGCCTGAACAGCGTGACAGAAGCCAGGATTGCGGAACTGGTTAGAAACTCGCTCTCCAAACAGCAGGAGTCCGAGCAACTTCTGGAGCAAGCCAAAGCCCACGTCGAAAGCCTCATTGAAGGGGCCATCCAAGCATGACGAAGAAGTCGCCCCAACAACGCGATGGTACTGAACGCGGTGGGCAGTTCCTCGTTTACGAAGCGGAAGACGGCCAGCTCAAGATCGACGTGCGGCTGGAAGAAGATACCCTCTGGCTGGCGCAGGCACAGCTGGCCGAACTGTTCCAGACCAGCCAGCAGAACATCAGCCTGCACATTCAGCACGTCTACGAGGAAGGCGAGCTGCTGCCGGAGGCAACTCACAAGAAATACTTGTTGGTTCGCCCCGAGGGCGAGCGCGAGGTCAAGCGCTTGGTCGATCACTACAACCTCGACATGATCATTTCGGTCGGCTACCGGGTAAAAAGCCATGTCGCGACGCGCTTTCGCATCTGGGCCACGCAACGCCTCAAGGAGTACATCGTCAAGGGCTTTACGCTCGACGACGAGCGACTAAAAAATCCGCAGCAACCCTTCGACTACTTCGAAGAGCTCACCCGTCGCATCCAGGACATCCGCACGTCGGAGCGGCGTTTCTACCAGAAGATCACCGACATCTACGCCACCAGCATCGACTACGACCCGACGCTGGACATCAGCCTGACCTTCTTCAAGACCGTTCAGAACAAGATGCACTGGGCCATTACGGGCCAGACCGCTGCCGAGATTGTGCATGCGCGGGCCGACGCTGAAAAGCCCAACATGGGGCTGACCACCTGGCGCGGTGCCAAGGTACGCAAGCAGGATGTCGGGATCGCCAAGAACTATCTGGCGGAAGACGAACTGCGGGCCTTGAACAACCTGGCCGAGCAATACCTGATCTTTGCCGAAGGCCAGGCGTTGCGCCGCATAGCCATGCACATGAGCGACTGGATCAAGAAGCTCGACGCCTTTCTGAGCATCAACGACCGCGACATCCTGACCCATGCCGGAAAGATTTCGCACGAGTTGGCGCAGCAGCGCGCGGAGACCGAATATGAGCAGTATCGCCAGCGGCAGATCCAGGAACAGGCCCAGGTGGGCAGCGACTTTGACCGGATGGCGAAGCACTTGGTGGACGGCAAACGAGGGAAGAAATCATGAGCATGACGCTTGAGGACAGCCGCTTGCTGACGGAACTGTGCGAGCAGCACGGCGTCAGCGCCGAGAAGGTGTTGAAGCTGCTTGACACCGTGCGCGACTACGAATTCAAGGACCGGCGCACGGGGGTTTATGACGCGCTGCGCGAAATTCTGAAGAGCGTACCTGCCAGCGGGCCGCATCATGGATGAGGACGTAAAGACGCACCTTGAGGCTATTGGCCAGTGGATCGCCGGGTACCGCCTCCGCACAAGGCACTCTCAAGGACTTTCGCATGACGAGCGGAAGCAGTTGCATGCCGTCGAGAGAAGCATTCAGCAACTGGCCGGTCTCGGCGTCTCAATTCCCGACGAACTTCGGCAGCTCAAGCTGCAGCTTTCTGCGAAGGACGTGGTTGACCCTACGCCCCAAAGCACCTCCGAGCGATTAACCGAAGTGGTCGAAATGGTCAGCGCATTGAACACGCTGAGGCAGGCAGCCAAGGTGCTGCAGAACCAGCTCAAGGCCCCTGGCAAAGGGCCAATAACTAAACGGCGCTACGAGGTTACGCTGACCGAGCTGGTGCAGAGCGGGCATCTCTTGCCAGACGACAAACTGGAGTTCTCGTGGAAAAAGAACGGGCCGGTTTTTGAGGGAAAGCTGCGCGCCGACGGCACCCTGGAGGCAAAGACGCCTTCAGGCTGGCAGGCGTTTGACTCGCTTTCGGCTGCTGCGACAGCGATCGGCGACTGCTCGCTAAATGGGTGGCTCCACTGGAGCCGTATCAACGCTGATGGCTCTCGCACAACGCTGAAAGACATCCGTGCCAAGTTTATCAATCAAGGCGCTGCGAAGTGAATACCCATTTGCCATGCGTCGAAATGGCTGCGCACGAGCAACTAGCGCATTCGGAGAGTCGCGATGAATGATGGCCCGGATGTAGCCAAGTACGTCAGGAATACTGCCCAGTTGATCGACCTATGCCTTCGGGTGGCGGAACTCATCGATAAAGAAACGCCCGAGTCTGTATCGACAACCGCTTTAGAAATGGATGCGCAACTGAGGGAAATCGCACGAGCGGTCGATCGCTTGGAGAAGGCAGGCATCCAGGTTCCCGACGTCTTTCGAGCCGAGAAAACAAGGCTTGCAGCTGCACTGGGCGTCCAAGATCAGGCAACTCAAGACTTGCTTCAACTGGCCGAGGGACTTGGCAGCGTTATTCGAGAAATAAGATCCCGTGTCGAGCGACGCCAGCCGCAGTCCTTGATCGCGAAGAACAAGATCGAGAAAACCGAACCAGATAGAACGTCACGAGCACAGCTGCGCCGAGAGATCATCAGTTCATTACGAGCACTCGGTGGGCGAGCCACTCGCACGGAGGTCGTACTCGCGATGGAAAAAAGCCTGTCTCAACAGTTTCTTCCTGGAGACCTACTTGTTCACGGGAACCGCGATGGGACGAAGCGCATCGCTTGGCAGGCCAGTGCAAGTAAGGAACGCATTAACATGATCAGGGACGGTCTGTTGTGTAGTGATTCTCCTGTGGGCGTATGGGAACTCACCGGGAATTCCTCATGAAATTTCGCAAGCTCACCATCGAGAACTACAAGTCCTTCCAGTTTCCGACCGAGATCGTCTTTCCAACAGGCGAAGACGGCCGCAGCATCTTTCTGATTGGCGGCATGAACGGCGCTGGCAAGACCTCGATCATGGAATCGGTCACCTACTGCCTCTATGGTGGCAAGACCGATGAGATTTTTCGCAACGTCAACCGGCGCGAGAAAGCCAAGGGCAATGCCAACGTGGCCTTCGAGATCGTCATTGAAATGGATGACAGCTCGGAGTTGGTCGTCAAGCGCTCGTGGACGGCCGGCGTCGTAAGCGAGCCCAAGCCGCGCGATCTGACCGAACGCTTGGTGGTGGTGCGTGATGGCAAGCGGGTGTCGGTGCAGAACCAGGAGATCTGGCAGAACTACATCCGGGCAGCGATTCCGCCGGGAATCACGCAATTCTTCTTCTTCGATGGCGAGAAGATTCAGGAGATTGCGGCAGACGATCATTCGGAAGTACGCCTGAAATCTTCGCTTGAGGCGGCCTTGGGTATTCAGTACATCAACCGCCTGGCGAACGACATCGTCTACATCAAGCAGGAGGAACGCAGAGGCTTTGTCGAAATTTCGGACGAAGACCTGGAATTCAAGCAGAGCGAATTAAAACGCGAGAAGAGCAAACTTGCCCGCAAGAATCAGGAACGTGATGGCTTGCGTTCGGAGCTTGACGAATTCAAAGGGCAGTTGGACGAGTCAAAGAAGCGCTTTGAGGCGACGTTCCATGCGGCCCCAGAGTCGCGGGAAGCGATGCGAGAACAAGAGAAGAAGCGTCTATCGACGGCCAACCGACTCGCGCAGGTTGAAAGCGAGATTCGCGGCTTATGTGAGAAGGCGCTACCGTTCAGCATTGCTGGGAAGATGTTCGACGGCGTGCGACGGCAGATTGAAGCAGAACGAGAATCGGCCAGCAGTGAAGCCATCAAGGAGAACGCCGCCGTCCTAGCGAAGCGCATCGTTCGCGCAGTGGAAGAGCCTGAGCCGATCTACGCCGAGAAGCTGTCTGGCGAGCGCATGGCCGAACTGGAGCGACGCATCTTCCGACTACTTAAGGAGGGCGACCCAAGGTCGGACGTAGTCAAGGTGCTGGACCTGTCGGAGCGCGACGCAGCGCGCATGTTGAACCGAATGGAGTCTCTGGAGGGAAGCGACGTGTTTCTCCTGAAGCCTCTTCTGGACGAGGCGCACGGGCTGGAGGCGCTGAAGCGGCAGTTCGAAGGCATCGGCCAAGGGGGAGCTCTAACAGCGACGGAACGCGACCTCTTCGACGAGTTGCAGGGCGCGATGGAAAGCTGCTCTACACAGATCGGACGCAAGACGGAACAGCTTCGCTTGGTCGAGGAGGACATCTTGACGCTCGGCAAGCGAATCGGCCACATCGAAGTGGAAATAGAAAAGCTCTACGACAAGCATCACGTATCGAAAGAGAAAGCCGAGTTCATCGAAGAATGCGACGCAATTGCCAGTGTGCTCAATCAATTCGTTGTGCGCCTGCGCAAGAACAAGGTGCATTTGCTTCAGGAAAAGACCTTCGAAATGTATCGGCTGTTATCCAGTCGTAGTGGCCTGATCAAGGACATCACCATCGACGACAAGACCTACGAGGTTCGAATCACTGACCGTAACGGCCACGAAATCCGGAAGTCCGCCTTGTCGGCGGGTGAAAAGGAAGTGTTTGCGGTCTCGCTGTTGTGGGGGTTGGCACAAACCAGCGAACTCAAGCTGCCGATCATTATCGACACCCCTCTATCGCGCCTCGACAGCACGCACCGTGACAATATCGTGAACAACTATTTCCCCAACGCAGGTGAGCAGGTGATCATTCTCTCGACTGACACGGAAATAGATACCAACTACTACCGATCATTGAAGCCGCGACTGAGCGGTGCCGGCTGTCTTGAGTTCGACCAGAGACAGGAGCTGACAGTCTTTCGCGAGGGTTACTTCTGGGAGAACAGCCATGGCTGACCGACTCTACACGTCGAGCGAGGCCGATGAGGTCTTGAGCGCCCTGCGTTTCGAAACCAAGCTGGAAAAGGCAACCTTGGCGCGGATCGCCTTCACACTGTCTTTGGTGCAAGACGGCGCGGCGGTCACCCAGAGCCAAAGTTTCACCGGCGGCGAAATGAAGCGGCCGACCTTCGTGGGCGAAGACGAGGTGTTTCTGCGCACGTTGCTTGCACACACCTACGGCAGGCGAGACTTCAACGAGGAGGAATTCTTCTCCAATCGATCGATCGTCAAGAATCACATAGACAGTGGCTCGGCCTTGCTGGCAAAGATGTTCAATGAGACGGGCAACAGCGGTGATGCGCTGATTCGCCGACTGGTGGACGAGGTGGAATTCGCCGGCCGACGCGAGCAACTCGGCAGCGGCCTCGATATCTTCATCGGGCGAACGCTGTTGCAGCGGAACGAACTGGTCATGGAATTGAACAATACGGCCAAGCACGCCAACTCGCACCTGGCCATCATGGGGAAGCCCGGCGTCGGCAAAACACAGTTCCTGCTGAAGATATTGACCGACATCCGTATCCAGTCGAATTTTCAGACCAATTTCATCTATTTCGACTACAAGGGCGACGTCGTTGACAACGCGCGCTTCCTGGAACTGGCCCGGGTGCAGCCATTTCGCCTGCTACAAGGCGGGCAAAGTCTGCCGATCAACCCTTTCATCTTGCCCGACTACGACGAGCAGACCATCAACGTTTCAGCCCGGGAAAAAGCCGAGAGCTTTGCTTCGATCAACAGCAAACTTGGCGTCGTGCAGAAGGGCGCACTGACGGAGGCGATTCGCGCTGCCTATGCCAAGCGAGCAGGTTCGGCCACGCCCTACCCGGATTTTCCCGACATTCTGGAAGTTGCGCTGGCCGCGTACGACGACGACGGCAAGAAGGACGACAGCCTCATCGAGGTCCTACGAGACCTGTCCGACTTCGATCTATTCTGGCGCCATGGCCACGAGGCCGCGCCCATGGAGCGAGTGTCGAACCGCACGATGTTGATCGACGTGCACGCGATGCCTGTACTGAAGGAGCTGGTAGGCTACCTCGTCATCGAGCGGCTGTACAAGGAAATGACCACGCTACCCGATAGCCCGGTGATGGAGGGTCGTCGAACGATCCGAACCATTTTGGTCATCGATGAGGCTCACAACTACCTCGGCCAGAAGAACATGTTCCTGCAGCGAATTATCCGCGAGGGACGTTCGAAGGGCGTGGTGGTCTTCTTCGCCAGCCAGTCGCCCAACGACTACCAGCAGAAATTCTTCAACTTCCAGGAGTTGCTGGAGTTCGCCTACATCTTCCAGTGCGACGGCGTTGCGCCCGGATCGGTTCAGGACATCTAAAGTGGTCCCCTGAGTCAAGACAAATATCGATTCATTTTAAGTTGTGCATTTGACTTCGCTAGCAGCTGGACGGCGCTGCCCCGGTGTTGCCTTTGACTCTGCTTTTGATGCTGTCGTTGACTTTGCTTCTGCGGGTGGGGAATCGCCTGTGGAGCGTAGCGGAACAGGCGATTCCCCACCCGCGCGGCCAAACTTGTCGAGGATCAACGCTCCGCCACCTATGCCATTGCGATAGACGACCGCGGGTGCCGTGTTGCCCAGCGACTGGTGCGGACGCTCGCCGTTATAGAAGGCAAAGTACTCGGCGAGGCCGACCATCAATTCGCCCATGGTGGCATATCCCTTCAGGTACACGTCCTCGTACTTGACGCTGCGCCAGAGCCGTTCGACGAAGATGTTGTCGAACACGCGCCCCCGCCCATCCATGCTGATGACCACGCCTTCCCGCTTCAGCACTCCCGTGAAGGCTTCACTGGTGAACTGCGCGCCCTGATCGCTGTTGAAGATTTCTGGCGTGCCGTGGCTACGCAGGGCCTCCTCCAGGCAGTCGACACAGAACACCGCTTCCATGCTGTTGCTGATCCGCCAGCTGAGCACCTTGCGGCTGTACCAGTCGATCACTGCGACCAGGTAGGCGAAGCCGTGCGCCAGCCGGATGTAGGTAATGTCCGTGCTCCACACCTGATTGGGTCTGACCACAGCAACGCCACGCAGTAGATACGGATAGACCGGGTGCTCAGGGCGCGGACGGCTAGTGTTCGGCCCCGGCGCCATGCCCGACAGCCCCATCAGTCGCATCAGGCGTCGTACCCGCTTGCGATTGACCGTGTGCCCCGCTTGCGCAAGAAAAATCACCATCCGGCGGGTGCCGTAAAACGGGTGCCGCGTGTACTCCTCGTCGATCAGCCGACTGTGGACGAGATCGCTGGCATCGACCACCGGCGGCCGGCGCTGCGCATAGACCGTGGCTCGGCATAACCCTGCCAGAGCGCATTGCTGCACCACGGCGACGGGCTCGCCTGGGTCGATCCACCCATGCCGTATCACGGCAGGCTGATCCCAGACTTTTTTTTGAGCCAGTCGAGTTCCATCTTCAACTTGCCGATCTCGCTGTACAACAGCTCTGGCTCACGGTGCGCCGCCGCTGGCTTGGGGCCGCGCTTACCTTCAAACAGCGTCTTGGCATTCTCCTGGATGGCCTTCTTCCATTGCCCAACCTGGACAGGATGCACGCCGTACTCCCGCCCAATCTCGTTGATCGTCTTGACCCCACGTACAGCTTCCAGACCAACCTTGGCCTTGAACTCCGGCGTATGTACCTTCCGCGTCGCTACTTCACTCATCGCTTCTTGCTCCCTATGACCGAGCACAGCTTAAACCACTGTCTGATTTCCAGGGACCACTATAATCCTTGGTTGCAGCGCCAGGACGGCAAGAGACCTGCAAACCGAGATAGCGCGCCTGGAACCATGGCAGGTCATTTCACGCAGTCAGGAGAAGACCGAGGAGTTCGTGAAGTTCACGGCCGAGGCGTTCTACAAGAGCTACTCGTGACAGGCACGCCGCCTCGCCAAGTCGATGCTCGACGCCTCTGGCGGCCACAGGTCAACTGCGTCTGGACGGCACGTCAAAACATTCGGACCGAATCCAGCTTATCTCGGACCTTGTCGTGGCGCAGATGGCCGTAATTCGACTCGATCATCTGCACACTCGTGCCCGTGATCTTGGCGACCACGAAGGAATCCATGCCGCCCATGATCATTTCGGATATGGCCGTGTGACGTAGGGAGTAGAGAACAACGTCGCTCGGTAGATCGGCCGCGAGTGCGGCTTCCTTGAATGGCTTCTTCCAGGAATCCTTGGTCCATCGACCGCCTGCTGAAGGGGCCAACATCGGCGCATTTCCAATACGGTCTTTAGCCAATTCCGACAGAAACGCTGCGGCTGCAGTGGAAACGGCAACGGTTCGTTCGCCCGTCTTGCCACGGAAGGTGACGGCGTCGAATTTGCGGTCAAAATCGGAGGCGTTCAGCGTCGCTAGTTCCCCGGGACGAGCACCGGTCAGAAGCATGGCCTTGACCAACTGGCGAAGATCGTCGCCGCACTTGCTCAGCAGGGCGAGGCGCGCCTCCATGCTCAAGAAAGCATTTTTTCGGCGAGCACCGACTTTTTCAAACGCCTTCACCGTCTTCCAGCCTGAATCGGTGGCCACCAGACGATCGCTCAACGCCCTGTTCAGCGCCGCCTTCAGGCTGGCAAGATTCCTGTTCGCCGAGTCTTTCGCCCGCCTCAAGTCTTCATCGTCATCATCGTCTGCTTGCCGTATCTGAGCGGCAAGCCAACGTCGAATGTCGGTCGCCTTCAGCCTGTCAAGAGGTATCTTGCCGAAGGTGCTGCCATACACCAGCCGGCGAAAACGCCCCTCGACATCCTTGGCGGTGTTGCGACGCTGATCCATGAGCAAAGCTTCTTCGTAGGACTTGCAGGCAGCCTCCACAGTCGTCGCCCTGGGGTTTGCCCCTTGCTGATTCTGCGCAATCCAGAGGCGGGCAGCTTTGGCGGCGTGGTCGTACTCCTCGAAGTGACCCAGCGCACGGTAATGCTGTTTTCCGTCCTCATCTCGCCAACGCCCAATCCACGTGCCATCCCCGCTATCCAGCTTGCGAAAACCAACGTAGCCACCGGCCATGAGGCGTGCCCAATAGGGCTCGCGCTTGGCCTGCAGCTTGGCCCGATCTGTCTTCGATACGATTGCATTCATGGTGGCGCTTTCCGTACGTAAACTGTACGGAAATTCTACGCTGGACTTTGTCGGACTGCAATGGATAAGGCGGCTCAACAAATCAATCATTTACCAACCGTACGGGACCGTACTGGATCGTCTTTCCCGCCCTCCGAAGGCAGGGGTCGGACGTTCGAATCGTCTCGGGCGTGCCAAGAGAACAAGCAAATGGGCGCCTCATTGGGTGCCCATTCGATTTTTACGACGGTTCTCCCCATCACGGCGTAAAACTCCGCTGATCAGGTTGCCCCATGCAGCCGTTTCCGGCCGCGCTGTTCCTCTTTTCCTTGATGTTCGCTACCTTGGCGTTCCCTTCGTCCATGCCGACGGCGTTCTGCGTGGGCTTGAGATCAGTGAGCTTGAGACGCTCCAGCGTACCTTGCGGGCTCTGTGCGGTGATTCTTGGGAGAAATCCGCATACCCCGTCATTCTTCTTGGCCATTGATCACTCCTGCTGTGGTGGACGTCGTTGGTCGTTTGGGTAGGCTGCGTGCTGCCCGTTTCGGACTGCTCCCGGCGCTTGTGGAGACGGGGATGGCTGCGGATCTTTTCGCCGGGGTTGGAGCTCTCGGGATGTTATGCCGATAGAGACCGGAGATTCACCCCTCCACCAAGCAGCGCTTTCGACGATAATCCGTGCCTTGATGCTTGCGCTTTTCGCGCAGGCGTAAGCAGGTAACGAGCTAGTTCTCTCCAGCGAAGTGATGCAGCAAATGACAGATGCGACGGGTCCGCAGCGGCCGACCAGAGAAGAAATTGCGCAGCTCCCGCCTTTTGCCGGCCTGACCCTTGATCGTATTCATCTGCTCAAGACGCCAGCGCAGTTCGAGGCCGCGCGAGGCGCGATACTGGGTGCCGGTTTTATTGGCTTCGATACCGAGAGCAAGCCGACCTTCGCCAAGGGTGAACCGGCCAGCGGGCCGCACGTCGTCCAGTTCGCGCTGCGCGAGCAGGCTTTCATCGTTCGCGTTGACGGCGAAGCGGCGTGTGAATTCATCAAGAGCATCGTCGAATCAGAGGCGGTCGTGAAGATCGGCTTCGGGCTCAAGTCGGATCGGGCGGTGCTGCTGAGCAAGCTTGGTGCCCGCATTCGAGCCATGGTCGATCTGGCCGACGCCTTGCGCAGGAAGGGAATTCGCCAGACGCTTGGCGCGAAAGCGGCGGTGGCCATGGTCCTCGGACAGCGCCTGCAGAAATCGCGTTCGGTCACGACGTCCAACTGGGCGCGTCAGACTCTGTTGCCAAACCAGTTGCTTTACGCGGCGAATGACGCCTACGCGGCTTTGGCGGTGTTTTACGCTCTCGACCTGCACCTTGCGCCGGTTCCCGCGGCTGAAACTCTAGAGCCCGCCGAGGCCGCCACGCCTGTCGAGTCAGTTCCGCCGCCTGCGGCTTGACGCACGGTGCGCCGTGGCATCAGTCGGCGTGGTACTGGCTGGCGTTCTTGCCTTTGAACGGTGCATAGAAAGCCTTGATGGCGGCGATGTCGGCCTCGACGTCGCCGGTCGGCACGAAGATTTCTCCGAGGCCACTGACCTTCCTCTCGTAGTCCATGTAGGCCAGGACGATCGGTACCTGTGCAGTGACGGCGATGTGGTAGAAGCCGGTCTTCCATTCCCGCGTCTTGCTGCGCGTTCCCTCGGGCGGGACTATCAGTTGCACCGGGCCATCGGCAGCGCCGATCGCCGCCGCCGAGGCAGCGACCAGATTGTTGGTCGTCTCGCGCGCCACGGGGATGCCGCCGAGCCAGCTCATCAGACCGCGAAATGGTGGTCGAAAAATCTGCGCCTTGCCCATCCAGTAGATATTGAGCCGCAGAGCGAAGGCGACCATCAGCGTGTAGGGCAGGTCCCAGTTGCTGGTATGCGGTGCGGCGATCAGCACGCTCTTGCTGGCGGAAGCCGGCAAACTGCCCTCGATTTTCCAGCCCGTGATCTTCAGGAAGCTCACCGAGAAGGCGCGCAGCAGGGTGTTGACGATCGGGGTGGTGAAGATTGTGCGGTGCATGGGTCTGCCTGTTGGTTACGGCGCAAAGCAGCTTGTCGGAGGGCAGACCAGCGCGTTGAAAACACCTGCTGCATTATCGCCTGTCGGGGCGCTGCATGCGTGCAATAAATCCGTTCGCCGTGATCGCGAAAGCGGGCGTCCGCCTGATTGCGTGCGCGCGCCTGCGCCGCGCTAGGCGACCAGCTTCAGACCAAGAATGCCGGCGACGATCAGTCCGATGCAGAAGAAACGAGCCAGCGTTGCAGCGTCCTTGAACACCACGATGCCGAGCGCGAAGGTGCCGACAGCGCCGATGCCGGTCCACACGGCGTAGGCGGTGCCCATCGGGATGCTCAGCTGCGCGTAGAGCAGCAGTGCGCCGCTGGTGGCCATGCAGACGCCAGCGAAGGCGATCCATCCCCGGTGCGTGCCGCGCTCGCTCTGCCCGAGTTTGAGCCCCAGCGGCCAGCCGCACTCGAAAATGCCGGCGGCGAGCAGTGCGATCCAGTCCATGGTCTGTGCGCCTATTTCGAAGCGAGCTTGAGGCCGACGATGCCGGCGACAATCAGGCCAACGCAGAAAAAGCGCTCGACTGTTGCCGCCTCGCCCAAAAGGAGGATGCCGAGGAAAAAAGTGCCGACGGCGCCGATGCCTGTCCATACGGCGTAGGCGGTGCCCATCGGAATCCGCCGTTGCGCGATGAGCAGCAAGGCGCCACTGGCGGCCATGCTCACCGCCGCGAAGGCCAGCCAGCCCCACAGGGCGCCGCTCTCCGACCAGCCGAGCTTCAGCCCGACCGGCCAGCCCCATTCGAAAACACCGGCGACCAGCAGGGCGATCCATTCCATGTTCGTTCCTCCGTCAGCCCGGCTGGCCGGGGTAAAGCTCGGCGAGCAGCTGGCGGGTGAGCTCGGTGAGCAGCGGCCTGGCCGCCGTGGCGACGGTGCTCGTGTCCGGGCCGCCTGGAGCGACGCCACCGCTGGCGGCACCATTTACGCGCCTGCCCTCGCGGCCCGACCAGGTGGCGACCAGGGCTGCCTTGGCAGTGGTGACGGCCCGGCTCACCAGTGGCGGCCAGAACGCCGGGTACTCGGTCTCTCGCCACTGGCCGCGTCCGCGGCCGTAATGGGCGACGGCCAGGTAGCGCAATAGCGAGCTGACGACCAGTTCGCAGAGGAAGCTGTCGTCCCAGCGCAGGGTCGTGCCGCGTCGGCCGCGCGCCATATTCACGCCGCGTGCTATCCCGGCGCCGCCGAGAGCGCCGACGACGGCGCCGGTAATCACGCCCGCGCCGAGTGTCAGCCCGGCGTGCGCGATGTCGACCCCGAGACCGGTCAGCGCACCGGACACCGCGCCGCTCATCAGCGCCGCCTTGCGTTCGTTCACCGGCGCTTCGACACTCACCGTCAGCGCGATGCGCCGCAGCAGTTCGTCGCTGGCGTGGCCTTCGAGTTCGTGAATGGCGATCAAGCGGTCGAGGCCGGCCTGCAGATCGGCGTCGATCCGCGCACCAAGCGCCTGCACGGCGTGTGCTTTGTCGTCCTTGGCGGCGGCGTCGCCGGCATGGGCATCGCGGCCGACACCCAGTGCTCGCTTGAGGTCGCGCAGCGTTCCCGTGAGGCGCGTTTCCGGCAGTGTCTCGAGATCCAGAGCGGCGCGCGCCAGTGTTTCGGCCAACACCGCCATCGCGGCTTCGAACTGCCGCTCGCGGTGCAGCTGCCAGGCACCGACCAGGCGTGTGTAGGCCTCCCCACGTTGGGCCGGCAGGATCTTGCCGACTTCCTGCAGCAGGGTGATCTCCTGCACCCAGCAGCGCGCAAAAGCGTCCAGCGGCAGCACCGAGCGGACGACTTGATAGTTGGCCAGCAGCTTGCGCCAGCGCTCGTGTTCGACCGCTTCCTCGGCGGCTGGCCGCGAGCGACCGGTCTGGTTGAGGAGGACGATGACCGGTTTGCCGATCCACTCGAGAACCGCCAGCTCGGGTTCCAGGTAACCGGCGTCGGTCGGCTCTTCCGAGGCATTGACCAGATAGAGGACGACGTCGGCCTGGTCGCGGACATTGCTCACCGCCTGCTGCGTGAACCACATCGAGCGATCACGAAAACGATCCCAGACTTGCCCGACGAACCAGCCGATGGGGTTGCCTTGCTGGCGCAGTCGCTTCGCGAGGCGGGCGCTGTCGCCAAATCCGGGCGTATCCCAGAGCGTTAGTTCGTCGCCCGCGGGCGTGCTGATCAGCGAGTAGGCGTTGACGTCGATGGTGACGTGCGCCGCGTCGCGTACTTCGCCTACGTCGTAGCCGAGCAGCGTCCGTGCCAGGGTCGTCTTGCCGGCATTGGTATGCGATATCAGCGATAGAGAAATACGACCTTCGCTCATGCAGAGCCCTCCAGACGGCGTTCGATGTCGTCCTGCGCGGCGCTCAGGTCGGGCTGCGCGAGATCAAGAAAAACCGGGATGAGGCCGAGCTCGGCGAGATCAGTGAGCTCGGCTCGCCAGGCCGCACGGCGCTGTTCGAGGCGTCGTGGATCTGGGTCGAAGCGGGCGTGCCACGGCGCCTCATCAACGAGCACCAGGACTGGCCCGGCACCCGCCAGGGTGCGCACGGCGCGAATGAAGGCGCCCTGGGTTTCGCGCTCCGGGGTGGCGACCAGGCTGAACAGCGCGACGCGCGGACCGCGACTGTCGGTTTGGCTGGCGGCGGCGAGCGCTTCTTCTTCGCCATAGCTCACCGGCGTCGCCCAGTCGAGTTGTGCATTGTCCCCGAAGACTCGCCCGAGTAGGCGTCGCAGTCCGGTCATCGTGGCTGCAGCCGGATGATAGCTGTAGGGGATGACGCTCAGGTGAACCGGTCCGGCGTGGTAGCCGTGCAGCAGGCGCTGATAATAGGGGTTGGTAAAGTCGTCGAGCAGGCGGGCGCTGCGCCGCCGTTCGAGCAGTGCGCTGGCAGTGCCGAGCACGAGGCGCGGCACAATGACGACGATGAATAGCGTTGCAGCCAGCAGATGCAGCCACGGTGCGGCATTTTCGGTGGCCGGCAAGACGCCGAAGCGGATGGCGGCCAGTCCGTCGACGTCGGGGAGGACGCTGCCGGTGAACCACAGCCCGGGCGCCAGCAGCACGCTGAGCAGGCGGTGCACCGCTTCGGCGTCAAGAAAAGTGCTTTCCCAGCCGGCGCGATACTCGAAAGCGAGTCCACGCAGGTACAGTCCGCTGATGATGCCGGTGGCAAGCAGCGCAGCCGAGAAGTGCAACAGGCGCGCAACCCGTGCTGCGTACAGCGCTGCGGCGATCTGGCTCCAGTCGCTGAGCAGTTTCGGCAGCACCGCCGCCGGCATGGCCACGCCGCGTTGCCGTAGCCGGCGACCGCTGCCAAGCAAGCCGCCGACCACGAGGCGGCGCAGGGGGCCCGGCTCATTGCTTGCTTTGTTGCCGCGGCGCAAGCTGCTGACGAGAATCAACAGGTAGACCGCCAGATTCCAGGTCAGCAAGCCGAGCACCGGTGGCGCCAGCAGGTTGATGCTCTGGCCGGATCCGATGCGATCGATGAGCAGCCCAGCGGCAAACGACAGGATCATCAGCAGGGCGCCAATCCAGCTACGCCACAGCAGGCCGTCGACGATGCGAACGAAGCCGGGATCACGGGGCCGCAAACGATCGACCGCAAACCGGGCGCGGCAGGCGACGAAAACGGTAGGCGTGGCGCCTTCACCGACGGCTTCTGCAGCGGCCCGGGTGGACCACGAACGGTCTTCGTCAGTCCAGCTTTCCCGGTCCCCGTCGACGGTTTCGATAGCGCGAACCGCAGTGGTCAGCAGGGCGTCTCGTTCATTCATCGTCGGGCGAGATCAGCAAGAAAATACGCGAGGGAATGCGCGCCGCAATGAGCGGGAAATGGTGGGGGGCTATGCATACCGGGCAGAGTGTCTCTGGCCCCGGCAGCCCTGTCAACCGCTGCACACGGTCGTTTGTTGTGGCGCTCTGGTGCAAGCCATGGCGCGAGCTGCCTGCGGATTTTGTCGTTTGCCAGAAACCTGTCATGCTGTTTTCTGTCCCTTTCCATCTTCAATGATTCGAGGTTTCCGCGTGCCAGTGCAGCGCTCCGTCATTCTCAGCATCGCCATCCTGCCGATAGTCCTCGCCGGCTGCGTCTTCCCCTTCTTCCAGCAGCCGTCGTCGATCGTTCCCGTCGCGCAACCGGGTATCACCAGCGAGAACGGGCAGCTGCAGATTCCGCTTGGCAGCGGGGTGTACCTCTGTGAGCTCGGCCGCAGCGTCCTGGTGCGGCGCGATACACAAGACCCTCGCGTCATCGAGCTTGACTGGCAGGGCAAGCAGCGAACCTTGCGGCGCTACGATTCGAGCTCGGGCCTGCCGCGCTACGAGGACCGGCAGAATGGCCTGCTGTGGATCGATCTGCCCTGGAAGAGCGTCCTGATGGATGCCGGGACCGGCCGCCCTCTGGCCAACGAGTGCAAGCTGAATTAGCAGGGAAATTGCAGGCTTGCTGAGGCGCTTGCTCAGGCCGCTCCGGGCAGCGGTGCAGGAATTGCTGCCGGAATGCGTACTGGCGTCGGCCTCGAAACCAGAAGCCCCCTTACGGCCAAGCGCTTACCAGGGGCGGCTGCCAAAAGCGCTGGAAAAATGATCGGCGATGTCCTTGCGCGTCGGGCGATGGTTCTGCCCGCCGCGATGAGCGATCTTGATGGCGCCCATGACGGCAGCAAGCCGACCCGTTTTCTGCCAGTCCCAGCCGGCGACAATTCCGTACAGCAGCCCTGAGCGGTAGGCATCACCGCAGCCGGTGGGGTCGACGACGGTAGCGGCCTGAACACAGGGAATCTCATGGCAGACGCCCTTGCTGTAAATCCGCGAGCCTTCGCCACCAAGGGTGACGATAAGCGCTTCGACCTCGTCGGCGAGTCGTTCGATCGAGCGATTGCTGCGGTCGCAGAGCAGCTTCGCTTCGTAATCGTTGAAGCAGGCATAGGTGGCCAGGCGCATGAAGTTCATCAGCTCGTCACCGGAGAACATCGGCAGTCCCTGGCCGGGATCGAAAACGAAGGGGATACCGGCCGCTGCGAGGTCTTGCGCGTGCTGCAGCATGCCGTCGCGGCCGTCGGGAGCGACAATCGCGAGGGTCGCGGCAGCTACGTCGGCGACCTGATTGAGGTGCGAGTAGCTCATTGCGCCGGGGTGGAAGGCGGTGATCTGGTTGTCGTCGAGGTCGGTGGTGATGAATGCCTGGGCGGTGAAGCTGCCGGCAATCCGGCGCACGTGTGCCCGTGACAGGCCAAGATCGTCCAGGCGCAGCAGATACGAGTCGGCGTCGTCGCCGACGGTGGCCATGATCAGTGGTTCCCCACTCAGCAGCTTGAGGTTGTAGGCAATATTGCCGGCGCAGCCACCGAACTCGCGGCGCATTTCGGGAACCAGGAAAGCAACGTTCAGGATGTGAATCTGCTCGGGCAGGATGTGATTCTTGAAACGATCATGGAAAACCATGATGTTATCGAAGGCGATTGAGCCGCAAATGAGTGTCGACATGGATCTTCCGGGAAGCTGAGTCGAGATTAAGAAAAAAGACGCCTGCCGCGAGAATCGTGAATCAACAAATGCTCACGGATAAAAGAGGTAAAGCCGGTAGCCCGCCGCATTGACCTCATTGGCCTCCAGCCACAGTCGAACTTCGACGTCGGCGTTGGCGGCGAACGATTTCTCGGCGAACTGCACCGGCGTAAGGTACTCGTCGGCCGTGAAAACGCGCCGTACGATGGCCTTGTCGGCGTTGTCGGTGAGCGTCAGTTCGATCGCCGGGTAGGCTTGGGCGTAGCCGGCCCGGTTGCGCAGCGTCGCTTGTAGCGTCAGCAGCTTGTTTCGTCCCGGGTCGCTCTGCAGGTCAGAGGCTTCGATGCTCACCAGCTCGACGTTTCGCGGTAGCGGAATATCAGTGCCCAGAGCGGCGCTCAGAGCGGCCAGTACCGGCCGAGTGCTGGGGGCGGTGAGGGCGATGACGCCGCGGAAATGAAAAATCGCCTGGCCGACCAGGGTCAGGGTCAGGACGATGATGGCAATCACGAAGGGCGCGGCCAGCGCCTTGCCGGCGACCGGGGGGACGGGCTGACTTATCGCACCTTCCAGCCAGCGATCGTAAGCCGGCGCTTCCTTGTTCTGACTCGCGCGGAGGCCGTGCTCGGCGGCGCCGATTGGCGGGACTTCGGTGACTTCCGCGACCGTCGCCGCCCGCTCGGCGGTGATCGGTGGCGCATCGGCTGCCGGGCTGCTGGGCACCATCGCCGCAACAGGGTCGGGAATGGTGTGCTGCGCCGGGTGCTGAGCAGGGTGCGTTTGCTCGGCGCTGCGCTCGAGGGCTTGTGCAGCGAAGAAAGGCTCGGTGCGGCCCAGGGGCTCGTAGCTTGTCGGCGCGGAGGCGTATGCGGCGCCCGTTTCTGCGCCTTCTTCGCTCTCGTCAGCGTCCATCCCTTCGCGCAGCAGCATGGCGACGGCTGGGGTCGGCGGCGCCCCTTCCTCGCTGTTCGGCGGCCGCGGTGTCCGGGTGGAGAGAAAGTCCTGCGTTCGCGACGGGGTTTCCCTGTGGAGCAGTGTTTCTGATGCGAACGGAGTATCCGCCGGCGTCGGGAGCGGTGCACGGATGATTGCTTCGGCGTCGTCGAGCAGGCTGTCCAGAGCGTTGAAAACCCGTCGGCATTGCCCGCAACGGACTTTCCCGGCACGCGCTTTGAGTTGCTCAGAGGTGACGCGAAAAATCGTCTGGCAGTCCGGGCAGCAGGTTTTCATCGGCTAGTCCTTTATGCCGGCCAGGCACACCCAGCCATCGCGGGTGTCGGCGACGCGCAGCACCAGGTAGGGCGCATAAGCGGCGACCAGCTGCTCGGTCTGCTCGGCGAGGATTCCGGACAGAGCCAGGCGACCGCCGCGACGCACATGCCCGCAAATCGCGGGTGCCAGCACTTGCAGCGGATTGGCCAGGATATTGGCGACGACGATGTCGAATTGCCCCTGCAGTTCGTGTTCCGAGTCCTGGAAGCGCACCGCGACGCCATTGCGCTCGGCGTTGCTGACCGATGCCAGCACGGCCTGTGGGTCAATGTCCACCCCCAGCACGTCGTTGGCGCCGAGGCGGGCCGCGGCAATGGCCAGGATGCCGGAACCGCAGCCGTAGTCGAGGACCGAGCTTGCCGGCATAACGCAGCGTTCGAGCCACTCCAGGCACAGACGCGTGGTGGGGTGCGAACCGGTGCCGAAGGCCATTCCGGGATCGAGCACCAGAACAATGGCTTCCGGATCGGGTGCGTCGTGCCATGAGGGAACGATCCACAAACGCCCCGAGATGCGAATCGGTTCGAATTGCGCCTGCGTGACCTGCACCCAGTCCTGCTCGGCGACTTCTTCCTGGGAAAAAAACGCTGCCTCGTCGAGGCCGGCCCGCTCGGCGCAGATGCTGACCAGTCGCGCGCCATCGGTGTCCGGCTTGAGCAGGGCGATGACGCGCGAGCGCTTCCAGCCAGGGCGGGTGATCGATCCGGGCTCGCCGAATTGCGGCGTTTCGTCGGCGGTGCCGGCGTCGGCATCCTCGATGCTGACGGCCAGCGCCCCTTCTTCAAGGAGCGCGTCGGCCAGCGCCTCCGCGTGCAGGCAGTCGGTTTGGATACTGAGGGATAGCCAGGCCATCGATGATCGGCGCCGTTCAGCCGCCCTTCTTGAGCTCGTTCTTGGCGGCCAGCCGCTGTTCGAGATAGTGGATGCTGGTTCCTCCCTCCATGAAACGGGCGTCGTGCATCAGTTCCTGATGCAGGGCGATGTTGGTCTTGATGCCTTCGATGCTCATTTCCGAAAGTGCCGTGCGCATGCGGCGAATCGCCTGGTCGCGAGTGTCGCCGTAGGAAATCACCTTGGCGACCATCGAATCGTAGTGCGATGGCACCGTGTAGCCCTGATAAATATGCGAGTCCACGCGGATACCGGGCCCGCCGGGCGGGTGATAGACGCTGATTTTTCCGGGTGAAGGAACGAAGGTGAACGGGTCTTCGGCGTTGATTCGGCATTCGATGGCGTGGCCGCGGAAAGCCAGATCACGCTGCTTGAAGCGCAGTCGCTCGCCGTCGGCAATACGGATCTGCTCGGCGACCAGATCGATGCCACTGATCAACTCGGTGACCGGATGTTCGACCTGAATTCGGGTGTTCATCTCGATGAAATAAAATTCGCCATTTTCGAAGAGGAATTCGAAGGTTCCGGCGCCCCGATAGTTGATGCGCCGACAGGCTTCGGCACAACGCTCGCCGATGCGGGTGATGTGGCGGGCGGCTATGCCGGGAGCAGGCGCTTCCTCGATGATCTTCTGATGACGACGCTGCATGGAGCAATCACGTTCGCCGAGGAAGACTGCGTTACGGAAACTGTCGGCAAGCACCTGGATTTCGATGTGGCGTGGATTCTCCAGGTATTTTTCAAGATAAACATTCGGATTGCCGAAGAAATTCTGAGCCTCGGTGCGGGTCATGGTGACGGCGTTGGCCAGTGCCGCTTCGGTGTGCACGACGCGCATGCCACGGCCACCCCCACCACCGGCCGCCTTGACGATTACCGGGTAGCCGACTTCCTTGGCCAGGCGCAGGATTTCTCTCGGATCTTCCGGCAAGACACCTAGCGAACCAGGAACACAGGGAACCTCGGCTGCGCGCATGGCCTCCTTGGCGGAGACCTTGTCGCCCATCAGGCGGATGGTTTCCGGGCGCGGGCCAATGAAAACAAAGCCTGAAGATTCCACGCGCTCGGCAAAATCCGCGTTTTCCGAAAGAAAACCGTAGCCGGGGTGAATGGCTTCTGAATCAGTGACTTCGGCCGCCGAAATGATCGACGGAATGTTCAGGTAGCTGAGCGCCGAAGGTGGCGGACCGATGCACACCGATTCATCGGCGAGTCTGACGTACTTGGCGTCGCGATCGGCCTCCGAGTGCACAACGACGGTCTTGATGCCGAGTTCGCGGCAGGCGCGCTGGATACGGAGTGCGATTTCGCCGCGATTGGCGATAAGGACTTTTCCGAACATGACGGAAGACTCCCCTTAGCCGATAACGAATAGCGGCTCGCCGTATTCGACGGGCTCGCCATTCTCGACCAGAATGGCCTTCACCGTACCTGCGCGATCGGTTTCAATCTCGTTGAGCAATTTCATTGCTTCAATGATGCACAGCGTCTCGCCGGCTTTGACGACGCTGCCCACCTGGACAAAGGCGTCAGCCCCCGGACTGGCTGCGCGGTAGAAAGTGCCGACCATCGGTGCCTTGACGACATCGCCTTCGGGAAGCGTCGGTTCGTCAGTCGGGGTGATGGTGACCGTTGCCGGTGCGGCGGCCATCATCTGCGCCGGGGTGGCCATCGATAGCGCGTAGGCCTGATGAGCCATGGCGCCGCCGTTTTTTACGATGCGGACCTTTTCCTCGGCGTCGTTGATCTCGAGTTCGGTGATGCTCGACTCCTCGACGAGATCGATCAGCTTCTTTAACTTGCGTAGATCCATTAATGCTCTCCGGATGAAGATACTCTTTCGCGGCCAGGGGCCACGATCGCCTGACAAGGTGTTGCTTGAAGACTCACTCAGCAGAAACCTTGCTCAGCAGGTATTCGAGCGCCAGCAGGTAACCCTCGCTGCCAAGGCCGGTGATGACGCCAATCGCCAGATCGGAAAAGTACGAGTGGTGGCGAAAAGCTTCGCGTGCGTGAACGTTGGAGAGGTGGACTTCGATAAAAGGGATGCCGGTACCGGCAATGGCGTCGCGCAGGGCGACGCTGGTGTGTGTGTAGGCCGCTGGATTGACAATCATGTAACCGACGCCTTGCTGGCCGGCGGCGTGCACACGCTCGATCAGCGCTCCCTCGTGGTTGCTCTGAAAGGACTCCAGGTTGACGCCCGCACTCTCGGCGCGCTTGGCCAGGGCCAGATTGATCTCGGCGAGAGTGGTCGAACCGTAATGCTTGGGTTCGCGGCTGCCGAGAAGGTTGAGATTCGGCCCGTGCAGGACGAGCAGACGCGGCGAATCCGACTGCTTGTCATTTTCCGCTGTAGCGTGCTTTTGCCTCTTCATGGCCGCAAGTTTGCCGCAAATCGGCACATTTTGTCCAGCAACTCGTCGTCAGCCGGCGGTCAACTTGCGGAGAAAATCGTCCAGCTCGTTCTCCGACAAGGTCCCCAATCGGAGCAGCCGCCCGGCACCGTCTAGATCGAGAACGACGGTGTAGGGAAGGCTGAGCGTCGAATTACCGAACCGGTTGGCCAGTTCAACGCCCTTGGCGCCACCAATCAACAACGGGTAGGCGACTGGATAACGTTCCGAAAAGGCCTGTACGCTGGCGGCGGAATCCAGCGCGATACCGACAAATTGCACTCCTTTAGGTGCGTGCACCTGCTGCAGGCGCGAAAAAGCCGGCATTTCCTCGCGGCATGGGGGGCACCAGGTGGCCCAGAAATTGACCACCAGGGTCTTGCCGCGCCATTGCGAAAGCGCTTGCGGTACACCTTTCTCGTCGGCAAGCGTGCTGGCAAAAAAGTGCGCGACGGCGTCGCTCGGGAGCGTTGCAAAAACGTGCTGGATGGTCTCGGAACGTTGCGCAACGGTGTAGACGGCAGCGAGTAAGGCGACGACAGCGGCAAAAAGCCCGAACAGAAATCCCCCGCCCTTGCTCATGCTGAAGACATTCCCTTGTGCGCCAGAAGTTTGTGCACCTTTGCCAGCCGTGCGCGCTCGCGGATGCGGCCGTCGCGCGTCTTGAAACTCACCCGCTCGTCATCGCGTGGATAGACCACCAGGTTGGCGACCACGCCGTCAATGAGCAGGGTCAGCACCGCCTCGGCACGATCGGTGCGCGGCGCGTTGTGGCGGTAGCTGATGCGCTCGTTGAGCAGAAAAATCTCGACATCCTTGGCGCTATCGGTGAACAGCTGAATGTCGATCTCGGCATAGCGGCCGGCGGTGCCGTCGAGCACCGAACCGCTGAGGTAGGGGTTGAAACGCTGCACGGTGGTCATCAGCCGCGCCGCGATGCCCAGCAACTGCATTCGTCTGGTCTCTTGTTCGTCTTCCTGAAAGAGATGTTGGTAGGTTCGCAGTTCGGCCTCTACTTCAGCGTCGTCGGGCATCGCTGCGTTGTCCGGCAAGCCGAGGCTGCGCGCCGCCTTGCGTTTGGCGAGGGCCGCGGAGGCGATACCATCTTCGGCCATCAGGCGCGCGGCGATTTTGGCGATATGGCTGCGCTGCTGGGGGGGGCGCTGGCGTTCCTGTCGGCTGCTCATCAAAGCGTTCCGGTGGGGTTTGGCGGTTGCGAAGGGCAAGCGGGGTAGTGGTGGGTAGTAGCGGCGTTGTCGGGGCAGGCAAGACAAGTGAAGGCAGGAGAAGGCAGGAGAAGGCGGGGCGTCGCCAGAGGTACAATCGCGCCTTCCTCGGCACAATTCTAACTTGGATCGGCTAAATGCATATTCACATACTCGGCATTTGCGGCACCTTCATGGGTGGTCTTGCCCAGCTGGCGCGCGCTGCAGGCCACCGGGTAACTGGCTGCGACAGCAGCGTCTACCCACCGATGAGCACGCAGCTCGAAGCGGCACAGATTGAGCTTGTCGAAGGCTACGCTGCGGCACAAATCGCTTTCGAGCCCGACTGCTATCTGGTTGGCAATGCGATCTCCCGCGGCAATGCGCTGCTTGAGGAGATCCTCAACCGCGGTCTGCCTTATCTCTCGGGGCCGCAATGGTTGGCCGAGCATGTCCTGAAAGGACGCTGGGTGCTGGCCGTCGCCGGGACGCACGGCAAGACCACGACGGCTGCCATGCTGGCGTGGATTCTCGAGCATGCCGGCCTGAGCCCCGGCTTCCTGATCGGCGGCGTGCCGAGGAACTTCAGCGTTTCGGCGCGGCTGTCCGGGGACGACAGCAACTCGCCATTCTTTGTGATTGAAGCCGACGAATACGATAGCGCCTTTTGCGACAAGCGATCCAAATTCATCCACTACTCGCCGCGAACGGCGATCCTGAACAATCTCGAGTTCGATCATGCCGACATCTTCTCCGATCTGGCGGCCATCGAGACGCAGTTCCACCATCTGGTGCGCACCTTGCCGAGCAATGGCCTGCTGCTGTCGAATGCCGCCGAGGGTAGTCTGGAGCGTGTCCTGGCGCGCGGATGCTGGACGCCGGTCGAACGTTTCAACGACCCGCAAGGCTGGCATGCCGATGGCGATGACGCAACCGGCTCACTGCAGCTGTGGCAGGGCGAGCAAGCACTTGGCAGCGTGCAATGGGGGCTGAGCGGCGCGCACAATCGGCTCAACGCGCTCGCCGCCCTGCTGGCCGCCAGGCACGTCGGGGTGCCGTTCGCGCAGGCCCTGGCGGCACTGGCGACGTTCGAAAACGTCAAGCGGCGTATGGAGCTGCGCGGTAGGGTTCGCGGCGTCGAGGTCTACGACGATTTTGCGCACCATCCGACGGCGATCGCGACAACGCTCGGCGGTTTGCGGCGCAAGGTGGGGGGCGCGCGCATTCTGGCCGTTCTCGAACCGCGCTCGAACACCATGAAGCTGGGCGTGATGAAGGCCTTGCTGCCAGCCAGCCTGACTGACGCCGACCGAGTTTTCTGTTATGCGGCGAATCTCGGTTGGGATGCCGCCGAAGTGCTCGCCCCGCTAGGCGAGAAAGCCATCGTCGAAGACGATCTGGCGCAGCTGGTGGCGCAGATTGCTGGCGCCGCACGCGCCGGAGACCAAGTGCTGGTGATGAGCAACGGCGGTTTTGGCGGCATTCACGACAAGCTGCTGGCGGCGCTTGACGCCTGATCGATCAGCGCAGGAAGTGATCGGCGAGCAGCGCGGTGAACAGCAGGGTCAGATAAATGATTGAATAGCGAAAGGTCAGCCTTGCCAGCTTGTCGCTGTAGTCTCGCCAGAGAGTGACGCTGTAGACGAGGAAAACGCCGTCGAGAATCAGTGCTGCCGCCAGATACCAGGGGCCACTCATGCCGAGCGTATAGGGGAGGATGGTCGCGCCGGTGAGCATCACCACGTACAGCAGGCTGTGCAGGCAGGTCAGGCGGATGCCGTGGGTGACCGGCAGCATCGGCAGGCCGGACTTGGCGTAGTCTGCGCAGCGGTAACAGGCCAGCGCCCAGAAATGTGGTGGCGTCCAGATGAAAATGATCAGAAACAGCACCAGCGCTTCGGCGCCGACCTGGCCGGTGATTGCCGCCCAGCCGAGCAGCGGCGGCATGGCGCCGGAGGCGCCGCCGATGACGATGTTCATCGGTGTTGCCGGTTTCAGCACCACCGTGTAGATCACCGCATAGCCGAAAAAGGTGGCCAATGTCAGCCACATGGTGAGCGGATTTACGAAGGCGTGCAGGATCCACAAACCCAGGCCGCCGACCAGGGTGGCCAGGGTCAGCGTCTCCCTTGCCGATACTTCGCCACGCGCTGTCGGGCGGGCGCGCGTTCGCGCCATGCGGGCATCGATTTCCTGCTCGATCAGGCAGTTGATTGCGGCGGCCGCACCGGCGACCAGGGCGATGCCGACCGAGGCGGCAACAAACAGCCCGAACGGTGGGAAGGACGGCGCGGCCAGAAACATGCCGATCATCGCCGTGAACACGATCAGGCTGTTGACGCGCGGCTTGCACAACTCGAAGAAAGCCGCCAGGCGTTGCCCGGGCGAACGCCGGGAGCTGGTGCTGATCACTGCCATATCGCTTTCCTGTCGCTTTCCTGTTTCATCGTCCCACGGTCATGAGATGACCGCTTTCCTCTTTTCCGGAGCTTCTCCCGCAGGGGCGAGAAGGGGGTTCGTGAGTCGCGTACGCGATTTTGACATCAAGCCATCGTCCAGCGTGCGTGTCGCTCGCGACCATGCGCGGGCCACGGCACTGGCGAATCATGCCATCACCGAGGGAATCAGTCACCTGCCTGCCGGGTAGGGTCTTTCATTGACAACGATCTGGCGCGATGGCCGGCCCGTTCAGCCAGCAAAGTGGAGACTGAACAGAACGTAGTCGACGAATAGCAGAATGGCGAACGGAACCATCGCCCACAGCCACTGCACCGTTCCGGTTGGCCCCGCAAACCTGTTCACCTGATCGCCACTGCCTTTGCGGTGCTTGGCCATCGAGTAGATGGTGATCGCAAAGATCACCACGAAGAGCACGGTAAGGAAAACCATGAAATAACCGTGCATCGGCAGCGGTTCACGGCCGGCCGCCGTAGCGAACGCAGTACTGGCGGTCGAATCAGCGCGCGCCAGTGCGGGAGCTGCTGCCGTAAGCAGGCCCGACCAGAAAACCTTCGCCCGCAGGCAGAAACGGTGCAGCATCTTCAAAAAACGCTCTCCTCAGAGAGTTCTCTCCGGCCGCAGCGCGCCCAGGTTCTTCTTCAGCTCGTTGCCGAGCGCCCTCTTTTGTTCTTCCGACAGCCAGCGGCCGACTTCGACTTCCTTGCCATGTGAGCGGATCAGCAGGCGCTGCTGCTGTCCCGGAGGCTGATCAAACTGCAACTGCGCCCAGTATGGATGGAAAGCGTGGCGCTGCAGCAGTGTGCCGCGGCGTGTCTCTATCGTCAGGAGCTCCGCTTCGAGGGTGATTCTCTCGAAATCCTCGGTGGTCGCGTCGATCTGTCGCAGGGCCCACCACAGTAGAGCCAGCTCAAGTCCGGTAAACGGCAGGATCGGCCAGGCGCCGAAATACGAGAAAGTGATAGCGATGGCAGCCAACCAGGTAGCAGTGGCCAGAAACACCCACTTGCGTTCGCTAACCGACAGCGAGTAGTCGCGGCGGGCCTCCCCAAGTTTGCGCTGTCGCTGTCCGTGCCGCAACCACGCTCATCGATTCCTCCCGAATGCTCAGGGCCCAGGAGCGTCCCAGCGGGGCTTGACGCAGGTCAAGGTATCAAGCGCGAAATTCTACCACGGGGCCCGGCGCACTTGGCAAGGTGAACGTCCAACTGGATGATTCTACGCGCCTTCATAGTGTGTTGCGCGGCCTTGCCGTGGGTTTGGCCGCGCCTTTCGCCAGGCGCAGCCGGTGGACGCACTGTTTCGCCCGGCGGTCGGTCATGGGTCGCAGAGAGGCGGCTGTCGCGCGGGAGGTCGCCATTTTTTCGGTTGAACATTGATCCATATCAAGTGGAGTGTGTTAACCTCCGCGCTTGGTAAGACACTGGAACGGAGCCCGCTCGGGTTCATTTTGGTACGTTTTCGAGAAGGTCAGGGGCTGGCGCCTAGGTTCTGCCACACGGCGGGCGCGGGAGTTGGCGGGGAAAGGGAGAAAATGGCACGAAACTCAAACAGCAATCGCGACAGCAATCGTCTGCGACGTGGAACCACCGGGCTGTTCATTGCCGGATTACTCGGCTTGTTCAGCAGCGCTGCGAACGCCGCATGGGAACTCAATCTGCAGGAGCCGGTCACCGCTGTTGCTCGCCGCGTCTACGAACTGCACACCCTCCTGTTGTGGGTGATCGTGGTCATTTTCGTTGGCGTTTTCGCGGTCGTCGCTTATTCACTCGTTTATCACCGCAAGTCCAAGGGCCACAAGGCGGCCACTTTTCACGACAACACGACCGTCGAACTGGCGTGGACCATCGTGCCGGCGCTGATCCTGGTGGCGATTGCCTTCCCGGCGACCTCGGCCCTGGTCGACATGCGCGACACTTCGGAGCCCGATCTGACGGTCAAGGTGACGGGCTATCAGTGGAAGTGGGGTTACGAATACCTCACTGGCGATGCGGCCGGGGTCAAGTACATGAGTGTGCTGTCCACCCCGCGTGAGCAAATCGAGAACAAGGCTCCCAAGGGCGAGCACTATCTGCTCGAGGTCGATCGCCCGCTGGTGGTGCCGGTCGGCAAGAAAATACGCATTCTCACCACCGCCAACGACGTGATTCACAACTGGTCGGTGCCGGCCTTCGCCGTCAAGACCGACGCCGTGCCGGGCTTCCTGCGCGACACCTGGTTCCGGGCCGAGAAAGAAGGCACCTATCGCGGCCAGTGCTCCGAGCTTTGCGGCAAGGACCACGGATTCATGCCGGTGGTTGTCGAGGTTGTCTCCGAGGAAAAATACGCGGCCTGGGTTGGCGAGCAGAAGCAGCAGCTGGCTGCCGTCGCCGAAGATCCGAACAAGGTCTGGACGCTTGATGAACAGCTTGCCCTTGGTGAGAAGGTCTACACCACCAACTGTGCGGCCTGCCACCAGGCAAACGGCGAGGGATTGCCACCGGCGTTCCCCGCGCTGGATGGCTCTGCGGTTGCCAAGGGGCCACAGGCAGCGCACATCGAGATGGTTCTCAAAGGCAAGGCCGGCACCGCCATGGCCGCCTTCGCAGAACAGTTGAGCGACACCGATATCGCCGCCGTTGTTGCCTACGAGCGCAACGCATGGAGCAACAAGCTCGGTGAACTCATCCAGCCCGCCGAAGTCAAGGCGCTTCGCGGCAAGTAATCGCGCCACAGGCCATCAGGAGAATCTGATTATGCAAGCCACGTCACACACCGGTTACGCCGGCCACCATGACCACGATAGCCACGGGCACCCGACGGGCTGGAAGCGCTGGGTGACCACCACCAATCACAAGGACATCGGTTCGATGTACCTGTGGTTCAGCTTCGTGATGTTCCTCGTCGGCGGCGCGATGTCGCTGATCATTCGCGCCGAGCTCTTTACGCCGGGACTGCAATACGTGTCGCCGGAGTTCTACAACCAGATGCTCACGCTGCATGCGCTGATCATGGTCTTTGGCGCGATCATGCCGGCCTTCGTCGGTTTCGCCAACTGGATGATCCCGATGATGATCGGGGCCTCGGACATGGCCTTCGCGCGGATGAACAACTGGAGTTTCTGGTTGTTGCCGCCGGCCGCGATCCTCTTGACGGCCTCGATCTTCGTTCCCGGCGGCGCCGCCGGTACTGGCTGGACCTTGTACCCGCCGCTGTCGATCCAGATGGGCATGGGCATGGATATGGCCATTTTTGCGGTGCACATCCTCGGCATGTCGTCGATCATGGGTTCGATCAACATCGTCACCACCATCCTCAACATGCGCACGCCCGGCATGACGCTGATGAAAATGCCGCTGTTCTGCTGGACCTGGCTGGTCACGGCCTTCCTGCTGATTGCCTCGATGCCCATCCTGGCCGGTGCGGTGACCATGCTGTTGACCGACCGCCACTTCGGCACCAGCTTCTTCAGCGCTGCCGGTGGCGGTGATCCGGTTCTCTTCCAGCACATCTTCTGGTTCTTCGGCCACCCCGAGGTGTACATCATCGCCTTGCCGGCCTTTGGCGTCGTCTCGCATGTGATCCCGGCCTTCTCGCGCAAGCCGCTGTTTGGCTATGTCTCGATGGTCTATGCGATTGCCGCGATCGGCTTGATCTCCTTCTTCGTCTGGGCGCACCACATGTACGTGACCGGCATTCCGCTGACCGGCCAGCTGTACTTCATGTACGCGACGATGCTGATCGCGGTGCCGACCGGGGTGAAGGTGTTCAACTGGGTCACCACCATGTGGCGTGGCTCGCTGACTTTCGAAACACCGATGCTGTTTGCGCTGGGTTTCCTGGTGTTGTTCACCATCGGCGGGCTGACTGGCCTGGTGCTGGCGATGACCGCGGTGGACATCCAGTTGCAGGACACCTATTACGTTGTCGCTCACTTCCACTACGTGATGGTTGCTGGTGCTCTCTTCTCCGCTTACGCCGGCCTGTATTACTGGCTGCCGAAGTGGACCGGGCACATGTACAACGAAACGCTCGGCAAGTGGCATTTCTGGCTGTCGATGGTCTTCTTCAACATCGCTTTCTTCCCGCAGCACTTCCTCGGCCTGGCCGGCATGCCGCGACGGATTCCGGACTATGCGCAGCAGTTCGCTGATTTCAACGTCATTTCCGGCATCGGCGCCTTCGGCTTCGGCTTCAGCCAGCTGCTGGTCCTGGTCATCGTCATTCAGACCGTCAGGGGCGGCGCTCGCGCGTCGAGTCGACCCTGGGATGGAGCGCACGGGCTGGAATGGACGGTGCCTTCGCCAGCGCCCTACCATACCTTTGAAGACCCGCCGCATTTTGATCAGGCCGAGGCGCACGGATGACGCGTGATCCGTCACGAAATCACAGCAACCGGCGCATCGCGATCGGTCTGGGTCTGTTCGCGGCCGCTGTTTTTCTGAGCTTCATCATCCGGCAGTGGCTGGGCAACACGTGAATCCTGTGCTGCACCCGCCGGCGGCGGTGACTACCCGGTCGCCGTCGCGGAGCGGAAAAAACCGGCGCCTGGTCTTGATCCTGCTGACGATAGTGGTCGGCAGCCTGCTTTTCGTATCGGTGCAGCCGGGCCTGTACAAGGCTTTTTGCGAGTGGACAGGGCTTTATGATATTGATCGTGCGCAGGAAATCTCTGCGTCAGCGATCCCGGGTCGTCCGGTGACCCTGCAGTTCGATGCCAACAGTCATGACGGGGCTCTGCTTTTCCGTCCCCAGACGCCGATTCTGCCGGCCAAGACCGGCGATATCGTGCATGTCGTGTATCGCGTCGAGAACACGCGCGACTACACGGTGATTGGCCAGGCGGTGCCCAGTTACGGTCCGCAGTACGCGGGTAACTATGTCAAGAAGCTGGATTGCTTTTGCTTCAAGCAGCAGACTTTTGCGCCGCGCGAAGTGCGCGAAATGCCGGTCGTCTTCTTCCTGGATACCCGGCTGCCCGAAGAGGTGAACACGGTTACGCTTTCGTATACTTTTTTCGAGGTGCCGGTAGAAAGCCGGAAGTGAGCGATGCCGCGATCCGCTACGCAGGCGGCGAAAAGCCGACGTTTCAGCACCATTCGCACGGTTGCCTGGGCTCTGCTCGGCATCCGCGGGCACCGGCCGCACGAGCACGATGCAGAACCCTTGTCACCGTTGCAGATTTTGATCACCGCGCTGGTTTTCATGCTGATTTTTGTGCTGGTGCTGGTGAGTGTCGCAATTTACATCAGTCGTCAGTAGACGGACGCATCAACGCAGTAACCGGGCAATAACGATAATATGATCTGGAGGAAGTCAAGATGAGTCATCCCGCATCCGCAAGCCGCTATTTTGTTCCCCAGCCGTCACACTGGCCGCTGGTTGGCTCGATAGCCCTGCTCCTGCTGGCTACCGGCGCCGTGCTGATGATGAACTCGGTGGCCAACGGCGGCTTCGTTCTTACGGGCGGCTTTGTCGTCCTGGCGATCATGCTTTTTGGCTGGTTTGGCCGCGTCATCGGCGAGTCAGAGGGGCAACGCTACAACCTTCAGGTCGATCGTTCGTTTCGTTGGGCAATGGGCTGGTTCATTTTCTCCGAAGTGATGTTCTTCGTCGCCTTCTTCGGTGCCCTGTTCTATATTCGCGTGCTGGCCATTCCCGACCTGGCGAGTCCCGAGCAGGCCGCCCTGTGGGAAGGCTTCCAGGATGCATGGCCAAGTGCCGGACCCGGGGCGAGCGATCCTTTTTCGCAGATGCACGCCTGGGGCATCCCGGCGGTCAATACCCTGCTGCTGCTGACTTCCGGCGCGACGCTGACCTGGGCGCACTGGGGGCTGATTGCCGAGAAGCGCACACAACTGATCATCGGGCTGCTGCTGACCATCGTGCTTGGCGTGATCTTTCTTTCCTTCCAGGTGTATGAGTACGGTGTCGCCTACGCCGACCTGAACCTCAAGATGACCACCGGCGTGTATGGCTCGACCTTCTACATGCTCACCGGCTTCCACGGCTTCCACGTCACCCTCGGGGTGACGATGTTGACGGTGATTCTGTTTCGCGTCCTGAAGGGGCATTTCACTGCCGAGCGTCACTTCGCCTTTGAAGGCGTTGCCTGGTACTGGCACTTTGTCGATGTCGTCTGGCTCGGTCTATTCATCGTCATCTACTGGTTGTAAGAAGCTCCCGGTACGGGAACGGCGGCGCACCAAGGGTGCGTCGCGCTTCTTCCACCCAGCGCACATCAGGCGCCCGTTAAGCGCTAACCCAGCCAAACCGCTGCGAGGCGATGAGCAGCGCAAAGAGTGCAAAGGACAGACCGACGCGCAGGGAAAGTGCCTTGACCGCACGGGTCTTGCCCTGGCCCTGGTCGCGATAGATGAACACCAGGGCACTGCCAAGACTGGCGACGATGGTGATCAGCAGCAGTGCAACGATGATGTGCATCGAGTTTCCTCCAGAAAGCTCGTAGTCTACCGGACTCGCGACCTCATAGGACCCCGCCCGGGGCCAAGCGTTCTCTCATGTCGATCTCCCCGTTCAAGCGTCGCGCCCTGCGCCTGCTGCTGGTCAGCCTGCTGGTAATTGCCTGCCTGGTCATGGCGCGCTTCCAACTCTGGCGCGCGGAAACCCGCGGCGAGCGCTTCGAACGCGAGCAGGCGGCGATGATCGCGACGCCCGTCGCCTTGTCGGCGCAGCAGCGCCAGCGCGACGAGTTGATCGATAGGGCGGCCACGGCGCGTGGTCACTGGCTGGCGGACAGGACGCTGTTTCTGGACAACAAGATCTATCGGAGCCGACCGGGCTATTATGTCCTCACCCCCTTGCGCCTGTCGGGCAGCGACGCCGTCGTGGTCGTCAATCGCGGCTGGATGGTGGCGCCACGGCTACGTTCTGATATTCCGTCCGTGCCGACGCCGGCTGGCGAGATCGAAGTGGCTGGTGTCACTCGCGGCTTTGAAACGAGAATCTTCGCGTTGCAGGAAAGCGAACCCGAAGGACCTCTCTGGCAACACCTGCGTGAAGCGGACTATCGTCAGCGCAGTGGTCTGGAGCCGCTGCCGGTCATCCTCCTGCAAACCAGCGGAGAAGGCGATGGTCTGGTCCGCGACTGGGGCAGCGCGGACAACCCCCGCACAAAACACTACGGCTACGCAGCGATGTGGCTGGTTTTCGCTCTCATGGCTGTAGCCTACGGCCTATTTGCATGGCAGAAGAAATGAGTACACCCCGACAGACGGTCGAGCCCGTCGACGAGCCTTCCCTTCCCACGACAGCGGCTGTGCGTGCTGCGCAGCGCAAGGGCCGCCTGACCCTGCTGGCGATCGTTGCGGTGTGCGTGCTGCCGCTTCTCGCCGCCTTGTATTTTCGCTTCGTTTCGCCGCCAGAGACCGCAGCGATGGTCGGTCAACCGCTGGCTGAGCCGCTGGCGCTGCCTTTCGAAATGCTGCAGGGCTGGGACGGCGCAGTCCTGGAACACCCCGAAGTCAGCGGCAAGTGGCTGGCGATTTTTGCGGCCCCTGGCAGTTGCGATGAGCGCTGCCAACACACGCTCTATCTGACCCGGCAGGCGCGCACGGCGCAGGGGCGCAATATGGCACGCCTGGAACGTCTGTGGCTGATTACCGATGGCACGACGCCGGCGGCAGAGCTGCTGGCGGCTCACCCGGACCTGCTGTTGGTCAAGGCCAGCGATACGCAACTGCTGGCGCTTCTCGGGGGCGCCGAAGGCCGCAAGATAAACCTCGTGGATCGCCGCGGTTTTCTCGTCTTCCGCTATCCGGATGATGCTGACCCCAAGGGTTTCATTCGCGAACTCGGAAAGCTGATCAAGTTCTGAGTGCTGCTTCCGGGCTGTCGTGTTGAGCGCCTTTGCTCAAGCTTCCCTCCGTTCCAGGCAGCTGCGGTAGCGGCTGTCGACGCGTCTGGCGAACCACTCGGTGGTCAGCGGGCGGGTGATCTTGGGGCTTTTCAGTCTGATGCTCGGGAGCGCTTCCCTGGGCCATTTTTTTTTGCCCGCCGCATCGGCAAGCGTGAACAGCCGGCTGTAGAGCGGCGACTGTTCAAAGGCGACGCTCTTCTCGAGCCGGAGATCGTTCTCGATCTCGGCCGCAGTCAACTGCAAGCGCGCTCGCAAAGCCAGGAGCGCACGCAGCGTGTCGCTGGCTTCGGCGGCGGGTTTGCCGTTCTTGTAGCGCAACAGGTCGCCGTCGAGCGCCAGCCGCTGGCCGCCAAGGCCTGCCACGGCAGCCTGGAAAGCGGCGTTACGGCTACTGTAGCGGCCGGCGTTGAAGTCGGCGAAGCGGTAGAGCATCTGGCTGTAACTGCTTGGGTAGTCGAGCAGAATGGCAATTCCGAAATAGACGCCACCGCGACGGCTGAAGACCTCGTCCCGGACACTGCCCTGGCGCGGATAGGGGTAGCGGCGCTGGCCGACCTGCTCTTCGGCAAACTCGACACTAACCTGCATCGGACCGCCGGTGCGCACCGGGTTGTAGCCCGCAAACAAGGCCTTGCCGCCGGGAAGTTCCGAAATCATGTCGTCGTAAAGCGTGTTCATCTGCTTCTCGGTGCGCAGGGCGTCGATGCGGACCTTGTAGCTGTTGCCATCCGGGGATGTTTTGCTTACCGCCAGGTCGAGAACTAGCTGCGGGATGGCGTACTTCTTGCGGCGCCGCTCGAGCTCCGTCCAGACGATGCGCGACAGGCCGGGAACCGACGGATCTGCCTGAAAACTCGATTCCTGAGCAATGACCGACACCACTGCGCAGAGATTTTCGCCTGTCGGTGGAAGTCGCAGCGCAGCGAAAGCGGCAAAGATATCCGCCGCCCAGCCGGCGCGATCGGCGATCTGGTTGGGTAGCAGGCGGCTGACCAGCGCACGGCCTTCGAGTTCGTCGGGGTAAGGGGTGGGCTGCGGCCGCGCCAAGGGCGGCGCTGGCGGCACTTGGCGTGGGCTGCTCGCTGGCGCGGCTGATGGTGATTGCGCTTCGCGTGGCACTGGCGCCGGCCGAGATTCGTAGCCGCTGTCAGTGGCGCAGCCGGCGAGGGTGGCCGCGATCAGCCACAGGCACCCTGGCGCGTGCCAGGTGGTCGGAGCGCAGATGCTCACCCTACTCGCCCATCACCCGGCCCTCGCGACGCGGGTCCGCGCCGCCGATGTAAGCGCCCTGGCGTTTCTGGATTGCCTGTACGCCGCTGCTCAAACCGATCTCCTTGACCGTGTGGCCCCTCGCTTGCAGGGCGCCTACATAGTCCGGCGAAAAGCGCTGTTCCTCGAGCAGGGTCGGGCCGTTCAGCGAGCCGAAATTGGGCAGGTTGATCGCTTCTTGTGGCGTCAGTCCCCAATTGAGCGTTCCATAAAGCAGCTTGGCAGTGTAGTGGATGATCATCGCCCCGCCCGGCGAGCCGCCGCTCATCAGCAGTTCACCGCTGTCGTTGTCGAATACCAGGGTCGGGCTCATCGACGAGCGCGGACGCTTGCCTGGCTCGACGCGGTTGGCGATCGGCGTGCCGTTGCTGTCGGTCGGCAGAAAGGAAAAATCGGTGAGCTGGTTGTTGAGCAAGAAACCGCGCACCATCTGGCGCGCGCCAAAGGCGTCCTCGATACTGCTGGTCATGGCCACGGCCTTACCGTCGGCGTCCACGACGCTGATATGCGAAGTGCCGTACTCGACCTGCTCGGGCATCGGCGCAAAACTGGCTCGCAGTGGTGTCGGCGAACCCGCCGTGGCGACTTTCATGCTCTGCGCACCGATCAGGCGTGCTCTCGCGGCCAGGTAGTCCGGCCTGATCAGCGAATCCCAACTGCCGGCCGGTGCGGCCACGAAGTCCGGATCGGCGATGTACCTGGCACGATCGGCAAAGGCCAGACGCGAGGCTTCCGTGTAGTAGTGCATCCAGAGGGGATCTTCGAAGCGCAGGAAGGGCGCGCGCGTGCGGTTGAGAATCCCCAGGATCTGGGCGATGGTGATCTCACCGGAACTTGGTGGCGGGAAGCCGCAGATGCGGTAACGGCGCGGCGGCAAGGCCGCCCGCGGCTCGTAGGTCGCGCATAGCGGTGCCCGCCGCTTCGCCTGGTAGCCCGCCATGTCGGCCATGCTCAGCTGACCAGGATTATCCGGATGGTCACGCACCCGCGTGACCACCGCCTGCGCGACCTCGCCTTCGTAGAAGGCTTGCGAGCCTTCGCTGGCAATGCGCCGCAAGACCGCTGCCAGTTCAGTGTTGCGCAGGATTGTCCCTACTGCGTGCGGTTCGCCGTCGCGCTCGTAGAAGTAGGGGCCGGCCTTGGGGTCCTTACGCAGATCGCGTTCAGTCTTGAGCAGCGTGTACAGGCGCAGGCCAAGCGGAAAACCCTCCTCGGCGAGGGCGATCGCTGGCGCGAAAAGACGCGCCCAGGGAAGGCGGCCGTAGTCGGCGTGGGCCATTTCGAGCATCCGCACAGTGCCGGGAACGCCGACCGCGCGGCCGCCGACCACCGCTTCGCGAAAAGCCATTGGCGTGCCGTCGGCTTTCATGAACAGCGTCTGGCTGACGCTTGCCGGTGCCGTCTCGCGGCCATCAAAAGCAACGACCTCACGACCATCGTAGTGCAACAGGAAAGCGCCGCCACCGATGCCGCTCGACTGCGGTTCGACCAGCGTCAGCACCATCTGCGCGGCGATGGCGGCATCGACTGCCGAGCCGCCCGCTTGCAGGATTTCCAGGCCGGCCTTGCTGGCCAGCGGATGCGCCGTGGCAACGGCGAAGCGTTGGCCATTCCAGCCCGGCTGGTGGGTCGCCTCTGAGGCGCCTTCCGGCTGATTCAGCCCGGCGTGGGAGATGCCGCTGGAGGGTGCGTGCGAGCAGCCGACGGCGAGCAAAGCCGCGAGGAGAGCAAAGGGGACGAGTTTCATGGTGGCAGGCCGGTGGACAGACCAGCGCTTTGTCTCATTGAAGACGGGCCAGCGTCAAGGGGGAAGGCAAGTCGATGCGCTTGCGCAAGCGCTGCGCCCCTTGTCCCGCAATCTATATCAGTATATGCTTATGCACATGATGAGAGCTCCTGGAACCCGACCCTCCTGGTGGCATGCGCTGCTGGCCAGTGTGATTGCCGTCGCCTCCCTTGCCGTGCACGCGCAAGCCTTGCCGACTCTTGTTGTCGAGCCGCATTTGGTCGAGCTGACGCTGCCCGCCGAGGCCCTGGTCGAGGCGGTCAATCAGGCAACCCTGGCGGCGCAGGTGTCGGGGCGGGTCGTCGAAGTGCGGATCGATGCCGGGCAGGCGGTGCGCAAGGGCGATCTGCTGATGAAGATCGACGCCCGTGAGGCCAAGGAAGCTGCGGCCGCCGCCGCGGCCGTGTTCGGCAATGCGCGCGCGCACTACCAGCGCACCCTGGGCCTGCGTCAGCAGGGCTTCGTCAGCCAGGCAGCGGTGGACAAGGCGAAAGCCGATTTTGACGCCGCACAGGCGGCAGCTGCGCAAGCTGCGGTGAGCGTGGAGCATGCGACGGTGTACGCGCCGATCTCCGGGATCGTCGCCGCGCGCTTGACCGAACTCGGTGAGATGGCGGCGCCCGGCCGGCCGCTGTTGACCATCCACGATCCGAATGGCCTGCGGGTCACCGCCAGCATCCCGCAATATCAGCTGCCGCAAATGCGCGCGGTCAGACAAGCGCGCGTCGAATTTCCCGAACTTGGCAAGTGGGTGGACGCCAGCAGTGTCACCGTGCTGCCGACCGCCGACGCCGCGACGCACGTCTCACCGGTACGGGTTGGCCTACCCGCTGGCGTCAGCGAGCTTGCCGATGTCGTTCCCGGCATGCACGCACGGGTGCACTTCGTCATTGGCCGGGCAAGCAAGCTCACCGTGCCGCAGGCCGCTGTCGTCAGGCGTGGCGCGGTGACTGCCGTTTATGTCCAGAATCAGGACGCTGTGCTGTCCTTGCGCCAGCTGCGCCTTGGCGAAAGCGTTGGCGTTGGTGAGATCGAAGTGCTCTCCGGTTTGCACGCTGGCGAGCACGTCGTTCTCGACCCGGTAAAAGCGGCCATCGCCCTGAAGTCGGCGAAGCTGCGGGGAGAGTAGGGTAATGGGTGTTTCCGGCCGCATCGCCCGTTTCTTTGCCAGCTCGCAGATGACGCCCTTGCTGGCGCTGGTCGCGCTGTTGATGGGCGTTTTTGCCACCCTGGTCACGCCGCGCGAGGAAGAGCCGCAGATCGACGTCACCATGGCCGACGTGTTCATCGCCTTTCCCGGTGCGTCGGTGCAGGACGTCGAGAATCTGGTGGCCACGCCCGCCGAACAGGTCTTGTCGCGCATGTCGGGCATCGAGCATGTGTATTCGGTGTCGCAACCGGGAATGGCGGTGATCACCGTGCAGTTCGAAGTCGGCGTCAAGTACAACGATGCCGTCGTGCGTCTTTATGACACCGTACATTCCAACCGCGACTGGCTGTCGCCTGATCTCGGCGTGCTCGAAGCAGTGGTCAAACCGCGCGGCATCGATGATGTGCCTATCGTTTCGCTGACCTTCTGGAGCACAGACCCCGAGCGCTCGGCTTTCGATCTGCAACAGGTGGCGCGCGCAGCCGAAGTGGACTTCAAGCGAATCAAGGGAACGCGTGACGTGTCCACGCTCGGCGGTCCAGATCAGGTGCTGCGCGTGTCGATGGACAGTGAGCGCATGAACGCTTTTTCAGTGACCCCGCAGGATATTGCCGCCACCCTGCGCGCTGGTAACGCCCGCCAGTCGTCGGGAAGTCTGGTCGCCGAAAACCGCCAAGTCCTCGTCGAAACCGGCAGCTATCTCGAATCCGCCGCCGACGTCAGGCAACTGGTCGTTGCCGTGCGCGGCACTGGCAGTGAGCGCAAGCCGGTCTTCATTGGCGATGTCGCTGGCGTCGACGAAGGGCCCGATCAGTCGCGCCAGTACGTCTGGTTCGGCAATCGAGACGGCGAGTTTCCGGCAGTTACCGTGCAGGTTTCGAAGAAACCGGGGGTCAATGCCGCCGACGTCGCCAGCGCCGTCATCGCTCGTGCCGAGTCGCTGAAAGGCACGCTGATCCCGGCCGGCGTCGAAGTCACGACGACACGTAATTACGGCCAGACGGCGACCGACAAGGCACAGAAGTTGATCGGCAAGCTGGTCTTCGCTACCGCTTTCGTGGTCCTGCTGGTCTTCTTTGCGCTTGGCAAGCGTGAAGCGCTGATTGTCGGCGTGGCGGTCAGCCTGACTCTTGCCGCGACGCTGTTTGCCTCCTGGGCGTGGGGATTCACCCTCAATCGTGTTTCCCTGTTTGCCCTGATTTTCTCGATTGGCATCCTGGTCGACGACGCCATCGTCGTCGTCGAGAACATTCACCGCTGGCAGGCCTTGCAGCCTGGCAAGCCACTGCTCGAAATCATTCCGCTGGCGGTCGATGAAGTCGGTGGTCCGACGATTCTGGCCACTTTTACGGTCATCGCCGCGCTGTTGCCGATGGCTTTCGTGACCGGCCTGATGGGGCCGTACATGAGCCCGATTCCGATCAACTCGTCCCTCGGCATGTTCATCTCGCTGGCCGTTGCTTTTGTCGTCACCCCGTGGCTGGCCGCCCGGCTGCTGGCAAAGCCTCCGCAGGCTGCGCACTCGGCGGCTGGCGCTGCGCCGCACGCGGCGAGCGAGTCGCCAAGACCAAGCCGCCTCGAGCGCCTGTTTCGGCGCCTGCTGACACCGTTTCTCGATGCCCGGAAAGGTCGCGTGGCGCGCCGCTGGCTGTTGCTGGTCATCATGCTGCTGATCGCGGGCTCGCTGTTCCTGGCAACGGTGCAGCTGGTGGTCCTGAAGATGTTGCCTTTCGACAACAAGAGCGAATTCCAGGTCGTCCTCGACATGCCGGTCGGTACACCGCTCGAGGAAACCGCGCGCGTACTGCACGAGCTCGGCGCCGAAGTCGCAAAAGTGCCGGAAGTGAGCAATTACCAGGCCTACGCTGGCACCGCCAGCCCGATCAACTTCAATGGGCTGGTCCGCCAGTATTACCTTCGTGCTGCTCCGGAACTGGGCGACCTGCAGGTCAATCTGGTCGACCACCAGCAGCGCGCCCGCAAGAGCCACGAGATCGCCATCTCGGTTCGTGACGCGATCGAAGCGATTGGCAAGCGCGCCGGTGGCCACGCCAAGGTCGTCGAAGTGCCGCCGGGGCCGCCGGTTCTCTCACCAATCGTCGCCGAGGTCTATGGGCCCGACTACCGCGGTCAGAGAGCGGTGGCCAAGGAGGTGCGCAAGGTGCTCGAAGGGACGCCGGACCTGGTGGCTATCGACGATTCGGTCAACGCCGGCGGCCAGCGCAGCGTCCTGCACGTTCTCCAGAACAAGGCGGCGCTGCTCGGTGTTGCGCAAAGCGACATTGTCGACGTCATAGGCATGGGCCTGGCTGGTGATGACGTCACGCCGGTGCACAACACCGGCTCGAAATACGAAATCCCGGTACGTCTGACCTTGCCGGCCGAGCAGCAGAGCACGCTAGACGCGCTGCTCAGGCTGCGCGTCCGCTCGCGCGATGGGCAGCTGGTGCCGGTTTCCGAACTTGTCGAGGTGCGCGCGCTGGAGCGCGAGCAGGCGATCTACCACAAGAACCTGCTGCCGGTGGTGTATGTCGTCGCCGACATGGGCGGCAAGCTCGATTCGCCGCTCTACGGCATGTTCGCGGCGCGCAGCGAGATCGCCGGGCGCGCGCTGGAGGGGGTCGAACACGCGGCCGGCACGCTGGACGAGTGGTTCATCAAGCAGCCAAGTGCGCCGGACGCCTCGTACAGCATCAAATGGGACGGCGAGTGGCAGGTGACCTACGAGACGTTTCGCGACATGGGCATCGCCTACGGCGTCGGCCTGATCCTCATCTACCTGCTCGTCGTCGCGCACTTCAAGAGCTATCTCGTGCCGCTGATCATCATGGCGCCAATCCCGCTGACCATCATCGGCGTCATGCCGGGGCACGCCTTGCTCGGCAGCCAGTACACGGCGACCTCGATGATCGGCATGATTGCCCTGGCCGGGATCATCGTCCGCAACTCGATCCTGCTGGTCGACTTCATTCGTCAGCAAGTCGCTGCCGGAATGGAGCTGCGCGAAGCGATCGTCCAGTCCGCTTCGGTGCGCGCCAAACCGATCGCGCTGACCGGACTGGCGGCGATGCTCGGGGCGATGTTCATCCTCGACGACCCGATTTTCAACGGGCTGGCCATCAGCCTGATTTTCGGCATTTTCGTCTCCACCCTGCTGACTTTGGTGGTGATCCCGGTGTTGTACTACGCAGCCTTCAGAAAGGAGAATCAGACATGACCACCGATCGCGCCGTGCGTATCATGGCCGGCAGCTTCATCCTCATCTCGCTCGCCCTGGGCGTGGAAGCCAGCCCCCTTTTTGTTTCGAAGCACTTCCTGTGGCTGACCACTTTCGTCGGCGCCAACCTCCTGCAGAGCGGCTTCACGCGCTTCTGTCCGGCCGAGAGCCTCATGGTCAAGCTCGGCCTGAAGCGGCTCGACGAAGCGTCCTGCAATCGCCCGGATTTGGGTCGCGGTTGAGGCGCGGAGCCAATGCAGCGGATACGACTTCTGCACGCTGCCCTCGCCAGCCGAGTTACTGGCTTGGGCGTGCCCCCGGGCAGCTGACAGGGTGCACCCGCCGCGAAACGCAACCTTCCTCACGTCTGGCTTTGATTCGAGCGATTCGCAGGAATGGACGCTTGCACATCAATCTCGGTGGCGCCAGGCTTGATTGGCTCTGCGCGGCCGCGCCAACCGTCAAACTCCGAAGCAGGCCGATAGTTGCTCTCGCAATCGTGCAAACGCTGGATCAGTGCAATTCTGAAGGCTGATTCGACTGGTAATTCTTTCGTAAAGTGCTGAGGACCTGGCCAGCTTTTGCGCTCGGCAAATCAGTCGTATCGCTTCTTTCGGCTGGCGCGGCTTGCCGTCGACGCCGAACTCGAAACTTCTGGCACGAAGCCAGTCGCGAATAGGGGCAGCGTGCGACCAGTGCAGGCTTTCGCGAAGTACGTTGTCCGCACCCCACAGCCAGACGTCGACTTCAGGAAAAATCACGAGGGACTTGGCGCGCTCGCCCCACACTTCCTGCAATTGGCCATCCAGAGTGGCCTCGAGCGTCAATGGCGATTCGTGCTCCCGCCCACAGCCATGAAAGTCCAGCAGCATCAGGGCGTGGCGGAAGCGAGGCGCTTCTCGCGCCAACAACTCAGCACCGGTGCTCCGAACACCGCCGTCACGGCCCATATGCGGACGGAATGCATACGTTAGCGGCCGAAAGGAAAGTTGTCCTCGTCGGCGGGAATGTGAGCCAGGGCCAGTTTGCTTCGTCCGCGGCGAAAGGATGGCGCGTACGACTTCTTCGCCCCTTCCGTGTAGTAGTTGTCGTTACCGCCCGGTGTCTTTTTTTTTCATCACCACCTTGAAACCTGGGCGCCCTTTGCCGACAAAGATGGACGGCGCGTGATCAGGGACCAAGGGGAACAGGTCGCGCTGCTGGGCGGGTGTCTCCGAGTCTGTCGTGCGCAGCCACAAGGTCTCGTGATTCAGCCCGAGCTCCTCCGTAGGCGCGTCAAAGCCAATTTCCAGTTCGTAGCGGACCAAGGTGTAGCGTTGCTTGTCGTCGGCCATCCGCGCACGGACAGCGGCAGGAATCGGCGCCTCAACTGCCAGCTGAAACGCCGCTCGCGAGCTCGCGTCTTCGCCTGGCCCTTGCCAGATCAACTTGTCGAAACTGGCGCTGCGCGAGAGCATGGTTTCACGCACGGTGCCACGCGGGTGCACATGCACGAGATCGCTGAGCAGTCCGATCACATCCAGAAACGTCGTTTTGCCGCTGGCGTTTGGTCCCACCAAGGCCTGAATCGGTCCCAAGGTCCGGTCCACGGCTTTTAGGCTGCGGAAATGTCTAGTCTGAATACGGGAAAACATCGAACGGAGGGTAACCGATGCAATGGCAAGGATCCGAGTATAGGTGATGTTTTCTCGATATCGCTGCAGGAATCCTCAAGAATCGCTGATGGGCGATATCCTGCGTGCCGGAATGCCGGCCATCACGAGAGGTGCCACAGGCTATCTGCCTTCCCGATCCCGGCAAGGCGACAAGCCTACAAACAGAGCCAGGCGCGACTTGGTGACATCTGCGAGCGACCGCCGGAAGTCGCGATCGGGCGCTATGACTCCTGGTCAATGCGCCCGGCCAAGCCCCGGCTGCGCTTTACCTGCTCACGTCGACCACCACTCGTCCGCGCACCTTGCCTTCGAGCAGCTCGGCGCCGACCGCGACTGCTTCCGAAAGCGGGATCTCGCGCGTAATGGCGTCCAGCTTGGCGATTTCGAGATCACGGCCGAGGCGTTCCCAGGCTTCCTGACGAATGGCGAGCGGTGCCATCACGCTGTCGATGCCATAGAGCGTCACGCCGCGCAGGATGAAGGGCGCCACCGTCGCCGGGAAATCCATGCCGCCGGCGAGGCCGCAGGCCGCCACCGCGCCGCGGTATTTCGTCGTCGCACAGGCGTTCGCCAGGGTGTGGCTGCCGACGGTGTCGATCACCCCGGCCCAGCGTTCCTTGCCGATCGGCTTGCCCGGCGCCGACAGCTCGCTGCGGTCGATGATCGTGCTGGCGCCCAGGGACTTGAGGTGCTCGGCTTCGCCGGGGCGGCCGGTCGAGGCGGCCACCTGATAGCCAAGTTTGGCGAGCAAGGCGATGGCTACGCTGCCGACACCACCGTTGGCGCCGGTGACCAGAACCTCGCCGTCAGCAGGCTTGATGCCGTGCTTCTCGAGAGCGAGGACGCAGAGCATCGCCGTGTACCCGGCGGTGCCGATGGCCATCGCCTGCCGGGCGGAGAAACTCGCCGGTAGCGGCACCAGCCACTCTCCCTTGACACGCGCTTTTTCGGCCAGGCCGCCGCAATGCGTTTCGCCGACACCCCAACCATTGAGGACGACGCGGTCGCCGACTTTCCAGGCCGCATTCGACGTTTCTGTCACCGTGCCGGCAAAGTCGATTCCCGGCACCATCGGAAAGCGGCGCACGACCGGCGACTTGCCGGTCAGTGCCAGGCCGTCCTTGTAATTGAGCGTCGACCATTCGACCTGGACCGTGGTGTCGGCTTCTGGCAGCACGGCATCGTCGATGTCCTGCAGTTGAGCTTGGTAAACGCCGTCGTCTTTGGTGATCAGGATTCCCTTGAACATGGTGATTCTCCTTGGTGGTGAAAAAATAGACCAGTAAAGTATGGACGTTCAAAACAGTCATGAAAGGTCATGACCGCTCTCTCGTTCCCGACCCTTCTCGCACAGTGGGAGAAGGAAGTTTCGTGAGTCGCGGACGTGACTCTCACGGAAAGGGAACTCGGGTGCGCGGCAATGCCGACAGAAAGAGCTTGAAGAAGGCGCGCATCGGCGCCGTCGAGCGGGACAGCCTGGCGCGCAGTATCGCCCCCTCCCAGCCGACCCAGAAAGCGTGCGCCAGTGCCGGGCAGTCGGCGTCGGTCGCCAGTTCGTCGCTGCTTGCCGCGGCTGACAGACAGTCGGCCAGCGCTCGCTCCCAGTCGGAAAAAATCGCTTCCAGGCGCAGGCGCAAGCGCTCGTCGAGCACGCTGACTTCCTGTCCCAGATTGCCGACCAGGCAGCCGCGCGTGAAGGCATGTCTTTCGACGCCGCGGCAGGCGTCGTCGACAAAGGCTGCCAGCCTTGCCAGCGGCGTCAGTAGCGGATTGTGAAAATGCAGCTTGAGCTTACGCGCAAAGTACTCGGCATAGGTATCGAGGGTCACCGCGACAAAAGCATCCTTGCTTTCGAAGTAGTGATAGAAGGAGCCCTTCGGGACATTGATCGATTTCAGGACATCATCGAGTGCTGTCGCACTGACGCCCTGGGTGGTCAGGATCTCGAGGCCGCGACGAATCAGCAAGGCCCGGGTGTCCGCGTAATCGAGGCCATTGCGCGCCGGGCGACCGCGTGGACGGCGAGGGAGGGTACGAGTCGTTTCCATTGCTGGATATATTAGACCGAGTGTTTATAAATGTCAAAAAAACTCGTGGTGAGCCGCTACTGGCGGCGTGTCGATTGGCGTCGCCATGGTATTTTCGGCTGGCGGCTCGGGAGCAGAGACCGAAAAGCTCAACGTGCTAGAATCGCCGAGCTCCCGCAGTTCCATGTCTTTGGCTTACGCGGGTCAAGCGCGTGGAATAAGAAAACCGGCAATCGATGCCGAGAAGGGGGTGCCCGTGTTCAAGACTATCCTGCGCTGGCTGGGTCTGGTCCCGCCAGCGGCCGCGCCTCTACCGCAAGAAGCCGCCGCGCAGCTCGACGCGCTGGCGCCTCTCCAGTCTGCGCCGCGGGCGGGCGCCGCGACCAACACGGCGCGCGCCGCGTCCTTTGTTTGCCGCGAGGAGCTTCTCGATCGCGGCGAACAGATTGCTGGCTACGAGTTTGCCCTCGGGCGCAATCTGCAATCGCCGATGCTGGAGAAGAGCGCGAAGCTGCGTCAGGTCCATGACGAAGCGCTGCTGCACAATCTTTCGCCGCTGGCTGTTTCATCACTGCTCGGCGATCGTTTTGCCTTCATCCGCCTGTCTTCGGCGTCGCTGAGCAGCGTTCTGCTGCCCGCTTTCGCGAATCGCAATGTGCTCATCATGATTACTCCGGAGACGGCGGTGGCGGGCGACCTTGCCGACGTGCGCGTGGCGCTGCGGCGCTTGCAGGACCTCGGCGTCAAGCATGGCTGGTCGCTCGATCGGCCTCTCCCCGGGATGGCCGAGTTTCTCGAACAGGCGGCTCTCGTCGAGATCGACACCACCGCTTTCGACGGCATCCAGTTGAAGAAAATGTGCGTCGACCTGCACGCCAGCAAAGGGAAACCCAGAGTCATTGCCAGCAAGATCCAGAGCGCGGACGACTTCAGCCTATGCTATCAAAGTGGCTTCGATTACTTTATGGGGCCTTTTGTTTGCAGTCGTGAGAACTGGCATCCGCCGAAGAGCGAAGTCAACCGGTTGCTGGTCTTTGAAGTCCTGAACATGATTCGCGGCCGAGCCGATTTTGGCGTCATCGCCGACCGCCTGCGCAACGACCCGGTTTTGACCTACAAGCTCTTGCGCTACATCAATTCGCCCGGTATCGGAATGCTCAGGCGTATCGAAAAAATACCGCAAGCGCTGCTGATTCTGGGCCGGGACCAGTTCTCGCGATGGCTTTCCCTGCTGCTCTTCGATCTCAATCAGCCCGGATATATGGGGCGGGTCCTGAACGAGAATGCGCTGACCCGCGCGCGCTTAATGGAAAGGCTGGCCGGACAGGGCGGCTTGCCGCAGGAGGCCGACAAGCTGTTCATGATCGGGCTGTTTTCGCTGCTCGACGTGATGATGAAACAGCCACTCGTGGAGATTCTGAAGAAGGTTTCCTTGCCGGACGACGTCGTCTCTGCACTCCAGGGCGAGCCGGGCCCGATGTGCGATGCCCTGGCCCTGGCCATCGCCGTCGAATCGAAGGCGCCCGAAGAGATCGCCGCCGCTGCCCTCTTGTGTGGACTTGAAGCACAGCAAGTCACGGCCGTGATGCTGGAAGCGCTGGACTGGGCGCAGAGCGTCGTCCACGCTGGCAAGAACTGATCGCCTGCAGCGCTCGGCGCGGCGCCTGCCGGCTTCCCGCCAGCGCGAATCAGCCGCCGGCGCGCTTGGCGGTGAAGCCCTCCTTTTCGAGGCACTCGAGCAGGCGCTGGCAGTGATCCCCCTGCACTTCTATGACGCCGTCTTTGACTGTGCCGCCCGATCCGCAGGCGGTCTTGAGGCGTTTCGCCAGCGCGGCAAGGTCGCCGGCGGCGAGCGGCAGCCCGCGCACCAGCGTCACCGTCTTGCCGCCCCGCCCCTTGCTTTCGCGGCTGACGCGCACGCTGCTGTCAGTCCGGGGAAGTGACGCGGCACGATTGGCAGCACAGCAGCATTGCGGCAGCGGTCTTCGGCAGCCTGGGCACATGCGTCCCGTGTCGGTGGAATAGACCAGCCCCCCGGCCGATGGCTTACGCATGGCCAGGCCCGCCATGCCGTTCTTCCTCATGCGGCATCGAACACCTCCTCCCACAGCGCCTTGACTGCCGCAATCTGGCGACTGAGCGAGGCGCGCTCGACGCGCGCCCGGCGATCGGCGTTCAGCCGCAATACGTGCTGCAAGCGGCGAAACTCGCGATAGGCGTCGCGCGCCGGGTCGGCCAGCTCGGCCGGGATCAGGCCGAGTTCGGCAGCCATCCCGAGCAGGGCGATGTTGCCGAGGTTGCCGCACAGTTCGGCGTGCGCATGCGCGTGTCCGAGGATCAGGTACTGGACGACGAACTCGACGTCGATCAGGCCACCGCGATCGTGCTTGATATCAAAGTTTTCTTCGCTGCGTGAGCCGTGTTCGTCGAACATCCGCTGGCGCATCGACAGCACTTCTTCCTTGAGCTTGGCGGGCTCGCGGGCTTGCCGCAGGATCTCGATGCGCAGCGCTTCGAACTGTTCGCCGACCACCGGGTCGCCGGCGCAAAAGCGGGCCCGGGTCAGCGCCTGATGCTCCCAGGCCCAGGCATTCTTCAGCTGATAATCGCGAAAAGCGCTGATCGGCGACACCAGCATGCCGGAATCACCGTTCGGGCGCAGGCGCAGATCGACTTCGAAAAGCATGCCCGCCGAGGTCCGGCTCGACATCCAGGTGCTCAGCCGTTGCCCCAGGCGTGCGTACACTTCCCCCGCACCCTCGGCAGGGTCGTCGTGCAGATAGATGAGGTCCAGATCCGAGGCAAAACCGAGTTCCTTGCCACCGAGCTTGCCGTAGGCGATGACCGCAAAACGGGGTGGCTGCTCGGGATGCGGATGGCGATTGCGCAACAGCCGCCAGCACAGGTCCAGGGTCGTCTGGACCATGATGTCGGCAAGCTGGCTGAGGCGGTCGGCGAGATGTTCGACGCTGTGCAGGCCGGCAAAGTCCTGCGCCAGAAAATGCAGGACCTGCGCGTGGTGCACTTCGCGCAGGATGTCCATCTCGCGCTCGGTATCGTCGCGGTGCTGCGCCAGCCGCGATTGCAGTTCGTCGCGAAACTCTTGCCAATCGGTCTTCACGTCGAAGATTCGCGAGTCCAGCAACTCGTCAAGCAGGATCGGGTGCCGGTTCAGATAGTCAGCTGCCCAAGATGAGCTGCCGATCAGTTCGGCAAGGTGACTGAGTGCTTGCGGATACTGCAGCAGCAGCGCCAGATAGGCGCCACGTTTGCTAATGGTTTCGAGAAAATCGAGGCCGCGCAGCCAGGTGGCGTCAGGATTTTTGGTGGCGGCAGCGGCGTCGATGAGGCGTGGCCCCAGGGCGTCGAGGCGCTCGCGGTTACTCGCCGGCAGTTGCACATAGCGACTGCCTTGGCGGAAGCTGTGCAGGCGTTCGAGGATCGCCTTCGGCTGGCGGAAGCCGAGGCTGGACAGCCGTTCCAGCGCATCATCCTTGGCGACGACTTCTTCCCAGACGCCGAGCAGCGGGTGGGTGCCTTCTTCCGGCTCGGAAAAGACTTCTTCGAAGCAGCGCGAAACGATCGCCCGATGCCCTTCGAGAACGGCCAGAAACGCGCTCCAGTCGGCAAAAGCCATCGCTGTGGCGATCTGCTGGCGTTCCTCGTCAGCACTTGGCAGACGGTGCGTCTGGGCGTCGTTCACGTATTGCAAGCGGTGCTCGAGGCGGCGCAGGAAGTCGTAGGCAGTGGCCAGTTCGTGCTCGTTTTCTGGCGGTAGAAGCCGCCGCTCGGCGAGCTGCGCCAGTACCTGCAGTGTCGGTCGCACTTGCAGGAGCGGGTCGCGGCCGCCACGGATCAACTGGAAAACCTGGGCGATGAACTCGATCTCGCGGATGCCACCCGGGCCCAGCTTGATGTGCTCGGCCATGTCCTTGCGCGCCACCTCGCGGCGAATCTGCGCGTGCAGATCGCGCATGGCATTGATCGCGCCAAAGTCGAGATACTTGCGAAAAACGAAAGGGCGACTGATGTTCTGTAGCGCGCTTACCCATTCCGGCTGCAGATTCTCGCCCTGGTTCAAGACCCTGGCCTTGATCCAGGCGTAGCGTTCCCACTCCCTGCCTTGTGTGATCAGGTAGTGTTCGAGTGAGTCCAGCGAGCAGACTAGCGGTCCGGAGTCGCCGTTGGGCCGCAAGCGCATGTCCACCCGAAATACCAGGCCATCCGCAGTGAGTTCGCCGAGTGTGGCGATCAGGCGCTTGCCGAGGCGCTGGAAGAAGTCGTAGTTGTCGATCCGGCGGCCGTCGCCGCCGGTTTGCCCATCCTCCGGGTAAATGAAGATGTAATCGACGTCGGAAGAAACATTGAGCTCGCGGCCGCCGAGCTTGCCCATGCCGACTACCAGTAGTCGTTGCGGCTGCCCGTGGCTGTCGAGCGGCTCGCCGAACTGCTCGCGCAGTTGCCGGTGATGGAAATCCAGGGCGCGATTGGTGCTCACTTCGGCGAGCACGGTCATGCTTTCAACGACTTCGGCGAGGGTCGCCAGACCGCCAATATCGCGCACCACCAGCGCTGCCATTACCCGCTGGCGCAGGCTACGCAGGGCGCGCCGCAGATCTTCATCGCTGGCGACGGCACTCTCAGGTCTCGCAGCAGGTGTCGCGTCGCTGTCGAGGAAATCGTTCATCTGTTCGACGCTGAGCGCCTGCATGGCGTGCGCGTCCAGCCAGGCCGTGATTTCGGGTCGGGCGGCGAGCAGATTGCGCAGGTAATGGCTGTGCCCTTGTGCTGCCTGTAGCGCTGTTGCCAGTGGCGTCGGACGCGTGTTGGAGCGTTCTACAGTAGGTTCCATGATCTTCTCGGTAGATGGATGTCATACGGGTCGCCATGCTGGGCGCTGGTGAGCAAGGGCAAAGCCGTTACAATGCCGGCTTCAAGCTGAAAACAGCAGTCACCGACCGCGAATCTGGCTGCCCATTTCTCGTCCTGGACATCGCAATCGCATGCATAGCAGCGCCGCCGCCCCGCGCCTTGCCGGTCAAATGCCCGGACGACCATTCGCGCGTGCTTCCTCGCCATTTGTCTCGTGGTTTCCCCGTGCCCTTGCCTAGCTCTCCCGACATTCTAGTGACGCCGAGCGGTTATTGGCAAAACTCTCTGCGCGACGATTACGGCTGATGCGCCAGGAGGAGTTGCGCCCGGCGCTCTACCATCGCTTCCATTTTCTCGTGCCGCTGCTCGCGCATCCGGCGACGGGCCGCGTATGGCGGCTTGTGGTGCGCGCCTTCTGGCTGCTCTACTTCGGTTTCGTGCTGCTGATTCTGGCGCTGCGCTACCTGGTATTGCCGAACATCGAGACCTACCGACCAGCCATCGAGCAGCAGCTCAGCCGGACGGTCGGGCTGTCGGTCAGCATCGGGCGGATCGCCGCCAGCTGGGATGGCATCCATCCCGATCTGCTGCTCTCGGATGTGCGCATCGCCGACAGCAACGGTCAGCCGGCACTGGCCTTGCCACGTGTGCACAGCGTCCTCTCGTGGTCTTCGCTACCGCGCATGGCGCTGCGTTTGCGCCTGCTGGAGATCGACGAGCCGACTCTGCATCTGCGTCGCGATAGCGACGGCCGCTTCACCGTTGCCGGTATCGCCATGGCCGCCGAGGGTGGTGACAACGCCGCCGGCGACTGGATTCTGGCGCAGAAACGAATTCGCGTCAGCGGCGCGACCGTGGTCTGGGAGGACGCCATGCGGCAGGCGCCGCCGCTGATTCTCGAAGCGGTCAATTTCGGCCTCGACAACGACGGTCGCCAGCACCGCTTCGGCTTCACTGCCGCGCCGCCGCCTGCTCTGGCCGCCGGGATCGACCTGCGCGGGGACTTTCACGGCCGGCATCTCGGCCAGCTGGAGTCCTGGAACGGGCAGCTATTCGTCCAAATCGACTACGCCGACCTCGCCGTCTGGCGCACCTGGATCGACTATCCGATCGCGCTTCCGCATGGCCGCGGGGCAATACGCGCCTGGGTAGGTGTTGCGCAAGGTGAATTACAGGAGCTGACCGCAGATCTGTCGCTCGATGACCTTAGTTTGCGTCTGGCGAAAGACTTGCCAGAGCTCGACCTGCAACATCTGTCAGGTCGTATCGGTGTGCGTTTCTCGGCCGCCGGGATCCGCGTCAATGGGCAGCGCGTCGAACTGCTGAGCCAAGCACGCGAAGGCCAGGGTGCTCCCGAAGCGGCGTTCGTTCACGTCGAGCCGACCGATTTCCGCCTTGACTGGCAGTACGCGGCAGACGGCGCTGCGCAGCGCGGCCAGCTTAGCGCCAGCGCACTCGAACTCGCTGCTCTCGCCAGTCTGGCCGGCTACCTGCCGCTGGATGCCGGATCGCGGCAGTTGCTCGGCGACTTCGCCCCGCGTGGCCGGATCAGCCAACTGCGTGCTGCCTGGGTCGGCGACGCCGAAGCGCTGCAAAGCTACTCGCTGAAAGCCGGTTTTGACGAACTGGCGGTGCAGGCCAAGGACTCCCTGCCTGGGGTGTCGGGGTTGTCCGGAGTTCTTGATGCCAGCGACAAGGGCGGCAGCGTCACTCTGCGTGCGCAGAAAGCGAGCGTCAATCTGCCCAGCGTCCTGCCGGACTCGCCCATTCGGCTTGGCAAGCTGGATGCACAGGCCCGCTGGAAGATCCACCAGAGCGTCCTCGATGTCGAGTTGCTGCGCGCTGAATTTTCCGGGCCGGATGCGACCGGTTCGGCAGAGGGCACTTATCGCCATGCGGGTGACGGACCGGGGAGTATCGACCTCAGTGCCGCGCTTAGTCGTGCCGACGCGCGCGCCGTCTGGCGCTACCTGCCGGCGGCGCTGAATAGTGGTGCGCGACACTGGGTTCGCGACGCACTGAAGGCGGGAAGCGCCAGCGAGGCCAAGCTGGTCCTCAAGGGCGATCTAGCCAACTTTCCGTTTCTCGATCGCCAACAGGGTCAGTTCCTGGTCACCCTCAAGGCACAGGACGTAAGGCTCGACTACGGCACTGGCTGGCCAGAGATCTCCGATATCGACGCCGATTTGCGTTTCGAGGGAAACGGCATGCTGATCGAACTGCAGCGCGGCTCGATCCTCGGCGCCAGGCTGTCGCAGACGCGCGCCGAAATTCCCGACTTCGACGCGCCGGTGTCGACCTTGAAAGTGCAAGGGCACGCCGAAGGCGATACGGCGCAGTTCCTCAAGTTCGTCGTCGACAGCCCGGTCGCCGAGCGCATCGACCATTTCAGCGACGCCATGCGCGCCAGCGGCAAAGGGATTCTCGATATCGGGCTGCTGATTCCTCTTGAAGAGGCACGACTCGGCGAGTCGAAGATCGACGGGGACTACGTCTTTCTGGCTAACGAAGTGAGCGTCGATCCGGCCCTGCCGCCCTTGCGCGAGGTCAATGGTCGCCTGCAGTTCACCGCTGATGAGCTGCACGTTCCGGAGATCAAGGCGAAACTGGCGGGAGGTCCGGTGAAGATCACGGGCGGAGCGGAGAACGGCAAGGTGCTGATCAAGGTCGATGGCAGCCTCGGCGTCGCTGGCTTGCGCGAGCTGGCCGGCTGGCCGCTGTTGGCACAGCTTTCCGGGCGCGCCGCTTACAGTGCCCAGATCCAGGTCAGGCAGCGCAACGTCGAAGTGGTGCTGGAGTCGGATTTGCTGGACCTTGCATCGACACTGCCGGCTCCTTTCAGCAAGAAGCTCGGCGAGCCGATGCGCTTGCATCTCGACAGTCTCGCCCTGCCGCCGACACTGCTCGGCAAAGCTCGGCCGATCAAGCGTGAGCAGCTACGCGTGGCGCTCGGCCGGGTGTTGAACATGCAGTTGATCAGCCGCCAGGAGGACGGAAAACGTTCCATTGAAAGTGCTGCGATTGCCGTCGGTGAGGCGATGAAAGTGCTACCGGAAAGGGGTATCCACGTCGGCATCACCACCCCGGTGCTCGATATCGACACCTGGCGCAAGGTTTTCGCGGGTCCCGCGCAGGAGGCGGCTCGCAGTGAGGTGCTGGCCAGTATTGACGAGGCGTCCGAGCCCGAGCCCGCGTCCGTCGGCAGTCTGCCGGTCCGGGTCGATCTCAAGGCGGGGGAACTCGTCGTTTCGGGATGGCGCAACAGCCAAGTGATCTTGGCGGTCACCGGCGAGCATCCGCGCTGGGCGGCAAGCCTGTCGTCGCGCGAGGCGACGGGGGCATTGCAATGGGACGGCGCCGGTGCCGGCAAGCTCAGCGCGCGCTTGACGAAATGGCAACTGCCCGGCAGGGACGAGCGTACGCGCGAGCCCGTCCAGGCCGACGATGCCTTGCAGACACTACCAGCGCTCGATATCGTGGTCGACGAATTCCAAGTCGGTGTCCGCAGCTTCGGGCGGCTCGAAGCGCAGGCACATAATGATCGCGGCACTTGGCGGCTCGATAAAGTCGAGCTGCTCAATGCGGTCGCCAAGTTTTCCGGCAGCGGCCAGTGGCAGGTAGCGAACGGCAACCGCACCCAGCTCGATTTCGCCCTGGACAGCAGCGACGTCGGCCAGTTGCTTGATCGCCTTGGCTATCCTGGTAGCGTACGTGCTGGCAGCACGCGCATGACCGGGACGCTGGGCTGGAATGGGCCCCCGGAGGGGCTCGACTATGCGACGCTCAACGGCGACATGCAGCTTGGGGCGTACAAAGGCGAGTTCCTCAAGCTCGACCCGGGCGCTGCCGGCAAGCTGCTTGGCTTGATCAGCCTGCAAGGTTTGCCGCGTCGATTCACGCTTGATTTCGGCGATGTCTTCAGCGAAGGTTTCGCTTTTGATAGCATCAGTGGCAAGGTGGTGGTGAAAGATGGCGTGATGCGGACCGAGCAATTGCTGATTGATGGTCCGGCGGCGCGCGTGCTGATGCGCGGCGAAACCGATCTGATAAACGAAACGCAGCACCTGACGGTCAGTGTTCAGCCCGAGTTGAGCAGCACCGCCGCCCTGGGAGTGGCGGTGATCAATCCGCTGGCCGGCATGGCCACCCTGTTGGCCAACAAGGTATTGCAAAACCCCTTGAACAAGATGTTCAGTTTCGAGTATCTGGTGACCGGCAAGTGGGACGATCCGATCGTCGCGAGAATCACCGGGTCGTCGGAACCAGCGACGCGGGCGCCGGCGACCACGCCGTGAGCAACTTTCGTCTTTCGCAATCTCTTTGGAGCAAGCCATGAACCCCGTCAGCAAGCAAGCGGTAGATGACCGGCAGCAGGCCTCAAGCCTGTGTGTGGCGGCTGTGCAGATGGTCTCTACGCCGCGCGTCGAAGAGAACCTGCAGGCTGCGGCGGGGCTGATTGCCGAGGCCGTGGCGCGGGGCGCCGAGCTGGTTTCCCTGCCCGAGTACTTCGCCATCATGGGCATGAGCGACAGCGACAAGGTCAGGCTGCGCGAGCACGATGGCAGCGGACCGATCCAGGATTTTCTCGCCGCCAGTGCCCGCCAGCACGGCATCTGGTTGATCGGCGGCTCCCTGCCATTGTCGGCCGACAGCCCGGACAAGGTGCTCAATTCGAGCGTCGCGTACAATCCGCAAGGCCAGCGCGTTGCGCGCTATGACAAGATTCACCTCTTTGGCTTCCGGCAGGGTGCCGAGGCCTACGATGAAAGCGCGACTATCCAGGCCGGCCAGCAGCCAGTCAGCTTCGACATGCCTTTTGGCCGCGTTGGCTTGTCGATCTGTTATGACCTGAGATTCCCGGAGCTTTATCGCGCGCTTGGGGTCACAGAGCTACTGGTCGTTCCCGCGGCATTTACTGAAACCACCGGGCGGGCGCACTGGGAGATCTTGCTGCGCGCCAGGGCGATCGAGAATCAGTGCTACGTACTGGCCGTCGCGCAGGGTGGTCGCCACGAAAATGGGCGCGAGACGCACGGCAACAGCATGCTGATCGACCCCTGGGGGGAGATCCTCGATCGCCAGGCGAAGGGGCCGGGAGTTGTCGTCGGCAAGCTTGAACAGGGCCGCCTGGCTTCGGTCCGCGCCAACTTGCCGGCGCTCAGACACCGCGTAATGTAATCCTGCAATGCGCTGCGCGATGCACGCAAACCGCTGTATTAACGGTCATGACATGTCGATATACTCCGGATCATGAACGTCATGACCGCCCCCTCTTCCCCCGGCCCTTCTCCCGCAGTGGGGAGAAGGGAGGTTCGTGAGTCGCATACGCGACTTTCACATCAACGGAAACCCGATGAACGCCAAACAACCCACGCTTCTCGTGCAGGCTCAGAAAACCCTGCTCACCCCCTACGGTCTCGACGTCGCCGACCTGAACAAGGTCTTTGGCCAGATCATGTCGCACCAGGTCGACTACGCCGACCTCTACTTCCAGTACAGCCGCTCCGAGGGCTGGAGTCTCGAGGAGGGAATTGTCAAATCCGGCAGTTTCAGTATCGACGAAGGGGTTGGCGTGCGCGCCATTGCTGGCGAGAAGACCGCTTTTGCCTATTCGGACGACATCAGCTCGCCAGCCCTCAGTGACGCGGCCGCAGCCGTGCGGGCGATTGCCGCCGCTGGCGAGCAGCAAAGCGTACCGGCTCTGAAGAAGGGCCGCGTGCAGCGTGCCCTCTACGTGCCGAACGATCCACTGGCGTCGCTCGACGCGGTCAGCAAGGTCAAGCTGCTCGAACGGCTGGAAGCGCTCGCCCGCGCCGAGGACAGCCGTGTGACGCAGGTGATGGCGCATCTCGCCGGCGAATACGAAGTGATTCTCGTCGCCAGCAGCGATGGTCGCCTGGCCGCCGACATTCGGCCGCTGGTGCGGTTGTCGCTGACGGTCATTGTTGAACAGGGCGTTCAGCGCGAACAGGGCTCGGCCGGTGGCGGTGGGCGCACCGACTACAGCTGTTTTACCGACGAGGTACTGCACGGCTATGCGCGCGAGGCAGTGCATCAGGCGGTGACCAACCTCGTCGCCCAGCCGGCGCCGGCGGGCACGATGTCGGTTGTCCTCGGCCCTGGCTGGCCCGGCATCCTGTTGCACGAAGCCGTCGGCCATGGCCTCGAAGGCGACTTCAACCGCAAGGGCAGCTCGACTTTTGCCGGTCGCATCGGCAGTCAGGTGGCCTCGAAGGGGGTCACCGTCATCGATGACGGCACCCTTCCCGACCGTCGCGGGTCCTTGACCATCGACGACGAAGGCAATCCGACGCAGCGCACGGTGCTCATCGAAGACGGCATTCTCAAGGGCTATATGCAGGACAGCCTCAACGCCCGTCTCAGCGGCGTCGCGCCGACCGGCAACGGCCGTCGCGAATCCTTCGCCCATCTGCCCCTGCCGCGCATGACCAATACCACCATGCTCAACGGCGACAAGAGCCCGGAAGAGATCATCAAGTCGGTCAAGAAAGGGATTTACGCGGTCAATTTTGGTGGCGGTCAGGTCGATATCACCAATGGCAAGTTCGTCTTCTCGATGTCGGAGGCTTATCTGATCGAAAACGGCAAGATCGGCCGCCCGGTCAAGGGCGCGACCCTGATCGGCAGTGGTCCGGACGCCATGAATCAGGTATCGATGATCGGTAACGACATGTGTCTCGACCCGGGTGTCGGCACCTGTGGCAAGGAAGGTCAAAGCGTGCCGGTCGGTGTCGGCCAGCCGACCCTGCGCATCGACGGATTGACGGTCGGCGGCACCGCTTAGGCGGCGCAAGGGCGGACTCCGCCAGGCCAGCCTGCTTGCCTCGGTTGGCCTGAAAAAGGTATTTCCGTAGTCATAACAGCCTCTTCCGGTCGTATAATCGCAGCCTTCCCCCGCTGCTGACTGGAGTTCCCGCATGACCTCTGCCCGTGCCTTCGCGAAGCTCGTCGCGGCGCTGTCATTGTTCTTGCTTAGCTGTTGGCCGTTCCTTGCGGGAGCGGCAGTGGTTGCTCCGCCCGCGGAGCAGGTGCCAGGGGGGGAGGCGATCCTGCTCCATAATTTCCGACCGATCGTCACCTTTCGGGCGACTTTCCTCGGCGCCCCGCCGGTCGCTCGCGCACGCAAATCCGAACAGCGCATCGACCAGCTGACGCCGGGCCAGATGGTGCAAGAGATTGATTTGACGCCTTTCAGCTTTGATGGTGGGCGTGGCATCACCCTGACCAATAACGACAATATTCTTTTCGCCCTGGTCGACGGAGACCTGGACCCGCAGGAGAAACTCACGCTGGAGCAGGCCGCCGAGCGCGCGCGCGAGGCGCTCAGCGCCGCACTGCTGGCGGACGCCACGCAGCGTCGCCCCGAAGTCCTGCTGAAGGGAGTTGGCTTGTCTGCGGTGGCAACGGTGATCGCCTTTGCGTTGCTCTGGTTGATCGCTCGTGCGACGCGGCTATTGGTCGGCCGTCTGCAACGAATCATCGAAGAGGAAGATGGCGGCAGCAAGTTGCGCTGGGCACGGCACGGCTGGTCGCTCGTGCAGCGCATATCGCAGCTGTTGATGGGCTTTCTATGGTTGAGCGTCGCCTATCTCTGGTTGACCTACGTGCTGGCACGCTTTCCGCTTACCGAGCCGCTCGGTGAGCGCCTCGGCGACTTCCTTCTCGACCTGCTGGAGACCATTGGCAGAAGTTTCATCGGTGCCATGCCAGCGCTGACCACGGTGGTGGTCATCCTGTTCATGACCAAGGCCGCCAACGATGCCATCGGCAACTTCTTCCAGGCTGCCAAGGACGGCCGGGTGCATGCTCCCGGTCTGCACTCGGATACGGTCAGCGCCACCCACCGACTGGTGACGGTCCTCGTCTGGGGGCTCGGCATCGCCATCGCCTACCCCTTCATTCCGATGTCCAACAGCGACGCCTTCAAGGGCTTGTCGGTGATGCTCGGCTTCATGTTCACCCTCGGTTCTGCCGGCATCGTCAACCAGTTGATGAGCGGCCTGGTCCTGGTCTATGCACGCGCGCTGTCGGTTGGCGACTTCGTCGAGATCGGTGACAACGCCGGTGTGGTCAGCCAGGTCGGCGTGCTGTCGACCAAGATCATCAACATGCGCAACGAAGAGATCACCATTCCCAATGCCGTGCTGGTCGGTAACCCAATCCGCAACTTTTCCCGGCTGGCCGGTGAGCGCGGCACGCTGGTGTCGACCAAGGTGACCATCGGCTACGACACCCCGTGGCGGCAGGTGCATGCGATGCTCATCGCCGCCGCCAAGCAGACCCCTGGATTGAGGTCTGTTCCGACTCCCTTTGTTTATCAGAAGGGTCTCGCCGATTGGTACGTCGAATACGAACTTTTCGCGCACATGGACAAGCCGCTCGAGCGGATTCCCGTCCTCTCTGCCTTGCACGCCAATATCCAGGATCAGTTCAATACCTACGGCGTGCAGATCATGTCGCCACATTTCAACGCGCAGCCAGCCAACAATCTGGTCGTTCCGCCAGACGCCTGGCACGCCGCACCTGCGGCGCCGGATGCCGCCAGCGGGAAGCCCTGATCGCTGGCCGGGTGGCCGCGCAGCCGGAAACGCCGCCGTTTCCGATCGGCACGCCTGGCGCCGCCGCAGGGCGCGTGAGGTGCGCCGGCTGCGCCGCCGGTGCCGATCCTCTATCGTATTCCCATAGGATGTCCTGATGCTCAGCTTCGCGACCACCGTTTTTCTGTCTGCTTTTCTGCTTTTCCAGATCCAGCCAATCATTGCCAAGATGATTCTGCCGTGGTTCGGTGGCTCGTCGTCGGTGTGGAGCACCTGCCTGGTTTTCTTCCAGGCCGAACTGCTACTCGGTTATCTTTACGTCCATCTGCTGCACGAGTTGCTTTCGCCGCGGCGCCAGAATGTCGTCCACTGTGTTCTCCTGCTGCTCAGCCTGGCGACGCTGCCGGTCATCGCCGACCCGGCCTGGAAAGACGTCGCTTTTGCCAACCCGACGTGGAACGTGCTGGTCGTGCTCGCCGCAGCAGTCGGCATGCCCTATCTGCTGCTGTCGACCACCGGTCCGCTGATGCAGGCTTGGTATGCGCGCAGTTTTGCCAGTGCCATGCCCTATCGCCTCTACGCACTCTCGAATCTGGCGTCGATGATCGCGCTGTTGAGCTATCCCGTGCTCGTCGAACCGTATTTTCGGGTGCACGACCAGGCCATGGCCTGGTCGGCCGCGTACGCCCTCTTCGTCGTCGCCTGCCTGGGCAGCGCCTGGCTGTCGTGGAAAGGCGTGTCGAGCGAGCGCGAGGTGCTGAAGGTGAGCAGCGAGCCGGTACCACGACCGCCACTGAGCGAGTGTCTGCTGTGGATCGGTCTGGCGATGACCGCGTCGCTGCTGTTGCTGGCGATGACCCGCCACCTGACGCAGGACGTTGCGCCGGTACCCTTCCTGTGGGTCGTGCCGCTGAGCATCTATCTGCTGAGCTTCATTCTCTGCTTCGACGCTCCGCGCTACTACTACCGCCCGGGCTTTCTGGTCGCGCTGCCGATTGCCTTCCTGGTCCTCGACCGCGTTCTCGATGGTGGCGGCATGGAGGTGCCGGTGTTGGTCACCCTGATGTGCCTGTCGCTGTTCGTCTTCTGCATGGTCTGTCACGGCGAGCTGGTCAGGCGCCGGCCGCCGGTTCGCCACCTGACTTTGTTCTACCTGATGCTGTCGATCGGCGGCGCGCTCGGCGGCACTTTCGTCGGCCTGCTGGCGCCGGTGATCTTCAACGCTTATTTCGAACTGCCGATCGGCCTTTTCCTCTGCGCATTGCTGGTGACCATCGTTCTCTGGCGCGATCTGCGACTGATCCGGCGGCTTCTGCTGGTCGTGGCTCTACTTGCCTACGCTTACCGACTTGGTGGTATCTCGATCGATTACGTCGAAAACTACCGGGTAGTGGTGCGCAACTTCTACGGCCAGTTGCGCGTCGACGACGCTGACGAGGAGGACCTCGGCATCAAACGCCGGATCCTGCACGGTCGCATCAATCACGGCGAGCAGTTTCTCGCCGCCGAGCACCGCCGTCAGCCGACTGCCTATTATTGCGAGGACTCCGGCGTGGGCCAGGCGCTGCGCGGCGTCGCCGGTGAGCGGCCGCTGAAGGTCGGCATTCTCGGACTCGGCGCTGGGACCCTGGCCACCTACGGCCGCAGCGGCGATGAACTGCGCATGTACGAAATCAACGAGCAGGTCCTCGATCTCGCCCGCAACGAGTTTAGCTACCTCGGCGACAGCCTGGCGACGATCGTTCCGGTGCTCGGCGACGGCCGCCTGATGCTCGAACGCGAGCCCGCCCAGAATTTCGACCTGCTGGCCATCGATGCTTTCTCCGGAGATTCGATCCCCACGCACCTGCTGACTCTGGAAGCGATGCAGGCGTATTTGCGTCACCTGAAAAGTGATGGCGTGCTGGCGGTGCATATCACCAACCGCTACCTCGACCTGCGCCCGGTTATCGCTGCCGCCGCGGAGCAACTCGGCATCAGCGCGCTGATCTTCGACCTCGACCCTGCCGCAGGCGACCGCTTCTGTCGCCATTCGGTTTGGGTGCTGCTGATGCCCGCCGAGCGCGCGGCGCAGCTAGCGAAAACCTTCCACGGCGCCGAGAAGCTCGCTCCACGGCCTGGCTTCCCGGTGTGGACCGACAGTTTCTCGAACCTCCTCGGTATCCTGCAGTAGCGATTGGCGCTGGCTGCCACGCAAACCTTGGCCCGCCAGCGCCCAGCTCCCCACCACCCTCGCGGGGGATGGGTCGGGGGAGAGGGAGGCACTTCGCTACCATCGCCCTCGACGGGGTGCAGGTCATTCGCCTCGCAGGGCGCATGGTTTAGATGACGTGCGTCATGGTGACCTATTACTGTCAGGGCATCGTGCTATGGCTGCCGAATCGACTATAACGAATGTAACTTCTCGCCTTTGCGAGTGGACGCGCGTGGCCGACGCCGGCGATCAGGCATTCACGCTGGTCCTTGGCGACCGAATCGCACCTGGAGTGGTCGACACGGTGACCGCGCTCGACCGGCAGATCACCGCCTGGCATCAGGCCGGGGCGCTGCCCGGACTGATCGAGATGGTGCCCACCTTCTGCTCGCTGACGGTGATTTACGATCCGCTGCAGACGTCTCGCCAGAAATTGCTGGCGGAGCTCGAGAAGTTGCCACCAGCGGACATGTTGCCTGCCAGCTCAGCGTTCCGGCTGTGGCGCCTGCCGGTCTGCTACGAAGGCGATTGCGGCCCCGATCTCGAAGCCACCGCGGCGACCCTGGGAATCAGGGTCGAGACGCTGATCGATCAGCATCGGCAGAGCGAATATCGCGTCTACATGCTCGGTTTCCTGCCCGGTTTCCCGTTCATGGGCGACCTGCCGCCGGCGTTGCAATTGCCGCGGCGCAGCGAGCCGCGCCTGCGGGTGGCGCCCGGCAGCGTCGCCATCGCCGGTGCCCTGACTGCCATTTATCCATCGGAAAGCCCCGGCGGCTGGCATCTTCTGGGCCAGTGCGCGGTGCCGCTGTTCGACCCGGCGCGGCCGCAGCCCTCCCTTCTACAGGCCGGCGACCGGGTCTGCTTCACGGCCGTGAATACGGCCGAGCACAGGCGCCTGCAGCAGGTGGCCGAGGCGCGAGCGCTCGATCTGGCGGCATTCGCAGAGGTGGAGGTGGCGTTGTGAACGAGCGATTATCCGCGATCGAAATCCGCAGTGCCGGCGCCTACGCGTCGATTCAGGACGGCGGTCGGCGTGGCCTGCGCCGCGTCGGTGTGCCCTGGTCCGGAGTGCTCGATCCGGCGTTGATGAAAATCGCCAACGCCCTGGTCGGCAACCAGGCCACGGCGCCGGTCATCGAGCATTTTGACGGCGGTCTGCTGCTGAAAGCGCTGCACGGGTGCGTGCGGGTGGCAGTTGCCGGCCAGGCCGACATCGACATCACCGGCGAACAGGGCGTACAGCGCGTCGTCTGCTGGCGCAGTGTTTGCCTCAACAGCGGCGAAACCCTGCGCATCCGGGCGCTGCGCGCCGGGCGACTGGTGGTCATCGCCGTTGCTGGCCTGCAGGTGCCCGAAACCCTGGGCAGTGCCTCGACCTACGCGCGTGCTGGTATCGGCAAGCCGCTGGCGGTAGGTGACCGGCTTTCGGCGCAGCTCACCGAGGCCTCTGATTTTCTCCTGCCGGAGCCGCCCAGCGACGACGATTCCATCATTCGCGTGGTCGCTGGGCCGCAGGCCGGGCATTTTCTTGACGACGCCCTGGCAACATTGTGCGGCGCGCCGTTTACGGTCACCGATCAGGCCGACCGCATGGGCGTCCGCTTGCAGGGCCCGCTGCTCGAGCACCGTTCGGAGGCGCACAAGGACATCATCTCGGATGCCACCGTACCGGGTTCGATGCAGGTGCCGGGCTCGGGTCAACCGATCGTGCTGCTGGCCGACGCACAGACTGCCGGCGGTTACCCGAAGATCGCCACCGTCATTTCGGCCGACCTCGGCCGCCTGGCGAACCGGCGCGCGGGCGAGACGCTGCGCTTTCAGATGGTCGATGTCGATGCCGCCGAGCGCGCCGCGCGCAGCCATGCCGAGAATCTTGCCCAACTCATCGCCAGCATTCTCCGCCTGCCAGGTGACGGCAGCGTCGATCTCGAGGCGCTTTACAACAGCGGCCTGATCAGCGGGCCGATCAGTGGTTTCGAAAGCGAGGAGTGAGAACGTGAACGACCTGAAAACCATCAATCTCAACGCCGATCTCGGCGAAAGCTTCGGCCACTGGTCCATGGGCGACGATTCGGCGATGCTCGATATCGTCGGCAGCGCCAACATCGCCTGCGGTTTTCACGCTGGCGACCCGATGGTCATGCGCGCGACGCTGCTCGCCGCAAAAGCCCGCGGCGTCAGCGTCGGCGCCCATCCCGGCTACGCCGACCTGCAAGGCTTTGGTCGCCGACCGCAGGCGCTCAGCGCAGCCGAAGTGGAAGCGCTGCTGATCTATCAGGTGGGCGCGCTGCAGGGCATGGCCGTCAGCGAGGGCATGGCGGTGACGCACGTCAAACCGCACGGCGCCCTGAATAACCAGGCCTGCGCCGACAGGCCGCTGGCCGAGGCTATCGTCCGCGCCGTCAAGGCCCTGGATCCGACGCTGATCCTGCTGGCGCCGGCCTGCTCGCAACTGGCGCTGGCCGGACGCGCCGCCGGCCTGCCGGTGGTCGACGAAATCTTCGCCGACCGCCGCTATCAGGACGACGGCCAACTCGTCCCGCGCAGCCAGCCCGGCGCGGTCATCCACGACCCCGGCCAGGCCCTGATCCACGTCCGCGCCATGCTCGATGCCGGCGCTCTGGTCAGCGCCAGCGGCCACCACATTCCGGTCCAGGCCGGCAGCATCTGCATCCACGGCGACTCGCCGGATGCGGTGGCGCTGGCAAGGCATCTGCGCGATGGATTGGTGACTTCGGGTTACACATTGGCACCATTGACGGCGATGCTTACGATTTGATCGGCGAAAACCGGCGCGGACCCCTATCTCCGCCCTGGGGCTCACTTGCGGCTAGCGCGTCGCCGGCAGCAAGGAATACCCAGGAGCCCCAGACTGATCAGCAACAGCGTGCCGGGTTCGGGAATCGCGGCGGGTGCGGGGGGGTCGATGCGTTGCTCCAGGGAGTCCATGGTGAAGCCGCCACCCGAGCTTGCTCCTAAGCCGATCACGTTGACCACGCGGATGGCATTGTGGTCGGCAAAACCGGACCAGCTGTCAAACTGACTGAAGCGCTGAATCCCGTCTGGTGACTGCACGCCGATGTCCAGAGTGACGTTCAGAACGTCGTTGCTGTTCAAATCCGTGATCAATTGAAGGGCGAAGCCAGTCGCTACGTCGGGCAAGCTGAACGGGAAAAACGACCAGACGTCGGGTCCGACGGCGTCGATAGTGGAAGACTGGGTGATCTCCGCACTGTTGATCTGCTGCGTAGTGGTGGTCTCGACGTCGTAGGCGAAGGCGGAAAGCTGGCCCGAAGCAATATTGCCGGCAGTCACGGTCCATTGCGTAGCACTGTTCAACCGGAAGCCGGGATCGACCCCAGGGGTCGCGACGTTGTCCGCCAGGACCAGCAAACCGATGTCTGCCGCAATGGCCGCATTGGCGTTACCCCAGGCACGGGAAAACTTGCTTCCCGCTGCAAACTCGAGGTATTGCACATTGAACAGCGCTAGCGGGTCTGTCTTGGCCAGATACAGCAGATCCTGGCCCAACGGAAAGCTGTTGGCCAGGCCCGGCGTGAAGTTGAAGAATTTGAGACCATCCTGGGTGAACGTTGAGCCATCGAACATGTCCTGCAAGTTGGGTGGGGTGGTGGCGGACGCTGTTCCTGAAAACCCGAGCAGCAGCCAAAGAGTGGCGGCGCCAAGTAATGGCCGCCGGCCACGAAGATCACCGAATCCGAGCTTCTCGATCATTGCCGTTCTCCCTGAAAGGGCCAAGAAAACACAAGCGCCAACCACCAGCTTCTATCGTCTTCCAGGAGCTGCGTTGTGCCGGGCGTTGCACGCAAGTTTCGCGCCATTGATTTTATTAACATTTAGAATCAACAATCTATTTTTTTACGGTGCATCGCTACCGATCATTTTCCCAAGGCAGTGTAAAAAAAGTCGACATCTGACGCCGACGGCTCTCAGCAAAGTTTGGCCAGCGGGTGGATGTTCATGAGTAAGTCGCGTAGGCGACTCACAAAACTCCCGTCTCCCCTTGCGGGAGAAGGGTCAGGGGTGAGGCGGGGAATTCAGGGAGCATGCTCCCTGCCCGGCGAACGATTCCGGCGCGCAAGCCGGAATGCGCACTGCAAGTGAGAGGGAAACGGTCATGACTTTCATGATTTGGGGTGTTTCCACGTGTCATGACCGTCAATTTGCCAGGGGTAGCGGCAACGCCGTTCTATCGACCACCCGGCGCAGAACAAAGCTCGAATGTACGCCGGTCACGCCCGGGATGCGGGTGAGGCGGTTGAGGAGCAGTTCCTGGTAGGCGTCCATGTCCTTGACCACCACCTTGAGCTGGTAGTCGGCGTCCTGGCCGGTGATCAGCAGGCATTCGAGCAGCTCGGGGATTTCGGCGATGGCGGCGTCGAAACTGGTGAAGCGCTCGGGGGTGTGCTGGTCCATCGAAATGTAAATCAGCGCCATCAGTGCCAGGCCTAGCTTCTTGGCGTCGAGCAGCGCGCGATAACCGGTGATCAGTCCTGATTCCTCGAGCGCGCGCATGCGCCGCAGGCAGGGCGAGGGTGAGAGGCCGATGCGCTCGGCGAGGTCCTGATTGCTGATGCGGCCGTCTTCTTGCAGGACGCGCAGAATCTGCCAGTCGTAGCGATCGAGTTGCACGAAATTGCTCCCTTAATGTGAAAGTCGCGCAAGCGACTCACGAAACTCCCTTCTCCCCTTGCGGGAGAAGGGGCAGGGGTGAGGCGGGGAATTCAGGGAGCATGCTCCCTGCCCGGCGAACGATTCCGGCGTGCAAGCCGGAATGCGCACTGCAAGTGAGAGGGGGACGGTCATGGCTCTCATCATCAGGGGTGTCTCGAAAGGTCGTGACCGTTAAAGTGTTGGCACAAGTTTAATGCTGTTTTTTGTTTGTGTGCGCAATATGATTGCTCAAGGACTCTTTCTAGGGCGGCAATACGCAAGCACCTGCGGGCGGCTTTTCCTTACCATGGCGGTCATCAGCTTCAACATCCGAACCCCGAGGAGTCGCCATCATGTTGTCAAACCCCGCCAGCAAGTACCGCTCGTTCCCGCCGGTTGTTCTCACCGATCGCCAGTGGCCGAATGGCACGATCAGCAAGCCGCCGATCTGGATGAGTACCGATCTGCGCGACGGCAATCAGTCGCTCTTCGAGCCGATGAACGCCGAACGCAAGACGCGCATGTTCAAGATGCTTTGCGAGATTGGTTTCAAGGAGATCGAGGTCGCTTTTCCGTCGGCGTCGCAGACCGACTTCGACTTTGTGCGCAGCCTCATCGACGGCGGCCATATTCCCGACGGCGTGAGCATCGAGGTTCTCACGCAGGCGCGCGAGCATCTCATTCGCCGGACGATGGACTCGGTGCGCGGCGCGCGGCGGGCGATCGTGCATGTCTATAACGCGACCTCCAAGCCTTTCCGCGAGACGGTTTTCCAGATGAGCCGCGCGGAAGTGATCGACATGGCGGTCGCCGCCGTCAAGTTGATCAGGGACCTGGCTGCGCAGGCGCCGGAAACCGAATGGGTGCTCGAATACAGCCCGGAAACCTTCACCGCCACCGAACTCGACTTCGCGCTGGAAGTCTGCAACGCGGTAACCGCCGCCTGGGGCGCGACGCCGGATGACAAGGTGATCCTCAATTTGCCGACCACCGTCGAGATGGCGACGCCGAACATCTACGCCGACCAGATCGAGTGGATGCACCGCCATCTCGATCGGCGTGACAGCGTGATCATCAGTCTGCACCCGCATAATGATCGTGGCACGGCGGTTGCCGCTGCCGAACTCGCCTTGATGGCTGGCGCCGAGCGCGTCGAGGGCTGCCTGTTCGGCAACGGCGAGCGTACCGGCAACGTCGACCTGGTGACTCTGGCGCTCAATTTGTACACTCAGGGGGTTGCGCCGGGGCTTGATTTCTCGGATATCAATGCCGTCGCGCGGACCTTCGAGCAGTGTTGCCAGTTGCCGATTCACCCGCGTCATCCCTACGTTGGCGATCTGGTGTTCACGGCTTTTTCGGGTTCGCATCAGGACGCCATCAAGAAAGGTTTTGCGGTCGAGCAGAGTGACGGTTTCTGGAACATTCCCTATTTGCCGATCGATCCGGCCGACGTCGGTCGCAGTTACGACTCGGTGATCCGGGTCAACAGCCAGTCCGGCAAGGGCGGCATCGCGTACTTGCTGGAAGCCGAATACGGGGTAGTCATGCCGCGCCGCCTGCAGGTCGAGTTCTCGGGCGTCGTCCAGCAGCAGGTCGACCAGCACGGCGGCGAGATGAGTGCTGCCGACATCTGGGAACTCTTCTCGGCGACCTATATCGATTCCGTGAACCCGCTACGCTACCGCGAGCATCATCTTTTCGAGCACGGCGCCGGCAACGGGCAAGGCATTCGGCTCACGGTCGATATCGACGGCAGGCCGCAGGTGCTCACCGGTACGGGTAACGGCCCGATCGACGCGGCGGTCAATGCCTTCCAGAGTGCCGGCATCGATATTCAAGTGCGCAGCTACGAAGAGCGCGCCATGAGCGCCAGCGGCGAGGGCGCCAACGCCCGGGCCTGTGCCTTCATCGAAGTCGCTCCGGCGACCGCTGGCGGCAGCGAGTTCTACGGCGCCGGCGTCGATACCAATATCGTCACCGCGTCACTGCGCGCGGTGATTACCGGCATCAACCGTCTGCAGTCCAGTGTACCGCGACGGTCACAGAAAGAAGCTGCGTAGTGCTCCAGTCGTGCTTCGCCAGCCGCGCGCTCGGCGCGCGGCGGCTGGCTCTGACGCGAGAGATCAAGCTGCAGGCTTCTCGCCGCGTTTCTTCTCCCAGCGCTTCATCATCTCCTCGCGCTGCGTTGCGAACTGCTGGCGCTGTTCGGGGGTGAGGACTGCCATCACCTGGTGATGCTGGCGGGCACGCAGCTGTGCCATCTCGGCCATTGCCTGGGCGCCCTGCTCGGTGAGTGCCTTCACTTTCGCCTCATCGTAATCCCCGGTCTTCTGCATTTCGTGCAGTTGTGCCCGGCTGTCACGCATGCTCTGGTACTTGGCGCTGATCAGCTCGCTGTCCTGCTTGCGCAGCTCGGTGATCTTGGCCTCCTGTGCGGGGGTCAGCTTGAGCTTCTTCATCATTGGCGGCAGTCCGTCGTCTGGGCCGCCACGCATCGCTGAGCGGCCTTGGCCGCAACCGCCTTCCATGCCGCCGCCCATCATTGGACCGGCGTTGGCGGCCAGTGGGAGGGCCAGGGCAATGCTGCTGGTGGCGAGGAAAACGGCGAGAGTGCGTTTGAAGGTGTTCATGTTTGGCTCCTTGGTGGTTGAATTGGTCCAGCCGGGGCTGGCCTCGACTGTTGGCTGAATTTTTGCGCAGCGGGTCGTAAAACGCGGTTAATCGTCTGTAAAGCCGTGTAAATGGGCGGCGGACGGCTCCAAGCGGCGGCGAGCCGGTGTTAAAGCCGGTAAAGGGTGGTAAAGACGCGTGACTCGGCGTTGGGGGCGCTTATCATCAGCGCTGATGAAAGGATGGGCGCGATGACTCGAGTTTTGCTGGTCGATGACGATGTCGAACTCGCCGCGATGCTGCGCGAGTACCTCGAACAGGAGGGCTTCGAAGCGGAGGCGGTGCATGATGGGGAAAGCGGTGTGCGCGAAGCGCTTAGCGGTCGCTTTGCCATTGTTGTGCTCGATGTGATGATGCCGCGCCTAAACGGCGTCGAGGTCTTGCGCCGGATTCGTGCCGCCAGCCGCTTGCCGGTGTTGATGCTCACCGCCAGGGGCGACGACATCGATCGCATCATCGGCCTGGAACTCGGCGCCGACGACTACGTGCCGAAGCCCTGTTCGCCGCGCGAGCTGGTCGCCCGGCTGCGGGCAATCCTGCGCCGGGGCGCCGACAACAGCGCCGCAGGGATCACCGATGGGCCGATCGTCGTCGGTCCGCTGAGCATGTGGCCGGAGCGGCGCAACGCCCAATGGCATCAGCAGCCGCTCGAACTGACCAGTACCGAATACAGTATTCTCGAAGTCCTGGCCCGCCACGCCGGCCGGGTGGTCAGCAAGAGCGACCTCTCCGAGCTGGCGATGGGGCGCCCGCTGGCGCGTTTCGACCGCAGTATCGACGTGCATGTGAGCAGCATTCGCCAGAAACTCGGCGCACGACCCGACGGCGACTCGTGGATCCAGACCGTTCGCGGTCAGGGCTACCAGTTCGTCAAGGCCTGAACGTGGGACGCCTGTTCTGGAAATCCTTCTTTGCCTTCTGGCTGGCGCTGCTGCTCGCCGGTGTCGGCGTCGGCAGCGTCGTCTGGCTGCATCGTCAGGCCGAGGCCGAGGCCGAAGCCGAATTCGCAGCGGTGCCTGCCCTGCCGGGTGGCCCGCGGGCAGCAGGCATGCTCGACGCCGCGGAAGTTTTCCTGCGCCGCGGCGATCCGCAGATGATGCGCGAGGTGCTACGCGAATGGGCGGAAGCGCCGGGCAAGGCGCAGCTTTTCGTGGTCGACGAAGGCGGTCGCGACCTCTTCGGTCGCGAGCTTCCCGACGAGCTGCGCGCCGCCCTGGCTTCGGGAGAATTCCGACGCGGACCGCTGTCCGGTGCGCGCCGGGTGCTCGCCCGCGACGGGCAGACCTACACCCTGCTCGCACGTCACGAGCGCCCGGGTGGGCGCGCTCGCATGGCGCATCGCGAACGCCCTTCGGCGGCGCTGCCGATTTTTGCCGGCCTGCTCGCCAGCCTGGCTTTCAGCGCCGCGCTGGCGTGGTACGTGGCGAAGCCGATCCGCAGCCTGCGCGGTGCTTTCCGCGCGGTTTCCGAAGGGCATCTGGAGACACGCGTACAGCCGTCGATGGGCAAGCGGCGCGATGAACTGGCCGATCTCGGGCGCGATTTCGACCGCATGGCACAGCGCTTGCAGGCGCAGATCCATAGCCAGCGGCGCCTGCTGCACGATGTTTCGCACGAGCTGCGATCGCCCCTGGCGCGCCTGCACGCGGCCATCGGGTTGGCACGGCAGAGCCCGGAGAAGCTCGAAATGACGCTCGAACGTATCGAACGCGAGTCGCTTCGCCTCGACGAGCTGGTTGGCGAGCTGCTCACCCTGTCGCGCCTCGAAGCCGGCACGCCGGGTGCGCCGCCAGAGACTATCGACCTCATGGAAATGGTTGCCAGTATTGCCGACGACGCCGGTTTCGAGGCTGAAGCGAGCGGCCGCCGCGTGCATTTCAGTGGTGCGGGCGAAGTAACGGCGGCGGTACAGGGCGAGTTGCTTTACCGCGCCGTCGAAAACGTTGTGCGCAATGCCGCGAAATACACGGTCGCTGGCAGCACCGTCGAAGTGCAGGCACGCCGTTTGCTCGAGGGTGAAGAATTGGCGACACTCGGAACTTCCGGGGCGTCAGGCGTCTTCGAGATAGTCGTTTCGGATCGCGGCCCGGGAGTACCGGAAGCCGATCTCGAGGCGATTTTTGAACCTTTCTACCGCGCCGACAACAACGCCGGCACAATTGGCTATGGGCTCGGGTTGGCGATTGCTCAGCGCGCGCTGCTTGCGCACGGTGGTCAGGTGCGCGCGCGTAACCGTTCGGACGGTGGTCTCGAAGTGACGCTCAGCTTGCCGCTCGCCTAGCCGCGTAGCGAAGCCGGTCCGGCAATGAAAAACGGGGGCGTGTGCCCCCGTTCTGTTTGGCAACGATGCTCGTTGCCACTTAATGTGAAAGTCGCGCCAGCGACTCACGAAACTCCCTTCTCCCCTTGCGGGAGAAGGGGCAGGGGAAGAGGGGAACGGTCATGACTTTCATGATTCGGGGTGTCTCCACGTGTCATGACCGTTAGCCGGCGAAGTTCGTCTCGGCGAAGCTCCAGTTGGCGAGTTGGGCGAGGAAGGTTTCGACGAACTTCGGACGCATGTTGCGGTAGTCGACGTAGTAGGCGTGTTCCCAGACGTCGATGCACAACAGGGCCTTGTCGCCGGTGGTCAGCGGCGTGCCGGCAGCGCCCATGTTGACGATATCCAGCGAGCCGTCGGCCTTCTTGACCAGCCAGGTCCAGCCCGAACCGAAGTTGCCGACGGCGGAGGCCTGGAAGGCCTTGCTGAACTCGGCAAACGAGCCCCACTTGGCGTCGATCGCTTCGGCCAGCGCGCCGGCGGGTGCGCCACCACCCCCGGGTTTCAGGCAGTTCCAGAAGAAACTGTGGTTCCAGACCTGCGCCGAGTTGTTGTAGATGCCGCCAGCGGGCGCTGACTTGACGATTGCTTCGAGGTCAAGGGCTTCGTATTCGCTTCCCTTGATCAGGTTGTTGAGATTCGTGACGTAGGCTTGATGGTGCTTGCCGTAGTGGTATTCGAGCGTCTCCTGCGACATGTGCGGCGCCAGAGCGTCGATGGCAAAGGGAAGTTGCGGCAGTTGATGTTCCATTGTTGTCCTCCGTGACGGCGGTTACAGGGTGAAAACAGGGTGAAAACTAGCGCGGTGAATGGGTCTGGTGAAGATTTTCTCTTCATCCGTGGATCAGCGACTGCGGGATTCTATGCGCGGCCAGCGGTACTGGCAATGCCGCTTGTTGCAAAGGGCATTCCGTCAGGCCCGCCATGATCCGCGAAAAGTGCGGTCACCTCGGCTTCGACGCGCCCACGGGGCAACAAGACAGCGATTCGTGCGCTTGGTTCCAGCTTACCGCTGTCACGGACGATTTCGCCTTGTGCGTTGGTGACGACGCTGTAACCGCGCGCCAGGACCGCCTGCGGGTTGAGGTGCGCGAGTCCGGCAGCCAGCCGTTCGAGGTCGGCACGCCTGCCGTGTTGCGCGTCCTGCCAGGCGCTGCGCAGCCGGGGTGCCAGCGCGGCCAGCCGACCGCCGTGGCGCGCCGGGTCCGGGCGCTTGAGCAACAGGCGACGGCTGAGCTGGGTCAGTTCGCCGCGCGCACGGCTGCTGGCCTGGAGCAGGCCGGTGCCGAGTTGGCGTTGCAGATTGCGCAGCCGTTCGCGATGCTGGGCCAGGTACTGCGCCGGGTGCTGCAGGCGGCGAGCCAGCCAGTCGAGCTGTTGGCTGCGTTGTTCAAGAAGCTGCTCGATCTGTCGGCGCAGCGCGCTTTGCGAGGCGGCGAGGCGCGCCAGCAGGGCGGCCTGTTCGGGGGCAGCAAGTTCGGCGGCAGCGGTCGGCGTCGGCGCCCGCTGATCGGCGGCGAAGTCGGCGATGCTGAAGTCGGTTTCGTGGCCGACACCACAGATCACCGGCAGCGGGCAGGCGTGGATCGCGCGCGCCACGCGCTCGTCGTTGAATGCCCAGAGGTCTTCCATGCTGCCGCCGCCGCGACAGACGATCAGCACTTCGCAGTCGCGGCGCTCGCCGGCACGGCGAATGGCGTCGGCAATTTGCGCGCCAGCCCCGTCACCCTGCACCGGCGTCGGGTAGAGGACGATGCTCACTTGCGGAGCGCGGCGCGCGAGCGTCGTCAGCACGTCGCGCAGAGCCGCCGCCTGCAGCGAGCTGACGACGCCGACACAGCGTGGGAAGATTGGCAGGGCGCGTTTGCCGGCGCTGGCGAAGAGCCCTTCGGCTTCGAGCTTTTCCTTGAGACGCAGGAACTGTTCGTAGAGGTTGCCGACGCCGCCGCGGCGCGCCGCTTCGACGTTGAGCTGGAAGTCGCCGCGCGCCTCGTAGAGCGTGACCAGTACCCGAGCTTCGATTTGCTGGCCATTTTCCAGCTGCCAGCCGAGCACTTGTGCGCGGCTGCGGAACATCACGCAGCGCACTTGTGCGGCGGCATCCTTGAGCGAGAAGTAGACATGTCCGGAACTTGCGCGGCTGAGGTTGGAGACCTCGCCGGCGACCCAGCACAGAGGAAAAGCGGCCTCGAGTCGCTCGCGGGCGAGGCGATTGAGCATGGCCACCGGGATCACCGGAGGGCTCGTGGGGAAGGCGTTGCTGCGGGGGACGGTGTCTGCCATCCGCGAATTCTACATGCCTTGCTCGCTCGACAGGCGCCGCAAAAAAACGCTTGCCCGTCCGCCACTTGTACTGCTTGCCAACAGGCTGGCAGCTCTTTTGTCCACAGCTTCTGTGGATTACCGATCTGCCGGCCAGGGTGCGCGGGTTGCTTGGCGTTCGCTCGCCGCCCTGCGACGAGGCTGGAATTGGTTCGGAGCGCTTCGGCACTTGCCGCAAATGCTGGCGCAGGCTAAAGTTCCCCCCTTGAAAATCATCTGGGGTGCACCGTGTTTTCCATCGTTCAGGCTGCTGGTTGGCCCATCTGGCCCTTGCTGCTGGCGTCGATAGTGGCTGTGGCGCTGATTATCGAGCGCCTGGTGGCGCTGCGCCGAGTCAAAGTCGTGCCGCCCGACCTGCTGCAGCGGGTGGTCACCGAGTTCCGGCAACGTGGTGCCACGCAGGCGATGGTCGTCGATCTGGAGGCGCATTCGCCGCTCGGCCGGGTGCTCGCCGCCGGTCTGCGCAACGAGGGCAGTTCGCGCGAAATCATGAAGGAGTCGATCGAGGAGGCTGGCAGCGTCGTCTCGCACGAGCTCGAACGCTATCTGACGACGCTTGGCACCATTGCCTCGATCAGCCCCTTGATGGGTCTCTTCGGCACCATTGTCGGCATGATCGAGATTTTCGCTTCGCAGTCGCCCAGCGGCAGCAACCCGATGCAGCTGGCACACGGAATTTCGATCGCCCTCTACAACACCGGCTTTGGGCTGATGATTGCCATTCCGAGCATGATCTTCTGGCGCCACTTCCGGGCCCTCGTTTCTACTTTCGTCATCGATATGCAGCAACAGGCGGTGCGTCTGGTCGAAGTCCTGCACGGCGAACGTCGGTCCTGAGGAGGCGACGATGAACTTTCGCCGCGGTCGCAGCAGCGACGTTCCGGAGATCAACCTGATCCCTTTTATTGATGTGCTGCTGGTGATCATCATCTTTCTGATGCTGACGACCACCTACGCCAAGTTCTCCGGGCTGGAAATCAACCTGCCGACGGCCGACGCCAGCAAGCAGAACGAACCGCCCAATGAAGTCAGCGTGAGCGTGACCCCGTCCGGCCAGGTGCTGGTCAACAAGACGCCGCTCGACGCGGTCAGCGTGCAGGCGATCAGTGCTGCGCTGCGCCGTGCCGCTGGCGACGCCAAGGACCCGGTGATCGTCATCAACGCCGACGCCAAGGCCACGCACCAGAGCGTGGTCGACATCATGCAGGCCGCTCAGGCCGCCGGTTACCCGCGCATTTCCTTCGCCACGCAATCGCCGCGCTGATGGCCGCTGGCGGCCTCGCGAGTAGCCTTCCCCGGCGCTGGTACGAGCGCCGTCTGACTCCCGCCCTGTGGCCGCTACTGCCGCTGTCCTGGCTGTTCGCCGGGCTCGCCGGGCTGCGCCGCTGGCTGTTCCGCTGCGGGGTATTGCGCACACAGCGGCTGCCAGCGCCGGTGATCGTCGTCGGCAACCTGACCGTCGGGGGTAGCGGCAAGACGCCGCTGGTGCTGTGGCTGGTCGAGCGCCTGCGCGAAGCGGGTTGGCGACCCGGGATCATCAGTGGCGGCTATGGTGGCAGTGGCCGCGGCGAGGGCGTGCACGCGGTGGCCCCCGGCTCGTCGCCGGCGCTGGTTGGCGATGAGCCGCTGCTGCTCGCGCGGCGTAGCGGCGTGCCGGTTTTCGTCGGCCGCGATCGCGTCGCGGCCGGGCAAGCATTGCTGGCCGCCCATGGCGAATGTGACGTCATCGTCTCCGACGATGGCCTGCAGCATTATCGTTTGCAGCGGGTGGTCGAAGTGGTGGTTTTTGACGGGCGCGGCGTCGGCAATGGCTGGCTGCTGCCCGCGGGCCCCCTGCGCGAGCCACTGCGGCGCTTGGCGGGGGTCGCCGCGGTGGTCTGGAACGGCCGCCGCGAGCCCCTGGTGGCTGACGCCGCCAGGGATTGTCCGCAGTTCGACATGCGCCTCATCGGCCAGCGCTTCGTCGCTGCCGGCGGGCTTGCCGGTGCGCCTGCCGACAGTTGCGAGGCGGCGTCCTTGCGCGCTTGCAAACTATATGCTCTGGCTGGCATCGGCGATCCCGGTCGTTTTTTTGCGCAACTGCAGGCGCTGGGGCTGGAGTTCGAGGCCCATCCCTTTCCCGATCACCATCCCTACACGGCCGCCGACCTGGCCTTTGCCAGCAACGGAGTGCTGCTGATGACCGAGAAAGATGCGGTAAAATGTGCGCCGATTGTGACCGGCGAGGCTTGGCTTCTGCCAGTCGAAGCGGTTATCAGCGGCCCGCCAGGTGGCGCTGATCTTTTCGAGATAATTCTGGAGAAACTCAATGGACGCACGACTGCTTGATATTCTCGTCTGCCCGATCTGCAAGGCCAACCTCGAATACCGCAAGCCGCAGTCCGAGCTGGTCTGCAAGCCCTGCAAGCTCGCTTTTCCGGTCCGCGACGGTATCCCGATCATGCTGCAGGATGAAGCCCGCCCGCTGACTACCGACGACGCCTGAGCGCCTCCTTCAAGGATGCTTGCGATGCCGTTCAAGGTGGTCATTCCGGCGCGCTACGCGTCGACCCGCTTGCCAGGCAAGCCACTGCTCGACCTGGCCGGCAAGCCGATGGTCGTGCGCGTCGCCGAGCGCGCCATCTTGTCGGGGGCCGACGAGGTGCTGGTGGCCAGCGACCATCCGCAAGTCCTGGCCGCGGCCGAGAGCCATGGCCTGCGCGCCCTGCTGACTCGTGCCGATCACGTCAGCGGCACCGATCGCCTGGCCGAGGTGGTCGAGGCCACCGGCTGGAGCGACGACACCGTGGTGGTCAATGTGCAGGGCGACGAGCCCCTCATTGACCCGGCGCTGATTGCCCAGACGGCGGCCCAACTGGCACAGAGCGGCGCCGACATCGCGACTCTTGCGCACGCGGTCGTCGATGCCGCTGATTTCTTCAACCCGCATGTGGTCAAGGTGGTGCTCGCGGCCACTGGCGACGCGCTGTATTTTTCGCGAGCGCCGATTCCTTACGCCCGCGACCACTTTGCACGCGAGGCCGGCGGCGAAACGCTGCCCGCGCAGATGCTTGCCTATCGGCACGTCGGGCTGTACGCCTATCGGGCGCGTTTCCTGCGCACCTATGCCAGCTTGGCGCCTTCGCCGCTCGAAAACCTCGAGGCTCTCGAGCAGTTGCGTGCCCTGTGGCACGGTTTTCGCATCAGTGTGGCGATTTCCGACCAGCTGCCGGCCGCTGGCGTCGATACGCCTGCGGATGCGCAGCGTGTTCAGGCATGGTTCAAAAAGTTTGACCGTGCGCCAGTTTGAGGGTAAGTTGCACCGTATTGGTCACGACAACGTGCTGGCAGCAGCTGGTAACTGAACTGCAAGTGTCTGAACTGCTGGACAATTTGCTCGATTTGAAAATCAACGAAAGCGAATCATGAAACTCATTCTGCTAGGTGCGCCAGGGGCCGGAAAAGGCACGCAAGCCCAGTTCATTTGTGAGCATTTCGGTATCCCGCAAATTTCGACCGGCGACATGCTGCGTGCGGCGGTCAAGGCGGGCAGCCCTCTGGGAATGGCTGCCAAAAAGGTCATGGACTCCGGGGGGCTGGTCTCCGACGAGATTATCATCGGCCTGGTCAGGGATCGCCTACAAAAGCCCGACTGTGCCGAGGGCTATCTCTTCGACGGCTTCCCGCGCACCTTGCCACAAGCGGAGGCGATGAAAGTCGCTGGCGTGGCGCTCGACTATGTGCTGGAAATAGACGTTGCCGACGAGGAAATCATCGAACGGATGAGTGGTCGTCGCGTTCATCTTTCCTCCGGTCGTACCTATCATCTGCGCTTCAACCCGCCGCAAGAGCCCGGAAAGGATGATGCGACGGGAGAAGAGCTGATTCAGCGCGCCGACGACCAGGAGGAAACGGTCCGCAAGCGCTTGCAGATCTATCATTCGCAGACCAAGCCCTTGCTCGACTACTACCGGGCGTGGGCGGCCACTGGCGACCCGAACGCGCCGAAGTGCCCGAGAATTGCCGGTGTAGGAAGTGTCGAGGAGATCAAGAAAGCCGCTTTCGATGCTTTGCAGTAGCGCTCGCTGCCAATGACGGTGGATCGGAAGAAAATTGCCTCGGCGCAGTACGCCAGGGCCTGCGCGGTCGCTTCTCGATTACGGGCATGGGGTTGTCGCGGCCTTACCAATGCCGCTGCTGCGGCGTTTGTCGCGTCTGCGGAGAGGCCAAGGCTTTGTTCGCCGCCGCGGCGTGTCGCGCCGTCGCCGTTGCGTCGAGTTGAGCAGTTCGCCAGGCACGACCCGCGGGTGCACAAAAAGTGTTAAAAGTCGGTTTTTTGTTGTTTGAGTCGCGGATGAGGTAAATTCGAGCCACGGGGAGTTGCCCTGGGAGCTGGGAAACTTTAAAGAGGGAGGTTGTATATGGGTTATCTGGTGTTCGCGCTGCTCTGCGCGCTCATTGCAGTGGGTTACGGCGCTGTAATGACTAAATGGATTCTCGGCTTGCCCGCCGGAAATCCGAAAATGCAGGAGATTGCCAAAGCCATTCAGGAAGGCGCTTCTGCATATCTCAACAAGCAATACACCACCATCGGCATCGTCGGTGCCGTACTCTTCGTCGTCATTTGGCTGGCCCTCGGCATGGCCATGGCCATGGGCTTCCTGATCGGCGCTGTCCTGTCGGGAGCCACCGGCTTCATCGGCATGAACGTTTCGGTACGGGCCAACGTGCGCACGGCGGAAGCCGCGCGCAACGGCATTGCCGCGGCGCTCGATGTCGCCTTCAAGGGGGGTGCCATCACCGGCATGCTGGTCGTCGGTCTGGGCCTGCTCGGGGTGGCCGGCTATTACGCCATTCTCAGAGAGCCGGGCGGCGATCTGCACCATGCGGTTCAACCGCTGATTGGTCTGGCCTTCGGCGGCTCGCTGATTTCGATTTTTGCCCGTCTGGGCGGTGGTATCTTCACCAAGGGTGCCGACGTCGGCGCCGACCTGGTCGGCAAGGTCGAGGCCGGCATTCCGGAAGACGACCCACGCAACCCGGCGGTCATCGCCGACAACGTTGGCGACAACGTCGGTGACTGTGCGGGCATGGCCGCCGACCTCTTCGAGACCTACGGGGTGACCGTGGTGGCGACGATGGTGCTTGGCGCGATGATGCTCCAGGGCGTTCCCAATGCCAACGACAACCTGATCGTCTATCCGCTGGTCCTCGGTGGCGTATCGATCCTTGCCTCGATCGTCGGCTGCTTCTTCGTCAAAGCCAACGATGGCGGCAAGATCATGAACGCGCTCTACCGCGGCCTGGCCGTGGCCGGCGCCCTGGCCTTGGTTGCCTTCTATCCGGTGACCAGGATGCTGCTCGGCGACGGTGTGACGCTCGCTGATGGCTCTCTGATCAGCTCGGGGAGCATTTTCTGGGCGGCGGCCGTCGGTCTGGTTCTGACCGGCCTGCTGGTGTGGATCACCGAGTACTACACCGCGACCGAGTTTTCGCCGGTCAGAGGTGTCGCCGAGGCATCGACCACCGGTCACGGTACCAACATCATCGCCGGCCTGGCCGTGTCGATGAAAGCCTGCGCGTTGCCGGTACTCTCCGTCTGCGCGGCAATTTACATCACCTATGCGCTGGCCGGCCTGTACGGCATCGCCATCGCCGCGACTGCGATGCTGTCGATGTCCGGGATCATCGTTGCCCTCGACGCCTACGGACCGATTACCGACAACGCTGGCGGTATCGCCGAAATGGCGGGTTTGCCGTCGTCGGTGCGTGATGTCACCGACCCGCTCGACGCGGTGGGCAATACCACCAAGGCGGTGACCAAAGGCTACGCCATCGGCTCCGCCGGTCTGGCCGCGCTGGTCCTGTTCGCCGACTACACGCACGCCCTCGAAGCGAGCTTCGGTGGCACCATGAGCTTTGATCTCTCCAATCACATGGTGATCATCGGTCTCTTCCTCGGCGGTTTGATTCCCTACCTCTTTGCGGCCATGGCGATGGAGGCGGTGGGTCGTGCGGCCGGTTCCGTGGTCGTCGAGGTACGCCGTCAGTTCGCGGAAATCAAGGGCATCATGGAAGGCACGGCGAAGCCGGATTACTCCCGTGCTGTCGGCATGCTGACAGCTGCCGCGATCCGCGAAATGATCATCCCCTCGCTGCTGCCGGTGCTGGTTCCGGTTGTCGTCGGCCTGCTTCTCGGTCCGCAGGCACTTGGTGGCCTGCTGATGGGAACCATCATCACCGGCCTCTTTGTCGCCATCTCGATGACCACCGGTGGTGGCGCCTGGGATAACGCCAAGAAGCACATCGAGGACGGAAACTTTGGCGGCAAAGGTTCCGAAGCCCACAAGGCATCGGTGACCGGCGACACCGTCGGCGATCCGTACAAGGATACGGCGGGTCCGGCGGTCAATCCGCTGATCAAGATCATCAACATTGTTGCTCTGATGATCGTGCCCTTGATGGCTCCTGCCGCGGGTGCCAAGCCGATGCCGGCAGCAAAAGCTCCGGTGGCGGCTCCGGCTTCTGCTCCGGCTCCGGCCGCGGTCGCTGCAGCCGCCGCTTCGGCTGCTCCAGCGGCGGCGATGGCTGCCGCCTTACCGGGTGCGACGCTGTATTTCGAAGTCGGTTCCGCGGAACTGCCGGGTGATGTGGCGATCAAGCTTGAAGGCATCCTCCTCCATGTCACAGCCAATGCCGGCGCCAAGCTCGCCATTTCGGGCTTCCAGGATGCAAGTGTTAGCACGGAAGCTAGTGCGGCGCTCTCAACGGATCGTGCCCAGGCGGTCGGTGAAGCTCTGAAAGAGGCTGGAATTTCCGAAGAGCGTATCGAAGTGAAGAAACCCGAGTCGATCAATGTCACCGTTACCGGCACCGGCGAAGGCGCCGCGTCGCGTCGTGTCGAGGTCAAGGTGATGTAGATGTAGTCTAGCCACGTCGTGGTCGGCAGGTGCAGCGCGCGGCCTATTGGCTTGGCGCCGTACTCTGTCCGAGAAATCAAAACGGGCCGCATTTATGCGGCCCGTTTTTTTGGATCTGCGGCTTATCGGTGAGCTGTCTGCTCTGCCGGCTTATCCCTCCTTGAGCGCCGGATTGAGCGTGTAGGTGCCGATCAGGCTGGCCTGTGCGAGGACGTGTCCCTGCATCGCCGTACGCAACTGCTGGCCGGTCAGCTTGCCTTCGACATCGAGCCGGGCCACGTCGAGGGAAAAAACCGTAAACACATAGCGGTGGACGATCTCGTCGTTCCAGGGCGGGCAGGGGCCGTCATAGCCGTAGTAGTCGCCGCGCATGTCGTTGTCGCCGGCAAACCAGCTGGTGTAATCGTTGATTCCCTGGCGTGCGCCGTGTGGCGCGTGCGGACCGGGTTTACCGCGCGGCGTAATATCGCTGCAGAACTCGCCTTCCCTGATTTCGCCGAGGCTGGCCGGTAGATCGAGCAGCACCCAGTGGAAGAAGTCGACGCGCGCCAGCGACGCCGGCACGCTGCGGTCCTCCTGATTGACGTCGTCGCCCTGGCTTGGAACGTCGGGGTCATGGCAGATGATGGCGAAGGACTGCGTGCCGGCCGGCGCGCCGCTCCACGCCAGCTGCGGGTTGCGGTTGCTGCCCAGGCAAACATGGTGATCGGGATCGGCAATGCAGAAAGCGAAGTCACCCGGGATCTGCTGCCCGTCACTGAAACTACTGCTGCTCAATTCCATTGTTGGTCCTCCTGATTGATTACTCGGCCGCGCTGCGTTTGAAGTCGCGCAGGCGAAAACCTGCGATCCATAGTGTAGCGAAATAGACGCCCGCACCGAAGCTTACGAGCATCGAAAGACGCAGCAGTCGTTGGCTGAGGGTCCAGCTCAACCAGGCGCTTTCTTCGCCGACGGTGAACCATAGCGCCGCACCCATGCTGAGCATGGCCAGCCCCAGGCGAGCGTAAAACAGCAACCAGCCCGGTTGCGGAACATAGATCGCGCTCTGCCGCAATCCGCGGAAAAGCAGACTCGCGTTGAGGACCGCCGCCAGGCTGATGGCCAGCGCCAGCCCGGCGTGCTGCAGCCAGCCGACCAGTACCAGGTTCAAGAGCTGCGTCGTGCACAGCGAAATGATCGCGATCCTGACCGGTGTACGCACATTCTGGCGAGCGTAGAAACCGGGAGCGAGAACTTTCACCAGGATCAGTCCGAGCAGGCCGATGCTGTAGGCGAGCAGTGCGTTGCGGGTCATCAACACGTCGTTGGCGGTGAACGCGCCGTGGAAGAACAGTGTCGTGATCAGCGGCACCGCCAGAATTGCCAGCGCAAGTGCCGCCGGTGCCGCAAGCAGAAAAGTCAGCCGCAGCCCCCAGTCGAGCAGCCGCGAGTAATCGTCGTGTTGTTGCGCGGCATGGTAACGCGATAGCGAGGGCAGCAGAATGGTGCCCAGAGCTGCACCGAGGAGGCCGGCCGGGAACTCCATCAAGCGGTCGGCATAGTACAGCCAGGAGACGCTGCCGGTGGCCAGGAAGGAAGCGAAAACGGTGTTCAGCAGCAGGCTGACCTGGGCCACTGAAACGCCCAGCAAGGCCGGCGCCATCAGGCGCATGATGCGTCGCACACCCTCGTCGCCCAGCTTTAGGGAGAATCTTGGCAGCATGCCGATGCGCTTCAGCGCGGGAAGCTGGAAGGCCAGCTGTACCGCGCCGCCGATAAGCACGGCCCAGGCCAGCGCCATGATCGGTGGCTCGAAGTACGGCGTCGCAAAAAGTGCCATGGCGATCAAGGAGACGTTGAGCAGCACCGGCGTGAACGCGGGAACGGCAAAGCGACTCCAGGTGTTGAGTACGCCGCCGGCGAGTGCGACCAGCGACATGAAGAGAATGTAGGGGAAGGTAATGCGCGTCAGGCTGACGGTGAGGGCAAACTTTTCCGGGTCGTCGGCAAAGCCCGGTGCCGAGAGGTAAACGAGCAGTGAGGCGCCGCCCATGCCGAGCACGGTTACGGCCAGGACGAGAAGGAAAAGTGCACTGCTGACACGATCCACCAGCAGCCGGGTTTCCTCGGTGCCGCGCTGGTTCCGGTATTCGCCGAGAATCGGCACGAAGGCTTGCGAGAAAGCGCCTTCGGCAAAAAGCCGGCGCAGCAGGTTGGGGAGCTTGAAAGCGACGAAGAAAGCGTCGGTGAGCAGGCCGGCACCGAAAGTACGGGCAATCACGAAGTCGCGCACGAAGCCGAGGATACGCGACAGCAGGGTCATGCTGCTGACGGTGGCGAGGGTCTTCAGGAGGTTCATTGCGACTCCGGGCGGCGCCGCGCTGGCGCAAAGCCCATCATCTTAGCGCTTGCGGGTCGGCAAGCAAGGCGAATCTACGTCGGATACCCGGATCCCGGCGAGCCAGCTGCGCGACTCCCTGCGCTGTTGCCGGGCCCCCGGCGTGCAGCCTTCGTTCAGGAGTTACCGGGCGGCCGGCTTGGCCTCGGCATTAATGGTGATACCGCGCTGTTGCAGTGCGCCTACCACTGACTGCGCGTTCCTGTTGCCGGCGCTGGCCAGCTTTTGCGTGCCGGCGGCCAGTGAATCGAGCTGCGCGCGCATTTTCTGCGCGTTCTGATAGGTGGTTTCCTGATTGACGCGCAAGTTGGCCAGCTGGGATCGTTCCTGATTCAATTGGCTGGCCTGGAAGCCGAACCAGACCACCAGCGCCAGGGCGATCAATAACACCGGGAGAAAGAGTCTCGCTTGTTGCTGCGGATGTTCGTTCATGGCGCTGACCGTGGCGTAGCGGCTGCTGCGCCGGCGGTGAAAGTGATCCCCTGTGACGCCAGCAGCTCGCGCAGGGCGGTATCGTTGTCGCGTGCTGCCAGATCGGCCAGCGACTTGATCAGGGACTGGTAGAGCGGTTCCAGTTGCAGGCTCTCCTGAATGTATTGGCCGCGCGTGGCCAGTTCGTTCTGCGCCTGCCGATTGGCGCTGAACATCACCGCGTTAACAATCGCCAGACACAGCGCCAAGGCTCCCAGGGCGAGCAGGGCACGATATTGCACAGTAGTCAATCGAGGACTCCCGAGAAATTCAAGCATCGCGCCTTGTGGCGGAAGAGTCAGCCAAAGGCGAGGCGGGTTCCTTTTTCGAGGAACCCGCTTGCGGCCTCTAGTCTCATAGCCTTATACACAACTTACCCAGGATCTGCCTGACGCATGAACTGGAGGCCGATAGCGCAATCCATGACACGCTGCAAACCGAGCCAGATGGTTTTGACGCCCGGTTCTCCGTCGCCTTTGCGTGCAAGGAAGCCGCCGAGCATGGCGACCAATCTCAGGACCTGGTTGAGAGTTGGGAGGTCAGCGGGTGGTTTCTTCTTGTGAAGGAGGTAGGCGGCATGCCATTCATCTTCGTGGAAGAACAAGTCGGCGGGCAATTCGGGGCAGGTTCGGCCGAATCGCATCAGCACAGCAATCCGCCAGGAGACCATGAGGTAGAGTGCGATGGCACGTTGCAGACCAGCGATGGTTCCCAGTTGCAGAGCCTCAATGCGGCAGCCGTTCTTGAGGATGTGGAAGAGGATCTCGATTTCCCAGCGTGCGCGATACCAGTCAATCAGTTCCGTCACCTGTTCGAGCGTCTCGGCGGGGCGATTGGTCAGCAAGCGCCACTCGACCGGGCGACTGCCGGCCGGTGGATCGATCTCCTTGGCCACCACACAGGTGGCCCGGATTGTCTGGTTCTTGCCATGAGGAAGATCGACGACACGCGCCCAAAGCTGCTGACGTACCGGACGTGCCTTTTGGCCCTGCCTCGCGGGCATCGTGAAGGCGATTCCCCCGAGCGCTTCGTCGGACGTCACCGTCTGCCACAGCTTCTGACCGTCGGGCAGCGCTCGATCGTGCTGAGCACGCAGCAGCCAGTCAGCTGGCTGGCCCATTTCGCTGGCCCGAGCCATCAATTCGATCATGTCCGACTCGCGGTCGGCCACGTAGACCAGCCGGGTCGTTGGCAACTCCGTCGCCAGTTCGGCGAGCCGTTCATAGCCCTCGATCCAGCGCGTACTCTCTTTGATCCCCGGGCGCCGGCCGTCGGCGTCCTTCGGTTCGCGCGCCCACATCCAAGCATCCAGAACGCCCAACGGCTCGCGATCGACGCTGACCGCATACGTCGGATGCACGTACAGGCCCCGCTGAGCTTCGTAGCTCAGCGGCCCCAAGCCAGAGATGCTCTGCCCGTTGAAGTCCAGTTCGGTGGTGTCCTGCAGCATCAGCACCACTTTGTGCTGCGCGATCCGTCTTCGGGAGCAAGACCAATGGGGCGTGAGGATCGCCTCCCAGGTAATGTCATCGTTGCCGAAGAAGCGGTAAGCCGCCATCGTCTCCGACCAGTCCGAACACGCCCCCGGGATACTCGCCGTCGGTCTCGCAGAAAGCGTATCCAGCAACGCGATCGCTCGTTTGTCCCGACGGCGATCACCCAGGTTGATTCCATTCAGTTCCTCCTCAGCCCACCTCGCCATGATGCCTTCTCAAGGAAAAACGACAGCTTACAGACGAAACCTAAAGTTGTGTATAAGGCTATGCTCTAGTCTAGCATTCCCCGGCGACGCTGGAGAACGATGATGGCCATGGCGATGGTCAGCAGCAATAGCGTACCCGGCTCTGGAACCTCGCTGCCGCCCGCCTCGACCCGAGCCTGAACGGTGAGCCGGATGTCCTTGAAGTCGGCGCTGTAACCGCTGCCGTTGTGACCGACGGCGGCGAGCACGATGGTGTCGCTGAAGCTGCCGATGCTCCGGGTATCGAGCGAAATCCGCAGCCCGCTTTGTGAGTCACCGGCTCCCAGACCGCTGAAGGCATCGAAGCCGGTCTTCAGGAACTCGTTGAGGGCGAAGCTGTAGGCGCCATCAAGCAGGTCGGCCGGACCGCTGACATCGTTGGCCAGTTGCAGCAGGGCGCTGACCATGCCGCTGCCCTCGGTGAGCGTGCCGAAGTCGAGCAGGAAGTCAAAGCCGCCACCGCTCAGCGAGCCCGTCCCCGAGGTCTTCGAGAAGTTCGGGTCGGCGTAGTTGTTGACCTGCGCCTGCAGGGTGAGCGCGCTATTGCCGAGGCCAAGGTCGGCCATGTCCTCGTTGTGGCTGGCAAACTGCAGTCTGTCACCGCCCTGGGTGAAAACCCCGGCACTGGTCGTGTCGAGGCTCACCAGCAGGCTGCTGGCGTCGGTCTGTCCGGCGGCCAGGCCGTTGACGCTGCCGCTGCCGCCGAATGGACCGACAGGCATGTTGATGAAGCTGCCCTGCAGCGTATCGTTGAGAGCCGCGACCGGGGCGCTGTTGGTCACCGAGACGTTCTTCGCCGTGACCACGTCGCCTTTGTGGACGATCCCGAAGTTGACCAGCGCCGTATTTACCTGCGCGACGGCCTTCTCGTACACCTTGCCGGCCAGGCTGACCACTTGGCTGCCCACCGAAATGTCCGCTGCACCAGTGGTGCCGGCCCCGGTCGATACGAAGTTCACTTTGCCGCTGGCGCCAAAGCCGGTAGCTGGCGTGGCGCTGGCGAAACCGGCCTTGAGCCCCTCGGTGAAGCTGTCCGGGCTGCTGTTGGTGACGCTGATCGCTGCGCTCGGAGCCGCGTCGCCGCGGCGTGCCACGAGAGTGACGTCGGTCGTATTCAGGGTCGGGTTGGCCAGGCGATAGACGTCACCGCTGACGTTGACCGTCTGCGGCGCGAGATTCGTCGTTCCCAGGCCGCTGGTGCCGTCACCGTCGGAGACCAGAGCGATCGTTGCGCTGCCGCTCTTGGCGCCGGCGCTGCTGGTGTCGATTCCGACTCGCAGGGCGCTGCCGTTGGTCGCCTGGGCGGCGAGCAGATTGAAGGCGCCACTGGCGGTGACTGGCGCAGCGTTGGAGCTGATGCTGGCGTTGAGCTTTTCGGAGAAGCCGTCGTCGGTCGCCGTGTTGGTGATGCTCAAGGTTTGCTCGGCCGTGCTGTTGATGCGCAGCGCACCGAAGTTGACCGGGTTGGGAGTCGCCGGGCTGGCACTGGCCAGACGGAAGACGCTGCCGCTGGTGGTGATGTCGCCGCTGACGCCGATCGTCTGCGAGGCCAGCGCGGTGATGCCGAGACCGCTGGTGCCGGTGCCGTCGGAAGCAAAGTTGATCACCTGCGTGCCGCTCACGTTCCCGGCGGCGCTGGTGTTGAGGCCGACGATCATACTGCTGTTGTCGGTCGAACCCGCCGCCAGCAGGCTGACGCCACCGCTGGTGGTGATGCGCGCGTCGGAGGTGTCACCGAAGCTGGCCGTGAGCTTCTCGGAGAAACCGTCACTGGCCGCGGTGTTGCTGATGCTCAGCGCCTGCTCCACGACCGTGCCGACGTGCACGTTACCGAAGGAAATCGTGCCGAGGTTGTTGGCCGACGCCAGGCGGTAGACGTCGCCGCTGACGTTGATCGTCTGGCTGCCGGCGGCAATTGCCACCAGGCCGCTGGTGCCGGTGCCGTCGGAGGCGTAACTGATCGTCGCGCTGCCGCTCTTGGCGCCGGCGCTGCTGGTGTCGATGCCGACCTGCAGAGCGGTGGTGTTGCTGTCCTGGGCGGCAAGCAGGTTGAAGTTGCCGCTGGCGGTGACCGGCGCTCCATTGGAGCTGATGCTGGCGTTGAGCTTTTCGGAGAAGCCATCGGCGGTGGCGGTGTTCTGAACGGTCAGCAGTTGACTCGCAGAATCGTCGACGTGGCGGTTGGCGAAGACGATCGGGGTCGGGGTGGCCGCGCCCTGCGCCAGGCGATAGACATCGCCGGAGACGGTGACCACCTGATTGCCGACGCTGGCGGTGCCCAGCCCGTTGCTGACGCCGGCTACAGCGCCTGCGGTCTGGTAGTCGAGCGTGAGGTTGCCGGTCTTGGCGCCAGCGCTGCTGGTGTCGACGCGGGCGGTGATCGCGCCAGTACCGGTGTTGCTGGTTGCCGCCAGACGCCCGGCGATGCTGCCGCTACCACTGGCAGCGCCGCTCGCGCCGCCGATGCTGACGTTGAGGTCTTCGCTGAAGGAACCCGCCGCCGCGGTGTTGCTGACCGTTACCGTGGCCGTGTTGCTGCCCCCCACGCGCTGGTTGGCCACCAGCACCGGTGAGCCGGCGCTGTAAGCCGCAGCACTGCTGGCCAGCACGATGTTCAGCTGCTGGTCGGCGATGTTCGCGAAATTGCTGCGCAGGTTGAGGACCTGGCCGCTGAGCGGCGCGAGAGCACCGGCGCTGGCTGCGCTGAAGGTCACGCCGAGGTCGGCGGTGCTGCTGCCCGGGGCACCGGTGTTGTAGTTGCCGGCCGTGACGCCGGCGCCACTGAGACGTGCGTCGCTCAGATTGGCGCCATTGACGCTGGTCTGGACGGCACCGCGCAATGTCGGGCCGGTGGTGCCAGTGTTCGCGATCTGGTAGTTGAAGGTGGTGTCACCGACACGCACGTTGTTGATGGTCAGCGTGGCGTTGGCCGTCGTGCCGTCGGTGACGGTAGTGCCGGTGATGGCTTGTACGACATCGCCGCCGGCGAGGATCTGGCCGGTGCCGCTGATGCCGGCGCGACGGTTGAAGGCGTTGCCGGCGGCGGCGGCGACGTTGGTGTAGTCGTTGTTGATGGTGAGGTTCTGGTTGCCGATGTTGAGCGTCGAGCCCGCGGCACCCATGACCAGTCGCCCTTGAGCGTTGGCCACGTTCGCCAGATTCATTACGCTGGCCGGTTCAACCTGCAAGGTACCGCTGCCGGTCAGCGCATCGTTGATCGTCAGTGTGCCGTTCTGCGCCCGCATCGTGCCGTTGTTGATCAGCCCTCCGCCGGCAACACTGGTATCGACGGTCAGCGCTGTCGACTGGTTGGCCAGGATCAGCCCCTGGTTGATGAGGCCTGTCTGGCCGGCACCCACCTGCCCGGATCCCTGGATGGTGTGGCTTGCGGCATTGGTGAGGACTTCGGTGGTTGCGCCGGAGTTGCCGAGGATCCGGTTCTGGCCGTTGTTGCTCATGGTCAGCGTGCCGGCGCCGGCCAGCGTGACATTGCCATTGAGCCTTACATCAGTCTGATTGCCGGCCGAAGACAGCTGCAGGTTGCCGTCGTTGGTAAAGGTACCGGTCAACAGGGAGGCCTGGGCATTGACGATCTCTGCTTGCCCGGTGTTCCTAACATTGGCCAGATTGGCAGACCCCTGCACGAAAACCTTGCCACCGCCACTGCTCTGCAGGGTGCCGCCGGTGATCGTCGAGCTGCCAGTGATGAGGACGCTGCTTCCGGCGGCGTCAATTACCCCGCCGGTGTTGGTCAGGTTGGAGCCCTGGATGGTGAGCTGGCCGCCCGCCGCACGCAGGATGCCGGTATTGGTGCGGGTGATTCCCGCACCATCCGACAGGTCGATGGTCAGCGCAGCCGCCTGGTTGGCGACGATCAACCCCTGGTTGTCGAGGCCCATCTGGTTGGCACCCACCTGCCCGGATCCCTGGATGGTGTGGCCCGAAGCGTTGGTAAGGACTTCGGTGGTCGCTCCGGAATGGCCGACAATCCGGTTCTGGATATTGTTGCTCATCGTCAGCGTACCCGGACCCGTCAGGGTGACATCACCGTTGAGCCTGAGATCCGTCTGATTGCCGACCGACGCCATTTGCAGGTTGCCGGAGTTGGTGAAAGTGCCGGTCAACACGGCGGTCTGGGCATTGGCAATTTCCAGTAGCGTGCTGTTGGTGACGTCGAGCAGGTTGCTGGAATTCTGGAGAAAAATCTTGTTCCCGCCAGAGCCTTGCACGGTGCCATTGATGGTCGAGCCGGTGACGATGATGTCGTTGCCTACGGCGTCGAGGACGCCACTCGGGGTGCTGGTGACGGTGGAGTTCTGAATGGTGAGCACACCCGTGCCCGCCCGCAGGGTGCCGCTGTTGGTCATCCCGGCGGGGCTGACATCGATGACCAGACCGGCCGACCCGGTGGCCAGGATCAATCCCTGGTTGTCGAGGCCCATCTGGTTGGCGCCCAGCTGTCCCGCGCCCTGGATGGTGTGGCCCAAAGCGTTGGTGAGGACTTCGGTGGTCGCTCCGGAATGGCCGACAATCCGGTTCTGGATATTGTTGCTCATCGTCAGCGTACCCGGACCCGTCAGGGTGACATCACCGTTGAGTCGGAGATTCGTCTGATTACCGACGGAAGCCAGCTGCAGGTTGCCGGAGTTGGTGAAGGTGCCGGTCAATAGGCCGGTCTGGGCATTGGCAATTTCCAGTAGCGTGCTGTTGGTGACGTCGAGCAGGTTGCTGGAATTCTCGAGAAAAATCTTGTTCCCGCCAGAGCCTTGCACGGTGCCATTGATGGTCGAGCCGGTGACGATGATGTCGTTGCCTACGGCGTCGAGGACGCCACTCGGGGTGCTGGTGACGGTGGAGTTCTGAATGGTGAGCACACCCGTGCCCGCCCGCAGGGTGCCGCTGTTGGTCATCCCGGCGGGGCTGACATCGATGACCAGACCGGCCGACCCGGTGGCCAGGATCAATCCCTGGTTGTCGAGGCCCATCTGGTTGGCGCCCAGCTGTCCCGCGCCCTGGATGGTGTGGCCCAAAGCGTTGGTGAGGACTTCGGTGGTCGAGCCGGAGTGGCCGAAAACCTGATTCTGGGCATTGTTGCTCATCGTCAGGGTGCCGGGACCCGTCAGGGTGACGTCACCGTTGAGTCGGAGATTCGTCTGATTACCGACGGAAGCCAGCTGCAGGTTGCCGGAGTTGGTGAAGGTGCCGGTCAATAGGCCGGTCTGGGCATTGGCAATTTCCAGTTGCGTACTGTTGGTGACGTCGACCAGGTTGCTGGAATTCTGGAAAAAGATCTTGTTGCCGCCAGAGCCTTGCACGGTGCCGTTGATGGTCGATCCAGAGACGATGATGTCGTTGCCTGCGGCGTCGAGGACGCCACTCGGGGTGTTGGTGACGGTGGAGTTCTGAATGGTGAGCACACCCGTGCCCGCTCGCAGGGTGCCGCTGTTGGTCATCCCGGTGGGGCTGACATCGATGACCAGTCCGGCCAAGCCGTTGGCCAGGATCAAGCCCTGGTTGTTGAGGCCGAGTTGGTTGGCGCCCAGCTGTCCCGCGCCCTGGATGGTATGGCCCGAAGCGTTGGTGAGGACTTCGGTGGTCGCCCCGGAGTTGCCGATAATCCGGTTCTGGGCGTTGTTGCTCATGGTCAGCGTGCCGGCGCCGGCCAGCGTGACATCACCGTTGAGTCGGAGATCCGTCTGGTTGCCGGCCGAAGCCATTTGCAGGTTGCCGGTGTTGGTGAAGGTGCCGGTCAATACGCCGGCCTGGGCGTTGGCGATTTCTGTCTGCCCGGAATTGCTGACGTTGCTCAGGTTGCTTGAGCCCTGCACGAGGATTTTGCCACCGCCGCTGCTTTGCAGGGTACCGTTGGTGATGGTCGAGGCGTTAATGACGACGTTGGTTCCGACTGCGTCGATCACTCCGCCTGCGTTGTTGAGGTTGCTGCCGGTGATCGTGAGCTGGCCGCCCGCGGCACGCAGCGTGCCGGTGTTGGTGCGGGTGATACCCGCACCATCGGACAGGTCGATGGTCAGTGCATTCGACTGGTTGGCGACGACCAAGCCCTGGTTGCTGAGGCCCATCTGGTTGACGCCTAACTGCCCGGCGCCCTGGATGGTGTGGCCCGACGCATTGGTGAGCACTTCGGTGGTCGAGCCGGAGTTGCCGATAATCCGGTTCTGGGCGTGGTTGCTCAGGGTCAGGGTGCCGGTACCCGAAAAAGTCGTCGTGCTGCCGATGCGCAAGTCCGTCGTGTTACCAACGGAATTCAGGCCCAGATTGCCGTTGTTGCTGACATTGCCGAGGGTGGTCAAAGACTGGTTGTTGTTCACCCCCAGGCTGTCGCCACTGCTTATGTTGAGATCATTGATGGTGGCGCCGACGTTGAGGCTCACCACCGAGTTGGTCAAATTGCCGTTGTCGATGAAGACGTTGTCCGCGGCGCCGGGCAGGCCCGCCTGACTCCACGTTCCTGGGCTCCAGTTGGCGGTGCCGCCATTCCAGACGAAGTCGAGGGCGGAGGCGGGGGTGGCCGTTGCCGCCAGTGCGCCGAGAACCGCGACGTGAATCAGCTTCCGGTGCATGGGGTAACAAGTGCGCATGACGGTCTCCTTTGGTGGGATGCTGGACGCCGACGTGGGGGGGGCCAACAAGATAGAACGATTCAATGCTGTACAGAAAAGCAAGTCTTATGCCCGACAGCAGTCGCTTCTCGCCTTGCGATGCATTTACGTTTTCTATCAATGGCTTGTGTGAAAAGCCATGAGCCGGTACGAGATGCTTTGTGGCGACTCGCGTCGTCTCGCCGCGGGAGACTGTAAAACACCACAATGATGCACTTGCACTATTGCCGGAAGGCCTTGTTGCGGCGCTACTTTTTTTTTTTGCAGAATGCGCAGAATGCGCAGGATGTTGATAGCCGACGCCTACGCATTGAACCGCTTGATCCTGCGCCTGTATCGCGAGGGTCGCGAAGTGCCGCTCGGCAGTTATCAGGCTTGGGCCCTGGAACAGCTCCAGTCGCTGCTGACGTTCGATTCGGCTTGGTGGGGTAACGTCGCGGCGGACCCGCCAGCGCTGCACAACGTGTTTCTCCACAACTGCGACGAAAGCATCCTGCGCGAATACGCGCCCTGGCTGGAACAGGATTTCTTTTGTGCGGCCCTGCTCGCTTCGCCCGGTGTTGCGGTCAACATGAGCGACCTCACGACGCGTGCACGCTACGTGCGCACCGCCCTGTATCGCCGATTGGGTCGGCGCTTCAAGGTGGAATGGTCGCTGGGGACGCTGCTGATCGAACCCTCCTCGTCGCTACACGAGTTCCTCACGGTCTGGCGTCACGACCACAAGCGCCCTTTTTCCGAGCCCGAGCGGCAGATCAAGGAATTGCTGATGCCCCATCTCGTGGAAATGCATCGTGCCGTACGCTTGCGTCATTTCCTGAAAACCCCCAACGGGATCAACCGGGAGTGGGCCGTGGTTGACGCGCGCGGCATAGTGCACGAGGCTTCGCCGGCGTTCATAGCCCTGGTCAGCATGCGTTGGCCACACTGGCAGGGGAGTGCCCTGCCGGAGGCACTGCTCTCCTGCGTGCGCGCGGGGCAGGCGTATCTTTCGTCGGAGCTGCGTGTGGATGTCACATCTTGCGGTGAGCTGCGCTACCTCAGCCCGCGCCTGGATGGCGTGTTGGCGCAACTTTCGCCGCGGGAAGGCGAGATTGCCACGCGCTATGCGACGGGGGAGACCTATTCGGCAATTGCCGGCAGCCTATTGCTTTCGCCAGCAACGGTGCGCAATCATATTGCACACTGCTTTCGCAAACTGGGGGTCAACAATAAAGCGGAGTTGGTGCGCCGGCTCGAAGGCAAGGCCTGAGGCTGACGATCGGATCATTTCTGTTGATCGTCTTAGGCGATTGCCGGAAAAGAACGTACCAGATTGCGCCGGATTTTCGGTCGGCTTCAAGGCGCGACAACAGGCGCATAGTCGAACTATGTAACTGTTGTCGCAACACAGAAGACGGGCGAAAAGACAAGCAAGATGGTATGTTCTTTGACAGAAATCGCCTTACTTCTTGCGCTTCGCCGCTGGCTGCTCCTGCTGCGCCTCTTTCGTCGCTTCGTAGCCGCTCAGTTCCATGAAGCCGACGCCGCTGTGCGAGCCGCTCACCTTGATGGCCCCTTCCCAGTAGACGTTCAGGGTCGTCGTGCGGGCATCAAACTCGCTCGCGCGGATGACCGGATCCACCTGTAGCTGCAAGCCTTTCGACGGAATCGAGAGGGTCCAGTCCAGCGGATAGCTCACTCCCGACCCCGGGCTCTTCCACCTGCCGCTGGAGCTGAGCGCAATGTCGTCATCGCCGAGCGCGCTGAGCGTGCCGTTCCTGGCGTAGGTTCCCATGCGCTGGACTGGTTTTCCCTGGCGGTCGAAGAGTTCGAAGATCATGATGTCGGCGCCGTCGGTCAACTGCAGCGCAAACCAGTTCCAGCGCAGCTTAGCCGCTTCGAAGTCGCCCCATTGGTGGTCGAACCAGACCTCGCCGAGCACTGCTTTCTGCACGCCGTCGAGGGTCAGCGTGCCTTGTACGCTCATGCGTGGGCGCGAGGTGTAATAGCTTTTTCCGGCGGCTGCGAAGTCGAGCAGGCCGGCGATCGGTGTTCCCGGAGCCCGGTGCAGGACTGGCGGGTTCTTGTCGACGAATTGCAGATCGAGCGAAAAATCCTTGCCGGCCATTTTCGCCTGGTGTTTTTCGCTGTTTCCTTGCAGCTGCCAGTCGCCGAAGCGCAAGTTGAAGCCGTCCAGGCGCCCATCCGAAGGGTTGCCCGCTGTCCGTGCCTGTTCGGTGTAGCGCTTCTCGGTCTGATGGTCGAGTAGTGAGCCGTGGAATACGGTATGGGTCAGCGTGCCGCGGCGCAGGAAGCTGGCCAGATGGAAGGAATACTTTTCGCCAGAATTGGTCTGCAGATGGCCACTGTAATACCACCACTCGGTGAGCTTGTCGTGCACCGCGTCGTCGGCCGGTAACACCACCGCCGGCAGGTTGCCGGCTTTGGCGTTCGCGCTTGCCGCTGCCGCTGCCTGGCCAGCCGCACCAGTCGCTACTGGTCCCGGTGCCGCGGGTATGAAAAGCGTCCACACGACGACCGTCAGAAGGGCCAGCCAGCCGCCAATGACCAGCCATCGATAGCGCCGGAACCAGCGTGCCGAGCCGGCGTGCGCTTTGCCACGACTGAGGCGTCGGCTGCCATAGGAGCTACTCATCTGCGTGCGCATCCGAAAAATCCCTCGCTGTTTGCGGGCCTGCTTCAACAACGCCCTTCAGGCGCTTGTCAAGCCAGGCCAGCGTCGCATCCTCGACCAGTGCGCGTTGCGCCCGCGAGGAGAAAGTGTGATCGGCATCGGCAATATCGACGCGGCGTACCTTGGCCGCGTCAGCGAGGCCTGACCAGGCCGGGTCGGCGGCAGAAAACTCGATAAACTCCTTGGCGGTGTAGTCCTGCCCGCTGAGGATCAGCAGCAGCTCGCCGGGAAACTCCCGCCAGCCAGCCGCCATGCGATCCTGGAAGCCGCGCTTTTCCGAAGCCTCGCCGGGCGTGCGTGAACGCCGCGCCAGGCGGGCGCTATCGAGCAGGGAAGCTACCGCCTTCATGACTTCCATTCGGCCGCTGAGCAGTTTTCGCCAGAACTCGCCTTGCAGCAGGCGCTGGCCGTAGTAGTGTTTGATGTGCGTCTGCGCCAGGCTGACTTCCGAGCGTACCCAGGGGTTGAGCAAGGCCAGGCCGGTTATCCGCCGGTCATGGCTGGATTCGACGTAGAGCAGGGCGGCCGAGGCTGCGTCACAAAGCCCCCAGAGAACGATGCGCTGCACTGTTGGGCAGTTGCGCTGGAAGGCTTCGATGGCCGCTGCGATGTCCGTCGACAGGTCTTCGAAGCTACGCATGCTGCCGCCGGAGTCACCCATGCCGCGGTGGTCGAAGCGCATCGTCGGATAACCGGCGCTGGCGAGACGCCTGGAGAGGAGCAGGAACTGGCGGTGACTTCCGACCCGGTACTGAGGACCGCCGACGACGATCAGCACGCCGCAGCTGACAGCAGCAGCCTGAGCGCCGGCGGACTGGACTGCCTGTGGCCAGGCAATGATCGCCGACAGGTCTTCGCCGGCACAAGGGAAGAGCAGGGCTTGTTCGACGATGTTCATGCCGGAACCTCTTCGGAGAGCGCGCGCAGGCTGGCTTCGAGCAGCGCCGGACATTCACTGATCTCGGTCGTCTGCCAGAAGGCGGGACCACTCACTGCCGTACCGCGCGCTTCCTGCCCGGCTGCTTGCCACTGCGTGAGCCGTGCCGTGGCGGCTAATGACAGGCTGGCATCGGCTCGTCCGGAGATCTCGATCCACTCGACGCGGCCCGAGCGGTGCGGCAGCAGCAGGTCCGCCTGTTCGAGACCCTGCGCCAGCGCAGGGGCGAGCAGATAGCCTGCGATCTCGATGGCTTCTCCCTGCCGGAGCTGGCCACGCAGGCGCTCCATGACGCCTTTGCCATCGCTGGCGAGCATTTCGGAGGCCACTTTCAGGCGCAGGAACTGCTGTAGAAATTGCTTGCCCGAGACAACTGGCTGCCAGAACAGCAGATTGACCGGCCCTTGCATGCGGTGTGCCGCTTCGTTGACCAGCAGGCAGCCGCTGCGCAGGCCCCATAACCACAGCGCCGCTGTCGTTCGCTCCTGCATCCAGGCGCTGGCGAGTTTAACGTCCGCCAGCCATGCCTCCCAGGTGGCGTCACCGAAATCACCGGAACTGTCGCCGCAACCAAGCAGGTCGATCTGCAGGACCATGTAGCCGGCACTGGCCATCGCCCTGGCCTGCAGGGCCGCCATGCGTCGTGACTTGTTGAGTTCCTCGCCGAAGGGATGCACGTAGACTACCGCGCCACGTAGTTTTTCCGCCGGCTCTGGCGAGTAGAGCAGCACCAAGCGCTGGCCGACGGTGCTGGGCAGGAAGAAGGCTTCGTGGCGCACGGTCGGTGTTCTCAGACGCCCAGCTTGCCGTGCACGAAGTCCAGCAGCGCGCCGAGCGACGCAAAGACCGTGCCGTCGATTTCGTCGTCGTCCACGACAAAGCCAAAACGTTCTTCCAGACTTGTGATCAGTGCCACCACAGCCATCGAATCGAGTTCCGGGATGGCGCCGAGCAGTGGCGTTTCCGGCGAGAAGGTGCTGGCGCGGCCCTTGAGGCTCAAAACCTCGTCAAGAACCGCGACCACCTCGTCTTTGATGTTCATAGTCTCTCCTGTAGCGCGACTGCTGCCGCATTCAACATTCAACATTCAATGTTTCAGATTTCGTGTTTTGTGCTGCGCGTTCGGCCAGCCGAGCAGGCGCTGGTTAATTGAGCGCCGATTATAGCGAGTCGCTTACCGACTCTCCGTGTGAAAGCTCACGGGGCGGGGCATAAGCGCTGGAGCGCTGCCCGCTACGGCGAATTTCGCGTGCTCCCCGGCGGTCAGGCCTTGCTGGTCGGCTTGGCGGATGAGAAACTGGCGCGCATCGCCAAGTAATCAGTCTTGGTCGCAACCGCGCCAGCCGGCAGCCCCGACCCGTTTCCTGGAGTAAAGAATGAGCGACTCGACCTTGCCGACGGCTGCCGCAGCAGCCACAGCCACAGCACTCCCTGTCTTCGAAAGGAAGATCGTTGCCCCACATGAACTGGCCGAGCGCCTCGCCGTTGTGCAGCGGCCGTTAGTATTCACCAATGGCTGCTTCGACATCGTGCATCGCGGACACGTGACGCTTCTCGCTCAGGCACGTGCCCTCGGCGCGGCGCTGCTGGTGGCGGTCAATTCGGATGCCTCGGTCAAGCGCCTCGGCAAGGGTGATGAGCGGCCGGTGAATGCTTTGGCGGATCGGCTGGCGGTCATCGCGGCGCTGGACTCGGTGACCCTGGTGACCTGGTTTGACGAGGATACACCGCTGCAGCGCATCCTCGATTGCCGACCCGAGGTGCTCGTCAAGGGCGGCGACTGGGCGGTCGAAAAAATCGTCGGCAACCGCGAAGTGAGCGCTTGCGGGGGGCGTGTCCTGTCTTTGCCGTTCATCCACCAGACTTCCACCACCGCCCTGCTCGAGAAGATCCGTCGCCTTTAATGCTGGGAAAGTCGCGCACCAGGGACTTTGCCGACTAGTTGCGTTGCAGCAGGTCCTTGAGGTTGGCAAAGGGCTGGCCGGTCGCCACGGCCCTGGTTTTCGCGCCCGATGGATCGATTCCGGCCTGGCGCGCGGCGTCGGCGTCGAGTTGTCGTGAGTGCTCGTTGTCGTGACAGTACAGGCATAGCAGCTCCCAGTTGCTGCCGTCGCCGGGGTTGTTGTCGTGGTTGTGGTCGCGGTGGTGGACCGTCAGTTCGCGCAGGTTTTGGTGGCTGAACTCACGACTGCAGCGCCCGCAGATCCAGGGATAAATTTTAAGCGCCCGTTCGCGATAACCCTCCTCGCGGCTCTGACGATTGCGCACCGCGTCGGCGATCAGACGATCGGTGTGCGCGCTCTTGCTATTCTCGTGGGCCATTTTCTGGATCCCCCTGATGGAATGAATATGGTAGTTGGCGGCCGCCACTTCTCGCTGCTGCTAGACGCGTACGGCGATCAATGGGACGCGCATCTCGCTGCTGCTGGTGCCGCCGTGCACGCCGAGCATGGTGTAGCGCTTTTCGCCAGGCAGCCAGTCCTTGATCGTCCAGTTGTCCTTCATCAGCAAGGTGTAGTCGCCAACTCGCGACGCCAGAGCGGCATGGTAGGGTGGCGGCCCGAACCAGCCGGCGGCGATCAACTGCTCGCTGGTGTAGAGGTGGCAGGCGCGGCCGAGATGGCGGCGGACGTAGGTTTCAAAAGCCGGCCGCTTGGCTTCGGCAACGTAACAATAGGCGACGCGGCGCTCGCCGCAAAGCGGCCGTTGCAGGAGCGTGGCGAGTTGCGGATGGTCGCCGAGGTCGATCACTCGGCGACCCGGCGAATCGATGAAACCATGGTCGGCGGTGACCAGCAGCCAGGTATTGCTGCCGCGCAGCCGCCGCCGCAGCTCGCCGAAATGGGCATCAAACGCAGCCAGCGTCTGTTGTGCCTGGCGGCTGTCGGTTCCGTAACGGTGCGAGTGGGAATCGAGATCGGGATAATAGGCATAAATGTAGCGCGGCTTGAGCTTTTCCTTGGTCAGCTCGCTGATGCTGGCGAAGATTTCGGGCAAGGAGCGATAGGCGATGCTCTGCGCACCGCGCGCGTGCCAGGTGTTGAAGGCGCTGCTGGCAATACTTTGTGGCGCGATCACCCAGGATTCTCGGTTCAGCGTCTGAAACAGCGACTGATGTTCGAAAAGTCGTGGCGCTAGCTGCTCGGGCGGGGCAAGCAGCGGCCCGGTGCGGGGAGTCAGCGGCAGGATGGCCAGCGTCTGGTCGATCTCGTCGAGATGCATGTGCCAGCCGGTCAGCCCGTGCTGCGCCGGAGCCAGGCCAGTCATGAAGGTGGTGATGGCGCTGGCGGTCGTCGACGGGAAAACCGAGGTCATGCTGCCCAGCTGGTGGTCTTGCAGATGCAGCTTGGCGACGTACCGGCTCAAGGTCCGCTGGCCGAGTCCGTCGACGACCATCAGCACGATATGCCGTGCGCGGGCCAGTTGCGCCGCCGACAGCAAGGCCAGTGGCGGGTAGTCGCAGCGCGTACTGCCGCAGGCAGTGGCGATGCTCTGCATCAGATTGACGATGCTGCCGCCGCTGTAGTCGGGGAGTAGGGTCGAGCTCATCAGGCAGTCATTTTATCAAGCAGCGGCAGGCTGCCTAGCCCGCCGCTGGCGGGTCGCCGCGACCGGCGGCGTAGCTGCCGGGAGCATCCTCGATTACTTTCAGGGCCCGCTCACCCGGCTGGCGGGCGACGACCAGGGTATTGGCGTCGGCTTGCGCGAGCAGCCACTGTTGCCAGTCGGTCCACCATGAACCGTGGTGCCGTGTGGCGCTGCGCAGGAAATCGTCTGCCTTTGCGGGCAGGGGAGTCGTGTCGTTGGTCCAGTAGCCGTGTCGCTTGGCGGCGGGTGGACTGATCGTTCCGGCCAGGTGGCCGGAGCCGCCGAGCACGAACCTTTTCGCACCACCCGGCAACTGCGCGCCGCGGTAGGCGCTCTTCCAAGGGGCAATGTGGTCTTCGATGGTGGCCAGGAAATAGCACGGCAGTTTCACCCGGGAGACGTCGATGTCGACACCGGCCAGAGCAACGCCGCCCGGCTGGCACAGTTTATTGGCCTGGTAGAAGTTCTCTACATAGAACTGGTGCAGTGCCGTCGGCATGCGCGTCGAGTCGCTGTTCCAGTGCAGCTGTTCGAGCGGGAAGCGATCCTTGCCGAGCAGGTAGGTATTGACTACGAAGGACCAGATCAGGTCGTTGGCGTGCAACATCTGGTAAGTGCTGGCCAGCGCTGCGCCGTGGTGCGCGCGCGCGGGCGCGGGTTTTTTCTCCGCGGGAGCCTCCGTCTCGGCCAGGGTCGCAAGTTCGCCGGGTTCGGAAAAGTCGATCAGTGTCCCCAGGAAAGTCGCCGAAGCCGCGCGCGTGTCGCGCTGGGCGGCCATCCACGCGAGGGTGGCCATCAGCAGCGTGCCGCCGAGGCAGTAGGCGACGAGGTCGATCTGTTTCTCGCCGGTCGCCTGTTCAACGGCGTCGATCGCTGCCAGCACGCCATCGACGAGATAGTCGGCAAAGTCTTTCTGCGCCAGTCGCTGGTCGGGGTCGACCCAGCTGATGATGAAGGTCGTGAAGCCTTGTTCGCTTGCCCAGCGGACGAAGGAGTTGCTTTCGCCAAGGTCGAAGACGTAGTACTTGTTGATCCACGGCGGCACGATTAGCAAGGGCTTCCGGTGCTGGTGGCTGCCGGCCGCCTGGTACTGAATCAACTGTAACAGTTCGTTCTGGTAGATCACCTTGCCCGGGGTGCTGGCCAGGTCTGCGCCGAGGCGCAAGCGACCACTGTCGTCCGCTCGTGGCAGCCCTTGCTGGTCGCCTGCGGCCAGATCCTTGAGTAGGTGTTTAAAGCCCTTGAGCAGGTTCTTGCCCTTGCTGTTCACCGTTTCGCGCAGCACTTCGGGGTTGGTGAGCGCAAAGTTGCTTGGTGATAGCGCGTCGACGTATTGCCGGGTGAGGGTGTTTACTCGGTGCTGAGTCGTGTCGTCGAGCCTCTCGGCGCTGGCCACCGTCTGGTGCAGGTGGCGAGCCGTGATCAGGTACGATTGCTTGATGAAGTCGAAGAGGAAATTGTCTTCCCAGGCTTGGTCGTCGAAGCGTAGGTCGTCCGCGTCCGGGCTGGCCACGCTGTGGAAAGGCAGGCCCATTCTGCGCAGCGTGGTTTGCTGCCACAGATGCATATGGTCACGCATCATCGCCATCTGTGTTTGCGCCAGGCGGTAGGGGCTGGCCAGCAGGCGTGCCGAGAGATCCATGTAGGCCTTGGCGAGCGCGAATTCCTCGCTGGGGAACCAGATGCCTTTCCTGGCGGTTTTCTTCATGTGCCGACGCAGCAGCAGCGACGCGCGCTGGGCGACTTCGAGATAGCTGTCGGCGACCTCGGCGGGTGCAGGCAGAGATCGGTCTTGGGCACTCGCTGGCGGCAATTTCATGGTCAGTGTCCTGCGGGTTTTCCCGGTGGCCTGGCGGCATCCTGCGCTCTGACGAAGCGGATCAGGCCGTCGTCGTCCTCGCTGCGCAGCAGTCGGCCGGCGTGCTCGAGTCGGTTGAGATGGGCGATCGCCTCACCCATGGCGAACATCGTCTGATGGGTGTCGAGATCGCGCGAGAACAGGGTCATCAGCAAATCAGCCGCGCTGCGCGGGCTGGTGCACTGATCTTCGAGAAGCTGCAGCCGCTCTTCATGATGCGCATGCAGGGCATTGACCCGGTTCTCGATACCATGGAACGGTAATCCGTGCGACGGCAGCACCAGCGTTTCGGGAGGCAGTTCGCGGTAGCGGTCGATCGAGCTCAGGAAATCGTCTAGCGAATCGGCCCGCGGGGTGACTGCGAAGACGCTGATATTGGTCGAGATCTTGGGCAACAGCATGTCGCCGGAAATCAACACTCCCAACTCACGACAATAGAGGGCTGCGTGTTCCGGTGAGTGGCCGAAGCCGAGGCGGACCTGCCAGCGGTGCTTGCCGATGCGCAGTTCATCGCCGCCAAACAGGCGCTGGTAACTGGTCGGCAGGCTCGGCACGCCGCGGTTGTAGTTGCCACTGCGGCGTTCCAGCGCCGCACAGCGGTCGGCGTCAAGTCCGTGGGCGCGAAACTGGCGCAGCATCGGCTGATTGCCGTGGCCACCGATTTCGTGCCAGACGGCGTGCGCGGTCAGATACTCGCCCAGGGTCATGCACACCGGCGCGCCCGTCTGCTCCTGCAGCCAGGCCGCAAGGCCGAGGTGATCGGGGTGAAAGTGGGTGACGATGATGCGCACGATACGCCCGCCACGCTCGCTGGTGTTCAGCCGGGAAAGGATCGTCTGCCAGCACGCTTTTACCGCATCGAGAGCGAAACCGGTATCGACAATCGTCCAGCCGTCGTCGTCCTCGAGCAGCCAGAGATTGATGTGATTCAGTGCGAAGGGCAGCGGCATCCGCAACCAGTGGATTCCGGGAGCGACGGAAAAGGTTTCTCCGGCAGCCGGCGGCGTGGCAAAAGGGTAGTCGGGGAGCATTTGGCCGTGGATTGTAAAAACGTCCGAAATCTATAAACTTGGCCGTTCAGGAGGCTGGCCCCTGATGGCCTCTGCAGCGAAGCATTCTACACGTGATCAGACTCTGGACAGCCCTGCGGTGGACCAGCAAGCGACGACCTTCAGCATTTCCGATCTGGCGCGAGAGTTTCACATCACGCCGCGAACGATCCGTTGCTACGAAGATCAGGGCCTGCTGTCGCCAAAGCGCGCGGGGCGGACACGTGTCTTCACGCGCCGTGACCGCACGCGTCTGAAGCTTGCCCTGCGCGGCAAGCGTCTCGGTTTCAGTCTGGTCGAGATATCCTATCTGATCGGGACAACGTAACGTTAAATGGCGGCCATGCACAAAGCTCAGGATCCCGATTTCGCCGAACGTGTTCGCGCCAGCTTCAATCGCCAGCAGGCGATGGCGCTGATCGGCGCCAGCATGCCGGTGATCGAGGCCGCTTACACCGAGATCCACCTGCCGCACAAAGCGGAAATCACGCAGCAGCATGGCTACATCCACGGCGGTGTGGTCGGCATGATCGCCGATTCGGCGGCCGGTTACGCCGCCAGTACGCTGACCACGTCGGAAACGAGCGTGCTGACCGTCGAGTACAAGCTCAACCTGCTGGCGCCGGCCGAAGGGGACCTGCTGATTGCCGAGGGATCGGTGGTCCGCTACGGGCGGACGCTGATCGTCACTCGCGCCGAAGTGTTCGCTGTTCTGCACGGTCGCAAGACCCTGTGTGCCTTGATGCAGCAAACGATCATGACGGTGCACGGCAAGCACCCGCGCTAAGCCACCCCCAAGCCCACCCAAGGAGCGAGAGACATGGAATATCCGAGCCTCAATTTTGCCCACGGCGAAACGATCGACATGCTGCGGGAAAGCATTCGCAGCTTTGCTGCCGACGAAATCGCGCCGCGTGCCGAGGCCATCGATCGTGACAATCTGTTCCCCGCCGACCTGTGGCGCAAGCTCGGCGACATGGGCCTGCTCGGGATGACCGCCGATGAGGAGTACGGCGGAACCGGGCTCGGCTATCTGGCGCACATCATCGCCATGGAAGAAATTTCGCGGGCGTCGGCGAGTGTCGCCCTGTCCTACGGGGCGCACTCCAACCTCTGCGTCAATCAGATCGGTCGCAACGGCAACGCAGCGCAGAAAGCCCGCTACTTGCCGAAGCTGATTTCCGGCGAGCATGTCGGCGCGCTGGCGATGTCCGAAGCCAACGCCGGCTCCGATGTGGTGAGCATGAAACTGCGCGCCGAAGCCAGGGGCGATCACTTCGTTCTCAACGGCGGCAAGATGTGGATCACCAACGGCGGTGATGCCGACACGCTGGTGGTTTACGCCAAGACCGACATCAACGCCGGGCCAAGAGGGATCAGCGCGCTGATCGTCGAAAAGGGGATGAAGGGTTTCTCTTGCGGATCGAAGCTCGACAAACTCGGCATGCGTGGCTCGAACACCTACCCGCTGTTCTTCGACGACTGCGAAGTACCGCTGGAAAATGTGCTTGGCCAGGTCAACGGCGGCGTGCGCGTGCTGATGAGTGGCCTCGACTACGAGCGCGCGGTGCTCGCCGGTGGCCCGCTGGGGATCATGGCCGCGGCCATGGATCTGGTGTTGCCCTACCTGCACGACCGCCGGCAGTTCGGTCAGGCGATTGGCGAGTTCCAGTTGATGCAGGGCAAGGTCGCCGACATGTACACCACTTTCAACGTCTGTCGGGCCTACGTCTATGCCGTGGGCCAGGCCTGCGATCGTGGCGAAACGACGCGCAAGGACGCCGCCGGTGCCATCCTCTACGCTGCCGAAAAAGCAACCTGGATGGCCGGCGAAACGATCCAGACGCTCGGCGGTAATGGCTACATCAACGAGTATCCGGCCGGCAGGCTGTGGCGCGACGCAAAGCTCTACGAGATCGGCGCCGGTACTTCGGAAATCCGCCGTATGCTGATCGGTCGCGAACTATTCGCCGACACCCTTTGAGGCGCAAATCGCAGCGCGTGAAGCTTGTGCAAGCGGGCAGGGCGCCTCTCTTGCGCCAGCGCTGCACGCATTTTCAGCCACTATCTTTCAACCCTTGCACGTAACGTTCGAGAAGATCATGACCACCACTCTGCGTAACCTCACTGCTGACGATACCGCCGCGGTCGAAGACGTTCGCCAGTTCTTTCGCAATTACGCCGCCTGGCTGGGCGTCGATCTGTCGTTCCAGGGTTTCGAGGAGGAAATGGCTTCGCTGCCGGGCGCCTATGCTGCTCCCGCCGGTCGTCTTTTCTACGCCGAGCGTAACGGCCAGCCGGCTGGCTGTGTCGGTATCCGGCCGCTCTCCGCAGGACTGTGCGAAATGAAGCGCTTGTATGTCGAGCCCAGTCAGCGTAGTGCCGGTGTCGGCCTCGAGCTGGCGCTGGCGGCGATCAAGGCGGCCAAGGAAATCGGCTACAAGCGACTGCTGCTCGACACCTTGCCGGCCATGCGCGTTGCTGTGCGCCTGTATCGCGAGTTGGGGTTTCACGAAGCGCCAGCCTACTACCAGACGCCGATCGAAGGGACGATGTTCCTGGCTCTCGATCTGCAGAACTGGACCGAGCAAGAAGTGGCCAACGAAAACCTCTTTCACCTTTTCGACTTCAACCGCGCCTGGTCGAATCGCATGCAGGAAAGCGATGCCGACTATTTCATGCGTCTGTCGCAGCTGCAAACGCCGGAGTATCTGTGGATCGGGTGTTCGGACTCGCGGGTGCCGGCCAACGAGATCGTCGGCCTCCTGCCGGGCGAGATCTTCGTGCATCGCAACGTTGCCAACGTCGTCGTGCACACCGATCTCAACTGCCTGTCGGTGATTCAGTTCGCAGTTGATGCGCTCAAGGTGCGGCACGTGATGGTCGTCGGCCACTATGGCTGTGGCGGCGTCAAGGCGGCGCTCAATCGCGATCGCGTCGGGCTGGTCGACATCTGGCTGCGACACGTCCGCGATGTCCATGACAAGCACCTGGCGCGCGTCGATAGCCTGCCACCTGAACAGCGCCACGATCGCCTGTGCGAGCTCAACGTCCTCGAACAGGTGGCCAACGTCTGCCAGACTTTCGTCGTCCAGGACGCCTGGCAGCGCGGCCAGCCGCTGACCGTGCACGGCTGGATCTACGGCCTCAAGGACGGCTTGATGCGCGACCTCGGCTTTACCGTGCATCGCCCGGAAGATCTGCTGCCCACTTATCTGACGGCGCTTGAAGCCTTGCAGGGCTGAGCGTGGCGGCTTCCTTGCCAGTGGCCCGCGAGCGCGCCGCCGTCGCGTCGCTGGCAACCTATTGCAAGCTGATTGCTACCGCCGCACTGTGGGGGGCAACCTGGGTCGCGGCACGCGTCGCGGTCAGCGAGGCCGCGCCGCTGGCCGTGGCCAGTTGGCGCTTCCTGCTTGCTGCGCTGGTCCTTGGCGCGCTGCTGGTCGTTCGCGAAGGCTGGCCGCGCTGGTCAGTCGGCGAGTGGCTGACGCTGAGCGCCATGGGCGCCAGTGGCATCTTCCTTTACAACGTCTGCTTTCTCTACGGCATGACCATGATCCAGGCCGGTCGCGGCGCTCTGGTCGTGGCCCTGACGCCGGCGCTGATCGCTGCCAGCGACTGCCTGCTGTTCGGTGCGCCGATGTCGCCGAGCAAGGCGCTCGGCATCGGCCTGGCTGCTTTCGGCTGCTTGCTGGTGGTCACCAATGGCCATCCCTACCTGCTCATCGCCGGTGAGGTGGGTCTTGGCGAATGGCTGATCATCGGCTGTGCCGTGATGTGGACGGTCTACACTTTCCTCGGGCGGCGAGGTACCCGCTCGCTGTCGCCGCTGGCGATGACTTTCGGCGCCAGCCTTACCGGCTGGTTGATGCTGACCTCTGCGGCGTTGTTGCAGGGGTCGCTGTTTTCGCTGGCAGAAACGAGCTGGCGTGGCTGGAGTGCGATCGCCTTTCTGGGTCTTTTTGGCACCGCCCTGGCCTTCACCTGGTACGCCGAAGCCGTGCACCGCATCGGCGCTACGCGCTCGGCCGCGTTCATCAATCTGGTGCCGGTCAGCGCGGTCATCCTTGGCGCCGTTTTGCTCGGCGAGCGGCTCGGGATGGCGGTGCTGAGCGGTGGGGCGCTGGTAATTACCGGTGTCTACATTACCAATCGCGCCGGCGCGAAACTCGCGGCCGGTGCCAATTTCAAGGAGAAAGCTGCATGATTCTGACTCAGGAACAGGAGATGATCCGCGAATCGCTGCGTGAATTCGCGCAGGAGCGCCTGGCCCCCTTCGCTGGCGAATGGGACCGTAATCACACTTTCCCGGCGGAAGCCTTGCGCGAACTGGGCGAGCTAGGTGCGCTCGGGATGGTCGTTCCTGAAGAATGGGGCGGCGCCGGCATGGACTACATGTCGCTGGTGCTGGTGATCGAAGAAATCGCCGCCGGTGACGGCGCCACCTCGACCATCGTCAGCGTCCAGAACTCGCTGGCCTGCGGCATCACCATGAAATACGGCACTGACGAGCAGAAGGAGACCTGGCTGAAACCGCTGGCCAGCGGCGAGAAGCTCGGCTGCTTCTGCCTGACTGAACCGCACACCGGTTCCGATGCCGCAGCGATCACCACTCGGGCCGACCGCGACGGCGACCATTTCGTCCTCAACGGCGTCAAGCAGTTCATCACCACCGGCAAATACGGGCAGGTGGCGATCGTCTTCGCCGTCACCGACAAGGCGGCCGGCAAGAAAGGCATTTCGTGTTTCCTGGTGCCGACCGATACGCCTGGCTACATCGTCGCCCGCATCGAGGAAAAAATGGGTCAGCGCGCTTCGGATACCGCCCAGATCCTGTTCGAAAACTGCCGCGTTCCCGCCTCCTGCCTGCTTGGGACGGAAGGCGACGGCTATCGTATTGCCCTGTCGAATCTCGAAGCCGGCCGCATCGGCATCGCCGCGCAGTCGGTCGGCATGGCCCGCGCCGCTTTCGAATGCGCGGTGCAATACGCCAAGGACCGCGAGACGTTCGGCAAGCCTATCATCGAGCACCAGGCGGTCAGCTTTCGTCTCGCCGACATGGCCACCCAGATCGACGCCGCACGGTTGATGGTCTGGCGCGCCGCAACTTTCAAGGATGCCGGCAAGCCCTGCCTGAAGGAAGCCTCGATGGCCAAGATGTTTGCTTCCGAAATGGCCGAGAAAGTCTGTTCGGACGCCATCCAGATCCTCGGCGGTTACGGCTACGTCAGCGACTTCCCGGTCGAGCGCATCTACCGCGACGTGCGCGTCTGCCAGATTTACGAAGGCGCCAACGACATCCAGCGCCTGGTCATCGGTCGCGCCGTTGCCGACGCCTGACATGAGTCGCTACGCGCTCCGGGTGCGGGCGGACACCGGCCTGGCGCAACGCACACTCGCCGCGGCATTTGCCCGGCGGGCTGGGCTCGCGCCGTGATCGCTTGTAGAAGCTGCTGAAAGGGTTACGGACGGGCGCAACTCGACCGCAGGCCCACAAACACCTAAATGCCTTGGGAGAAACAGACCATGTCCGAACCCATAGACTTCTACTTTGACTTCTCGTCCCCCTACGGCTATCTGGCGTCCGAGAAAATCGACGAACTGGCCGCGCGCCACGGGCGCACGGTCAGGTGGCGGCCGATTCTGCTCGGCGTGGTGTTCAAGCACACCGGTGCGGCACCATTGACCCTGGTGCCGCTCAAGGGCGAGTACTCGGTGCGCGATTTCTCGCGCTCGGCGCGCTTCCTCGGGCTGCCCTACACGCATCCGGCGAACTTTCCGCTTGCCACGCAGCACGCGGCGCGCGCCTTTTACTGGTTCCACGATCAGGATTGCGAGCAGGCCTGCGAAGCTGCGCGCGCTTTCGCACAGGCGGTTTTTCGTGCCCTTTATGTCGATGGTCGCGACGTTTCCTCTCTCGATGTGGTGCTTGACTTGGCAGCGCAGCAGGGTGTCGACCGCGTTACGCTGTCGGAAGCGCTCGCCGGTGCCGCGCTCAAGCAGCGCCTGAAAAGTGAATGCGATGCAGCGCTGGCCAGGGGGGTTTGTGGATCACCGTATATGATCGTCGACGGCGAGCCATTTTTTGGCGTTGACCGCCTGCCACAAATGGACCGCTGGCTGACCTCTGGAGGTTTCTGATGCCCGTGTTGCAAACCCAGCTCAACGCGCGAAGCCCCGATTTCAGGGCCAACGCCGAGGCCATGTGCAGCGTCGTCGCCGATCTGCGCGCAACGGTCGCGCGCATCGCCCTCGGGGGGCCTGAAAGCGCGCGCCAGAAACATCTGGCACGCGGCAAATTGCTGCCTCGCGAGCGCGTCAACGCCCTGGTCGATCCCGGCTCGCCCTTCGTCGAACTGTCGCAGCTGGCGGCCTACGGCATGTATGGCGGGAGTGCCGAGAATCCTTTCGAGGTGCCGGCCGCTTCGCTGATCACCGGCATCGGCCGGGTGAACGGCGTCGAGTGCATGATCGTCGCCAATGACGCGACGGTGAAAGGTGGTACTTATTACCCGCTGACCGTCAAGAAGCATCTGCGCGCGCAGGAGATTGCCGGCGAGAACCGCCTGCCGTGCATCTACCTGGTCGATTCGGGTGGTGCCTTCCTGCCCATGCAGGAGGATGTTTTTCCCGACAAGGAACATTTCGGTCGCATCTTCTACAACCAGGCCAATCTGTCGGCGGCCGGTATCCCGCAGATCGCGGCGGTGATGGGCTCATGTACCGCGGGCGGCGCCTACGTGCCGGCGATGTCCGACGAATCGATTATCGTCAAGGATCAGGGGACGATCTTTCTCGGCGGGCCGCCGCTGGTCAAGGCGGCGACCGGTGAAGTGGTCAGCGCCGAAGACCTCGGGGGCGCCGATGTGCATACGCGTATCTCGGGGGTCGCCGATCACCTCGCCGAAAACGATGCGCATGCACTGGCCATCGCTCGCCGCATCGTCGGCAACCTCAACTGGCGCAAGCGGCCAGCGCTTGCCCTGAGCGAGCCGCGCCTGCCGCTGTACGCGGCTGAAGAGTTGTACGGAGTGATCCCGACCGATACCAAGAAGCCTTTCGACGTCCGCGAGATCATTGCCCGCATCGTCGATGGCTCGGACTTCGACGAGTTCAAGGCGCGTTACGGAACAACCCTGGTCTGCGGGTTCGCGCGCGTCTGGGGCTATCCGGTCGGCATTGTCGCCAACAACGGCATCCTGTTTTCCGAATCGTCGCTGAAAGCCGCCCACTTCGTCGAACTGTGCGCGCAGCGCGGCATCCCGCTGATTTTTCTGCAGAACATCACCGGCTTCATGGTCGGTCGCAAGTACGAAAACGGCGGTATCGCCCGTGACGGTGCGAAGATGGTGACCGCTGTCGCCTGTGCCAGGGTGCCGAAATTCACCGTCGTCATCGGCGGTTCGTTCGGCGCCGGCAACTACGGCATGTGTGGTCGAGCCTACTCACCGCGTTTCATGTGGATGTGGCCGAACGCGCGTATTTCGGTGATGGGCGGCGAGCAGGCAGCGGCAGTTCTGGCAACGGTCAGGCGCGACGGCATCGAAGCCGCCGGCAAGTCGTGGAGCGCTGCCGACGAAGAAGCCTTCAAGGCACCCATCCGCGCCCAGTATGAGCTCCAGGGTCACCCCTACTACGCCAGCGCCCGTCTCTGGGACGACGGCGTGATCGACCCGGCCGACACCCGCCGCGTCCTCGGACTCGGCCTGTCGGCGGCAATGAACGCTCCTGCCGAAGCGACGAAGTTCGGCATTTTCCGGATGTGATGAACGAGGCTTTGATGAGCGACTACGAATCCATAGTGACCGAGGTCGACGGCGGTGTTGGCATCCTGACCCTGAACAAGGCGCAGCGCCACAACGCTTTCGACGAGCAACTGATCGCCGCGATCACCGCCGGCCTGCGTGAACTCGACGCCGACCCCGCGGTTCGCGCCGTCGTCCTGTCATCGACCGGCAAGAGCTTCTGCGCCGGTGCCGACTTGAACTGGATGCGCGCGGCTGCCAACTACTCGGAGGAGGAAAACCTGCGCGACGCGAATCGCCTCGCCGAACTCTTGTCGACCCTCAACGAACTTTCGAAGCCGACGATCGCGCGTGTTCAGGGGCCTGCCTATGGCGGCGGCGTCGGCTTGATCGCCGCTTGTGATATCGCCGTCGGCACCTACGATGCCGTCTTTTCGCTTAGCGAAGTGAAGCTGGGAATCATTCCGGCGGTGATCAGCCCCTACGTTCTGGCGGCTATAGGCGAGCGCTACAGCCGGCGCTACATGCTGACCGCCGAGCGCTTTTCGGCCGCCGAAGCCTATCGGATAGGCTTGCTGCACGAGATCGTCCCCGGTGACGAACAACTCGACGAAGCCATTGGCGAGATTGTTGATGGTTTGCTGGCCAATGGCCCGCGCGCGCAGGCCGAGTGCAAGGCGCTGATACGTGTCGTTGCCGGGCAGCCGATCGACGAGCAGACCATCGCCGAAACGGCGCAACGCATTACCCGCGTGCGCGCCAGCCCGGAAGGCCAGGAAGGTCTCGCCGCTTTTCTCGAAAAGCGGCGGCCGAACTGGCTGCTCGAGTGAGGCGCAGAGTTGCCGACTTGCCGGGAAACGATGCCCCGAGATCAAGAGCTATTGTCTTGCGGCTTGCCGCTGCTGACTCTGCTACTCGCGCTGCCCTGGCGGCGTGAAGGTGAAAGGTGCTCCGATGTTTACCAAGATTCTGATTGCCAATCGCGGCGAGATCGCCTGCCGAGTGATCAAGACCGCTCGTCGTCTGGGCGTGCGCAGCGTCGCCGTCTACTCGGAGGCCGACGCCAACGCCCGCCACGTGCGCCTTGCCGACGAGGCGGTGTGCATCGGTCCGGCTGCCGCCCGCGAGTCCTATCTGGTCGGCGAGCGCATTCTTGATGCGGCCCGTCGTACCGCTGCGCAGGCGGTTCATCCGGGCTACGGCTTTTTGTCCGAGAACGACGTCTTTGCCGACGCCTGTGCTGCGGCGGGGATTGTCTTCATTGGTCCACCGGCGGCAGCGATCCGCGCCATGGGTTCGAAGTCCGCCGCCAAGGCGATCATGAGCGCTGCCGGCGTTCCGGTGACGCCGGGCTATCATGGCGACGACCAGGCACCGGGGCGTTTGCAGCGCGAGGCCGAGGCGATCGGCTATCCGGTGCTGATCAAGGCCGCGGCCGGCGGTGGTGGCAAGGGGATGCGTCTGGTCGAGCGCGGCGAGGATTTTGCCGCGGCGCTGGCTTCGTGCCAGCGTGAGGCAGCCTCATCCTTCGGCGACGACAAGGTGCTCATCGAGAAGTATCTGAGCCGTTCGCGGCATATCGAATTCCAGATTTTCGCCGACACGCAGGGTAATTACGTTCATCTCTTCGAACGCGACTGCTCGGTGCAGCGCCGGCACCAGAAAGTCCTCGAAGAAGCGCCAGCTCCGGGAATGAGCGCGGCACGGCGTGCAGCAATGGGCAAGGCGGCGGTCGACGCCGCGCGCGCGGTCGGCTACGTCGGTGCCGGTACCGTCGAGTTCATCGCCAGTGACACTTTCGTGCGCGACGGCAGTTTCTATTTCATGGAAATGAACACCCGCTTGCAGGTCGAGCATCCGGTGACCGAAATGATTTCCGGGCAGGACCTTGTCGAGTGGCAGTTGCGCGTCGCCAGCGGCGAGCCGCTGCCGCTGCGCCAGGAGCAACTGGAAATCCGTGGACACGCGCTTGAGGCGCGTATCTATGCGGAGAATCCGGAGCAGGACTTTCTGCCGTCAACCGGGCGACTGGTGCATCTCTCGCCACCGGCCGAGAGCCTCAATGTGCGCGTCGATACGGGCATCGAACAAGGCGACGAAATCTCGTCTTACTACGATCCGATGATCGCCAAGCTCGTTGTCTGGGATGTCGACCGCGACGCGGCTCTGGCGCGCATGTGGCAGGCGCTGGCCGACTATCGCATCGTCGGCGTCAGTACCAACGTCACTTTCCTGTCACGCCTGGTGGTCTGCCCGGCTTTCGCCGACGCCGATCTCGATACCGGCCTGATCGAGCGTAGCCGCGAGTTCCTGTTCCCGGCGCGCAGCGAACCACCGCGAAATGTCTTCTTTGTCGCCGCGGTCGCCGGTCTGCTCCGCGAGCAGGCGGCGGCGCTCAACAGGGCCAGCCATTCGGGCGACCCCTGGTCGCCGTGGAGTTCGCACGACGGCTGGCGCTTGAACATCCAGTCGCAACGCACGCTAACCTATCGCAGCGGCGATTCGGTGTACGAAGTGGCCGTTGCTTACGAGGCCGACGGCTGGCGCCTGGCGCTGGCTGGCGAGTCGGTGCTGGCGCGCGGCCGGGTTCTCGAAAGCGGTCGCTTTGCCGGCCAGCTGGCGGTCGAGCTGGACGACCGTCGCCTGGTGGCCAGCGTCGTCGCCGTCAATGAGAAGCAGGAACAGAAACGGCACGTTTTCCTCAATGGCACCACTCACGTCATTCTGCGCGACGATCCCCTGCATCTGGTTGAAGCCGGCGGAACACAGGGTGGCGGTTTGACGGCACCGATGCCGGGCAAGGTGGTGGCCTTGCTGGCGGCGGTCGGGCAGCAGGTGGAAAAGGGCGCCGCGCTGCTGATTCTCGAAGCGATGAAGATGGAACATACGATTACGGCGCCGAAGAACGGTATCGTCAAGGCCTTCTGCTACGCCGCCGGCGATCAGGTGGCCGATGGCGCCGAACTGGTCGATTTTGCCGCGGAGAATTGAGATGGCGCTGCCGGCACAGGTCAAACTGGTCGAAGTCGGTCCCCGCGATGGTCTGCAGAACGAGGCGCAGATCGTCCCGGCGGCGATCAAGGTCGAACTCATCGAGCGTCTCGCCGACGCCGGCCTGCCGGCCATCGAGGCGACCTCGTTCGTGTCGCCGAAATGGGTGCCGCAAATGGCAGACAACGCCGAGGTCCTGCGCGCGGTCTTGGCGAGTCCGCGACGCCGGCTGCAGGTGGCGTACCCGGTTCTGACGCCCAACCTCAAGGGTTTCGACGCGGCGGTAGAAGCGGGGGCGCAGGAAGTTGCAATTTTCGGTGCCGCTTCGGAGTCATTCTCGCAGAAGAACATCAACTGCAGCATTGCCGAAAGTCTGAAGCGTTTCGCTGCCGTCGTCGACACCGCCAGCGCGCTCGAGATACGCGTGCGTGCTTACGTGTCATGCGTGGTCGCCTGCCCCTACGAAGGCGCCGTTGACCCGCAGCGTGTTGCCGCGGTCGCGCGGCAGCTGCTCGACATGGGTTGCTACGAGGTTTCGCTCGGCGATACCATCGGTGCCGGGACGCCGGCGTCGGTGCAGAGAATGCTGGCGGCGTGTGCGGCAGTGGTGCCGATGAAGCGCCTGGCGGGCCATTACCACGACACCTACGGGATGGCGATCGCCAATATCTACGCTTCGCTGGAAATGGGCATGGCGGTCTTCGACAGCTCGATCGCCGGGCTCGGTGGGTGTCCGTATGCGGCCGGCGCGAGTGGTAACGTGGCTACCGAAGACGTCGTTTATCTGCTGCAGGGCTTGGCCATCGAGAGCGGTGTCGATATCGACAAGTTGCTCGCTGCCGGCCAGTTCATCTCGAGTCACCTGGGCCGCGAATCTGCGTCGAAAGCGGCGCGCGCGCTGCTCGCCCGCCAGCGGGCTGGCGAAAAGCAGGAGCAAGGTCTTTGATGGGGAGGAGATTGTCGTGAGTCAACCGCCGACGCCAAGCGTCGCTTCGCCGTGCATCAACGTCTGCAAAATGGACGACGACGGCGGTTTCTGCATCGGCTGCTTCCGGACCATTGCGGAGATCGCCGTCTGGAGCCGAACGCGGGACGAGCAGCGTCTGCACATACTGGTCGCTGTCGAGCGTCGCCGCATCGAGCACAGTGCCTGTGCGGCAGGCGAGGACTTCCGTGACGACTGTGAGCCGACGGGCAGCAGCAGAGGCGAGGAGCGAGCGCGTGAAGAATAGACCGGGCGGCAGTGGGTTACGTGAGCAGGGTCATCGCGAATGAGCACGACTGAAGACGACTATCTCTGCGTCGGTGTGTGTATGTTCGACCCCGATTCGGGTTACTGCCTTGGCTGTGGACGCCCGCCCGAGCCGGTATCCGAGGCTTCGCAGGAGATCGTCGCCGAGGAAGCGCGTCCGCTGCGGGTCGTCGATGCGGGCCCCGACGGCGATTCTCCAGGCAAGCACTGATGCTGCCGGCGCTTCTCCGGGTGAGTCCTGATGTCGCCCGACGATCCTCCGGGGAGTCGCTGATGTCTCCCGACGATTCTCCGGACGGTCCCTGATGCTGCCCGAGAACCTGCTGGTTCTCGAGCGCGGCTGGTTGTCGTCGAACAATATCGTCTTTCTTGAAGGCGAGCAGGCGGCCTTGATCGACAGCGGCTACGTCACGCAGGCCCAGCAGACCGTCGCCTTGCTCGAACACGCACTAGCGGGTCGGCGGCTGACCCGCTTGCTGAACACCCATTCGCATTCCGACCATATCGGCGGCAACGCGGCGGTGAGCGCGGCTTTCGGCTGCCAGGTCATTGTTCCGCACGGCATTGATGCGACGATTGCCGAGTGGGACCAAGAGGCGCTCTTGCTATCGCCGCTTGGCCAGTCCGCTACGCGTTTTCGCCACGACGCGACGATTGCCGCCGGCGATGAAAGCGAGCTCGGCGGTCTCAACTGGCGGGCCATTGCGGTTCCCGGCCACGATATGGACGCGCTTGCTTTTCACAACCCCGAGCGGCGCATCCTGATCTCCGGCGACGCCCTGTGGCGGAACGGCTTCGGGGTCATCTTCTCGGAGATTCTCGGCCATCCGGAAGGTGCCGGCGGCCTGAAGGCGGCCCGTGAAACGCTCGACGTGCTGGCTCGCCTGCCGGTCGAGCTGGTGATCCCCGGTCATGGCGCGCCGTTCATCGAGGTCGACGATGCTTTTGAGCGGGCCTATCGGCGGCTGGCGGCTTTCGAACAGGATATCGATCTGCTCGTCTGGCACGCGCTCAAGGTGATCCTTGCTTTTGCCTTGCTGGAAAGGCGGCAACTGCCACGTGCCGATCTGCCTGATTTTCTGGCCGGCCTGAGTTTCTGCCAGAGCGTGAACACGCGCTATCTCAATCTCAGTAACCAGGCGCTGGCGCAGCGCCTGGTTCGCGACCTGATTCGCGTCGGTACGCTACGCGACGAGCAGGGCGTGCTGGTTGCCCTGTAGGTGCGGTACAACGTCGCGTTGGCTAGACCTGTGGGCAGAGTTCGCCCAGGCTCGTTGCGTTGAGTCGGCGCAGGTCCTGGTCGTCCTGCCAGCCGTGCCGCTCGACGTTCGAGGAAGCGTATTCCTCACTTTCTTCAATGCTTTGTTCGAGGAAGGCTTCGATTGTCCGTTTCAGGTGACTTGCTGTGGGTAGCATCGTCCCGTAGAAAAGGACCAGCTCCCGGCGCTTGATGAGCAGCGTTGGGAAGTTGTCCACGTCAATGTCGCCCAGATCGTCGGCGTGTTCCTCGATATCCAGCCAGTGAAATCCGGCTCCCGGAAACTGGCGGGCAAGCTTCGCGAAGCCGTCCTGGTACTCGCGGCAAACGCCGCACCACTCAGCGCACAGGCAGACGATGACGAACTCGGCCAGCGCGGGTTTTCGTTCCGCGTGCGTCGGCGCTTGTTCGGACCTTGCTGTGCTCTCCCTCTCCATCTCGCCGCTGCTCGTTGCGTGCTGCCTCAAGTGCAGCTCTGTCCGCTAAGCAAGCTCTGAATATGGGCGAGCAGTTGCGCCTCGGGGTAGGGTTTGCCGAGCAGCACGTTTACGCCCGCGGCGTGTGCTTCACCGCGCAACTGCTCACTGTCCGAAGTGACCATGATGATCGGCAGCCCTGCGGTCGCCGCATGGGCACGCAGCTGCCGTGTCAGCTGCAAGCCGCTCATGCCGGGCATATCAACGTCGGTAATCAGTACATCGGGTAAGGCTCTCTCGATTTGCCGGGCGGCGTCCAGTCCGTCTTCAGCCATTACCACTTGATAGTGCTGCGCGCCCAACAGCCGGCCGGTCTTGACGCGGACCACCTTGGAATCGTCTGCGACCATGACCACTGTTTCTTCTGGCGTCTTCGCTTTTGCCGGCGCGACAGTCGCGGTGCGGGCCGCGGCTAGCTGCCGTGCGTCCTCGGCAGCTTTCCGTTCAGCCGCTCGGCGGGCATTTTCCTCGCTTGCCTGGCGCTCGGTTTCTCGAGCAATGGCCTGGTCGACCGCCAGCCGTTCCTCATCTTCCAGGCGCTGGGCTTTCTCAACGGCCTGGCGGTCGGCCTCGGCCTGCGCCGCCTCCCTGGCGGCCTTGCGTTCGGCTTCGGCACGAGCGGCTTCTTCTGCGGCCTTGCGCTCGGCTTCGGCACGAGCGGCCTCTTCTGCGGCCTTGCGCTCGGCTTCGGCACGAGCGGCTTCTTCTGCGGCCTTGCGCTCGGCTTCGGCACGAGCGGCTTCTCCTGCGGCCTTGCGCTCGGCTTCGGCACGAGCGGCTTCTTCTGCGGCCTTGCGTTCGGCTTCGGCACGAGCGGCTTCTTCTGCGGCCTTGCGCTCGGCTTCGGCACGAGCGGCTTCTTCTGCGGCCTTGCGCTCGGCTTCGGCATGAGCGGCTTCTTCTGCGGCCTTGCGTTCGGCTTCGGCACGAGCGGCTTCTTCTGCGGCCTTGCGTTCGGCTTCGGCACGAGCGGCCTCTTCTGCGACCTTGCGTTCGGCTTCTGCACGAGCGGCTTCTTCTGCGGCCTTGCGCTCGGCTTCTGCACGAGCGGCTTCTTCTGCGGCCTTGCGTTCGGCTTCGGCACGAGCGGCTTCTTCTGCGGCCTTGCGCTGGGCTTCGGCACGAGCGGCTTCTTCTGCGGCCTTGCGCTGGGCTTCGGCACGAGCGGCTTCTTCTGCGGCCTTGCGCTGGGCCTCTGCACGGGCAGCGTCTTCAATTGCCGTCCGTTCCGCTTGCTCGTTCGCTGAGCGACGTGTATAGAAGGAGCGCCATGCGAAAAAGGCCACGCCGACTCCCGCGGCGATCAACAACAAGCTCTCATTGATTGACATTGAACTGATCCTTCGCCCTCTTGGCATTCACCCTCGTCGGAATGTGCCGACGCACACCCAGTTACCGTTCAACTGATCAGCCGACTGCCCTGGGCTGTCGCTGTCGACCATGATAAAACGAATAATTGACTTGTTGGGCGATCGCCGGGCAGGGCGTTGGTCGACGAATAGCCGCAATAGCAGCATCTGCCTCATCCCTGCATAGCGGTCAAGCCCGGAAACTGAGAGAATGCCGGGCTCGGGAGCGATGCTGGCCGGGGCGGCGTTTGCCAGGCGAGCTTTGCCCCTTCCAGACGCAGCTGGAGCGGTGCGGCGTCCGAGGAACCTGCCCGTCTTAGCAGGCGATGGCCTGTCGCCAGTTGGCGTGGGCCTATTTACGCGCAAGCCCGGCGTGGAGGATGTAAAGAATGGCACCACAGAGCACTTCTGGCGATGTATCACCGATCGAAGAAATCATTGTCGAAATGCGTGCCGGACGGATGGTCGTTCTGGTCGACGAGGAAGACCGCGAGAACGAAGGCGATTTGATTCTCGCCGCCGAGCATGTTACGCCGGAAGCGATCAACTTCATGGCCCGTTTCGGGCGTGGCCTGATTTGCCTGACGTTGACCGAAGCGCGTTGCGGGCAACTGGGCCTGACGCAGATGGCGCGCGACAACAAGAGTCCGTACAGTACGGCGTTCACGGTTTCAATCGAAGCCGCCGAAGGGGTGACCACGGGGATCTCGGCGCAGGACCGCGCGCTGACCATCCAGGCGGCGGTGGCGCGTAACGCCGAGCCGACCGACATCGTGCAGCCCGGGCACGTCTTTCCGATCATGGCGCGCGCGGGCGGTGTCCTGGTGCGTGCCGGGCATACGGAAGCTGGTTGTGATCTGGCGCTGCTCGCCGGGCTCGAACCAGCGGCGGTGATTTGCGAGATCCTCAACGAGGATGGCAGCATGGCCCGTCTGCACGACCTGGTCGACTTCGCTCGCCAGCATGGCCTCAAGATCGGCACCATCGCCGATCTGATTCATTACCGCAGCCAGCACGAGACCCTGGTCGAGCGCACGCTGTCGAAAGCGGTACAGTCAGCGCACGGCGAGTTCATGCTGCACGCGTATACCGATTGCACCTCGAACGAGGTGCATCTGGTGCTCACCAAGGGCGAGATCTGCCCCGATCAGGAGACGCTGGTGCGGGTGCATGAACCGCTCTCGGTCGTCGATTTCCTTGACCCGGGTGGGGAGCGGCATACTTTTTCGCTCGACGTCGCACAAGCGGCGTTGGCGCGGGCGAGGGCGGGGGTGATCGTCTTGCTGCACCGTCCCGAAAGCGGTCAGGATATTCTCGCCATGCTCCGTGAGCCAGCCGCGAGCAAACGTCCGGCTGCCCGTTGGGACCCGCGCATCTACGGTATCGGGGCGCAGATCCTGCGTGATCTGGGGGTCGGCAAGATGAAATTGCTGGCCAGTCCGCGGCGGATGCCGAGCATGACCGGCTTCGATCTCGAAGTCACTGGGCATATTGCCAAACTGACCGACCTTGAAGGACTCTGATGAGCATCCAGACAACGCCTACCAACACCGCGCCCGTGCGTCGCGACGAGGCCATCGACGAATGTGCGGCTTCGCTGGACGGCGAAGGGCTGGCGATCGGTATCGTCATGAGCCGCTTCAGCCCGGAAATTGGTGAAGGCCTGCTCAGTGCCTGCCTCAGTGAGTTGCAGCGCCTCGGCGTCGACGCAGCGCGCATTACGCTGACCACCGTCCCGGGCGCTCTGGAGATCCCCCTGGCCCTGCAGACGATGGCACAAAGCGAGCGTTTCGACGCGCTGGTCGCACTCGGCGCGGTCATCCGCGGCGAAACCTATCATTTCGAGATCGTCGCCAACGACTCGAGCCGGGGAGTGATGGAAGTGCAGCTCGACAGCGGCGTGCCCATCGCCAACGGAATTCTGACCTGCGAAGACGACGATCAGGCGTTGGCCCGCATGCACCAGAAAGGCGCCGACTGCGCACAGGTGGCGGTCGAGATGGCCAATCTGCTGGTGGCACTCGGGGAGCGCTCGTGATGGCCGGGGGTTTGCCGAACAAGGCCAACGCCAGTGCCGTCAGGTCGCCGCGTCGGG